>CAURDS010000008.1:0-11106 GCA_963524215.1 uncultured Saccharimonas sp. (SeqCode) | reverse complement strand
GTGTTGATGTTGTTATTGAAGCCACCGGATTATTTGTTCAACCAGAAAAAGCTCGAGCGCATATTAATGCCGGCGCTAAAAAAGTTGTAATTTCAGCTCCTGCAAAAGGTGAAGGTGCAAAGTTTATTGTGCTTGGCGTGAACGAACATGAGCTCACTCGTGAAGATGATATTATTTCGAATGCAAGCTGTACGACAAACTGTATTGCTCCTGTTATGGCAATTCTTGAACGAGAATTTGGAATTGAAAAATCTTTGATGACAACAGTTCATTCTTATACTGCAAGCCAGCGAATTCTAGATGCTCCTGCAAAAGATTTGCGAGAAGCTCGTTCTGCGGCCGAGAATATTGTTCCAACAACGACTGGTGCTGCTATTGCAACCGCAAAAGTTATTCCTTCTTTAGTTGGTAAATTTGATGGTCTTTCTGTGCGTGTTCCGACTGCGGTAGTTTCGTTAAGCGATATTACTGCTGTTCTGAAAAGAAATACCACGAAAGAAGAAATTAATGAAGTATTTAAGCGTGCTGCGGCTGATCCTTTTTATCAAGGTATTTTAACTGTGACTGAAGAACCGCTCGTATCTACAGATTTTAAAGGAAATTCTCACAGCTCTATTGTTGACCTTGAACTAACTAATGTTGTTGGTGGAAATTTGGTTAAAATTGTTGCTTGGTATGATAACGAATGGGGATATTCTAACAGATTAGTAGAAATTGTTACAGATGTTGCAGCTAATATTTAAGGAGTAAAATGAAGATTTTTCTTGGCGCAGACCACAGGGGTTTTTACTTAAAAGAGAAAGTTTTTAAATACTTAAAAGAGGGCGGATACGATGTCGAAGATATCGGCGGTTTTGAGTATGACCCAAATGATGATTTTCCTGAATTCGCTCGTGTGGCGGTTTCGAAAATACGAGCCAATGAAAAATATGATCCAAGAGCAATTTTGATTTGTGGTGGTGCTCAAGGAATGGGAATGGCAGCAAATCGTTTTAAAGGTATTCGTGCATCTGTTGTTTGGGAGCCAGAAGAAGCTAAATGGACTCGCAATGATAATGATAGCAATATAATTTGTTTACCGGCCCGTGTTTTCGATAAAGATGAAGCTGAAGCTAAGTGGAAAGAGACAGTTGATGTTTGGCTAAAAACTCCATTTGCGGCTGCTCCAAGATTTGTAAGAAGAAATAAACAGATTGATGAGGTATAGATGTCAATAATAGCACCAGCAATTTTAGCAACTAATCCAGATGAATATAAAGCTCAAGTTGAGGCAATTTTTCCTTTTGCAGAAAGAGTTCATATTGATGTAACAGATGGTAATTTTGCGCCTAATTTAACATTGCCTGAAACGCAAATTTGGTGGCCTCAAGAATGGAAGGTTGATATTCATATGATGGTTGCTCGCCCAAGCGAACACATTGATACAATTATTCAGCTTAATCCAAATATGGTCATTTTTCATGCTGAAGTTGAGGAAGATTTAGTACCAATTTTTGAAAGGCTTAAAAACGAAACAATGATTAAACCTGGTTTAGCTTTGCTTCGTTCAACTGTTCCAGAAACTGTCGCGCCCGCAATTCAGGCAGCTGAGCATATTTTGATTTTTAGCGGAAATTTAGGCGAAATGGGCGGTCATGCAAGTATGATGCAACTCGAGAAGATTCGCTTAATTAAAAAGATTAACAGTAATGTTGAGATTGGCTGGGATGGCGGAGCTAATCTTTCGAATATTTTCAATTTAGCACAATCTGGTGTTGACGTTATAAATGTTGGTTCAGCGATTATGAATTCACAAAATCCTGAACAAAGCTATAAGCAAATGGAAGCTGAGATTAACCGAAAAGGGGCAATTTAAAAGTGAATTTGCCAAAAATTCTTTCAATTGGAGCAGCTACCCAGGATGTTTTTTTGAGCAATTCACCTGAATTTCGTTTGATTTCAATGGCGGAAAACCAAGATGTAGTTGAATTCCAGCTTGGTTCGAAGATTGATATTCAAAATATTGAGATTTCGAGTGGCGGTGGCGCCACTAATGCTGCAACAACTTTTGCGAGACAAGGTTTGATTTCAAGTTTTATGGGTGTGGTTGGAGAAGACTCTTCGGGTGAACAAATTTTAAAAATGCTTGATGAAGAATCTATTGATACTTCACGTGTTGAATTTTTGAAAAGATTTAACACAGATTATTCAACTATTATTTTAGCGCCAAATGGCGAACGAACGATTTTAACTTATCGTGGTGCCTCGGAACATATTTACGCTGAAAATTTTGAATTAAAATATGGTGAATTTGATTGGATTTATGTTTCGAACTTAGCTGGTAGATTTGATGCGCTCCTGAAAATTTTTAAAGAAGCTATAGAAAAGGGTGCAAAAATAGCGTGGAATCCTGGCAAAAAAGAACTCCAAGAGCCTGAAAAAGTTCGAACTCTACTTCAAGATGTTGAAATTTTAATTGTAAATAAAGAGGAAGCAAGTTTAATTTTTGAGGGAATTTCTGCTGAAGAACTGGTTCGAAATGCTTGTAGTTTTGTAGAAGTTGCAATTTTAACAGATGGAGCGAATGGTGTTTGGGCGGCTTCTGATGGCAAAATCATTCGTGCTGGAATGTATGAAGATGTACCATCGCTAGATAGGACTGGTACTGGTGATGCATTTGGTTCAGGCTTTGTGAGTCAGTGGGCTCAGGGTGCTGATATTAAAGAAAGTATTTTATTCGCCAGTGCAAATTCAACATCAGTAATTCAATATATGGGCGCAAAAAAAGGGATTTTATATAAGAATGCAAAGCTTCATTCAATGCCAATGCAGGAGATTCGGTTATGAGAAATTATAAACTTTCAGAATTACTCGGATTGAGCGGTGCTTATGCAAGAAAATTTGATTTTGGTGTTTCGAAAATAGAAGCTAAAAAACCAGAATTAAAGAGTGTTTCAGCTCAAATTATGGCGGAGCTGTATCGAAAATCACATAATATTGAGAAAAGGTTGGGGTTTTCTGGTGATAGTATTTTGATGATCGAAGCTTTTTCGGCTTTAGCTAATCATCTGAACGATGAAGGATTTTGGGCTGAATTTGGCAATGCAATATTTTTCGCAGAGGATGGTTTGGTTTTAGTAAATAGAAAAGATGTTGAAAAAAATAAAAGAATAATGAACTTAGCTGAGCATTCAAAAGATTTTTTCGAAAAAGAATTAAAACAACAAATTCTTGAAGAATATCAGCGGGAATTTTCAAATTATTCAATCAAGCAAATAGAAGAAAAATTATTTTAAAAGGAGAAAAATGAGATATCAAATTTGTGTTTCGGGAGCGGCAACGGGTGATAGTGTTTTAGCTTCACGAGATTTGGCTTTTAGGCTCGGGCAAGAGATTGTTCGGCAAGGGAAAATCCTAACAACTGGTGCGACAGTTGGTTTGCCACATCACGCGGCTTTGGGTGCAGTAAGCGTTAAGGGGCGAACGGGATTAAGTATTGGTTTTTCGCCCGCTTCAAGTTTTCGCCAGCATGTTAATACATATAAATTACCGTTTAAGCCTTTTGATTATATTAATTTTACAGGAATGAGTTATGTTGGGCGTGATACGCATTTGGTGCTTTCGAGCGATGCGGTGATTACGGTTGGTGGTCGAATGGGCTCGCTTCACGAACTTGCGACTGCTTTAGAATCACGCAAGGTTTGTGGTGTTTTGCTTGGAAGCACTGCTTTAGCAGATTATGTTCCTACACTTTTGCAAAATGTTGAAGCTCCAGGAACAAAAGATATCATTTATGATAATAACCCAGAACGGCTCGTTCGAAAAGTGATTGCAAGGCTAGATGAAAAAAATGCAGATTTTATTGCACCGCGAGATGATGAACACCTTTCAGAAAAGCGCGCTGGAAACGGATAAAACTAACCGCTCAATTTGGGCGGTTTTGCTTTTTGTGTAAAGTAATTGACTTGAAAAAATGAAAATGGTATCATTATAATGAAAATATCTTAATAAGTAAAGTGAAAGTGGTTATAAATGAGTAAAATAAATTTGAACTTAATAGATAGACCAGCTTTATTTGAGATGGCTAAATATATTAGAGTCGTTAAAGATGGTAGAGCTAATGAACCAAGGATTAATGGTCCAATGTATTTTCTTAGTAGTTTTATAATTATTTTAATTGATAGGTTTATTCTTCATATCGGGTTATTAAGTAGTGATAGTTCCGTTACAGTAATTAGCTTTTTGATTGCTATCTGTCTTTTTGGTTCATATTTATATATTGATTTTCGTAGAATGAACGATATAGGTGTTGAGAAAGATTTAAGAAATATATTAGTTATGATAAATGGCTTCGTTAGACTATTCTCCTCTCTATTAGTTGCTTCTTATGATCCAAAGGCGACGTATAGCTATAGCTCTGGAAATGCTGTTATACTTGGTGTTCTTATGATTTTTCTTATATACGGATTATCTATGTGGATATTTCTTAGCTTTACTTCAACAGACAGTTCTTATGTAAAAAGAATTTGTAAAGGTTTTTATGATGATTCGCAAATTGCCGAAGCATATAAATATGTGATGAATGAAAGGGATAATATTTTAAATTTTAAAGACTCTAAAGATGAGAGCGATTCTTATAGTAGTGAACTTCGAAAAGTTAAAAAACTTTATGATGAGGGAATTTTAACTGAAGATGAATTTAAAAAAGCTAAAAAGAAAATTTTAGATATATAAAGTAGTTTAGCCGCTCAAAAATGGGTGGTTTTGCTTTTTAACAAAATATGTTATAAAATATAAATAATGAAATATCGCGAGTTTAAGTTAAAATCAAAATACCAGCCTACCGGAGATCAGCCACAAGCGATTTCGCAACTAGTTGAAGGCTTAAAAAATGGCCAGCGTGAACAAACTTTACTGGGTGTGACTGGTTCGGGTAAAACTTTTACAATGGCGAATATTATTCAAGCGGTTCAAAAGCCAACTTTAATTTTAGCACACAATAAAACTCTTGCTGCACAGCTTTACAGTGAATTTAAAAAGTTTTTTCCTGAAAATGAAGTTCATTATTTTGTGAGCTATTTTGATTATTATCAGCCAGAGGCTTATATCGCGAGCACTGACACTTATATTGAAAAAGATTCGCGAATCAATGAAGAAATCGAAAAACTCCGCCATGCTGCAACCGAGGCGCTTTTAACTCGAAGTGACACAATTATTGTTTCGAGTGTGAGCTGTATTTATGGTATTGGTTCGCCGGCGAGTTATATGCAAATGGCGCTTCATATTAAGCCTGGAATGCGATATAACCGAGAGAAGTTTTTGCGACATCTAAAAGATATTCAATATGAGCGAAATGATGTGGATTTTGCACGTGGAACTTTTCGGGTTCGTGGTGACACAGTTGACATTTTTACAGCTGGCTCAGATTTAGCGGTGCGAGTGGAATTTTTTGGTGATGAAATTGACCGCTTGATTATATTGAATCCACTTACGGGCGAAATTCTAGAAAAGCCGCAGTTTTTTGATATTTTTCCAAATTCACATTATGCTACACCAAAGGAAATTATTGATCGAGCGATTCCACAAATTGAGAAGGAATTTTATGCACGCCATGAATATTTCGAAAAAAATAAGAAGTTTTTGGAAGCTCAACGCCTAACACAGCGCACCAAATATGATCTAGAAATGCTCCGTGAAACTGGTTTTGTCAAAGGGATTGAAAACTATACGCGCTATTTAACTGAGCGTTCGGCTGGTGAACAACCCGCAACTTTGCTAGATTATTTTCCTGATGATTTTTTGCTTTTAGTTGATGAATCACACATGACTTTGCCGCAGGTTCGTGGAATGTTTAACGGCGACCGTGCCCGCAAAACAGTTTTGGTGGATAATGGCTTTCGTTTGCCCTCAGCACTAGATAATCGGCCGCTAACTTTCGAAGAATTCTATAAGCATATCAATCAAGCAATTTACGTTTCAGCAACTCCTGGTGATTTTGAACTCGAACATTCGCCGAAACCAGTTCAGCAGGTAATTCGCCCAACAGGCTTGCTTGATCCTAAAATTGAAGTTCGAAAAATTGAAGGTCAAGTTGATGATTTGATGGAAGAAATTCGAAAGCGAATTTCGAAAAATCAGCGCGTTTTGGTGACAACTTTAACCAAGCGGATGGCGGAAGATCTGAGTGGATTTTTAGAAGAAAATGGTGTAAAAACGGCATATATTCATAGCGAAATTGACACGTTGGAGCGTGGTGATATTTTGCGTGATTTGCGCAGTGGCGTTTATGATGTTTTGGTAGGAATTAACCTTTTACGTGAAGGTTTGGATTTGCCAGAAGTTTCACTGGTAGCAATTATGGATGCCGATAAAGAAGGCTTTTTGCGCTCAGAAAGTGCGTTGATTCAAACAATTGGGCGAGCAGCTCGGCATGAAGAAGGAAAAGTGATTATGTATGCCGATAAAATAACTCGTTCAATGAAGATTGCGATTGATGAAACGAATCGGCGGCGAGAGATTCAACAAAAATATAATTTCGAAAACGGAATTACGCCAAAAAGTGTGGCTAGTGAGATAAGTGAAGGTTTGCGCGCAATCATTCCGCAAAAAGATAAAACACCAAAATTGGATTTGCGAAAAATTCCGCGTGAAGAATGGGAGAATTTGGTGCGAGATTTGACGAATCAAATGAATCTTGCCAGTGCGAATTTGCTTTTTGAGGAAGCGGCGGATTTGCGCGACCAGATTGCAGAGATTCGAAAGAAGATGGTGAAATAGGAGATTCATGAAAATCATTAGCAAAAAAGACAAGAGTTTTCTTAAAATAGCTGTAATTACTCTGTTTGTTGTTTGGAATTTAATTCTTTCAGTTGGAATAATTTTTCTTCACCAAAGAATTAATAATGATATTAAGACTTCGGGTGAAATTAATGCCGCTCAAATGAATTTAATAAACGAGCTAAATCAACGAATCGAAAAAAATGAGAAAAAATAAACTTAAAGGCTTCCAGTTTTTGGGAGTTTTTACTTTAAAAATCTTTCGAAAAGTGGTATACTTAAGTGTATGGAAAAAATATCAAAAGATGAAGTTAAACACTTGGCGGAGCTTTCGAGTATTTCGCTAAGTGAAGAAGAAATTTCGAATCTTCAAACTGATTTAGGGAATATTGTTGAATATATTGAGCAACTTGGTGAATTGAATACTGATGGCGTGGAGCCAACTTATTCGGTTTCGAAAAATCAAAATGTTTGGCGAGAAGATGAAATTGATGATTATGGCGTGAAACGAGATGAACTTTTAAAGTTAGCGGGTGAAAATATCGAAGATAATCAGGTAAAAGTTCCAAAGGTTTTGTAGGAGAATTATGACGAATATTTTTGAAATTAGAGAACAAGTTCTATCTGGAAAGAAGACTGCAGTTGATTTTGTTAAAGAAGCTATTTTGAAAGCGAAAAATACTAAAGAGTTCAATGCTTTTACAAGTTTGACCGAAGAGCGAGCTTTAGCCCGAGCGCAAGAAATTGATGAAAAGATTTCAAAAGGTGAAGAAGTTGGCGAGCTTGCAGGCGTTCCTTTTGTGGCAAAGGATAATTTTTTGGTATTTGGCTCACCTTCAACAGCCTCAAGTAAAATGTTGAAAGATTTCGAAACGCCGATTCAGGCGACTGCGGTTGAAAAACTTGAAAAAGCTGGTGCGATCTGTATTGGAAAATCAAACTTGGACGCTTTTGCTCACGGTGGTTCAACCGAGAACTCAGCTTTTGGTGTAACTAAAAACTCAGTTGATGAAACTCGGGTTGCAGGTGGCTCATCTGGCGGTTCGGCGGTAATTACTGCGCTTGACATCGTGCCTTTTGCGCTTGGAACTGATACTGGTGGTTCGATTCGTCAGCCAGCCAGCTTTAATGGCGTCTATGGCGTAAAACCAACTTATGGCACAATTTCGCGATTTGGTGTGGTGGCGATGGCTTCTTCAACCGATACAATTGGTGTTTTTACAAAAACTGCTAAAGAGAGTGAACTCGTAATGCGTGTGATGGCGGGGCTTGATTCTCGCGATGCGATGACTTTGCCCGATTTTTGGCAAGAAGAACAAGTTTCAAAAAAGGTAAAAATTGGCGTAGTTAAAGAATTTCTTAGTGAAGGCGTTGACCCGGAAGTCAGAAAAATAACTGAAGACTATATTGAGAAAATGCGAAAAGCTGGGCATGAAATTGTAGAGGTTTCTCTACCGATGAGTAAATATTCGCTCGCTATCTATTATATTATTGTTCCAGCTGAGGTCTCTTCAAACTTAGCACGATATGACGGAATTCGCTATGGCTTACGTTCAAAATCTGCTCAAAACTTGAGCGAGGTTTTTGGCAAGTCTCGTGATGAAGGTTTTGAAGCCGAGAATAAACGCCGAATTATGATTGGCTCATATGTGCTTTCGAGTGGATTTTATGATGCATATTATCTAAAAGCTCAAAAAGCGCGAACTTTATTAATTGATGAGTTTAATAAGCTTTTCGAAGAAGTTGATTTTTTGGTTGGCCCAGTTGCGCCAACACCTGCGTTTAAAATTGGTGAAAATGCGCATGATCCAGTAAAAATGTATCTAGCTGATATCTTGAATGTACCAGCTTCACTTGCTGGGCTTCCTGCGGTTTCTGTTCCGGCTGGTAAAACTGAAAATGACTTACCTGTTGGCGTTCAAATTATCGGAAAGATGAAATCGGACGCAAAAATTCTAGCTTTAGCTGATGAATTGGAGAAAAACTAATGGATTTAGTAATTCTTTCGGTTTCTATTTTGATTTGTGCTGGCCTTTTGTTTTTCTTTATTGGAATTACAAAAACGGAAAAAATACAACTTGATAAATTAAAGTTTCAGGGCGATTGGCTAAAAATAGAAAATTCAATCAAAAAAGATGAACCTGCAACTTGGCACTTGGCGTTAATTAATGCCGATAAACTTGTTGATACAGCGATGCGGGAGCTTCGAATTTCCGGCCAAACGATGGGTGAGCGGCTGAAGAATTCAAAAGATAAATTTTCAAGCCCGAATTCAATCTGGCACGCCCACAAACTTCGAAATGTGGTTGCACATGAGAATGATGCACAAATTAATTTCGACCAAACTCGCCGAGCAATGAATAGTTTTAAACAAGCTTTGAAAGATTTAGGAGCAATTTAATGGAAGATATTTTAAAAAAATATGAAATGACAATTGGGATTGAGTGCCATGTTCAGTTAAAAACTAAAACCAAGCTTTTTAGTGGAAGTGATAATGACGCGCGAGAAAAATCGCCGAATGAAGCAACTTCGCCAATTGATTTTGGCTTGCCAGGAATGTTGCCAGTTTTAAATAAAGAGGCAGTCCGCCTAGCTGTGCGAGCTGGAAAGGCATTAAATGCAAAAATTGCCAATGTGAGCCGATTTGACCGCAAACATTATTTTTATCCAGATTTGCCAAAGGGTTATCAAACATCGCAGCTCTATCAGCCGATTATTGGTGAAGGTGAGATTATTGCGCCAATTCCTAGCGGCGGTGAAGTAAAAGTTCGAATTGAGCATGCTCATCTTGAGGAAGATGCTGGAAAACTCACTCATTTTGGTGGTCATTCTTTGGTTGACCTAAATCGCGCTGGAACACCTTTAATCGAAATTGTGTCGATGCCAGATATTCATTCGGCTGAAGAGGCGCGCGCTTATGCTGAAGAACTCCATAAGCGAATGGTTTTTGCGGATGTTACAAATGGTGATTTATATCAAGGGAATATGCGTTTTGATGTAAATATTTCAGCGAGAAAACTTGGCGATGAAAAACTTGGAACACGAACGGAAATTAAGAACTTAAATAGCTTTCGAAGTGTTGAACGAGCGGCTCAATATGAATTCGAACGACAAGTGAGATTGCTTGAAAAAGGTGAGAAAATTAAGCAGGAAACTCGCGGTTGGCTTGACGACGAGCAAAAAACAGTTTCGCAACGAAGTAAAGAAGAGGCTCAAGATTACCGATATATGCCGGATCCAGATATTCCGCCGATCGTTCTAAGTGATGAAGAAATTTCGAAAATGCAGGCGCAATTTCCGATTATGCCAGATTATTTCCGTGAAAAATTTAGTGTTTTCGGGCTTGATAGTTCTGTAGTTGAGTACGCCTTGAGTGATTATCGAATTGCTGAGCTTTTACTTGCAACTTGGGGTGATGGTCCTTGGGAGAAACCTCAAAGTGAAATTTATAATTCAGCAGAAATAGAGGAATACACTCTTGAAGAACATAAAGAAAATATGAAGCGAATTTTTAATTGGTTTGCTTCAACACCAAGCGAAGAACTCGACATGGATAAAATTTATAAAGGTTACGTTGGTCCTCACCGATTGACTCTTTTAGCTCATCTAGTTCATGATAAGAAAGTAAGCTCTAACGGTGGTCATCAAATTTTCTTAGCAATGCTTAATGATGAAAATCTAGGGCTTATGCCAGAAAAAATCGCTGAGAATATGAATCTTCTCCAAGTTTCTGATGAAGGTGAGATTGCAAAAATTGTTGATGAAATGATGAACGATCCAGCTTCACAAAAAGCGATTGAGGATATTCAAAGTGGCAACGATAAAGCAATTGGCTTTTTGGTTGGTCAGATTATGAAAAAGTCACAAGGTAAGGCGAATCCAGCTTTGGCGCAAAAATTGATTCGTGAAAGGTTATAGGTGGAAGAAAAGTTTGAATTTCAAGCTAATTTTAATGGCGATAAAAATATCGCTGGTAGTTTGATTTTTTCAGCTAACGGGATAGAGTTCTATGAAGATTTTGCTCTATCTCGCCCACTTGAGATCTATCTAAAACCGAGTGAAATTCAAGAGATTAATTTTATTGATACTGCTGACGAAGTTTATCAGCCGGGAATTTTTCGAATTCTATTTTTAGGAATGTTAGCTTTTGGCCGCCCAAAAAATTGGCAGAAGAAATCTTGTCGAATTGAGGTTGAAATGCTCGATGGAAATCTTTATTATTTTACTATAAATGGCTATTCTTCATTAGATAGTCGAACTCAAGTAAATAAGATTGTATCGGGATATTTTTAGATTTTTTTCAGTAAACTATTGACATAAGAATTATTTTATTGTAAAATACAAATTAGA
>CAURDS010000007.1:0-16696 GCA_963524215.1 uncultured Saccharimonas sp. (SeqCode) | reverse complement strand
AAATAAATAGAAAAAATCACCTATAATTGATTGACAAATCCTTAGAAAAATAGTAAATTAAACTCATCAACAGTTTTAGCAAACGGTCGTCAACTAAAACAATGAAAAAATAAAAATGCCAATTCAACAAGGTAACTAAAACCTTATTAAATCAGCATTTTAAATATTTTTATTGATAACTTTGATTGTTTTAACAAACGACCGTTAACTAAAACAAACTCAACCCCTATTGTAGCAGGGATTTTTTGAGTGAAAATAAAAAAAGGAGGTATTTCGTATTAAAATAAATACGATTTTTAATGCGCTACAAATACTTAGAGGTTTTATTAAGGAGAAAATATGGCTTTTTTCATATTGGTAATTGCAATTGCTGGTGGAATTTTCTGGTTTAATAGAAAATCTGCCATTGATAAATACACTAAAAAACAAGAATTAGCGATGAAAATTCTTGAGAAATCGAAAAGAATTCGCTTAGAAGTAATGGCTGATATTAACGAACTGGGTGGACGAATGGCTTCGGCAGACCGTGAACAATACATCAGTCTAACTCAAGAAAGAGAATCGCTTCAAGAAACTTTAGAGACAATTGAAGCAAGTATTCGAGCTATGGAATCAATTTTGCAATGGAGAGTTGATTCTTCAGGTGGAAGACTGGAAATCGAGAAGGAACTGTCGAACCTACGACGGTATTCTGGACTTACATTAGAAGAATTAGCACGAGATTGTGGTATTGTGCCATAAAATATTCAAATAGAGAGAGGCTTAAAATGAATACTCGTTTAAATCAAAAAGTAGTTCGTGGTGAATTGGTTGAGGTTATTGAAAGCTCAGGTGGTTTTCTTGGTGGAATTGAATATCAATTAGTCGTTGGTGGGAAGATTAAAGAACAATCCAAAGACCTAAGCTATATTCTTAGTGCCTTTGATAGATATTGGTAATTTATTAGGAAGAGTGTCAATGAAAAGAAAGTTATTTTTCTCATTTATAATTTCACTGTCATGTTTTATGCTTTTAGGCTGTAGTTCCCCTAAGAACTTTACAGGCAAGTGGAAGACCGATATCTTCGACCAAGGAAGTGTTAGAGAAGATGGTGCAAAAATTGCAGGTAAAGCAACTGGACAAGCCGACCTTGCTTCAATTATCTCTAAATATATTCACTGGAATGCTACTATGGAGATAAAAAAAGACGGAACTTTAACAATGGACAACGGCGAAACTTTCTCCGCCAAATGGCATCAAAAAGGCGACAAAATTGTAATTGAAGGAAAAAATATTTCCGGAATTGCAACCCTGTCCGATGACCAAAAGACTTTATATTTCGAAAATAAGCCATTGAATGATAATTCTGATAACCAGAATGGTTTTATGATTGGAGAAAATTCGTTAAAGTTTGAATTTAAAAAGGTGGATTAATATGAAAAATAGTATTAAAATTCGATTAGCAATTATAACAATAGCCACCATTGGGTTTCTATTTTATGGATTCAGAGATAACGGTTCGGTACTTTATTACGGGCAAAGCTATACAGCAGGTTCCGTATTTAAACCTGATTCTTATCTCTCAGCTGGGCTATTTAAATCCGCGGGCAAAGAGATAAACGAACTGGTTTCGAAAAATCGTGATGGTAGCCTTACGGGTGTGATGGTCTCTGTTATAGTTGGCGGAATTACTTTTTTCACACTTTGTCGAGATGACGATTTTAAAGATATTTTAGTGGAAGCAAGAAAACAAGGAGAAAATAATTAAATGGCTAATTTAGATAATTACTTAATTTTGGTTTTTATTGTAGCAACTGGAATTCTTATTGCTATTCAATTCGCAGGCGAGCGTTTTGCGGATTGGCTAACGGATTTAACTCAGCAATTCTTTTCGAAAAGCTTGGATAAGCACGAAGAAAAACGCAGAATAGAAAAAGAAGAAAAGTAAGTTAAGGGGTTACAGTCTAGTTATATCGCCAGATAAAACCAAGATAATCTTCCTAGCTAAATTTAAGGCAACTAACTAAAAAGAACCAATATTTATATTTGACAAATAATAGAAAAAAGACGGCTCATTTTTTTGAACCGTCTTTTAATTCATTCATAAGATGTGTGAACTCAGATTATTTTAGAGTGCTGAGCGTCAGACTGTCTATACAGTGGTATTTTTTCGACACTACAAGTTTTGGTGGCAATGACGCCGAATGATATTAAATATATGGCGAACACTACGGCTGGAAACTTTAACCGAGATTTTGCTTTTTCTTGGCAAGACGAGGAGACTTCGAAGCCCGTTAATGACTGGAGAACTTTTGCAGATAAAGTTCTTTCAATTCCGATGGCACACAATATTGCAACGCAATACATGATTCTAGATGGAACAAAAGATCGCGAATCAATTAAAGTTATGCGACCATATCAAGTTTATGCAACCAAGAGAATCATTGATACGATACGAAGATCGAATTTTAATTATCATGACGGTAAGTTTGGTTATATTTGGCATACAACAGGTAGTGGTAAAACAATAACAAGCTTCAAGACTGCATGGCTGGCAAGTCGGTTACCGAATGTTTCAAAAGTGATTTTTCTTGTAGACAGAATTGCTTTAACAAGACAAACTGCAGACAAATACTCGGCTTACGACCCAACTTCAAACGATTCTGGGGTTGTTAGTGATACTAAAAATGTCACAGACCTTAAAAATAAACTTCTTAAACGCACGGATAAAAATATCATTGTGACGAGTATTCAAAAGATGGCGCGATATGTTAAAAGCCCAGATTTCAAGGAATTGGACGGAAATATTCTGTTTATTGTTGATGAGGCTCATCGCTCGACTGGAGACGGTGCAGATAACGAGGCAATGCTTGAAGTTATTCGAAATAAAATTCCAAATTCGGGCTGGATAGGCTACACTGGAACGCCAAAATTCCCACAAACTCAAAATACTTTTGGTAGACTTTTACATGCATATACAATCAAAGAAGCTATCGCTGATCGCAATGTTCTAGGCTTTAATGTTGCATTTAGAGAGACGATTAAAGTTTCAGAAAACCGAGAAGAATATGACAGTAAAACTAAAACCGCTATATATGATGAAAGTGATAAGCATTTAGAATTAGTTGTTGAGGATATTTTTAAATATTGGCAAGAGCGTTCGGCTGAAAGAAGATATAACGCCATTCTCACTGTTCATGTAGGTGGCGGCGGAGCGTCAACACCGCGCGCAATGCAATATTTTGATAAGTTTGAAGAAATTAACAAAACCCTACCACCAGAAGAACGCTTAAAAGTGGCTGTGAGTTTCTCGATGGATACTTCAAACGGAGATAACCAGCTTCAAACCAATCAAAACCTTGCTCGTGCAATAGAATCATACAACAAGCTCTTTAATGAGAATTTTGATATGACAACAGTTAAAGAATACGCCGAAAGCGTTCAAGACCGGCTTTCGAAAAATAGCGAAGACGGCAAATATCTTGATCTTGTGATTGTGGTTGATCAACTTTTGACTGGCTTTGATGCACCCGAGCTAAATACGCTATATGTTGATAGAACGCTCAAAGGCTCGTCGCTGATTCAAGCTTATTCGCGCACAAATCGCGTTCATAACTTTAACCATAAACCTTTTGGAAACATTATCAATTATCGCTGGCCAGAATTGAATAAAGCAGAAATGGAAGAAGCGTTGAGTGTCTATTCAAATCGCGACTCTGCAAATGTTGGCGGAATACAGCTTTCATTAACTGATAGCGGTGTTCTTTCGAAACCGTTTAGTAGCGTTGTTCAAGAACTAAAAGATGTTATTACGGAGCTTCGAACGCAAACAGAAGATTTTAACTATCTTTCGCCGAGTGAGGCTGTTCAGGATGCAACTTTCGAAAACCTTAAAAAATATTCAAGATTAGTGAACGCAGCCAAGCAATATACTGCGGGCAATGTTAATGGTGAAGAAATAATCTCGGTCGACAAAGAGCCGGAGCTTTTCTATAAAACAATTGGAATCGCTAAAGATGAAGAAGTTCGCCTAACAACGGTGATAGCAAATGATCTTAAAAGGCGCCGTTCAAAGGCTGAAGGCATTGATGTTTCGCATATTGAGCTTGAAATGGCGCATATTCACAACGTGCGAGTGAACTACGACTATCTAACAGACCTGATTGCAAGAATGGCAAACGCTGTTCATGAAAAAAATCTCGAAACCGCTGAGAAGCTTAAAGAAGAAATTCACCGCGAGCTTGAAAAAGCCGAGAACGAGCAAGATAGAATTAAATTCAGAGACTTCGTTCGAAAAATTATTAAAGGCGAGTATAAGTTTAAAAAATACCCAGCTCCAAACAATCGTGAAGAGGTTATCGAGGCTCTGAACGAATCGCAAGAGCAAACGGCAAACAGCAAAATTGATAATTTCATTGCACGCTGGGGAATTGGCGAGAACACCACCAACCTTGAGCTAACTCAGATGATTAACAAACATCGCGTTGGTAGCAGGGAGGATTTAAACAAACAAAACGAATTAAACAAGATTATGAATAGAAATAAAACGAATTATCGAACCAATCAGAACGCAGAACTTACCCAACTAACATGGGTTGCGTGGCGAAACCGCTTTACTGATGAAATTTATAACTTGGCAGACCAGATTGTGAGGGCTAAATAAATGGAAATAGAGACGAACAAGATGACAAAACAACCAAGTTATCGCTTTGCAGGTTATACCGAATCTTGGGAAGAGAAGAAGTTGGGGGAAGTTTCTGAGAAGGTGAGGGAAAAAAATTCCGAAAATCTATATAGTAGTGTTTTAACTAACTCTGCGGAGTTTGGGATAATTCCACAACGTGATTACTTTGATAAGGATATAGCCAATGAAAAAAATCTTAATGGGTATTACATAGTTAAACAGAATGATTTTGTATATAATCCACGAATTTCAAATTATGCGCCTGTTGGACCTATAAAGCCTAATAAGCTGAACGAGGTTGGAATTATGTCCCCATTATATTATGTATTTAGAACTCATGATATTGAAAATTCATACTTAGCTACGTATTTTGATACGACATATTGGCATAAATTTATGAAAATAAATGGTGATAGCGGTGCCAGAGCTGATAGGTTTGCAATTAAAGATAGTGTTTTTGTTGAGATGCCTATTCCATTTCCCTCCCTCTCCGAGCAAACTGCCATCGGTTCTTTCTTTCAAGATATTGACCAGCTTATTAGCCTTCAACAGCGTAAGTTAGAGGTGCTCAAAGAACAGAAGAAAACCTACCTCAAGCTCCTCTTCCCAGCCAAAGGACAAACCAAACCAGACCTTCGTTTCGCAGGATTTGAAGATGATTGGAAGGAAGTAAAGTTGGGGGAAGTGTTTGATATTGTTACTGATTATGTAGCTAATGGGAGTTTTGAATCTTTAAGAAATAATGTGAAAACTTATGAAAAAGATAATTTCGCATACATGATTAGATTACAGGATGCCTCAAATAGTTGGAGGGGACCATGGCTTTATACAGATGAGAAAGGTTACAATTTTTTATCTAAGAGTAGATTGTTTAAAGATGATATATTGATGTCAAATGTAGGGACAGTTGGGAGATTTTTCCAAGTTCCTGAATTAGATAGACCTATGACGTTAGCACCCAATTCCGTACTTATACGAAGTACTTCAAGTAATAATCAGTTTTTATATTTTATGATGCTGACACCAAATATTCAAGATCAAATTACCATGAGGAAGACACCAGGTGTACAAGACAAAATAAATAAGACAGATTTTAAAAAGGTAATTGCAACTCTTCCTTCTCTCCCTGAACAAGAAGTCATCGGTTCTTTCTTCCAAGACCTAGACAAGGCCATTGCTAAGCAAGAGGAAAAAGTCAACCAGCTCAAAGAAAGCAAACAAACATTCCTGAAGAAGATGTTTATCTAAATATAAAAGAAAGGAGAATGCGATACTATGAATAAATCAAAAGAAATTTCAGCTCAGCTTTGGGATATGGCAAACAAATTGCGAGGCACGATGGATGCCAGCGAATATAAAAACTATATTTTGCCGTTTATGTTTTATAGATATCTTTCGGAAAAGCAAGATGAATATTTGAAAGAGAATGGCCTTGAGGATTTTTATACTGCAAGCGGTGAAGAGCTAAAAGAATATCTAAAAGATTTGAAAATAAATTTGAGTTATGCGGTTTTGCCGGAGTATTCTTGGGGTGAGTTGATTTCGAAAATTGCAGATTATAAAATTAAGGCGAGTGACTACCAAGATATGTTTGATGCTTTTCGCGAGAATGCTATACAAAATAGCGGTGAGGCGGAATCTTTGGCGGATATTTTCTCGGATATAAAATTGGGCGACACGCGGCTTGGTTCTGATATTAACGAGCGCGCACGATCTTTGAATGAAATCGTGCTGATGATTGATAATTTTAATTTTAAAGATGAATCTGGCCGTGATATCTTGGGTGATGTTTATGAATATTTGATTGGTGAATTTGCAGCAAATGCAGGCAAAAAAGGTGGAGAGTTTTATACACCGCACGAAGTGAGCCAGATTTTAGCAAAAATTACAACGCTTAATAAAAGTAATAACGGCGAGCAATTTAGGGTTTATGACCCAACGATGGGCTCGGGGTCGTTGCTTTTGACCGTTCAAAAAGAATTAACCTCAGAGAGAGATTCTGGAAAAGTTGAATTTCACGGGCAGGAATTGAATGCTACGACATATAATTTGGCGCGAATGAACTTGATGATGCATGATGTGAATTATAGCAATATGAAATTGAAGCGAGGTGATACTTTGAGCGCTGTCGATTGGCCTTCAATTGAGGAGAACGGCGTGCAAAGTCCACTAAGGTTTGATGCAGTGGTGGCTAATCCGCCATATTCGCAACAGTGGGATATTGAAAATATTGATCGCAATAAAGACGTTCGCTTTAAAAACTTTGGAATTGCACCAAAATCGAAAGCAGATTATGCATTTGTTTTACACGGATTGCATCATTTGGCGAATGACGGCACAATGGCGATTGTTTTGCCGCACGGAGTTTTGTTCCGTGGTGCTGCCGAAGCTAAAATTCGCAAAAAATTAATTGATGAAAATTTGGTTGATGCTGTAATTGGCTTGCCGGCAAACCTGTTCTATGGCACGAGTATTCCAACATGTATTTTGGTGATAAAAGGCCGTGAAGCACGAAAAAATACGAAAGATATTTTGTTTATCGATGCTTCAAGTCATTTTGAAAAAGCTAAAAACAAGAATAAGTTGAGAAAAGAAGATATTTCGAAGATTTTAGAGGCCTATTCAAACCGGCAAGATATTGAAAAATATGCGCACGTGGCAAGTATTGAAGAGATTCGCGACAATGATTATAATTTAAATATTCCACGATATGTTGATACTTTCGAAGAGGATGAAGTAAAACCGCTTACGGAAATCGCAGAAGAAATGAAAGAAATTGACAGGGGAATAAAAGAAGTTTCGGATGAAATTCTTGCATCAATGAAGAAGCTTGTTGGCACCACACTAGAAGCACAAAAAGAGCTAGAAGAGTTTATTAAAATTATTGAAAGCTAAAAATCTGAAAATTAAAAGTCGCACTCTGATTGAAAGGGTGCGATTTTTGCTATTTAGACAAAAAAATGGAGCCACGATCGGGGCTTGAACCCGAGACCTCATCCTTACCATGGATGCGCTCTACCAATTGAGCTATCGCGGCGAATAAATGAATTATATCATATAAATTATATTAATGTCAATACGATTAGCTAGCGATTAAATAGAGTCTTCTATTGACAAAGTAAGGTTTTTAATATATAATATTTAGGTATATTTTGTATAAAAATAATTCTTATGGAGGGCTATGAAAACAGTAACGATAATGAAATATCGAATTGGAGATAAATATTTTTTTAAAGTTTTAGATAAGTTCGATATTAAAGATGAAGTTGAGCGTCTTGATGAAATGATTAGAATTTCGAACCAGCTCAGTTTAGAGAATGAAGATTACGAACAACTTTGGATTAAAGAAACAGTTCTATTCTAGTTGCATAATAAAAGTTTAATATAACTATTTCTTATTATTTTTTAGAAAGTTACTCTTTAAAGCTTCACCGATAACCCATATTATTGCATTTACAAAAAATATGGAAATTGCAGCAGTAACCATCATTAGGATAATTTTACTAATTGAATTTTCGAAAATATTTAAAAAACTTGCGATAACGAATCCGAACAATGCTATAAATAAATAAAATCTTTGTAGCACAATGCGTTCATTCGAATTATTTAAAGTTTTTTGTATAAATTTTAAAAAATTGTTCATGATCAAAATTATACCATAAAAAATAAAATAAGTCAACAAGAGATTAAAAGTCTTGCTTTTTGCGAAATCTTATGATAGAATAGAACAGAACGTAAATAATAAATTTAAGAGAGATTATGGCTAAAAAGAATACGAAACGAAAGATTATTGGTCTTGTAAGCGAAATTACTGGCGACCGAATTTACTACACTCGCAAAAATACTCAGAATACACCTGAAAAATTATCTTTGCGAAAATATAATCCAAAAACTCGAAAACATGAAATCTTCACAGAAACTAAGAAGTCTCTTGGTCGAAATGAAGTTAAACCACGAAAAGGTTAATAAATTGCACCGTTTGGTGCTTTTTATTTTAGTAGCTATAATTTGTAATAAACCTATCGTTTGTATCTTTTGCTATACAAAAAATGTAGGGAATTGTTAAAAAATTTCTTTAATTAAAGCTCTTGTTTAAGTGAGGACTTTTTTTCTATTGTAATTTAGATAACTTTATGTTAAAATATTATGGTAATATAAATTGCTTGAGAATTCGTTCGTAGTTGTCTTAAAGTTACGAAAGAAGTTACAAGCCTAATATAAGGAGTAAAAATGGCAGAACAAGGCCTAACAATTCGTATTCGCCTAAAGGCATACGACCACAAAGTTATAGACCAAAGTGCAAAGCAAATTGTTGACACAGCAATTCGAACTGGTGCAACGGTTGCAGGACCAGTACCTCTACCAACACGACGAAGCACTTTTACGGTAGTAAAAAGCCCACATGTTTACAAAATGGGTGGTGAAGCTTACGAAATGCGTGTTCATAAGCGCCTCATTGACATTAGTAATGCGACACCAAAAACAATTGATTCTTTGCAAAATCTTAGCCTTCCAGCTGGAGTTGATGCAGAAATCAAAATGTAATTTTCAAAATCGCCTTCGGGCGGTTTTATTTTTTGTGAAAATATGATATAATCATAAGCAATATGAGCAAAAATAGCAAACAAAGAACTTATGCGCGAAATCGCACAAAATTAAGCCGTCGTGGTTTCGAAAAAAATCCCGAAAGCGATTCTGTTTTTTTGGTGAAACTTATTTTGTGCGCCCTATTTGCTTTAGTCTGGTTAAAAACTAAAACAAATATAAGTATTCCAATTGGGGTTTTTAGTTCTTTTTTATTAATTTATTTTTTCGAAAACCGTCAAGAAAATCGGCGAGTATTTTATGCAATTTCTCTAATTTGTGGGATTATAAGTTTCTTTTTGCCAATTGGTTTTTTGATTTGACTTTTTTGAAATAAAGTTATATAATGTATAAATCACAATATTGGAGGTGCGTACATTATGAAAATAATTGTAATTTTAATTGCAACACTGATCATGCTTATAAGAACGGTCGGTAAAGAAAGAATAAATCGAAAAATGATGATTTTTCTTTCTTCGGTTATTGTTTTAAGCTCAATTTTAATGATAGTTGGTCAGCTAACACATCAAGAAATTATTTTATTCTCTTTTCTTGAGATTTCTTCCTATGAAGATAATTTTATTTTTATAGCTTCAAAATTTGCTTTCGAAATTATTTTGAGTATAATAATTCTAGCTAAAGTAGAAGGAGAGGCAAAATTCAAACAAGATTGTCTCATTTTTTTGTCAGCTATGATTGTAACTCAAACACTTATAGATTACCCAATGGTTATCTCACGATTAGTGGAATATAATTTATTTTGGGAAGTACTTTTCACTTTTCTGTATCTCTTTATAGCGAGTTTGGCCTGCAGAGAGTGGAAACGCATAACAGAAAAATAAACCGTTTCGAAAGAAGCGGTTTTTTGTTGTAAATATTACACGCTAAATATAGCGTTTTTTTATTGATTTTTATAAACAAAAGCACTATAATTAAATAGTCGAGCAGAAGAACTTTAAAAATTTAAAAATACTTACGAAATATTATAGAAAAACGGGGTGAATAAAATGGGAAAACAACTTGAATTGCTTAGCAAGGAACAACTAAAATCTTTAGAGCTCGAAGGAGTAAAGATTTCTTTCGAGGGTGTTGAAGTGATGAAGCGCGATGGTCGCAAGGTTTTACTTGATGTAGAACGCATTTTTAACGCGATCGAAAAAGCTTTTCGATCAACATTCTCTGAAGGTAAAGACCCATCTAAGCCAATTATGGAATCGCTGAAAATTGGCAGTTTAGTACTTGATGAGTTAAAAGAAAGTGTTAAGAACGGCAAAAAAGTTTTTACCGTGGAGGAGATCCAGGATTTAGTTGAACAAAAGCTTTATGATAATGACATTGCTGCTTATCATAAATTTCACGATTATCGAGAAGAGCGAGCACGTGAACGCGAAGATGTGCAATCAATCGATAAAACAATCAATCGGTTGATCTCGAAAAAACCTTCAACGGTGAATGAAAATGCAAACAAAGATAGCAGGGTTTTTGCAACAATACGTGATTTGACAGCTGGTGTTACAAGTAAGGCGATTGGACTACGATTACTTCCAAAACACATTTCGAACTCGCACCAAAAAGGTGAGATTCACTTTCATGATCTTGATTATAGTCCTTTTGAACCAATGACTAACTGCTGTTTGATTGATCTTAAAGGAATGCTTAAGAATGGCTTTCGAATGGGTAATGCTGATATTGAGAGTCCGAAATCAATTCAAACGGCGGCAGCTCAAATTGCACAAATCATAGCAAATGTAGCATCAAACCAATATGGTGGTTGTTCGGCAGACCGTATTGATGAGCTTCTCGCGCCTTATGCAAAAAAGAATTTCGAAAAACATCTTAAAGATGCCGAAAGATGGGTTGAAGACAGTAGTAAATGGGAAGAGTATGCTTGGGAAAGAACAGATAAAGATATTTATGATGCAATGCAATCACTTGAATACGAAGTTAATACGCTTTTTACCTCAAACGGTCAAACACCTTTTGTGACTTTTGGTTTTGGGCTCGGTCAAACTGAGCTCGAACGTAAAATTCAAAAAGCTATTTTGGAAATTCGCATTAAAGGTCTAGGCGCGTCGCAACGTACGGCAATTTTCCCAAAGTTGGTATTTACACTTAAACGTGGCGTGAATCTTTACGCTGAAGATCCAAACTATGATATTAAGCTACTTGCTCTAGAGTGTGCAACCAAGCGGATGTACCCAGATGTCTTGTCTTATGATCAGATTATTGAGCTAACTGGTTCATTTAAGGTTCCAATGGGCTGCCGTTCTTTCCTTCAAGGTTGGAAAGATGAGAATGGTGAAGAAGTAAATTCTGGCCGAATGAATTTGGGTGTAGTTACTTTAAACTTGCCGCGAATTGCAATTGAATCCGACGGTAATTTCGAAAAATTCTGGCGGATTTTTGATGAACGTGCTCAAATTGTAAAAGATGCGCTGGTTTATCGTGTTGAGCGTACCAAGGAAGCAACACCAGAGAATGCGCCAATTTTGTATCAATATGGTGCTTTTGGTAAGCGTTTGAATCCTACCGATTCGGTTGATGAGGTTTTTAAAAATCGTCGTGCAACTGTTTCGTTCGGTTATATCGGGCTCTATGAGGTCGGGAAAGCTTTTTACGGCGCTGAATGGGAAGAAAATCCGGAAGCGAAGGATTTCACGCTTTCAATAATTCGAAAAATGAAAGAACTTTGCGAGAAATGGAGTGATGAGTTTGGGTATCATTTTAGTGTTTATTCGACACCAAGTGAAAGCTTGACTGACCGCTTCTGTAGCTTGGATACAGAGAAGTTTGGCTCTATTCCTGATATCACAGATAAGGGTTATTACACGAACTCTTTCCATTACGATGTTAGGAAAAATCCAACGCCTTTCGAAAAACTGGATTTTGAAAAAGATTACGTTAAGGCTGGCGCAACTGGTGGGTTTATCCATTATTGTGAATATCCAGTTTTGCAACAAAATCCGAAAGCGCTTGAAACTGTTTGGGATTATGCATATGAACGTGTCGGATATCTAGGAACCAATACTCCGATCGATCGTTGCTACAAGTGTGACTTTGAAGGTGATTTCGAACCAACTGAAAGAGGCTTTAAGTGTCCAAACTGTGGCAATAGCGACCCAAAAACTTGTGATGTTGTAAAAAGAACCTGTGGTTACCTAGGTAACCCACAGGCCCGTCCAATGGTTAAAGGTCGCCATAAGGAAATCTCTGCGCGTGTCAAACATATGAGCGGCTCGACTTTAATTCAATAAATTTAAAAAAGTAAGTATTTTATTTTAGCGTCAGCAAAAAGCTGGCGTTTTTTAAATAAAAAAGCCTCAATTTTGAGGCCTTGAACTAAAAGTTAGGTTGATGTAAGTTGATGTTTGCGGTATCTTTCAAGAATTTGGCTTTTAATCAAAATATGATTTTCAAGCCCTTTTCGAACGAGAATAATTTTAGGTTCTTGATATTCATTTATCCCACCTGTTATTGTATGACCTATTCCATCTAAATATAGAACTATATAATCAAATTTTTTACCCTCAATTGCTGATTTTAGAGTGTCTTTAGTCTTTGAGGTTTTATCGGCTTTGGTGAAAAAATCTGATTTTCCGCCAAAACTATTCAAAAGACTTTTTTGTGTTTGAGATAAATTTTTGTAGCTCCCATTTTGTACAAACAAAATATTTAAACTTTTCATGATTTTTAAATCTTCATCAGAAAAGTTTGGATCTGATTCGTGAACTTCTTCTTCGATGTCTTTTTGCTGAACCAGTGCCTGTAGATTATTGAGTCTATCATTAAAATCTGAAAGGCGACTGTTGATAATTTCGGTTAAACCAGAAATTTTCCCAGAATCTTGCTTTCGTTCTTTTTCGAGTAGGTCTTTTGCAGCTTCTATCGCTAAAAATCTAGCATCTTCTTGCACGACTGAAACAAAAGTCTCAATAAGTTTTTCAGGATCTTTAAAGCTATCAATTTCTTCTTTGAGAGATTTAATGGTTTTATCCTTATTTTCAATTCTCGAATTAAGTTCTTGAATTTCCGCTTTTGCTTCTGTGAGAAGTTCATTGGATTTCTTGCTTTCTTCTAGCTCTCCTTTTAAAGAATCGTATTTTGATTGTAGCTCCGAGAAATCTTTATTCTTGAGCTTTTCTTCGAGTTCATTTTTTTGAGCTTTTAGGGATTTATTATTAAGATCAAGCTTGTTTTTTTCTCTTTTAAGCTCTGAGATTTCTTCATCTTTTGAATCTAAAGTATTATGGTAGTTTTTCTCAAGCTCTTCAATTTGATTTTCGAAACTTGATTTAAGTTCTTCAATTTTACCTTCCAGCTCTTTAATTTGTGTATCTTTATCTACAATATTCTTTTGCAACTTTTTAATAAGCTTGTTGTTATTTGGCTTATTATTGCTCGAATCACTAGTTTTTGGTTTTTTAAGTTCTGATTTTGGCTTCTTACGAGTTTTGTTAATTTTTGCATTGAATAGTACTAATGCTACTTTTATTCTTGATAAAGAATCTCCAGGTATTGAGGTCTGGTTCTCGAGTGCTTTCCTCATTGCCTCAAGATCTTTTGGCAGAAATAGTTTTTTAAAATCTGGATATTTTTCCAATGATTCTAAAATAGACTCAAATTTTTTCAATTCGTCTTGAAATTCGCTCTTTTTAACCATTTAAGAGCCTCCTTTAATAAAAAATTTCGAAAAATAACCCAAAAATAGTTCACCTAACTTTTTAAAAGAGCTATCATTCGATTGTGGTAAATTCTAACATATTTTAATACCTAAGTCAAGAAGGAGCTGCAAGCTAAGGCTTGAAGGAATGGTTTGAAAATGTTAAAATTAAAATAGATAAAATGAATTTTCGAAAGGAGAAAAATGGCTAAATTAGTTTTTGCAAGACATGGTGAAAGTGAGTGGAATAAAGCAAACCTTTTTACCGGTTGGGCTGATGTTGATTTGAGTGAAAAAGGTGTTCAACAAGCAATTGATGCTGGAAAATTAATTAAAGAGGCAGGAATTGAGTTTGATGTGGCTTTTACATCAGTTCTAAAACGTGCAATTAAAACAACAAATTTGGCTTTGGAATTTTCTAATCAACTTTGGGTTCCAGTTCAAAAATCTTGGCGTTTGAATGAGCGGCACTATGGCGGCTTAACGGGTAAAAATAAGACTGAGGCGGCTGAAAAATTTGGCGAAGAGCAAGTTCATATTTGGCGTCGTTCTTATGATACGCTCCCACCAGAAATGCCACGAGATGATGAATATTCTGCACATAATGATCGCCGTTATGCTTTGCTTGATGATTCGGTTGTGCCAGATGCTGAAAACTTGAAAGTTACTCTAGAACGTGCTTTACCGTTTTGGGAAGATCAAATTGCGCCAGCTCTGAAAAGCGGAAAGAATGTATTTGTTGGTGCTCATGGAAACTCAATTCGTGCGCTTGTGAAACATATAAAAGGATTGAGCGATGATGAAATTATGGGTGTCGAAATTCCAAACTTTCCGCCACTCGTTTTTGAGTTTGATGAAAACCTTAATATTTTGAATGAATATTCGCTTGGTGAATAATTTTCGAAAAAGCAAAATAGAGCGTTATTCGCTCTATTTATTTTGGTAGATAATCATTGAATCACCATAAGATAGAAATTTATATTCACCATTTTGAATTGCGTGATTATAAGCATTTTTAAGATTTTCCCAGCCAGCAAAAGCACTTGCAAGCATTAAAACTGTTGATTTTGGCGCATGAAAATTCGTAATTAAACCTTGAATTGTTTTAAACTCATATCCTGGAAAAATAAAAATATCTGCTTCACCCGATAAATCACCATTTTGAGATTTCGAAATCTTGCTTAAATCTTCACGATTACCAGAATTTCCATTTAGGTTTTTTTCGAAAATTGCATTATGAGCATATTCGAGCGTTCTAGCAACTGTTGTGCCGAGTGCGAATATTCTCCCGCCATTTTGTGTAGTTTTTTGAATTTCCAGAACAGTTTTTGCTGGAATTTCGAAATATTCCTGATGCATTCGGTGTTCTTCAATTTTTTCAACTCGAATTGGCATAAAAGTTCCAAGCCCAACATGAAGTGTTAAATATGTAATTTTTACGCCTTTTTCTCTTAATGAATTTAAAATTTCATCAGTCATATTCAAACTAGCGGTTGGTGCTGCAACTGATCCTTTTTCTTCCGCAAAAACAGTTTGATAGCGTTCGATATCAAGTGGTGTAGCGTTCCTTCGCATATATGGTGGAAGAGGAACGGTGCCAAAGTTTTCACAAAGGTCACGAAGATCGATTTTTGAGCTCACGATTGCGAGTCCGTCGCCAAGAATTTCTTCAACTTTAATTTCTGCTTTTTCGGAATTATTTTGGTCGAGATCTTTTAATGAAGAATCTTTTACAAAAAGCTTGTCGCCAGATTTGATTTTTCCACGATACATAACTTTATGTTTGTGCCAATCGCTATCAAAACTGTGTCGTTCTAAAACTACCAATTCGCGTTCAGCTCCACTCTTTTTTGTGGCGAAAAGCCGTGCTTTAATAACTTTTGTGTCATTTAAGATGAGTAAATCGCCACTTTTAAAGAAATCTGAAATATTTTTATAAAAGCTATCAGTAATTTTACCACTTTTTCGATCTAGGGCTAGTAATTTCGAACCACCACGAACTTTTGGCGGGTGTGCTGCAATTTTGTTTTCAGGTAATTCATAAGTGTAATCTTTAAGTTCCATTTTTATATTTTAGCACTTTTCGAAACGGCTTTCAATAAAAGAGGTAGATTGTTATTTTTATAAAATTACTAAAAACTATTGACAAATATATTAAAATATGATAGACTATTGCTTAGTTGATAGATACCATAAATAAATTTAAGCTTAAGGCCTCTATCAAGAACATTAAAAGTTGAAGATTATGAGTGTTTTGTTTACTCATATTTTTTCCTTTTTGTGGTCTTGATGGGAGCCTTTTTTCGTACATACATGCCTAGAAAGGCAAAAAATATCCACATATGGAGGAAAAAATATAATGAACAAATTGAATAAATTCGGAATCGTTTTACTTTCTGTCGCCGCTCTTGGTGTTGTTGCGCCAGCTTTAACTAATAACCCTGTTCTTGGGGTTTCTATTGTAAAAGCTGAAGAGCAGCAAGAACCATTAAAATTCCGCATCTCTTTTTACGATAAAGAGACGGGAGAGGAAATCGCTGCTGAAATGACAGGTATCATAAGACCTGGGGAGACCATCAATATCCACAGAAATATTGATGGGTATGAAATAGCCTCCAAGCATAGCTGGATGCCAAACTATGAGATGACTTACGATATGGTAGCTAAGCGTTTCCATGGTGACCCAGATGGTTATCGTGGTTTCTATTTGGACTATAAAAAGTTAGCTCCAACCCCAACTCCAGCGCCAACGCCAGATCCAGGACAAGGTCAAAACCAAAATCCAACTC
>CAURDS010000006.1:0-35511 GCA_963524215.1 uncultured Saccharimonas sp. (SeqCode) | reverse complement strand
AATAGCACGGTGCCGAATTATAAAAAACTCCTCCTAGTCGGTGGAGTTTTTTCGTATTGAGAGTTGTTGAAAAAATAATTGAGAGTATGATATAATATAAATATATGAAATTGGAGGAGAAAATAAAAACAACAAAAACTTTCGAAGAACTTGTTCCGAGTGATTTTGTACATTTACACACACATACCTATCACTCACTGCTTGATGGCTTAACTAAAATTGACGATTTGGTTGATAATGTTAAAGCGAGTGGAATGGAGGCCGTGGCTATAACTGATCATGGGACAATGTCTGGTGCTATCGAATTCTTTAAAGAGGCAACTTCAAAAGGTGTTAAACCTATTTTAGGGATTGAGGCTTATGTTGCAGCACGAACCAGATTTGATAGAGATCCAGCACATGACAAGCCTCGTTATCACTTAATTTTATTGGCTAAGAATCAGATTGGTTGGCAGAATCTATGCTCGCTTACAACCAAGGCTTGGGTTGAAGGCCAGTACTATAAGCCGAGGATTGATCATGATATTATGGCTGAGCATTCAGAAGGCGTTATTTGCTTGAGTGGCTGTGCTGGTTCTGAAATTTCAGAATCCATTCGGGCTGGAGATTTCGAAAAAGCAAAAGAACTTGCTAACTGGTACAAATCGGTTTACGGTGAAGATTTTTATCTTGAATTACAAGACCATGGTCACCCAGAATGTCCTAATCACTGGGAGGTTCAAAAAGAAATTAATGACGGTCTATTTAGGCTTCATGAAGAACTTGATATTCCAATGGTTGTAACTTGCGATTCACACTATTTAACCCATGAAAATCAAGATGCGCATGAAATCCTTCTTTGTGTCGGAACTGGCTCTTACTTAAATGATGAAAAGCGAATGAGCCTAAAAGAATTTGACCTTTTTGTCACTGACCCGAGAGATATTATCGAGCGATGGGGAAAAGTTGACCCTGAAATCATTTTGAATACTAAAAGAATTGCAGAAAAAGTTAATTTTGAGTTTGAATTTGGTAAGATTTTAATTCCAAAATTTCCACTTCCAGAAGGTGAAGAAAGTGAAAAGGGCTTTTTAGACAAGTTAGTTTTTCAAGGTTTAGGTGAAAGATATGCTGGAATTCCTGTTGATGAAGTAAAGAAGATGACGATTCCTGAAATTCGCGAGAAACTTTCGAAAGAAGTTATTGAGCGAGTTGATATGGAACTTGGTGTTCTTGATGGAATGGGTTATAATGGTTATTTCTTGATTGTGCAAGATTTTATTAACTGGGGAAAATCTCAAGGAATTGTTTTTGGGCCAGGGCGGGGTTCGGCTGCTGGTTCGATTATTGCTTATGCCCTACATATTACTGATCTTGATCCACTTGAATATGACTTACTTTTTGAAAGGTTTTTAAATCCTGATCGAATTTCGATGCCAGATATTGATGTCGATATTCAAGATACGCGTCGAAATGAGGTTATTCAATATTGTACTGACAAATATGGCATTGATCGTGTGGCGAATATTGCGACTTTTGGTAAAATGATGGCAAAAAACGCCGTGCGAGACGTGGCGCGAGTTTTGGAAGTTCCGTATTCTGAAGCTGATCGTATGGCTAAATTAGTTCCAGATCCGAACCAAGGTAGACATATACCGCTTCGAGTTTCGCTAGAAAATGACCAAGATTTAAAGCATGAATATGAAACTAATCCAACCGCTAAAACTGTTTATGATTTTGCAATGCAGCTTGAAGGCACGATTCGAAACCACGGTGTCCATGCTTGTGGTGTTGTGATCGCGCCAGACGATTTAGTGAAATATTTACCTCTTGAAATGGCGCAAAAAGGTGTTGTGGCAACTCAAGTTCCGATGGGTCAAGTTGAAGATTTAGGTCTTTTAAAAATGGACTTTTTGGGTCTTAAAAACCTTTCAATTATTTCAACTGCACAAAAAATTGTCAAAAAAACATATGGTATCGATCTAGACCTTTCGAAACTTGGCCTTGATGATAAAAAGGCTTATGAATTATTAGCTCGTGGTGATTCGACCGGTGTTTTTCAGCTTGAATCTGCTGGAATGAAGCGATATCTGCGGGAGCTAAAACCTTCAAAGTTTGAAGATATTATTGCTATGGTTGCGCTTTATCGACCTGGGCCAATGAGCGAAATTCCGAAATTCATTGCTCGAAAACACGGTGAAGAGCCAGTTACTTACTATGAAGATCATATGGAAAATGCTCTTAAAAATACTTATGGAATTTTGGTTTATCAGGAGCAGTTTATGCAGATTTCGAAGGAAGTTTGCGGATTTACTGGTGGTCAGGCGGATACGCTTCGAAAGGCCGTGGGTAAAAAGAAAATCGACTTGATGAAGAAAATGAAGGGCGAATTTATTGAGGGAGCGGTAAAACATTCTAACGCCGACCGAGGAAAAGTTGAGGCTTTCTGGGAACATTTGGAAGAATTTGCTAACTATTGTTTTAATAAGTCGCATGCGGCGTGTTATGCTTTAATTGCTTATTGGACGGCCTATATTAAGGCGCACTACCCAGATGCTTTTATGGCGGCGCTAATGACGGCCGACTCTGACGACACCGACCGTTTGGCAATTGAGATTGCCGAATGCCGTTCTATGGGAATTGAGGTTCTTGGTCCAGACGTAAATGAATCATTCAAGGATTTTGCGATTGTGCCACACGAGAATAAAATTCGCTTTGGTCTTTTGGCAGTGAAAGCTGTTGGTGGAGGTGCGGTTGATGCAGTTTTGAATGCTCGAAAAGCTGGTGGAAAATTTACTTCAATTTTAGATTTTTCGAAACGTGTTAATGCTCGCCAATTCAATAAAAAGGCCTGGGATTCATTAATTATGACTGGGGCTTTTGATCAATTCGGAACTCGCTCGGATTTGCTTTTTAATCTTGAAAGAATCCAGGAATATGGTTCGAAATCTCAAAAAGAGGCACTTTCAGGCCAGACAGATCTATTTGGTTTTGCTGGTGCCGAAGATATGCGGGTTGAATCATCAATTGAATTAATTAACGCGCCAAAACAACATACTGATAAAGAGCGTTTAACTTGGGAGCGTGAACTTTTGGGACTTTATGTTTCAGCGCATCCACTCGACAGATATGTTAAATATTTCGAAGAACAGACTCAGCCGCTTTCACAGGTTCAACCGAATACTGACGGTCAAAAAGCAATTATTGGAGGAATTGTGATTGATGTTCGAACAATTATAACAAAATCTGGAACAAAAATGGCGTTTGTGAAGATGGAAGACAAAACTTCTGAAGGTGAGGTGATTATTTTCCCGAATCTTTATTCTGAAATTAGTGAAAAGCTTAAAATTGATACAGTTTTAAAAATTGAAGGAAAAATTTCTGCCCGCGACAGAGAAGGTAATTTGAAATCTGATGCCCAGATCATAGCGGAAACAGTTTCAATAATAACAGATGAGGAATTGGAAAATTATGAATCAACTGGCCGCAGAGCAGATGGCTTAAAGGCGAGAAAAGTTCCTCAAACTAAAACAGTTTCGCAAAAAGTTTCAAACACGCAGAAAAAAGCATTTACTCCTAAAAATAATAGTAGTGCGGTTTCGAATAAGTCTTCAGAAAAGTCGACATCAAATCCGTCAAGATCAGTAGAAAACTATCAAGCCGAAAAAATACAAAGAGTCTTCGTGCATATTAAAAATCCAAGTGATCATGAATCATTGCTTTCAGTGAAGAAGATATGTGGGAAATTCCCGGGTATGAGCGAGATAATTTTGGTTCTCGGCGAGGTTGAGAAATCTGCAATTCGAATGCCATTTAAAGTTGACTCAAACTCAGATTTACCAAAAGAGCTAGTGAGATTGCTAGGCGAAGATTGCGTTGTTCTTAAGAACTAAAAGTAAAATAAAATCTCCAGTTAGACTCTGGAGATTTTTAATTGTTCTAAATTATTATTTTTCGAAAGGTTTTGCAAGCTCAAGCTCTGGGTGAGCTTCTGCAATTCGCATTAATTCATTATATTTTGCAACTCGATCAGTTCGTGAAAGTGAACCAGTTTTGATCTGCCCACAGCCCAATCCTACGGCTAAATGCGCAATTGTCACATCTTCAGTTTCACCTGAGCGATGGCTCATGACAGTATTGTAGCCGTTATTTTGTGCTAATTTTACAGCTTCGATTGTTTCCGTCAAAGATCCGATTTGATTTGGCTTAATAAGAATTGCATTCGCAACACCTAAATCAATTGATTTTTGTAGAAGTTTCGAATTTGTAACCATTAGGTCATCACCAACAAGCTGAATTTTTGAACCAAGTTTTTCGGTAAGAATTTTCCAACCGTCCCAGTCATTTTCAGCCAAGCCATCTTCGATCGAAACAAAAGGATATTTCGAAGTTAGATTTTCGTAAAATTCGATCATTTCTTCGCTTGAGAGAACTGCATTGTTAGCTTTTAGGTCATATTTTTCTTCTCTATAGAATTCACTTGAGGCTGGGTCTGAGGCAAAGGCAATATCTTTACCAAGTTCATATCCAGCGTCTTTAATAGCTTCTGAAATCAATTCGAGTGGCTCTTCGTTACCATTTTGAACTTTTGGAGCATAACCACCTTCGTCGCCAACAGTTGTTGGGTAATTTTTAGTTTTCAAAACTTTTGCTAAAGCGTGGAAAGTTTCCGCACCCATTTGAACTGCTTCGAAAATAGTTTTTGCACCAACTGGCATGATCATATACTCTTGAATATCAGTTGCCCAGCCAGCATGCGCGCCACCATTCATTACATTCATCATAGGAAGCGGAAGGTTTGGTGTTGAATTTGTTTTTTCGGCGATATATTGCCAAAGTTCTACACCTTTCGCATTTGCAACAGCTTTTGCAGTAGCAAGTGAAACCGCTAGAATTGCGTTTGCTCCGAGGGAAGATTTATTTTCTGTGCCATCAAGTTCGATCATGATTTTATCGATTGCCTCTTGATCTTCGGCGTTCTTACCGATTAGGGCTTCACGAATTTGATTATTTACAGCTGAAACTGCTTTCGTTACGGCTTTTCCGCCAAAAGCTGAACCGCCATCACGAAGTTCAAGAGCTTCACCTGAGCCTGTTGACGCTCCACTTGGAACTGCTGCTCGGCCAAAAGCTCCGTTTTCTAAAATTACATCCGCCTCAACTGTTGGGTTGCCGCGAGAATCTAAAATTTGTCGTCCTTTAATGTCTTTAATTATGTATTCCATATTTCCATTTTAGCACCAAAAAAAGCCTTTCGCAAGAGTTTTATCTCAAAAATATTATTTGCTAAAAATGACCAAACTATGGTATAATTATTTTAATATGAAGATTTCTCGAAAGAAGGAAAATACATTCGTCTTCTTTAAAAACCTTGCGATGACGACAACTGTTTTTAGTATTGTTTTAATTTTAGTTTTTTTAACGCAAGGGTGGCGGCTTGATGAAAAATTTGAAGTTCAACAAACTGGTTTAGTTCAATTTAATTCTTCAGTTTTGAATTCGATTGCCGAAATTGACAAAAAAAAATTGCCAGAAGGAACACCTACAAAAATACTCGCAAAACCAGGAAATCACGAATTTTCAATCTGGAAAGAAGGCTATAAAACTTGGTGGCGGCGTGCTAAAGTTAAAGTTGGTGAAATCTTGTGGCTAAATTATGCAAGATTAGTTCCAAAGCAACTTAATGAAAAGAGTTTTTTAAATATTTTAAATTTAAAATCTGCTCAAGTTTCACCAGATAAAAAGAAGATTTTTACAATTTCTGAAGATAATAATGGTGAGGCAGCTTTCTGGTTAATTGATATTTCTTCAAGCGAGCCAAAAATCTCGAGAATTAATTTTAACTCGAATATTTTTGAGCGCGATTCGCAAAATAATAAAAGTATAAACCAAACCAATTTTTATAAAATTGCAGAAAATTTGCAATTTTCGAAAGCTTCAAACGATAATAAAAAAGCACTATTAAGTTTTAAAAATGGCAATAAACTTGAATGGCTTATTTTGAATTTTGAAAATCCAGATGAATCTATTAATTTAACTCAAAAATTCCATATTGATTTTTCGAAAATTATACCTTCAAATGATGAATTAACTAAACTTATTGGAATTTCTGGAACGGATTTACGAGAAATCAATCTTTCGAATAGTACAATTTCTGCGTCAATTTTGAATGATGTTGTTGATTTTGAACTTTATGACAAAGAGAATATTGTTTATGTTGAGAAAAAAACAACGAGTAACGATTTTTCGGTCGGTCTTCGAAAAAATGATAAAAATATTGAAATTGCGAAAAATATAAAAAATCAACCAAAGGTTGCGATTGGGCGATATTATCGAGAGAGTTACGTTTATATTGGGCAAGACTCGAAAATTGATATTTATAAATCTGCTAGCTGGACAGAAAAAATGCATTTAACCAAAACGCTTAATTTGAAATTCTCGCCAGATTATTTAAAGCTAAATGGCGAGTCTCGGATTCTAGTTGCGAAAAAAGGCAAAGATGTTTATTCTTTTGATATTGAAACGCGGAATGAATATCAATTCTCGGTATCAAATGATGGTAAGATAAAATGGCTTGATGATTTTATTTTAGGTGATTTTGAAGGTGAAAGAATGGCGATTTATGATTTTGATGGAATGAATAAACAAGTTCTTTCGCGAGCAATTTCAAATCTTCCATTTACGCTTTCTAATGATAATAAATATATTTATAGCTTTATTCAGAATAATTCTGGCGGATATTCTTTAAACCGCTTAAAAATGACAATTGAAGAATAAAACTATTCTTTTTAGAATTTTATCTAAAAGCTGATGATAACGCTCATTTTTGGTATTTTTTATTGATTTTTTACCGATTCTAAGGTAAAATTTTAAATATTATGAATAAAAAATCATCTAGACTTTATTGCTTCTCGCCAACCGTAATGCTAATTACTTTTATTTTCGAAAGTTTTTCAGCGGCATCTGCAATTTTTAAATATAAGCCAAGTAAAATTCGCACGCTAATTATTTTACTTTTAATGAGTTTGGCAGGCTTTCAGGCGGCTGAATTCATGGTTTGCGGAACGGAACATTTTTCTGGAATGGATTGGGCTAGGTTTGGCTATCTTGCAATAACACTTTTGCCACCACTTGGTCTACATTTAGCACACGAAATTTCTGGTAAAAAAGCAGGTATTTTAGTGAAAACTTCTTATTTAACTTGTGTGCTTTTTTCGATTTATTTTGTATTTGTAAGTAGAAGTGTTTTTACCGGAGAAAATACTTGTCGAGCGAACTATTCAGTTTTTAATACTCCAAATGGAGTTGCGACATTGCTTTATACGCTTTATTATTATGGCTGGCTTTTTGTAGCGGTATTTTCCTGTTGGAGTCAGATTTCGAAGATGTCAAGAGAAAATAATCGTGGAATTTTGCGAATATTTATTTCACGTTCTAAAAAACTTAATAAAATTATAAATAGTGAAAATCTTCGAAAAATATCAGCTTTAAAATGGTTGATTGGTGGGTATATTGCGTTTATTTTACCAACAACAATTGTGAATATTGTAAACCCATCTACGATTGAAGGAATTCCATCAATTATGTGCGGTTTCGCAGTTTTGATGGCGATTGTTTTGATTGGATTTGTTGCTCCAAGAACACTTGAACTAAAGAAGAAATAATCTTATATTTGTTGAAAAAACAAAAATATGGTAAAATAATACCAATATGAAGAAAAATCTTACACTTGTTGTAAATCCTCGTTCAAGCGGTTTCGAACTGATTCGAAAAAAGATTTTACCTTTTTTAGATGAAACTCATTTCGAAAAAGGCAGTTTTAAAACTTTTGAAATTCAGCCAACTTCACCTATGGAAAACGCTCGCGAAATGGCAAAAGGTTTAGAAGATGATGATATTATTCTAGTTGCTGGTGGTGATGGAACGGCGCATATTGCCGCAAATGCTGTGGCTATTTCTGAAAAAAAGAACATAAAAATTAAATTTACAGGATTTGGGAACTTTAACGATTATGCTCACAGCTTTTCAAAAAATAGTGGAAAAGCAGCAATTAAGTCTTTCGAAACACTAAAGGTTCAAGCTAAAATTAGACCAATTGAATTGAGAATTAATGGTGAATTTTTTAGATATGCGCCACTTTATGCAACGGTTGGCTTGACCGCTGAAATGGCTGAAATTTTCGAAGGGGGAAGAATCCGAAAGGTTTTGAAAAAGGTTTATAATCGAAATATACGTTTAATTCTTTCGCTTTCTGCTGCAACGCGATTTTATTTTAAACATTGTCGTAATCATATTTTAAATCTTTCAAAAATTAAAATTAATGATGAAGATTTTTTAAATATTCCACAAAATCCAACTGATATTGTTTTTATGAATGGACCAAGGATGGCCAGGATTATGCGAAGCTCAATTAATAAAAAAGATAGCGATAATTTTGGGTTTGAAGTCTTAAATTCAGCAGGACTTATACGGAATTCTCCATTTTTAATGAAAGGTTTTTTTGGTAAAATTCCGCTTAAAAGGGTTGATCGTGTAGAGATAGCTTTTCGAAAACCGCAAAATATTGTAATTCAAATTGAAGGTGAGGTTTGCAAAATTAAAAAAGTGCAAACTATTGAAGCGAAGATAGGCGATAAAATAATTGAGATTTTATAGAGGTTGAAATGAACGAAATTGAGCTAACAAAAAAACTTATTGAAATCGAGAGCGTTTCTGGGAATGAGACAGAGATTTTAGAATTTTTGGCAGATTTTTTGCGAGAGAATTCGGCCGAAGTTTGGCAAAATAAAGATTTTGCAGCTGGTGTTTTAAGAATTAGAACAAATGGAAATGAGTTTTCGAAAAGTAGTCGAGCAATTATTTTGACAGGGCACATTGATACCGTTTCGGCTGGTGATTTGCGAGCTTGGAATAAATCACCTTGGGAAGCGACTGAAATAAACGGGAAAATTATTGGCTTGGGCGCAAGTGATATGAAAGGTGGGTTAGCGGCTCAATTTATTGCTGGTCTTGAATTTGTCAAAGAAAATAATTTCAAAAGTAATTTTGACCTTTGGCTGGTTGCAGTTTCTAATGAAGAAATTGATGGCCGTGGAAGTCGAAATTTTGTGAAATGGTTGAATGAACAAAAAGAATTTGATTATAGCGTTTTTTTTGGAGTAATTGCCGAGCCAACAAATTGTGAGAATATTGAAATTGGTCATCGTGGAAATCGTTTTGTTCGATTAAAATTTAAAGGCGAAAGTGGCCATGCTTCGCAACAGATGAATTTTCAGAAATCTGCACTTTCGAAAGCTTCATTCTTTCTGTCACGAATTGATGATATTTTTGAAAATTGGCAAGAAAGTTTTTCGAACGATTTTTTAGGTTCGCCAAGTTTGGTCCCAACTTCATTGAAATCTGGTGAAGATAAAAGTCCAAATAAAACTGCACCTTCTGCCGAATTGATTCTGGATATTCGGACCACGCCTGAACTTGACTCTGATTTTAAAAATGCCTTCAATTCATTAGCTGAAAAATATGATTTTAAGTGGGAATATCATAGTGAGCCGGTTCCTTCAACCCTTGTTTCAAAAAAATCAAGGGTTATTGAAAATATTTTGAAAGTTTCAAAATTAAATGAAAAATCGATTATGGTTAGTCCAGGAGCAACCGATCAAGGCGAATTTGTGAATGGGTTGAAAAATGCTCAAATAGTTGTTTTTGGGCCGGGTGAATGGGATGAAGCTCATCACCAGAATGAATTTATATATATAGATAAGCTTTCGAAATATAAAACTTGGATTATTGATTTTTTGAAAGAATTTTAATGGAAAGTATTGACTTGAACGATGCTTTTTGGTAAAATTAAAACATACGCGGGTTTAGCTCAGTTGTTAGAGCGCTTCCTTGCCATGGAAGAGGCCAGGAGTTAGAGTCTCCTAACCCGCACCAATATAGATATGAAAATGACTGCTTAGGCAGTCTTTATTTTATAATAGTATAGACTACTAAAGTTTTTAATATCCTTCGATTAGTTTATCTATATTTTAAAGTTTCTCAATCTAATTGCTTAGGCTCTAAATTATTACTAATTAGCTCACTTTCAAAAGGGAAGACTTCTGTTAAATAATTGCCGTATTGTTAAGTTTCGCATTTGAAGGTTTTGCTAGTCTTCAGAGGTGATTTACATGGAATCGCCTCAATCAGAGCAACAAAATAGACCTACGGACATCTGATCTCGTAGGTTTAATCCTTCTATAAACTAAAAGAAGCAGCTACTAATCAGTTAGCTGTTCCTTTTTTGGTACCGCGAGCCGGACTTGAACCGGCACGAGCGTAATGCTCACCAGATTTTGAGTCTAGCGTGTCTACCAATTCCACCATCGCGGCTTATTATGGTTTTGACTATTTACATAGCTCATTATCTATTGTATACTAAGAGTAGGGAAAAATCAAGAGAAATGAATGATAATAATACAAAAAATCAAAACAATGGATTGAATATACCTGAGAGGCAATTGCAGAGTACTTTTTCAAATGATAGAAATCTTGCTGTGATTGAATTTCGAAGGCAAAAAGTTCAACAGCTTTATCAAAAAGCTAATACTGAACAAATTTTAGAAATTCAGCAAAGCAAAAAAGAAAATCAGCCAGAGAAAATTAACTTGGCAGAATATTTAAAAAATCAAAATAACTCTAGAAAAGTTGATGGGCAGCGAGAAGAATTAATTAAAAACTCAATTGAGGAAGTTTCGAAACCATTTCAACCGCAACCAAAAGCTAGTTTTAATTCTAGTGTTGGTCAAGAGACTAACGACTTTAAGACTCGTCAAAAAGTTATTCAACCGCTCCAGAATAAGCAAGATATTGCAAAAGTTGATGAAAACTCACATAATTTAGGAGCGATAAAATATAAGCCTCAGCAAGCTGTTCAAAATTTGTATAATATCCAGCAAGAAAATCAGCCAAGTGAGCAATGGAAACGATACCACGCGGCTTGGCAGAATTATTATCAAAAGTATTACGAAACCTATTATTCGGCGGCCTTGAGGCAGCAAAAAAAGCAAACGGCAAATATTCAACCAGAAGTTGCAGAAGATTTAACAGAAAACCAGAAAAAAGAACGAGCTTTAGCGAAGCTTCGAAAAGATATTTCAGAAAAAGCACGTCAGCAAACTGAGAAAATTCGAAAATCCCGCCATTTTGTGCCAATTTTTTCAGCAATTATTGTGGTAGCTTTATTTCTATTTTTGCAATATAATAGATTGATTTTTGCTTCAGTTGAAGCTTATGTTGCGCCGGGAAATTCGAATGCTGCTCAAACAATTTATAGCCCGAATTCTTCTAACTCGGTTGGGCAAGAGCCAAAATTGATTATTCCAAAAATTAATGTTGATGTTCCAGTTGTTTATGGTGTTGGGAATGATAATGCATCTCAATTGAAAGCGATGGAAAAGGGTGTTGCACATTTTTCAATCCCAGGTGCAAATGCGGTTCCAGGGCAAAATGGAAATACCGTTTTGAGTGGGCACTCAAGCAATGATTTGTTTGACACAGGTGATTATAAATTTATTTTTGCTCAGCTCGATAAACTTAAACAAGGTGATGTAATTTATGCTAATTATAACGGCAAACGATATACTTATAATGTAACAAAAACAGAGGTTGTAATGCCAAATCAAGTAAATAGAGTTCAAATTGGGACAGATAAACCGATGCTAACCTTGATTACTTGTGTTCCTCTCGGAACCGCTGAAAAGCGTTTGCTCGTTTTTGCCGAACAGGTTTCTCCAGATCCAACCAAGGCTGAAAAACCGGCCGCGCAGGAGAATTCTGATAATAAAAAAGTGACTCTTCCACGAAATTCTCTAACATTTTTTGAAAGATTATTTAGTTGGAAATGGGATTAAGATAATAAATTGCTCAAGCTTAAATTTGAGCAATTTATTTTTTTGAAAACCCTTGAAAAATTAGTAAAAATGAAGTAAAATATACATAAGCTAAATAGGGAATAAAATGAGAGACGAAATTATCATAAACGGAAAAAAATATGATGCAATCACGGGTGAACTTTTAAGTGTTCCAAAAAATAATTGTAGTATTAAAAATAAAGATATTTCGAAAATTCATAATAATTTGCAACGTTCAAGCACTTTGAATCGTAAATATGTTACAGTTCCAAAGAGGCAAGGAGTTTCTCTTCACCAAGATGAAATGATTAGTCAATTTAAACGTCGCCACGATTATCAAGAGGCAATTTTACGCGCACGTGAAGCAAAAGAGACTCAACAAGACCGAATCTTAATTTCACGTTTTTCGAAAAATTCTAAAATAATCTCACCAATTTCAAAAGAGCAAATTAAAGAAGCTGAGAAGATTGCGCCTTTCGAAGAACATCCACTTGCTAAAAAAGCTAATGAAGAACTTCGAGCAAAAAAAGCTCAAAAACAAGAAATTTCAAACCAAGAAGTTAAAGAATTTGCAATTAGTCAAGCAATTAAAAAGTCTCGCGAAGAAAGTAAGAAAAGTCGTGGAATTCATAGAAAGAGTTTTTTTGCGCGCAAGAAGTTTATTAGTTTCTCGATGGGCTTTGCTGTTGCGATTTTTGGCGTTGGATATCTAACTTATGTCAACCTACCAGATATTGCAAGCAGAATTACGGCTTTTCAATCTGGAATGGCGGTTGAAACTCCTGCTTATATCGCGAGTGGGTACTCTCCAAAAGGTTTAGCTTATTTTGATGGAAAAAATGTTAATTTCGAATATAAAAAAGGTGATTCGAATTATAAGGTTCAACAATCGCAAAGCGGCTGGGATAGTTCAGCGTTATTACAGAATTATGTTACAAAAAAATGGAGTGAAGATTATTCAACAACCTATAGTAATGGTCTAACAATTTATTCGAACCGTCGTGGGGAATCTGTTTGGGTGAACAATGGAAAACTTTATAAAGTTGAGGTTTCCGGCAATAAGATTTCAGATGAAGAAATTCGAAAAATCGCAACCAGTCTTAGTGCATAAAAAAGTGGCTTTTGGCTACTTTTTTGTTTTGGGTTGAGAAAAAATAAAAATTAAAGTATAATAGGTAATTATGAAAGCAAGAACTCGTTTTGCGCCAAGTCCAACTGGTTATATTCACGTTGGAAATGTTCGAAGCGCACTTTACCCTTATTTGATCGCTAAGCAAACTGGCGGAGATTTTATTTTGCGAATTGAAGATACCGACCAAGCTCGATTTGTTGATGGTGCAGAAGATTTAATTCTTGATACTTTAAAATGGCTTGGTTTAGACTGGGATGAGGGTCCAGTTTATGGTGAAAAAAATCAAGAAAAAGGTGATTTTGGGCCATATCATCAAACTCAGCGTCGTGAAAAATATCTTGAGTGGGCGCAAAAAATGATTGAAAAAGGCTTAGCTTATGCTGATCCATATTCACCAGAAGAAGTTGAAGAATTTCGAAAAAAAGCTAAATCTGAAAAGCGTGCATTTTTATATCGCAACCATCGCCCAGAAAATCCACCAGAATGGAAACTTGGAATGCCACTCCGTTTTAAGACGCTAGAAATTAAACGTTATTCCTGGAATGACGCTGTGATGGGTGAGCTTTCGGCTGGCACAGAGGCTTTAGATGATTTTATTTTAATTAAAGCAGACGGCCTTCCAACTTACAATTTTGCTCATATTGTTGATGATTTCGAAATGAAAGTTACACATGTAATTCGTGGCTCGGAATACGTTGCTAGCACTCCAAAATATCTTTCGTTGTATGAGGCGCTCGAAATTCAGCCACCAATTTTAGCTCATTTACCTCATATCTTAGCACCGGAAGGTAATAAAAAACTTGGTAAACGCGACGGGGCGAAAAGTGTTAGCGAATATCGAGCAGACGGAATTTTACCGGAGGCGATGCTGAATTTTTTGGCTCAACTTGGATGGAATGATGGTACTGAACAAGAGATTTTTACTAAAGAAGAACTAATTGAAAAATTCTCTCTTGACCGTGTGCAAAAATCTGGTGCGAGGTTTGACGAACAGCGACTTTTGTGGCTTAATGGCCAGTGGATTCGCAAAATTTCTCTCGAAGATTTATTTGAGCGCGTGCAAGATTTTTGGGGAGAAAATGCTAAGAACGCTAGCGAAGAATACAAAAAAGAAGTTCTTAGTCTAGTTTTTGATCGCTTAAAAACACTTAAAGATCTTCCGCTCGCTAGTGAATATTTCTTTACTGAACAGCAAGTTGATTTAGAGATGATTTCGAAAAATAAGCAACTCAAAAAACTTGAAAAATCGCAAATTATGGAGCTTTTGAGTTTGGTTATTTCTGAATTAGGACAGCTTGAGGAGTGGAATGATGATGAAATCCAAGAATTGCTAAACGGGTTGCTTGAAGAGACTGGCCAGAAGCCGGGAATTCTATTCCAGATCATCCGGATTTCACTAACTTGGGCGCCATTTTCACCAGCTTTAAATCAAACTTTGCGAGCGATCGGTAAGAGTGAAAGCATAAAACGCCTTAAAAATTCTCTACGAGAGATTGAAGCAATGTAAAAATAAGCTTCGTGATAAACGGAGCTTATTGAATATTTTCGAAAATAATTTTAGCAATTTCTCGTGGTTTTTCCATTGGTAACAAATGGCCAGAATTCTCAAGAATATAAAAATCTGATTTAGGGAAGTTTTTGCGGAATTTCTCTTTATTAAAAGGCTGAACTGTTCCGTCTCTATCACCAATAATAGCAATTTTGATATAGTTCTCGGTTTCGAATACTTTTTTATCAAGTGCGATTGGGATTGTTGATTTTTGTGCGAGTAAATTCTTTGCTGAGTTTTGACATAAAAACATATTTTGATAAATATTTTTATTTGCTTCGAGCGACCAAGTTTTTTGGAGAGTAGCTGCTTTAAAAGGTGAGAAAACTGGTAGATTTGAAAAAATCATTAAAAATCTAGATTTATTTAATAATTTCATCCCAGCTAAAAATGAATCGCTAGGCTCAAAAACGGGATTTATAATAATAGTTGGAATTTTTTTTGAAATCTCATTATCGCTGACAAAATAAGAACTAAAAGAGTGGCCAACAATAAGATGAATTTCACCAAAATTACTAAGTTTTGAGATCATCTTTTTGTAGAAAATTCGAAAAATATCAATATTTTGAAAGGTACTAAGTGAACTTTTACCGTGAGCAGGTAATTCACAAATAATAATTGAATATTTTTTTGAAAGCTCAAATCCAAGTGGCGTTAGTCCAAAATAGTTTCCACCAAAACCATGAAAAAGAACGGCGATTGGTTTACTTTCTTCTAAATTTTTATATATTGAAATTTTATTACCGTCAATATTGATAAATTCATTTTTCAGCTTTCTTCGCCAAGATTTTAGATTCATTGTATAATTATACCATTTTTGAGTCCTAATTACAAAATACACTTTCGAAAAAGTATAAATTGTGATATAATATATTTAAAGCTTAAGAATTTTTAAATAAAAAGAAAGGAAAAAATGGCAAATCCGCTGCGACTAGTGATGATTCGGCACGGGCAAAGTGAGGCTAACATTGTTCAGCACGCACAAAAGCTCGGGCAAAAAATTGATCTAGAAAAAAAGGTTGAGGAGCGTGCAGACTGGCGACAGCGACTCTCGCCGAAAGGCAAAGAGCAGGCTGAGAGAGCAAGTAGAGAGCTTTCGAAAATTTATGGAAGTTTGGATTTTTTTGATTCGAAATATACTTCACCTTTTATTCGAGCAAGAGAAACTGCTGCAATTTTAAGCGGAGAAAATTGCCATTTTTGGAAGATTGATGACTTACTCTCAGAGCGAAACTGGGGAATTTTTGGTCGCGTAGATATGAATGAGCGAGTTGATAATTTTCCAATTACAATGAGATACCTTTATAATGATCCATTTTTTATGCGGCTCGACGGTGGTGAGAGTATTTTTGATGTCTATTTGCGTTTTCGAAGTTTTTGTGAGCGTCTAAAGAGTGAGGATTCGAACCAGAATGTTTTGATTGTTTCTCATAAACAGTTGATTCAATCTGCTTGTTATTTAATTGAAGGATTTTTACCTGAACAGTGGAATGATAATCGAATACGAGATATTTACGATGTATCAAATTTGGGGGTAATTGAGTATTCAAGAATCAATCCAATGAATGCGAGTGACGTCCGTGAAAATTTTGCTTGGCGGAGGGTTTTGAACTTGGGCGAAGCTGACGGAAAATATGGAGATTGGGAAGAATTTGATATTCGCCGAGATTTTTCGAATGATGAATTGTTAATTCAAGTTAGTGAAAATAAACCTTTTTTAAAATAGTTATTGACAAAGCTTAAACGTTTTGCTATAATTTTATTATAGTTGATGTGTTATCAAGGGCGATGTTTGTTTTCTCCCCTAAATAACACTTATAAATAAAAATAAATAACAAAAACCGCCCAGGGTGGGCACACATCAACAAATAAATCACTGCTTGAAAAAGTGGTGATTTTATATTATAATGAATAAGATTATGTTTAAAAAAGGAATTCAGAGAAAACTTGAAAAATATGTTCGAAAATATTTCGAAACTCACCCAGACATTAAATTGATTACGGTTGCTGGTTCTGTTGGAAAAACTAGTACAAAACTTGCGATTGCAACTATCTTGAGCCAAAAATATCGTGTACGATTGCATGAGGGGAACCACAATACACATTTGAGTGCTCCTTTGGCAATTTTGGGAATAAATTTTCCTGGAAATCCTCGTAATTTTTGGGAATGGCATAGAGTTTTTAAAGCTGCAAGAAAGCGAATTAAATCACCGAGTGATCAAGAGCCACAAATTATCATTCAAGAACTTGGAACTGACCACCCCGGTGATATTGAACAGTTTAGCAAATATCTTGCTCCAAATATTGCAGTTATTACCTCTGTTACTCCTGAACATATGGAGTTTTTTGGAAGTATCGATGCTGTTGCGCAAGAAGAACTTGAAGCTGCGAGTTTTGCTAAAATGGCAATTTTAAATCAAGATGACATCTCGCCAGATTTTTTTAAATACGTTCAAAATTCGAATATCGCAACTTATAGCTCGGTTGGTGGAGCTAACTATAATTTTATAGCTAATAATTTCTCTTTGCTTGATGGTTTTAGTGGCAAAATTCAAACTCCAGAATACGGTGAAATTAATGTTCGAGCAAAAGTTTTTGGCGAGCATTCTCTCAGGCCAATTACTGGTGCAGTAGCGGTCTCTATTAAGCTTGGCTTGAATCCGCAAGAAATTGTAGGTGGGTTGGCAAGTTTGAAACCAGTTCCTGGTAGAATGAATTTTATGCGAGGTGTTAAAGACTCTGTTTTAATTGATGATACTTATAACTCGAGTCCGGCCGCATTAGAAGCCGCGATTCAAACACTTTATTCTCTCTCTGCGCCTTCGAAGATTGCAGTTATTGGAAGTATGAATGAGCTAGGTGAAGCTTCTGCTTTCGAACATCAAAAAATAGGTGAAATGCTTGACGGGATTTCTCTTTCCTGGGTGATTACTGTCGGTGAGCATGCAAATAAGTTTCTTGCTCCAGCTGCAAGATTGCGAGGCTGTCAGGTTTATGAAGCAAAAAATGCAATTGATGCGGGAACTTTCGTTCATAAGATTATGGAGCGAGGCGCTTTAGTTTTGCTTAAAGGTTCTCAGGGTGAAATTTATCTTGAGGAGGCCACAAAAATCCTGCTCTTAAATAAAGATGATGAAAAATGGTTGGTTCGTCAGGATGAAAAATGGAAAAAAACCAAGGATGACTTTTTTAGTAGCTTCACAGAAGTTGCTGAAGATGAGGTTTAGATGAAAGAAATTTTACCAATTGTTGATGAAAATGATAAAATTATTGACGAAATTGATAAGGCTGAATTTGATAAAACTACGGGGCGAATTTATCGAACAGTTTCACTAATTTTATTTAATTTAGATGGTGATTTTTTGATTCAACGGCGATCTTTTTCGAAAGCTACATTTGCTGGAAAATGGCAAAATTCGGCAGCGGCTGGCCATGTTCAGATTGGTGAAAGTTATCTGGATGCAATTCATCGTGAAACTATTGAAGAAATTGGTTTGAACTTGCGGTTTCAAGATTTCATTAAAGTTGAAAAGGTTTTCATTCATACTAAAGAAAATAAGCGGCGTCTTATGCTATTTTTTGCTGCAAAAACGAATTTTAATCTTGAAGAGCTAGCGATTTCGTACGATGAAGTTGCTGAAATTAAGCTAGTGAATTTTAAAGAATTTCGAAAAATGGTTGAAGATCATCCTAAAGATTTTACGGATTCGCCAGAAGTTACATTAAAAATTCTTGAAAAAGCCCGAGCAAAAATTAAAAAATAACTATTCGCAAGCAATTTTATAAAGGGTTATTCCGGTTGCAACCGAAACGTTAAAACTTTCTTTTTGGCCAAACATTGGAATTTCAAGAGTTTTATCACATAAATCGAGCAGTTCTTTCGAAATTCCTTCAACTTCTTCTCCCAAAAGCAGGGCAATTTTGGCATTTTTATCGGCTACAAAATCTTTTAAGAAAATTGATTTTTTGCTTTGTTCGAGCGCAAAGATTTCGAAACCTTGACTTTTTAGATTTTGAATCGTTTTAAAAATATCTTTAGAAATTTCAGCTGGAACAATTTTTTCAGCCCCGAGTGCGGTTTTGTGAATTTGTGAATCAATTTTTTGTGCAATATGCGGCAAGCGACCGGTTTTTTGAAAATTTTCGTCCTTTAAAATTGGGAAGGGTGAATATCCGCTGAAGATAATTTTTGAAACACCAAAACCTTCGCTAGTTCGTAAAATCGCACCAATGTTATGAGTTGAACGAATATTGTGCGCTAAAACAACGATTTCACGATTTTGCACACGGTTTTGATTTTCGAAAGAGTTAGGATTTTTCATTATCTTCTATTTTAGCAGATTTTTTAAAAAATAAAAAGAGCCCGAAGGCTCAAAACGGCTTCTATCTTGAGGAATTTAGAAGCGAAAAAGTGCGACCGAGAAGTTCGAAAGTGTATTTTTCTACTTCCTTCGAAACTTTTCCGATTTCCAGCTTAAAGTTATAATAATCTTCCAAGTATTCTTTTTTAACTTCTATTAAAGCTGTGCTTGGGTTAGGATTATTGATGCTGTAAATTTTTATAAAAGCAGAATATTGCCGAGTCATGCCAATTTCAACTATGAACTCACCGTCGATTTGAAGATGTGAATTCCAGTCAAGTTTTGGAATCTCGGTATTTTCGAGTTTTCGAACATCTCGGCTGCTTGCCAGAACTATATGTTCTAAAGATTCTTTAAGGTGCATTTTTTCTTACCTCGTTCTAAAAATTTCGCTTGAAGCGATGAAAATATTTTAGCATTTTTGATTGAAAAAATAAAGTGCTTGTGGTAAAATTAAGTTAATGGAAGAAAATAAAATTCAGCTAATGCGTAGGCAAAAGGAAGAAGAGGCGACCGAGCAACGAGCTAGAATCCTTGGGCTAACGTATCTTGATACACGAGATTTCGAAGATATTTTCCCTCTTGCGAGAGATCTTTTTACAAATGAGCAGATGTATCGGGCATTTTTGGCGCCACTTCAAATTGGTGATATTGATGAGAATAAGCCTTGGCGAGTTTTGATCACTAGCTTAACTCCACGCTCAGTTATTCAAAAATTAAGTAAAAAATATCAAGATGAAGGCAAGACTCTTGAGCTTTTCTTGGTTTCTGAAAGTGCATGGAAGAATATTATGCGGCGTTATGACCCGCCGAAAAAGGTTGTTTATGACGATATTGAAATTGCTGGTGAGGGTGATAGTGCTACTTTAGAGAAGGTTAGTCAAACTTTGGCAAATGTTGCTTCCGATCAGGTTTTTGATTATCTAATCGATCAAGCAGATAGGCTTGGTGCGAGTGATATTCACATCGAAAATCAACGCCAGACGATTCGAATTAGAATGCGTGTTGATGGTGCGCTCCACCCAGTCGCTGAGCTTGGGCGAGATCGATATCGTGTTATTATGGGTGAACTTTCTTCGCGAGCGGGAGTGTCGAGCGCTTCAAAAACTTCCCAGTCTGGACATATGCAGAAGGATATTTATCGTGACGGAACTTCGCATCTTTTAAATTTGCGTGTTGAAACTGTACCAACAATGTATGGAATGGATGCGGTGATGCGTTTGTTTAACTTTGATGAAAGCATGCTTCAGCTCGATTTACTTGGAATTGCGCCAAAAGAGCGAGCTGAAATTGATGAAATTATTTCGCACCCGCGTGGAATGGTTTTAATGGTTGGTCCAACTGGTTCTGGTAAGTCAACAACTCTTTATTCAATGCTTAATGCCTTAAATACACTTGATCGCAAGATTATTACGCTTGAAGATCCAATCGAATATGGTATTGGTGGAATTTCGCAAATTCCGATTGATACAACGCATGGTGCTAGTTTTGCTGACGGCTTGCGTTCTGTTTTGCGTCTTGACCCAGATGTTGTAATGGTTGGCGAGATTCGTGATAATGATACGGCGAGAACTGCAATTCAGGCTTCAATTACTGGCCATTTGGTGCTTTCAAGTTTTCACGCCAATTCAACAAGTGCGGCTTTTTCACGTATGATCGATATGATTGGTATGAATCCAATTTTCTCGAGCGCAATTCGACTTTTGATTGCTCAGCGACTTGTTAGGAAACTAGACAAAAATGCTAAAGAATATATCCCAGATGAAGCAACTAAAAAATGGGTTCGAAACGTTCTTGAGGGTGTCCCAGCTGAAAAACTTCCACAAGATATTTCTGGAGATTTTAAACTTTGGAAACCAGTAGCTTCAGAAGATAGTCCGTTCGGCTATAAGGGGCGAATTGTGGTTATGGAAATGATGGTTGTGAACGATAATATTGCAGCATTTTTACGAGGTGAAAGAGGTGTGATTTCGACTGAAGCTATTGAGGCTCAAGCTCGCAAAGATGGCTTGTTAACCCTTTTACAACAGGGCGTGATTTCGGCACTGCGTGGTGATACAACTATTGAAGAAGTAAATCGTGTAATTTAGCTCTTCACAAAAACTAAAAAGTATGATATAATGAATCTTGATTGTATATATTAAATTTAAAAGTGAGTGGAAAATATGAGTTTTGAGTTAATCAAAAAAGTTAATGACGCACAGAAGAAAGAAGCCGTTCTTAATATTAAAAGTGGCGATACTGTTCGCGTTCACCAAAAAATTAAAGAAGGTAATAAAGAGCGAATCCAGATTTTCGAAGGTGTAGTTATTCGAACTGACCGCAAGAAATCACATACGTCTCGAATTACTGTTCGAAAAATTGCTAGCGGTGTTGGAGTTGAGAAATCTTTCCTTCTTCATAGCCCGTTAATTGAAAAGATTGAAATTGTTCGCCGTTCGAAAGTTCGCCGAAATTACCTTTCATTCTTGAGAAACCGAAGCGGTAAAAGTGCTCGTCTTAAACAAGTTGCTTTTGATCGTGAAGCTGTAAATACTTTACCTGAAGCTCTAAAAGCTGAAGAAAAAGTAGAATCTACCGAAGAAAAAGAAGCTTAAAGTTTTTTAAAAAATCGCTCAAATTTTGGGCGATTTTTGATTGACTTTTTTAGAGAGTGTGCTATAATTGAAGAGTATGAAAAAGCTTAAGCTAAATAGTGGTTTTACAATTATTGAGGTTGTTTTAGTTCTTGCGATTGCTGGCCTAATATTTCTAATGGTATTTTTGGCTCTACCTACATTGCAGCGTTCGCAGAGGGACACCCAAAGAAAACAGGTTATTTCGAAAATTGCGGCAATTTTAGAGGAGTCGAGAACGAACAATAAAGGTAATTACGTGAGTGATTATGATACTAATAATGAGCTTGAAAATTTTATTAAAAACTATCTAAGGCCCCACGAGAGTGAGTTTTTGGATCCAAGTACAGGGCAATTTTACACGTTTTTAAAGTGTGGAAGTAAGGTAAATTGTGGGACAGGGGTTGGTCAAGACAATCTTGAAATTGGTGAAATTTACTACAACTCAAAAGCTTATTGCGAGGCTGGGAAATTCGTTGATAAACCTGCTAATGCAACGAATTTCATTTTACTTACAAGACTTGAAACTGGCGGATTATATTGTTTTTCTTCTTCAAATTAAGATTTTTAAAAATTTAAAAACTCCTCTCATGAAGGAGTTTTTGATTATTTGATTTTATAAAAATCACCAAGGCTGTATTTATTTCCGCTTAAAATATCGTATTCAATCATTTCGAAATCTTTTAGAATGTCACTTTTTTCGTCTGTTTTTACGAATTGTTTAGTTAGGGCTGGATATTTTTCTCGCAAATCACTTAATAAATATTGAAATGGCGAAAGCTTTGAATTGAATGCGTTTAAGGCTAAAATCTGATTATAAATTAAGCTTGAAGTTCCTAAATCTTGTTTTTCTTTTTTAAAATTCGAATAAACAAAGAGCGGTGTGCGGCGGATATCATTTTTATTTAATTCTTTTTCGAACATTTCGCCATAAATTCCTGGCCAGTGATCGCCCCAGAAAACTACAATGGTTTTTTCGTTTAATTTTTCAATTTCAGAAAGAAAATTCTTCATTGCTTTGTCTGAATGTGAAATTCCTTCAAGATAAGCCTGAATAGTTTTTGCATTTTCTGGATTTGCGCCATTTTTTGCATTAACGCTAAAATTATGTTCTGAATAAGCATTTTCTTCATATGGCATATGATTCTGCATTGTCACGAGGTGAATAAATTCAGGTTTTTGGCTATTTTTTAGTTCAGCTAAAACTTCATTAAAAGCGGATTCATCTGAAATATATTTTGAGTTATCAATTTTTGAATTATTTTTGAAACCATCAGCACTATTATATTCTTGGAAACCAAGGTTTGGATAAACGACTTCACGGCGATACATATTGCGATTATACGGATGCATTGCGATTGTTTTGTAGCCATTTTCATTAAAATTTTTTACGATTGAAGGTGCGTCTTTATTTGCAGGTACAATTGAAGTATAGGGAATTGAATTTAGAAAGAAATTACTTAATCCTGTTAAAGCTTCGAATTCAACGTTTGCTGTTCCACCGCCATATTCGCCTGAAGCAGCCCAACCAGAACTTTGTGATTTTTTAATTTCTTGTGTGTATGGAATTGGCTCTTTATTTCCGTAATCATAAAGATGCTTACCAAGCTTAGGGTCGATAAAACTCTCGCTCATCACATAAACGACATTTACTTTTTCATCACTTAATTTTTTGCGATTTTTATTATTTTCTTCAGCAATTTTTTGATATTTTTGGACAATTTTTTGTACGGCTTCTTTCGAATAACCTTCTGGCTGTTTTTGAGTTTTAGTTTGAAGGTTTGAGATCGTTGCTAAAATAAAGCCATTGGTTCGGTAGTTATAAGCTTGATCAGTGAAGTCAATAGAAGTCCCGAGATTTTCAACTTTAATGAAAGTGCCTTTTCCACTAAGGTTTCGAATTTCTAAAGTATGTAAATTTAAAAAGTGCGCGCAAATTAGAATTAAAGCAATTTGTGGAATAAAGATCGCTATTTTTTGCTTTTTTGAAAATTTAAAATGCCAGATTTTTTTTGAAATTTTATTTACAATAATGGTTATAATTATAATTACTACAATCATAAAAAGCATGTTCGAGAATCGCCCAAAATTAATCATTGAAGCCAATCCGCCAGCCTCACCAGACATTGCTAAATCTTCAGGCAGAAACGGTGTATTACGTGAGGCCATTTTTTCAGTATTGATATACATCACAATTGTGGCGAGTGAAAACAAAATGCCCATTGAAATTCGCCAGTTTCGAAAGATTCCGACAAACAAAAAACTGATTAAAATTGTTACAATCTGGCTATACTCGGCAATTTTTGGATTTTTTAAGAGGAGCTCGTTAGCCTTTTCCCAGCCACCAAATTGGAGATTTAAAATATATTTTGTAAGAAAAGCTCCTAATAAATAAATACAAATTGTTGAAAATATCAAAAAAGTAGCTTTGCTTTGAATGATTTTTTTGCCAATTTTTGCGTATTTTATAACGTTTTTTTGTGATTTTTTAGACAAATATTTTTTAAAAATTTCTTTAAAGTATTTTTTGAAATCAAGCTTTTTAAAATTTTTCATAATAATTTAATTATAACATTTTTAAGAAAAGTTGGCGAGAGTTGCTCTTAGAATTTTTAGATTTTAAACATTTTATTTCACTATGAAAAAACTCAGCAGCAACTAAAAACGGTAGTAGTGCAGTTAATATTCTGTTGGAGTTTATTCTAGTTCTGGGTTTGGAGCGGCTTAATTTTATGCAGTAAAAAAGGCTACGCAAGAATAAGCGTAACCGTAACCGTAAATAAGCCTTATCACCTAGTGAAGATGTGATTTATTTTATAAACTATGGCCGTAGTTTATAAAACAGAATTGCCTCCTTTCTTCGGAAGTTTTTTAGTTATCATTTATTGCGTTATCTTTCAATATCCTCGATGAATACTTCTTCGTCCTCTTTATATCCATCGTATCTAAAATAAACTTTCAATAAGTGATAACTGTTAAATTATAGCAAAAATATTCTAGCTTGTCAATAATAGAGTTAGACATTTTTGCAAGATTTTTGAGCTTAAAGTGCTTGAAATTTTAGTTTTTTTGTGTTAAAATAAAACAAGTTGCCAGAGACAGTAGCCGCCTCGCGTTAGCTAGGCTTAATCTGCTACCGAGGAATACTTTTTTCTATCTGCCAACGAGTTTTGAAGGGAGGCTTTCAAAACGCCAGAATCTTAACAATTAGGTCGAAGAATATTAACCAAAAAAGGAGTTTTTATGGCATTATCACGCGATAAAAAGAACCAATTGGTTGCTGAATTAAGCGCCGCTCTTAAAGACGCAAAAATGACAGCTTTTGCTGAATATAAAGGTTTGACAGTTGCCGACCTTCAAGAACTTCGAAAAGAAGCTCGTGAAGCTGGTGTTCAAATCAAAGTTGTTAAAAACCGCCTAGTGCGAGTTGCAATGCAAGAAGTTGAAGCTTTGAAAGAATCTGACACTTCTGCACTAAAAGGTCAACTCGTTTATGCAATTTCAAGCGAAGATGAGATTGCTGCTGCGCAAGTTTTGGGTAAATTTGCAAAAAATCACCCAGAAATGAAGCTTGTTGGTGCGTTTGCTGACAACGGTGATGTAATGGATACTGCAACTGTTACGACACTTTCAGAACTTCCAAGCAAAGACCAACTTATTGGTCAAATTGTGGACACACTTCTTTCGCCAATCAACGCGATTGCTGGTGGTCTTACAAACGAAGATTTGGAATTTCGAAAAGCAACCAATTAATTTATTTTAGAATATTAACCATTTAAATTTTTAAAGGAGTCAAAAATGGCTGACATTAAAAAATTGGCTGAAGAATTGGTAAAATTGACTATTCTTGAAGCTAACGAATTGAAAGAATACCTCAAAGAGGAATACGGAATTGAACCAGCTGCTGTTGCTGTTGCCGCTACCGCCGGTGCTGCTGACGCTGCTGACGAACAAACAGAATTTACAGTTACTTTGAAAGACGCTGGTGCGCAAAAAGTTGCTGTTATTAAAGCAGTTAAAGAAATCACAGGTCTTGGACTTGGTGAAGCTAAAGCTATCGTTGACGGTGCTCCAGCACCAGTTAAAGAAAAAGTTTCTAAAGATGAAGCTGAAGAAGCTAAAAAGAAACTTGAAGAAGCTGGCGCAACTGTTGAGCTTGCTTAATTTTAATATAAATCAAATCGACCTAATTTAAGATTTTCGAAAATCGCTCAAATTTTGGGTGATTTTTTGTTTAGCTAGAATTTATTATTATGGGTATTGTAGTTTAGAATTGATATTTTAATTAATTGATGAAAGTATTAAAATAAAGATAAGCATTGTTTTTTTCATAGTACAGTGTATAATAATGCTTATGATCTATATTCCATTTTTAGCTATATTTATAACTATATTTATATTTCTAAATCAAACACTAATCAGATATCTTTTTGATTTTAAAGTTCTTTCCCATCTTGCAATAGTTAGTTTTATAATTTTTGTCCTTTGCTGTATAGCCATACTCATTCTTGAAAAGTTAAAAGGTAATTTTGGGTTTAGAAAAATTAAGAAAATTCGAAACGGGATCATGAAAATAACTTATATTTTGGCTATTTTGGAACTTATCGGTGTGCCTATATATAACTCTCTCCATCCATTGGTTATTATTGCTGCGGCTGTTATTGCTTCAGTTATATTGTTTTATGGCTTTATATTTAGTCAAATTTTTACTCTTTCTTATAGATTTCTCCATTTTTTTGACAATAAGGAATTGAAAGAGACTGAAGATGAAGAAATTAGAAAAGAGAAGGCTGAATTCTATGCAAAAAATAAGGAAATTATGGAGTCAAAAACTTTACTATACATTCCAATTTTTGTAGCTTATCTTGCAGTTTTTATTTTACTCATAAAGGCTTTTAATCTTAATGTAGCAATTTATACTTATCGCGACAGTCTTGCATATTCTGTAATAATTTCATTTATTCTTTTTTCTATATTTCAAGCTATTTTTAAGAGGCGAAGTTCGAAACTAAAAGAAGATAAAATAATATCTTATAGATTGAAGTTTATAAAATTGCAATACATTATCCAGATTGTTGGGTGTATTTTATATTTTTGTTTAAGAAACTCAAATATGTCAGATTTAGTATTAGATAGGCTTATAATGTTAACATTTGTCTCGATTAGTGGTTTTGAATCTGTTATGTTTGCTTATAAGGTTGCGATAATATATAAAGATAGGCAAAAAAATGATTCTCGGGATTGATGAAGTTGGTCGTGGAGCGTGGGCTGGGCCTTTGGTTGTGGGTGCTTGCGTTTTGAATGGTGCCAAAATTGAAGGGCTAACAGATTCGAAAGCTCTTTCAAAAAAGCAGAGAGAGAAGCTATCGGCAGAGATTTACGAAAGTTCTGCGATTATTGGCTTAGGATGGGTTTCAAACGATGAGCTTGATGAAATTGGTTTAAGTGCTGCCTTAAAACTTGCAACAAGGCGAGCTGTTAAGGAAGTGCAGCTAAAATGTAAAAAACAAAATATCAAATTTGATGAAATTATTATTGATGGCACTATAAATTTTTTGGCTGGTACGCCGCTTGAAAAATATGCTTCCACTCTTAAAAAGGCTGATTTACTAATTTCAAGCGTTTCTGCGGCTGCAATTTGCGCAAAAGTTGCGAGAGATAATTTTATGGCAGAGCTTTCGAAAAAACCTGAGTTTGCGCCATTTGGTTTTGAGAGCCACGCGGGCTATGGGACATCAAAACATAGAGCAGCTTTATCTGAATTTGGAGTGAGCAGAGTTCATCGCAAAAGTTTTAAACCAATTGCGGAATTTTTAGAAAATTCTAAAAATAAGAGCGTGAACACCTTTAAGGTGAAGAAAGCTGAAAAAATTACTACAAAAGAGCTTGGTGATAAAGCCGAGGATTTTGTGGCGGAATTCCTAAAGCAAGAGAAACACGATATTCTGGAGCGAAATTGGCGAACGAAATTTTGCGAAATCGATATTGTTTCGAAATATGGTGAAAATTACTATTTTACAGAGGTTAAATTTCGAAAAAACAATGATTTTGGTGGTGGAGAGGCCGCAATTTCAAAGAATAAAATTAATCAAATGAGGTTCGCAGCAGAATTTTTTGCTTACAAAAATAATATAAAAAATAGCGAGATGCAGCTTGCTGTGGCAATAGTTGAGGGTGAGAATTTTAAAAAGTTTGATTGGTTTGAAATTACCGATTAGCAATTTTGCAAAATATTTTGCATTGCTGATTTTTCAGAGGTAGTTACCCAAATTGAGTATTTTTTCTTGATTGAAATTTGGCGAGAAATATATTCACAGCGAAAATCTTTATTTGAAGGAAGCCAAGAGGCGGCATCAGAATCACCTTTTTGCTGATTAGCTGGGCCATCTGAAGCTAAAAGATTTAGTGGATCATTCGCAAATTCAATTCGTTTTTCTTTCGAAAATTGTTGGGCGCCTTTTTGCCAAGCGTCAGAAAGTGCAACGATGTGGTCAATTTGAACGGCGGAAGCATTTTGCTTGCGTGAGAAATTAATCTCTTTGCCAGTGTAAGGGTCTTTTAGAGTTCCGCTTAAAATTTTGCAGTCTGAATTTTCTACAACATTTATTAAATCACGTTTTAAAATACGATTTCGTGTATCGCAACCGCTAGAATCTTTTGCCCAGCCTTTACCAAATTGCTCGCGAGAATAACCAGTTTTTGGTGAACGGCCTTTAACTTCAAGTGAGTTTAAATCAGTTAAAGAAGTTTGAGAATCTGATTTTTTATTTGAATTCGGTTTTGAAATTTGCCAAAAATCTGGATTTGCTAAAATTGCTGCAATTGCGATCGTGGCTATAAAAAATAAACCAAAAATTCTCCTTCTTCGAAAAATACTTTGCTTTTTTCTCATAAAAATATTATAATGGTTATGATATGATTTTTCAACAGAAAACTTTTTGGAAGGTAGCTCGAACTTTAGTTGTTATTGCTATTCTTGGTAGTGCAGCATTTTTTCTACTATCTAACCAACGCGGAATTCGTGATTATTTTGCAGCACAAAATTATAAGCCAGATTCTGAAATTTTAAAAATAGAAAATAAAATTAAACCAACCACTAATGCTAAGACAATTTTTTACGCTTCTAATCCGAAGGTTGAAGATTCAGAGGAATTTAATAGAAATTGCAAAAATCGTGAAGAAGATTCAGCGATTTTGGGGTGTTATAAGGTGGGTGAAATTCATCTTTATGATGTGAAAAACTCAAAACTTGATGGTATAAAAGAAGTAACAGCGGCTCACGAGCTTTTGCATGCAATTTGGGAGCGAATGAGCTTGAGTGAACGAGATAAGATTGGTAAACTGCTTGATGCTGAGTATGAGAGGGTTAAAGATGCAGATTTCGAAAAGTTGATGCAGTCTTATGATCGGACTGAGCCTGGTGAGCGAATCAACGAGCTTCATTCCTTAATTGGCACGGAACAGCTGGAAATTTCGAAAGAGCTTGAAGAACATTATGCTAAGTTTTTTAAAAATCGTAGAGAAATTGCTCAGATCTATCAAAGTTATAATAAAAACTTTAAATATTTAAAGAACCGAGCAGAAGCTTTGACTGCGGAGCTTGAAAAAATGAAGCCAGAGATTGAACAATCTACGAAAAAATACTCTGAAGATTCTAAAGAATTGGAGGGAGAAATTGCTGAGTTTAATAATGATGCTAAAACTGGAAAGTATGAAACTCAGGCAGAATTTAACGCTGACCGTGCAAAATTATTGCAAAGAATTCGAAATCTTGAAAATTCAAGGTTGAAAATTAATAATTTAGTGAATAGTTACAATTCGAAAATTAATGAACTTAATGAAGTTTCGGTCCAGCAAAATGAACTCTATAAAAGTATAAATTCAAATTTAAATTCACCAAGTTTATAGTTTTCAAAAAAGATTTATTGTGATAAAATATTAGTTGTGGCGAAGTTAAAAACAAAATTTGTATGTCAAAATTGTGGAGCTTCTTATCCTAAATGGTCGGGAAAATGTGAAAACTGTGGCCATTGGAATACCTTGGTCGAGCAAGTTGAAGAGGCTTTAGGAAAAAACGCAATCAGTAAAAGTGCGAAAACTGGTCGTATTTTAAACATGCAAGATTTGAATGAAGTTATTTCTGAAAAAAAACAAGAAAGGATCTCGAGCGGTATAATAGATCTTGATATTGTTTTGGGTGGTGGAATTTTACCAGCAGGAGTACTTTTGATTGCGGGACAGCCCGGAATCGGAAAATCTACACTCTTAATGCAGATCTCAGCTTTTATTGCTAGTTCGAAAAATGTTTTGTATGTTTCAGGTGAAGAATCGGCAGAACAAGTAGCATTGCGCGCAAAAAGGCTTGGTGCTTCTGAAGCTAAAAATCTTAAATTTGCCGCCTCAACTTCGGCTAATGATATTTCAGCAACAATTCGTGAGGGCGGTTTTGATTTAGTGATTATTGATTCGATTCAGACTTTGGCGATGGAAGAAATTTCGAGCGCACCGGGAACAGTTTCACAAATTACGAATTCTTCTAATTTAATAATTCAAGCAGCAAAAAGTTCTGGGACGGCTGTTATTTTGGTTGGTCATATTACAAAAGAAGGCTCAATTGCTGGGCCAAAAACACTTGAGCATCTAGTTGATGTAGTTTTAAATTTTGAGGGTGACCGATATGGTGGATTTAAAGTTGTGAGGGCAGTAAAAAATCGATACGGTTCAACTAGTGAGGCGGCGATTTTTGAAATGGTTGATGATGGTTTGAAAATTGTCGAAAATCCTTCAGCAGCACTTTTAGCAGAGCGCCAAAATACGGATGGCTCGATAATTATGGCAACTCTAGAGGGAACTCGCCCGATTTTGGTTGAGATTCAGGCTTTAGTAACAGCCTCAAATTTTGGGTATCCAAAGCGAGCAGCGAGCGGATTTGATATAAATCGCCTCAATTTATTGATCGCAGTTCTTCAGCGACGAACTAAACTTGATCTAAGTGATAAAGATATTCACATAAATGTGGTTGGTGGGTTAAAACTTGATGACCGAGCGGCCGACTTGGCCGTTACGATGGCTATCGCTTCGGCGGCCGCAAAGCGAAAACTCTCTGACGGTGTAGTAGTTTTTGGCGAAGTTGGCTTGGGCGGTGAAATTCGAACAGTGATTCAAGCTGAAAGAAGAATCTCTGAAGCAAAGAAACTTGGATTTAACAATGTTCTTGCTCCAAAAAATTCTTCGAAAGATAGTATTGTGACATCTGTTCGTGATTTGCGAGAAGCTTTAATTAAATATTTACAATAAAGGAAAGTATGGAAACATTTTTACTATTTTTAATTTTATTTATTGTTTGCGGAATTTGGTTTGATTCGAAAAATGATAAACCGTTGATTTCGAAAACAAAAAAACAAGTACTAGTTGACACATCAATTTTAATTGATGGCCGATTTTTAGCAGTAGCGAGAACTGGATTTATTAATTTTGATATTCTGATTCCGCGGAGTGTAGTTGGTGAGCTTCAAATTTTGGCGGATGGTGGCGATGATGAAAAACGAGTTCGTGCAAGATATGGCTTGGATATTATTTCGGCTCTTCAAAATGAAGAAAAAATAACTGTAAGCATTTTGGCGGATGGAAATTCTGCAGAAGAAGGGGTGGATAATCGTTTGATTTCTTTAGCGAAAAAAATGAATGCTGATATCTTAACTGCAGATTACAACTTGAATAAAGTTGCAAAAGTTGAGGGAATCGAAGTTTTAAATATTAATGAGTTAGTGCAGTCGGTTCGTGCAGATTATTTACCGGGCGAAAAAATTATGCTTGAAATTACTCAAAAAGGTAATGAGAAAAAACAAGGAATTGGACATTTGCCAGATGGCACAATGGTTGTGGTTGAGAATGGCGAAGGCTTAATCGGCACGATTAGTGAAGTTGAATTTATTCGTTCACTTCAAACTGCTGCAGGAAAGATGATGTTTGCGCGACCTGCTGGCGTTAAGGTTTCGAAAGTTGAGACTCAAAAGAGTAAAGGGCGAGCGCCAGTTTTAAAAAATGTAACAGGCGAAAAAAAATCGAAAGAATCTTCTAAAAAATCAAAAAATATTAAGCAGAATTCGAAAGCTAAAACTAAAACTCAAACTCGTCATCGAACTCAAAAAACAGTAGAAGACAGTTTAGTTAAGCTTGCTAATCGTGATTAGTGGTTGAACTTTTAAAGTTTTTTTGCTAAAATTAAAGAATAAAAGAAAGGAAAATATGGCAGATTTTAATAAAATTTTAACTCCTGGTGATTATAAAAATGGAATTATTAATGTTGTGGTTGAAATCCCAACTGGCTCAACTCATAAAATTGAATGGAACCGCGATTTGGCTGTAATGCAACTTGATCGCGTGGAGCCAAAAGCTTTTGCGAAGCCAACTAATTATGGTTTTATCCCGCAAACTTTGGACGAAGATGGTGATGAACTTGACGTTTTACTTATTACAAATGACCCACTTACAACTGGAATTTTCCTAGAAGCACGAATTTTGGGTGTAATGAAATTCGTTGATGACGGTGAGGTTGATGATAAAATTATTGCCGTACCTGCTGATGACCGTGATACTGGAAATGCTTATAAAACTTTGGCTGATTTACCAGAGCAACTTATTAAACAGATTGAATTTCACTTTAATCACTACAAAGATTTGAAAAAAGCTGGAACTACGAAAGTTGAAAAATTTGGCGACATTGAAGAAGCAAAAGAAGTTATTGCTGAATCAATCGCTCGCTGGAATGAAAAATAAGTATAGATTTGAATTGAGATAGTAAATATAATTATATAAATTAAAAACTGAGCATATTGCTCAGTTTATTTTGATTTTCTCTTTCTATCAGCCTCCATTCTATTGCTGATTATCTTGTTGAATATTGAGTATATTGGTTTGTTAATCTGCACAAACAATACCCTAAGATAATCTTCTGTGTCCAGTTTTTGGATATTTTTTAGAAGATTATCCGTCATTTCTTTTTTGTTTATGATGATATATCTAAATTCGTCATCTCTTAAGTATCTTTTAATGGATTCAAGAGATGTATCATCATTAGAGGATAGATTCCTCACTAAAGAGCCTCGTGCGGAAAATGGTAAATAAGTATTTTTAGTATGGGTCAAGATGCTCTTGCTGTTTTTTCTAAAAATACAAACTTTAGTTTCTTTCACTATATTAAGATATTGTTTTGAGAATTTACTCCTTATGTTGGCTATTCGGCTTATATAGTCTTTTTTTATGGGGCTACTTTCCTCAAAATTATCAGCTTTTGGATAATCAAATTTTAATTCCGAAGGTTTTTCGGTTTGAATTATTTGATAGTCCTCCTCGCTTTCTTCTACCGCAAAAGAGTTAATCAGCTTTTGTAATTCGAAAACGAAAGTATATATTTTATCTACTTTCTTTTCGAGCGAATCTATTCTTCGCCTTTGCTCTTCATACTCAGATGCGGCAATTTCTTTAAATATAGACAGTAAGTTGTCTGTCAATTCTTTCAACGGTTCTTGTGCCATGTTAGCACCTCCTAAAAAAAATCGAAAATCGAAAATCAATTTGGAATGTTCAACTTTCGTATTTTTATATATTACAATATTTATCTATAAAAGTCAAGTGAAATAATTGATTTTTCTGGAAATTTATGTATAATTAGTATATGGAAAAGGCAGAACTCTTGAGAATTGCAAAACCGTTTTATTCGGCGGAAGATATAAAAAGACTAGAAAAAGCAATTGAATTTGCAACCGAAAAACATAAAGGACAGATGCGAAAATCTGGTGAAGAATATATTACGCACCCTTTGAAAGTTGCGAGTTTTTTGGTTGAATGGGGAATGGATATCGACACAGTTGTTGCTGGTGTTTTGCATGATGTTGTTGAAGATACTGAAACTCCCCTTGATGAAATTGCTGAAAATTTTGATGACGATATTGCGTTTTTGGTTGACGGTGTAACTAAAGTTGGTAAAGCACGTGCTGGAATGGGAAACCTTGAAACCTATTTGCCCCAAACTAAAGACAACCTTTCGAAATTGTTGATTGCTGTTGGGCAAGATGTGCGAGTGGTAATTATTAAGTTGGCTGATAGATTGCATAATGTTCAAACTTTACAATATATGTCGCCTGAAAAACAACAAAAAATCGCTCGTGAAACTTTGGACGTTTTCGCAAGAATTGCTGATCGTTTAGGAATGGGGCGAGTTCGAATGCAGATGGAAGAACAAGCTTTTTTGTATTTAAACCCAAAAGAATATAAACGGCTTGAAAATGAAATTCGAAAGCGTCTTGGTAAAAGTACACGAAAACTAGGAAAAGTTCGAGAAGAAGTTGAGCAGGAATTGAAAAAGGCAGGTTTGGATTTTGAAATTTCTGGCCGCGTAAAAAGTGTTTATTCGCTTCATAAAAAATTAAAAAAGACAAAAGGTGATATTGACCGAGTTTATGATTTAATGGCTTTGCGGATTATTGTGAATTCGAAAGATGATTGTTATCGTGTTTTGGGAGTTTTGCATTCGATTTATAAACCAATGATTGAGCGAATTAAAGATTATATTTCAATGCCAAAGCCAAATGGCTATCAATCACTTCACACAACAGTAATTACTCCTTCGAAACTGATTGCGGAGTTTCAAATTCGAACTCGCGATATGCATGAATTTGCCGAGCGTGGTTTGGCGGCAAGTTTTCATTATCACGAGCAGAAATCGAGTAAATATTACATTTCTGGAGCTACTTCGAAAAAGCGGAGTGAAGTTAAAGGCAATGGCGGGCTTTCGAATGAATTACAATGGATTGTTCAACTACAAGATGTAGCACAACGCTTAAGAGATGGTGAGGAAATTGACCCAGAGCAGCTTCAGATTGATATTTTTGGTGATAGAATTTTTGTTTATTCACCAAAAGGTGATATTTATAATCTACCAGAAGGCGCACTGCCGCTTGATTTTGCCTATATGGTACATAGCGATATCGGTAAACATGCTTATGCTTTTCGGGTTAACGAGAAAATTCACGCTTTTGATAAGCCGCTTGAAAAGGGTGATGTTGTTGAGGTTTTGACGCGAAAAAAATCTGAGCCAAAAATTGATTGGCTGGAATTGGTGAAAACTTCGCACGCAAGAATTAAACTTCGTTCACAACTTCGCCAAAGAGGCGATTTAGAGCCGATCAAAAATGCAGAGGCAATTAAAGCAAGAAAATCTAACGAGAAATAGAAAAATAAAAAGACATTCGGGTGGATGTCTTTTTTTAAAGATTTTTACTTATTTTTTTCTTCAAGTTTTATTATTTTATCTCTATTACTATGTACTTCAACCATTGTATTCCAGTAATTTTCTTCAGAGCCTTTGTAGTGCCAAATAAATAATCCGGTTAATATGATTAACCATATAAAAGCTAATATTATTGATGAAATAATTATAATATCTTTTTTACTTTGTGGCTTTTTCATATTTTTTCCTTTATGTTAAAAATGAGTAATTTTAAGTCTCGCTCAGGACTATCGTAGCTTCTAAAATATTTTTTTGATTTTCATTCGAAAATTCTTTTTGAAATTTACTATTTGTTAATTTCTATATCAACGCAATAATATTAGCATAAGCTTAATCAAAAGTCAACGATTTTAAATCTGGATTTTTGAAAGCGTTTATGCTAAAATAGTTGTAGGAAATTTAATAAAAAAGGAGACGAAATGTCTAAAAAAATTGCAATTAATGGATTTGGGCGAATTGGTCGCAATGCTTTTAAATTAGCTTTCGAAAGAGATGATATTGAAGTTGTTGCTATCAACGATTTAACAGATACAAAAACCCTAGCTCATCTCTTAAAACATGACTCAACTTACGGGACTTATCACCATGACGTTTCTTATGATGATAATTCGATTTTTGTTGCCGGAAAACAAATTCGTGTATTGGCGGAAAAAGACCCAGCACTTTTGCCTTGGGGAGAATTTGGTGTTGATG
>CAURDS010000005.1:0-37536 GCA_963524215.1 uncultured Saccharimonas sp. (SeqCode) | reverse complement strand
AGATCCAGGACAAGGTCAAAACCAAAATCCAACTCCAGCGCCAACGCCAGATCCAGGACAAGGTCAAAACCAAAATCCAACTCCAGCGCCAACGCCAGATCCACAATCAACCAAGCAATTGCCAGAAACTGGTGAAAAAGATTCAAACTTTGCAGTCTTAGCAGGTTTTCTAGCAGCTGGTTTAGCATGGTTCACGCTTCTTCGCAAGAAGCAATAAGCAAACTCGCAGTCTATCAACTAAATTAAATAGCCCCCCTCATTCGAGGGGGCTTTTAAATTGCTTAATATTTATATATGTAGGGCTAAATTTAGCATTTATTAAAATAGCTTAGCTTTATTTTATATGGATTTTATGTTATACTATTTTTAATGTTAGATTCATTTTTGCATAAAACTTTACGTATTCCATATAAATTAAATATTACAAAAATGCGAAAGTCTCAAAACCCAAAAGCTGTGGTGATTTTTATTCATGGAATTGCGAGTGATGCTGGAATGTGGCAAAAAGCCGAAAGTGAAATTGAGGGCGAACTTGATATTTATGCGGTTGATCTAATTGGTCACGGAAAATCGCCAAAACCAAAATGGGCGGGCGCTCAACAACTTTCAGTTCAGGCAAGGGCGGTTCGAAGAATGGCTTTTTTGATGAAAAAGTATAAAAAACCACTTTTCTTAGTTGGTCATTCAATGGGGTCTTTGGTAGCGGCAGAATTTTCAAAAAAATATTCGAATGTAGTAGATGGAATTTTTCTACTTTCACCGCCAATTTATTCACCAGAAGAAGCACGCGACACAATCCAAGAATCTATTTTAAAAAAAGGTTATGAAAAAATTGTTAAGAAGCCCGAAAAATCAATTAAATTCGTGAATGCAGTTATTGATACTGGTGCGGTCGATGTTGATAAATTTGAATCTCAAGAGCAGTTTAGGCCGATTCGAAGATCTTTAAAAGAAGCAATAATTGAACAAGATACTTTTGCGGTACTTTCAAAAACTAAAACGCCAACTAAAATTATTTATGGAGTTTTTGACCCCGTTGTGATTGGGCGAAATATTCGAAAACTCGGTAGGATTAATAAAAATATTACAACTTCAAGAGTTTTGAGCGCTCACGATCCAACAAAATCGATGATTGAGCAGGTTTCGAAAGGTATTGATAAGATTTTAAAGGAGAAATATGAATAAAAAAGTTATTTTAACGGGCGACCGACCAACTGGAAAATTGCATATTGGCCATTATGTTGGCTCATTAAAAAAACGCGTGGAATTACAGAATTCGGGCGAATATGAAACTTTTATTATGATTGCCGACACGCAAGCTCTAACTGATAATGCAAAAAATCCTGAAAAAGTTCGAAATAATGTTTTGCAAGTTGCTTTAGATTATTTAGCAGCAGGAATCGACCCTTCGAAAACTACAATTTTTGTACAAAGTCAAATTCCACAACTGCCAGAACTTGCAATGTATTATGCGAACCTAGTTTCGATTTCTCGCCTTGAGCGGAACCCAACCGTTAAAACTGAAATTAAGCAAAAAAACTTCGGTGGAAGCGTGCCGAGCGGTTTTGTGTTTTACCCAATTTCACAGGCGGCAGATATCACAGCTTTTAAAGCAACTCATGTGCCAGTTGGTGAAGACCAGATGCCAATGATTGAGCTAACTCGTGAAATTTCTCGATCATTCAATCAAACATATCAAACAGATACGCTCGTTGAGCCAGAGGTTATTCTTTCGAAAGAAGGCATTGAACGACGCTTGCCAGGGATTAACGGGATGGATGCTAAAATGAGCAAAAGCTTGAATAACGGTATCTATCTGGCGGATTCTTTTGAAGAAATGCGTGCAAAGGTGATGAAAATGTATACCGACCCTGAACATATTCGGGTTGAAGATCCTGGAAAGATCGAAGGAAACGTAGTTTTTGCGTATCTTGATGTTTTTGCTGAAGATAAAGAGAAGGTTGCTGAAATGAAAGCTCACTACCAAAAAGGTGGCTTGGGTGATGTTGCGGTTAAAAAATACTTGATCGAAGAGATGGATAAAGTTTTGAAGCCTATTCGTGAAAAACGAGCTGAATTAGAAAAAAATCCTGAGATGATTTATGAAATCCTTAAAAAAGGAAGCTTGAAAGCTGAAAAAATCGCAGCACAAACCCTTAAAGAAGTTAAACAAGCAATGAAGATTGATTACTTTGGAGGTGAAAATGGCAAAGTTTAATTCTGGTGATATTTTAAAAATTTTGCGAAAGTTTCAAGTTGCTGGTGAAGAAAATGTTCCGCGAAATATTGAGGAACTGAAAAAGATCACCGCTGATGAATTTTCAGAAATTTTTACTTTTAAATTTAACAAACATAAGTTTTTTATCGTTGTTGATGGAATGGCTGAAGATGATGAATTTTACATCCAAGATCTTCTTCGAAAGCATTTTGGTGATATTGAAGGTGAATTAATTAAGAATCCACTCGATTTAATGATGAGTTTTGCTCTACCGTTTGAAGGTAAAGATATTTATCTCTTCCGAAATATTGCCTCAAAAACAAGGCTTGATGTTTATTTGGCTGAAGATTACCCAGAATTTTCGCGAGCAACGATTCAAAAATATATTAAAAATGGCTTTGTAAAAGTGAATGGAAAAATCTCTAAAAAACCAAAAGATGCAATTGAAAAAGGAGATAAAATTGAGTTCGAAATTCCAGAAAAAACTGCTGAAAAAATCAACTTTCCAATACTTTTTGAGGATGAAAATGTTATTGTGATAAATAAGCCTCGTGGAATTTTAACGCATAGCAAAGGTGCTTTAAATGATGAATTTACTGTTGCAGATTTTTTTGAAAGTCGTGGCGCAAAATTTGGTAAAGGGACGAATCGTGTTGGGATCGTTCATAGGCTTGACCGCGAAACTTCTGGCGTAATAATTGGCGCAAAAAATGATGAAACTGCTAAAAAGCTGCAAAAACAATTTTCAGAACGGACTGCGAAAAAAACCTATATGGCGATTGTTAAAGGTGTTTTGAATCCAAAAAAAGCCTTAATTGATTTACCTATCGCGAGAAATGGCTCAACTCCGAGCACTTTCATGATTCGTGCAAAAGGAAAGCCGGCCCAAACTAAATATGAAGTTCTTAAGGAGAATGAAAATTTTTCGTTAGTAAAACTTATGCCAAAAACTGGTCGAACGCATCAATTGCGTGTTCATTTAAGCTATCTAAACCATCCAATTTTAGGCGATAGAATTTATGATAAAAATATTTCGAAATCTGAAAGTGAAGATAGGATGTTTTTACATGCGCAAAGTTTAGAGATTACAATTCCACCAAAAAAGGGTGAAAAAGAATCGCAAAGAATGATTTTCGAAGCAGAAACTCCTGAAAATTTTGAGTTATAAAAATGAAAGATTTCTTTGAAAATACAATTTTAAATTCGCACGCAACGATTGTGGAAATCCCTCGTGGGTTCGGTTTTGAATTTGCTCTAAAAAAGTTAAAATTTTTGAAAGATATTCAAATAATTGAATTCAGGCCAACTATTCATGGTGCACAAAAAACTGAAATTATCAATGTTGAAGATATTGAATTTTTGCAGCAAAAAGCAAATGTTAAAAGTGTAAAAAAACGTTGTTTTGTATTGATGAATGCTGAAAAGATGAATGAACCTGCGCAAAATAAATTCTTGAAGCTTTTTGAAGAACCAAATACTAATACTTCTTTTGTGCTTTTAACTGAAAATAAGAATGCCTTCGAAAAGACTATACTTTCACGAGCGCAGATTTTACGAATTCCGCCAATATCGGAAATTGATTCGATTAAGATGTTGCAAAAATCAAAATTGAGTGAAGATGATAAGAGAAAAATTCTATTTATAGCGAACGGTTTGCCTGGTGAAATTGATAAACTTTCGAATAGTAAAAAATATTTCAATGAACAGATGGAGATTGCTGAATTTGCAAAAAGTTGGTTTTTGGGTTCGAAATTTGAAAAAATATTAATCGTGAAAGATTTAAAACCGGAAAGAAATGATATTCTAAAGTTTTTAGAAATTTTACTTAAAATGGTTGACCAAACTTTTGCTCAAAATCCAAAAAAAGGAGCAATAACGGCAAAGAAAATACTTAGAGCTTATGACAGGATCTCTAAAAATGGAAATATCAAGTTGGCTCTGCTTGACCTAATTCTTGGCTAAAATTTGCCAAAATAATAATTTCTATGTTATAATATATTGGTATGTTAGTTTTGATTTTAATTATTGTTCTTAGTGCTTATGTTTTTCTAAAAAATCCTGAAAAATTAACAAAAAACGCCCTACCGGATAATTTTGCAAATAAAATTGATAAGCTGTGGCGTGTAGCGCAAGAGGCAATTATTGATAAAAAATATTTGCGAGCAGAGAAAGTTTTATTAACGATTTTGCGATTTGATGAACGAAATGCTACGGCGTATAACCGTTTAGGGATAATATATGCGGGCCAAAAAAAGTTTGATGATGCTATTGAATGTTTCGAAATTGCTCAAAGCTTAGAAAGTAGCGCATCGAGTCTTCATAACGTTGGCTTAATTTATCTTGAAACCGAGAATTATCAAAAAGCCGCCTTAGCATTCGAACAGGCTCTAGAGATTGAAGATTCTGTGCCGACTCGGTATATTGCTTACGCCCGAGCTCTCGAAAAAATGGGTAAAGATAAATTGGCAATTTCAGCACTAGAAAAGGCTATAGAACTTGACGAAAGACCTCAAACTTTACGAACTCTTGGTGCGCTCTATCTTAAAGTTGAAAATATAGAAAAAGCAAAAGAAATTAAAGATAGATTGGAGTTGTTAAAAGATAATAGAAGGGCTATAAAACAAAACCGAATTTCTAATGAATCAATTTCAACCAAAAAAATTGCAATGTAAAATCAGGCTTAATGACCTGATTTTATTTTTACTTCCTAAAGAGAGTTGTTTAAAATCTAAGAACTAGTGATAGCTGGCTTTTCGAAATAATAAAAATAGCCTCCCAAGAGACTATTTATTTTTAGATCTGCTTGAAGCAATAAATAACTGGATAACTGAAACAAGAATAATCACTGAGCAGATAAACCAGAATTGACTAATGTTTGGCAAGTTAAATTCGAAAAATTCACGTAAGATCGGAGCACTAAAAATTACACCAGTGAAAATTAAAGTTCCAATGATATATATTGTTCTACGAATTTTGTTGTTTTTTGAGGGCTTTGAGCCAAGGAATATTTCGCTCAAAATTGTTGCAAAAACACCGAACCAAGCAGTTACAATTACAACGGTCGCCAAAATTCCATGCATTATGTGCTTACTTGCGAGACTGCCATCAACTTTAAAATATAAACTAATATAAATAAATGAAATTGCTAAACCACTTAAAATTGCCACTGGTGCAATTGAATAAAGTGTGTCCCGCCAGAAGTTCTTAGGGTTAATTTTAGCTTTAGGTATTGGTGGAAAAAGCGTAGTCAAAACTGTTGGCATTGTCACTAAAATAAAGTTCATATAAGTAATATGACGTGGTAGGAATGGGTAATTGACGCCGGCAAGCATTGTTGCGAAAAGAATTGTTACACCAAGAATAATTTTATGGAAGAACAAAATCGCAATCATCTCAATCGAAAGCATAATTCTATTCCCAACCTTCACGCCACTCGGTAGAGAAGTGAAAGAATTATCCATTAAAACTAAATCCGCCACACGGCGAGTTGCAGGAGCGCCATCAAACATAGAAATACCCAAATCTGATTTTTTAATCGCAAGAGCATCATTTACACCATCACCAATCATTCCTGTATATAGTTTGTTTTTCTGAAAAACACCAATAATTTTCTCTTTTTGTTCAGGTAAGACTCGTGCGAAAATTGTATTTTCAAGAACAGCCTTTTCGAAGTCTTTTTTCGAAATATTAGCAAGTTCTGCGCCAGTTATGTATTTTTCAGCATTTTTAATTCCGGCTTCAAGGGCAATAAAACTCACAGTTCGTGGATTATCTCCGGAAATTACACGAATTGAAACGCCACGATTTTGTAAAAAGCTAACAGTTTCTTGAACATTTGGTCTCAGAGTATTTTTAAGTGTAATTATTGCGATTGGTTCAAGCTTTTCGTTTTCGAGAAGTTTTGAAATTTTACCAGATTTTTTAAATTTTGCTAGAAGTAAAACTCGCAAGCCCTGAGATGCTAAATTATCGATTTTTTTCGAAATACTTTCAGATTTACTGTCTTTTGAAAGATTTTTTAGAATAAATTCAGGAGCACCAAAAACTACAGATTCTTCTTTGCTATTGTTAAGAAAAGTCATTCCAGACAGCTTTCGTGAACTTGAAAAAGCCATGTAATCTGTAATTTTAAGATTTTTACCATCTTTAAATTCATTTAAAATAGCTTGAGCTGTGGCATTTTTTTCAGCAGATTCCGAGTTTAAAGTATTTAGAATTTGTGAAATTTCTTCTTTCGAAAAGTCTTTATTAACAACTTCGCAAGAATTAAACTCAATTTCGGGGGAGGTTAATGTTCCGGTTTTATCTGTTGCAAGAACTTCTAATAGAGCGATATCTTCGATTGCAGAAATTTTTTGTGGCAGAACTTTAGCTTGGAGTAACTTTAATGAACCGTAAGCGAAGAATAGCGAGCTCGCAAGTAACAGACCTTCCGGAACAACAACGACTGCGGCGGAAGTTATAGTTTTTAAAATCGTAGTCGGGTCTTCTTTAAAAATAAAGAAATAAACCAGGCAAATTACTATAGCTAGAGCGAGTGCAAACCAGCTTAATCTTGAAATTAACTTCGAAATTTTTTGTTGAATTGGTGTAAGTTTTGGTTTGTAGTTTTTGAGTTTTGCCGCCATTTGACCGGCTTCGGTATTTTCACCAACAGCTAAAACTTCAGCTTCAGCTTCACCCGAAACTACGATTGAACTCGAAAGAATTTTATCGCCAACATTTTTCGAAATGGCATCGCTTTCTCCTGTTAGGATTGATTCATTAACTTCGAAAGAATTCGATTTTGTGATTTTTGCATCTGCGGGAATCTCGTCACCAGTTTTTAGAAAAATCTTGTCGCCATTTTGAAGCTCGGTGAATAAAATTTCTTCAAACTTTCCATCACGAAAAACCATTGCTCTGGGCGCACTCATTAATTCAATTTTTCGAAGGGTTAAATATGCACGAACCTCCTGAATTGTTCCAATAAAGGAATTTACTAGAATTACAAAAGAAATAAACCATGCATCACGAACCTCGCCAACAAGCAAAAGCCCACCCGCAAGAATAAAAATTGCAATTGAAATTGGGGAAATAAAGTTTCGAAAAATAATTGTTTGAATGTGTCTCATGTTTTATATTATATCAGTTTTTTAAACAAGAAAAAACCCTCAAAATGAGGGAGATTAAAATTATTTTTTGACATTAAGACCGACGATTAAACCATAGTATGCATGCGGGTCTTTATGTTTCTCAATAAATTTTCTATTTTCACGAATAATTCGAAGTTCTCTAGCTAAAGATTTTGGCGTTTTTTCGAAGAGTGTCCTGCGAGATTGCTCCTCTGAGCGAATTTTGGCAAGGATTTCACTTTTAGAAAGTTTTTCTTCTGAATTAAGAATGATATGGTTAGATAATTCATTTATAAGACCCGAAGAGTAAAAACAACCCTTTTTGAAAAGTTTGGCATTGAAGCCATTCCTTGCAAGTGGTCTAGCATTTAATTTTTGTGGAATCGCACAAACTAAATAATCAATTTGCGAATCATTTTTAGCGTGTTCAACAACTTCTGAAAATAACTCAGTTAATTCATTGCTGTTAGCTTTAGGTGCAGTAGTGGCAGCATTCACAAAATCAGATATTGCGTAAACATTTATAGATTTTTTATCAACTTTAATTTCTTTAAAAAATTCAAGCCCAACCGCTGTGGTCACTTCACCATTCTTTCGAATGAAAAACCACTCTTTCTTACTATCAAATTCTTCTGACGAATATAACCCGCGCGTGAGAATTTGCAAATTCATGATTTGTTCTACGATTTTATTTTTGAGCTCGTCACTCTTAGAATCATATAGAACTTCGATATTATTAGTCTTAAATAACTTAAACATAAAAGTACCTCCAATATGGACTAAATAGAATAATATTGTAACATTTTTAGGAGCGAGAGGCAAGAATAAGCTTTATTTTTATCATAAAATATGGTAAAATTTGTAAATAAATATTATGATACTACTAAAAAACTTCAAACAACCTTGGGATTTTTTCTATAAAAATAAATATGGACTTTTGATTGGTGCTTCAGTTTTGCATTTTGCGATGTCGGTGATTGGGGTAAATTTACTTTTTTGGGTTTTTAAACTAATTTTATTGTTTTCGAACCAAGAAAATGTAACCAAAGATAACTTTTATTTGATTTTTTCAAATCCATTAAGCTTATTTTTGTGCGCAATTTATATTTTATTAGTTGCATTTTTAACCTTTGCAGAATTTTTTATTTTAATTAATTTTATCAATTCCAGAAGAGAAGGCTTAGTTTTTTCGATAAAAACCACTTTAGTAAAATCTTTCATGAAATTAAAAGGTTTAATAGGTTTTCAAGTCTTCTTTTTTATAATTTATTTTATTTCGATGGTGCCTCTTGAAAATCTTGGGCTTTCTAGCACAATTACTGAACGACTTCGAATTCCTGCATTTATTACGGGTGAAATTTCTAAAACACTAACAGGAACTTTGCTGTATTTTATTTTAATTTTCGCGATTTTTTATATAAATTATCGCTTAATTTTTACTTTACCGCGCACAATTTTAAAAGATGAGCCGCTTTCGAAAAGTATTAAAGAAAGCTGGAAGGCTACTAAAAAGAAGATGCCGCAAATTTTAATTCCAATTGGTATTTTCGAAATTATCTTTATGTTTTCAGGATTGCTGCTTATGCTTATCACTGCTGGAATTTTGGGAATTCTTAAACCTTTTCTGGGATTTTTACTTTCGAAGACAATTCTTCAAACAATGTTTGATGTGGTGTTTTTTGCTTTTTCGGTTTTTACGAAAATTTCAATTGTAATTATTTTACTAGATAATATTGAGCCTCAAAAATCGAAAACTATTGAAACTAAAAAAGAAAAAAGAAAGCGCTCAAGTGTTCTTATGCTTTTGATGATTTTATTTTTGGTTAGCTCAACAGCTATTAACGGAATTCAGATTTATTACAGCAAGATTGATACAAAAATTTTTAAAATTGCGCACCGCGGTGATGTTTATGGCGGGGTTGAAAATTCTCTTGAGGCGCTTGAATCTGCCAAGAAAAAAGGTGCAGATTATGCCGAAATGGACATTCAGTTAACGCGAGATAATCATTTTGTAGTTGTTCATGACTATAATTTGCGTCGATTAACAGGTCGAGACGCGCGCGTTCGAGATTTGGATTTGAATGAAATTAGAAAATTAACTATTTCTGAAAATGGTTTTGAAAGTAAAATTCCAACTTTTGATGAATATGTGAAAAAGGCAGAGAAATTGAAAATTAAGCTTTTGGTTGAATTAAAACCTAGTGGTGATGAGCCAGAAAATTTTGCTGAAATATTCGTGAATAAATTTCGAAAACTTGGCGTGGAGCAAAAATTTAAAACGATGTCGCTTGATTTGAATTTAATGCGAAAAATTGAAAAAATCGCACCAGAAATTGAAACTGGTTTTGTAATTCCTTTGCAGTTCGGGGATTTTGATGATTCTAAAATTGATTTTTATGTAATTGAAGATTTCTCCTATCGGCGGCATTTGGCTTTAAAAGCTCATGAAAAACACCGAAAAATTTTTGTTTGGACGCTAAATGCAAGAAGTGAAATTTCAAAATATCTACAGGAGCCAATTGATGGAATAATTTCTGATGAGCTTGAAATGATTAACGAAATTGAGAAAGAAGACCGTTCGAAAGAATCAATTTTTAAAACTTTTATACGAATCTTAAAGCTTAAAGTGTAACTATTATTTTATTATTTAAACCAATATAAAATTTATGAAAAATATATTTTAAACAAAAAGGCTGAAAAAGCTTGAAAAATAAGAATAATTATGATAAAATTACAAGGTTAATATTAAATGCGAGTGAAATTTGGGAGATTTTGCGCCTCATTTCAAAAGAAATGACCAGCACGAAGCAAACAAACACTCTTTAAATGAAAGGAAAAGTTCAATGAGTCGAATCGGAAAACTACCTATTGAGGTTCCGGCTGGTGTGACAATCACGATTGACGAGAACGAGATTTTAGTTAAAGGCGCTAAAGGCGAACTAACTGTGCCTCATTTGTCAGATGTAACTGTCGAACTTGACGGCACAACTTTGAAGGTTGTTCGAAAAAATGACGAACGAGTAGCGCGAGCACAACACGGCTTGCAACGAGCTCTTTTGAATAACGCTGTAGTTGGCGTCACAAAAGGCTTCGAAAAGAAATTAGAAGTTAACGGAGTTGGTTTCCGTGTTCAAACTAACAATCCGCAAGAGCTTGAAATGCAACTCGGTTTCTCACACCCTGTAATCTATAAAGCAAAAGAAGGAATCACTCTTTCTAACGATAAAATGGTTATTACAGTTGCAGGAATCGACAAGCAAGCTGTTGGCCAAGCTGCGGCAGAAATCCGCGCATTGAAGAAACCTGAACCATATAAAGGTAAAGGTATCAAATATGTTGATGAAGTTATCTTGCGAAAAGCAGGAAAGGCAGGTAAGTAATGTCTAAAGCATTAGCACTTAAGAAGCAAAACTTAGCTTTGCGAAAAGGTCGCGTTCGAGCAAAAATTTCTGGAACTGCTGAACGCCCACGATTAACTGTAACTATTAGTAATTTGCATGTTTCAGCTCAAATTATTGACGATGTTGCGCAAAAAACTCTTGTTTCAGCAACAACTGTTGGTTCAAAAGCTAAAGGAACAAAAACTGAACTTGCTGCTAAAATTGGTGCAGAAATCGCTAAAAAAGCTAAAAAAGCTAAAATTAATACAGTAGTATTCGACCGAAATGGTCGCCAATATGCAGGTCGCTTGCATGCATTGGCAGATGCTGCTCGTAAGGAAGGATTGGAGTTCTAAATATGGCTGAAGCTCAAAAAACTCAGGCTCCACGCCGAAATAACGACCGAAACAACGGTCGAAATGGTCGAAAAAATGACCGCCGAAATAATAATCGACGTCAAGAACGCGAAGAAAAACAATTCGAAGAATTAGTAATTAACATTGATCGTGTTTCTCGTGTTGTTAAAGGTGGACGACGCTTCCGCTTTAAAGCCCTTGTTGTTGTGGGCGACCGCAAAAACAAAGTTGGTGTTGGTGTAGCTAAAGGTCAAGATGTGACTGCGGCTATCGCTAAAGCAACAAATGTTGCAAAGAAAAACATGATTGAAATCGCGCTTGAAGGCGACACAATTCCACACGAAGCTGAGAAAAAAGTAACTGGTGCTCACGTTCTTTTGAAACCTGCAGCTCCTGGTACTGGTATTATCGCTGGTGGTGTTGTCCGACAAATTATTGGTGTAACGGGAATTCGAAACATGCTTTCGAAATCACTTGGTTCAACAAATAAAGTTAATATTGCTTACGCAACTATAGATGCTTTGAAGAGCCTTGTTTCTAAAGAACAATGGTTAAATGCACCAAAAGCTAAAAAGGAGACTAAGTAATGAAATACAATGAACTCCAAGTTTCTGCAAATAAAGATAAAATTCGTGTTGGTCGCGGTATCTCAGCTGGTCGTGGTAAAACTGCTGGCCGTGGTACTAAAGGTCAGGGAGCTCGAACAGGAAAGAAACTTCGTGCAACTTTCCAAGGTGGTCAAAATCCACTTGTTCAGGCAACTCCAAAAGCTCGCGGATTCAAGTCTTTGCGAAAACCAGCTCAAGTTGTATATCTTGACCACTTGAACGATTTGGCTGGTGAAGTTGATAACTTCCGACTTTTTGAAGAAGGTTACATTTCGACACCTTTCCATAAAGTTAAGGTTATCTCACGAGGTGAATTGAACGAAAAAGTTACTTTAAAAGTTCAAGCTGCTTCGAAATCTGCCATTGAAGCTATTGAAAAAGCTGGCGGAAAATTCGAAAAAGTTGCAACACCTTTGAAGAAATCTGCAAAAGAAGAAAAATAATTCTTCTTGGAGTATTTAAAACAGCTCAAAACGAGCTGTTTTAGTTTTAGATAAAAATACTTAAAACTGTTTTTTTTTTTTTGATTTTTGTGCTAAACTATATATATGACAGATAAAGATATAATTTCAATAAAGAACTTTAAGCTGTCGTTTGGTAATAAAGAAATTATTCGCGGACTAAGTTTTAATGTTAAGAAGGGCGAAATTTTTGGTTTTTTAGGATCAAACGGAAGCGGAAAAACAACAACAATTCGAGCTTTGCTAGGAATTTATCAGGCAGATTCGGGTGAACTTTTAATTAATGGTGAAGAATTTTCTCCTGAAAGAGTTGGCGCAATTGGGTATTTACCAGAGGAGCGCGGTCTTTATAAAAAAGAAAAAGTTATTGATGTGATGCAATATTTTGGGCGACTTAAAGGTCTTTCGAAAAAAGAAGCTCAAGAGTTCTCGAAAAAATATTTGAAGCGTGTTGGCTTGGAAGATAAGGCAAACTTAAATATCGATAAACTTTCGGGCGGCCAGCAGCAAAAAATCCAGTTAGGAATTACCATTATGGGCAAACCCGAAATACTTATTTTGGATGAGCCAACAAAGGGTTTCGATCCTGTTAATCGCCAACTTCTTATGGATATCATTGAAGAAGAAAATGCTCGCGGTGCTACAATTATGATGGTAACTCACCAAATGGAAGAAGTTGAGAAAATTTGCAACCGCGCATTGCTTTTAAAAAACGGTAAAATGGAAGCTTATGGAACGGTTGATGAAATTCGAAATAAATTTGGTGAACAACGAATTGTTCTTGAATTTGTGGGCGAGCTGCCAAAGAGTGATAAGTTTGAGGTTATAAAAAAAGAAGCAAACTATGCAGAACTCTCATTAAAAGCCGATTCGCAAGAAATTCTGAAAGAATTAGTTTCAAAAAATCTGCAAATTATAAACTTTAAGGTTCAAAAATCAACTTTAAATGAGATTTTCTTGAATATTTATGGCGAAGAAAATGAAGTGGAAAATGAGGTAAAAAATGTATAATATAGGAACAGTTTTAAGGTTCGAAATCTTCCGTGCGCTAAAAAAGCCAACTTTTTGGATTGCGATTTTTGCAATTCCTGTAATTTATGGCGTAATGTTTATGTTTGGCGCAATTTCAGGCTCACAAGCAAAGGAGAATCAAGAAAAATTAGCAAAAGAGAGTTTTTCTTTCCAGGTTCAAGATGAAAGTGGCTTAATTTCTAAAGAGCTTGTTTTACAATTAAAAGGTGGTTTTTCGAACGATAAGCAAAAGGCGATCGAATCCGTAAAAAATGGAAAACTTAGTGCATTTTATTTTATACCAAAAGATTTAACCGTTGAAAAGGTTGAAATTTATGGAAAAAATACTAACATCAATGAAAACGGCAAATATTCAGCAGTTTTAAAAACTATTTTGAAGAATTCTGGCGTTCAAGCTACGAATAAAAATCAGTTAGCGTTGATTAATGAAACTTATAAAACTGAGCAAACATTTTTCAAAAATGGTGAAAAGTATAACCAATTCCCAGAAATGATTGTGCCGGGAATTTTCTTAGCGATATTCTACTTTATTACCGTTTTTCTTTCAAACCGAATGCTTACAAGCACAACTGAAGAAAAAGAAAACCGTGTTACAGAGATGATTTTAACCAGTATTTCAGCTAAAACTTTAATTTTGGGAAAAATTATTTCAATCATGGTTTTGGGGCTCGTTCAAATTTTAACAATAATTCTGCCAATCGTTATTGGGCTTGTGATAATTTCAAGCATTGGAACGCTTGCGAAAGATTTAAATTTACCAGATTTGATGCCAATTATCTCGGCTATTAAATGGGATTTTGGCACGATCGCAATTTCTGCCGTAATTTTAATTGCTGGATTTATGATGACAACAGGATTTATTGTTGCACTCGGTTCAGCAATGCCAACCGCGCAAGAGGCTTCAAATTATTTTGCAGCAATTATTATGCCGCTAATGATGCCACTTTTTGTGCTTCCTTCATTTCTTTCGAGCGAGCCAAGTACTTTAACTATCTTCTTAAGCTATTTCCCGCTAACTTCACCAATTTCTTTGCTTCTTCGAAATATGCTGGGCACTTTAAGCTTAGCAGAAGCCCTTATTGGAATTTCGCTTCTTGTAATTTTTGCGATTTTTGCCGTTTGGCTAGCTGTGCGAATCTTCCGCTTTGGGACAATTTCTTATGGTTCAAAAGTAAATCTCAAAAGTATTTTTTCGAAAAAGAAAATTGCTTAAATTAGCTTAAAAAATAACAAGAGCTGTTCGAGAAGAGCGGCTCTTGACTTTTATTGTGAAAAGTTATATAATTTAAAAGACTTTCAAAGTCAAAATTTTTTTGGGGGGATAGAACCTTATGCAAATCAGCAAAGAAGTCTTGAAGAAAATATTTACAGAATCTTTCAATGAAGAAATTTCGAGCGTCGGAATCTACGATGAAAAATATTATATACGCTTTAAGGGTAAAAAGTATGAGATGAGATATTATCCGCTAGAAGGATATTTACTTTTCCTGACAATAAGAGGTTTGTTTCCTGAACTTGGAATTATCCACATACATGGATGCGATGTTTTTTCAGATGGTAGTTGCTCATTTACTGAGTATATAATTATGATTAGACGTTTCGAGTTTAAACTTAAAAAGTATATAAAGTCTAGCAAAAGAAGATTTCACCGTAAATTTACTGCAAGATAACTTATTTTCTTGCTTAGCCTCATTTTGGGGCTTTTCTTTTTTTTCGAAAAAATGAATTTTCAGGATTTTTTAAGTAAAGCGTGATAAAATAATTATATATGAGAATTTTGATTGTTGAAGATGAACGAAAAATTGTGCGGGCGCTTGGGCGAGCTTTGAAAAACGAAAAATATGCAGTGGATATTTCGCACGATGGGACTGATGCTTACGCGATGGCAGGGATGATTGATTATGATTTATTGATTCTTGATCGAATGATTCCAGGTGATTATGATGGTTTGAGCTTAACTAAAAAGCTCCGCGAAGAAGGTAAAAGAGTGCCAATTTTACTTTTAACAGCATTGGGTGAAATTCAAGATAAAACCGAGGGTTTAGACAGTGGTGCAGATGATTATTTAACGAAACCTTTCGCTTTAGATGAGCTTTTAGCACGCGTTCGAGCGTTGCTTCGAAGGCCACAAACCCAAGCTGAAACTATTCTAAAAATCGCAGATCTATCATTAGATTTAAATGCACACGAAGTTTTTCGAAATAATAAAAAAATCGAACTTACAAATAAAGAATTTTCACTTCTCGAATATTTGGTGCGAAATGCTGGCCGGCCAGTTTCGAAAGAGCAAATTATTGCCCATGTTTGGGATTATGATGCAGATATTTTACCAAATAATATTGAAGTTTATATCAGTTATTTGCGTGAAAAAGTTGATAAGCCTTTTGGGAAGAAACTAATTAAAACCGTGCGAGGAATAGGATATAAAATTGATGAATAATAAAGAGCGAAAATTATTTAAATTCGGTGGCGATATTTTTAAGAGTGCTTATTTTAGCCTTTCGATGCTATATTTCTTAATTTTGCTAGCGATTGTTGGAATTTTTAATATTGTAATTTTTTATTCAATCAACACGAATACTATGGAAATTTCCACTCCGCTCATTGAAACAAGTTTTTCGAAAGACAAAAATAGCTACGGAACAGATGAACTCCGCGAAAGAATCATCACGGCAAGGAATAAACGAGCCAGCGAACAGATTACTGAATCAATTCTAATTTTAGATTTTTTGATTTTATTAGCTGGTGGTATTGGTAGTTTTTGGTTGGCGCGCCGTGCTTTAGAGCCTCTTGAAAAAGCTCATAAATTACAGTCTGAATTTGTTTCGAATGCGAGCCACGAAATTCGAACACCACTTGCGGCAATCCAGCTTGAAACTGAAATAATCCTAAAAGATAAAACAGCTTCAAATGATGAACTTCGTGAAGTTCTGGAGAGCAACTTAGAAGAAGCAAAAAGCTTAACCGCGATGGTAAAAATGCTGCTTAGTCTTTCGAAAATTAACGAAGAAATTCCACTTTCAGCTGTGAATTTGAACGAAACTATCAAAGCTAGAATTTCAAAATTTCCAGATGCGGAAAAGAAAATTAAGTTCGAAGATGGCAAGGAATTTATTGTTCAAAATAACGAAACAGCAATTGATGAAATCGCTATGATTCTGATTGACAATGCGCTGAAATATAATGTTTCGAAAGAGCCGATTGAAGTGAAGATTTTTAGGCAAAATCGACAAGCTGTTTTATCTGTCTCGAATTTTTCGAATGAAATTCCGCAAGATGAATTAAATAAGTTTTTTGATCGATTTTATAGATGTGATAAAGTTCGAAGTTGTAATAATCACACGGAAGGTTATGGTTTGGGGCTTGCAATTGCAAAAAAGCTGGCGGAAGAAACACATAGTGTAATTTTAGCTAAAAATGAGAGAATTCCGAAAACTAAAAAATTCAAAACTACATTTTCGGTTTTAATGCGATTTTCGAGATAGTTTTTTGATTAAAACTCTTGATTTTTAAAGATATTTGTGCTAGAATAATTGGTGAACTTTATTTACGTAAATATAAAACTTGGCCATGCGAGGGTCGTAACAGGGAAAACCCGCTTTCGAAACCACGTGAACGCCAAGCTTTAATCGTGGAAAGTTTAACTAATATTAAATTAATTGGGAGCATAAGTGAAATGAAAACACTTCTCGGTACCAAAATTGGTATGACCCAAATCATCGGTGAAGACGGCGTTGTTACACCAATTACGCTTGTTCAAGCCGGCCCTGTAACTGTGACTCAGGTTAAAACCGTTGAAACAGACGGCTACAACGCAGTTCAAGTGGCATTTGGTGAGGGTAAGAACCTGAGCAAGGCCGTGGCTGGACATGTAAAACCAGCAGAGGTAACTCCGAAGCATCTTCGTGAGTTCCGCGTTGACGAAATTCCTGCGGATATAAAAGTTGGCGCTAAAATTAATGTTGAAGCTTTTGAGCTTGGTGACATTGTTGATGTAACTGGAACAAGCAAAGGTAAAGGTTTTGCTGGAACGGTTAAGCGACACAACTTTAACACAAGCAAGAGTTCGCACGGTGGAAACGGAAATGTGCGTCGTGTTGGGTCAATCGGCTCAATGTATCCACAAAAAGTCTTCAAAGGTAAAAGAATGCCTGGACGAATGGGTCACGACAAAGTTACTGTTAAAAATCTAACAGTTGCTTACATCGATGCAGAAAATAACTTAATTGGGCTAAAAGGTGCTGTACCAGGACCAAAGAAGGGTCTTATCAGCATTGGAGGTAAAGCATAATGGCTGAAAAAACAACTCTTCCAAAAAGCGTTTTTGCAGTTGAAGTTCGAAATCATGAACTATTAAAGCTTGCCTATGACGCTTATCTTGCTAACAACCGCTTAGCAAGTGCTACAACAAAACAACGCGGTGAAGTTCGTGGTGGTGGTAAAAAGCCATGGCGACAAAAAGGAACTGGTCGCGCACGATTTGGATCAATTCGAAACCCAATCTGGCGAGGCGGTGGTATTGTTTTTGGACCACGCGGTAACGAAAATTATACTAAAAAGATTTCGAAAACTTCAAAACGAGTTGCTCTTCGACAAGCTTTGACAGTTAAAGCTGATAAAGTTCTTGTTGCAGAAATTAAAACAACTGGTAAAACTGCTGAAGTTGCAAAATTCTTGAAAGAGAATAATCTTAACCGACGAGTTCTTATTGTTGCTGAAAAAACAGATGAACTTATTCGTGCAACCAATAATATCAGTGAAGCTCTACTTGTTTCGCCAATGTATCTAAACGTATTCGACATTTTGAATGCAGATCACATTGTTATTGCACCAAAAGCAATTGAAACAATTGAAAGCTGGCTAGGAGGAGAAAAATAATGGCGATTAAACCTATTACTCCACGTGCAACTGAGAAAGCTTATGCTCTTTCTACAACAAAAAATGTTTACGTATTTAATGTACCGCTAACTTTGAATAAGAATCAAATCAAAGAAGCAATTGAAAAAGAGTTTGAAGTAACTGTAACTGGCGTTCGAACTGTTGTTCAAGCTGGTAAAACTAAACGAATCAACAAATCTCGAAATCCAAAACGATATGTTGCAGGTTTAACAACTCAAAAAGATATTAAGAAAGCTTACGTGACTGTAAAAGAAGGTGATAAGATTGCAATCTTTGAAAGCGCTGAAGCTAAAACTGCTGAGGAGAAGAAGTAATGGCTATTAAAAAATACAATCCTACGACTCCTGCTCGACGCGGTATGACGACTGAAGACTATAGCGAAATTACAACTCGAAAACCGCTAAAAAGTCTTCTTAAAGCGAAAAATCAAAATGCTGGACGCAACAACTCTGGTCGAATTACAGTTCGACACCGAGGTGGTGGTGTTAAGCGACATTACCGAATCTTAACTCACAAATTGCCAACAGGTTTGACTTTAACAGTTCGAGAAATCGAATATGATCCAAACCGAAGTGCACGAATCGCTCGAGTTCAAGATCAAGATGGTAAATTCTACTATGTATTGGCTGATACATCAATGTTCCAAGGTAAAGTTTTCCAAACTGGTAAAAAAGATATTGAAATTGAAGCTTCAAACCGAATGCCACTTTCAGAAATTCCTGTTGGTTCATTGATTTACGCAATCGAAATCACACCAGGAAAAGGTGCGCAAATGGTTCGTTCAGCCGGAGCTAAAGCTCAGTTGATGGCGAAAGAAGGTGACTACGCTCAGGTAAAATTACCTTCAGGTGAAGTTCGAAAATTCCGATTGGAAGCAGAAGCAACTCTTGGAACAGTTGGAAATATTCAGCATCAAAACGTTAAACTTGGTTCTGCTGGTCGAAATCGCCGTAAAGGTATTCGCCCAACAGTTCGTGGTGTTGTTATGAATGCTGTAGATCACCCACATGGTGGTGGTGACGGCGGACGACACGGAATCGGTCGCTCAACTCCACGCACACCTTGGGGTCAACCAACTCTCGGCTACAAAACTCGCCGACGTAAGAGTACTAATAAATTTATCGTGAAGAGTCGTCACGAAGCTAAGAGGAGAAAATAAATGAGTCGTTCATTGAAAAAAGGTCCGTTTATCGACTTCAAGCTTGCTAAAAAAGTAGCGGCTCTTGGAGCAGATGATCGAAAAGTGATTAAAACTTGGGCTCGCTCAAGCACAATTACACCAGAAATGGTTGGTCGAACTATCGCTGTTCACAATGGTCGTTTACATATTCCTGTATATATTTCAGAGAATATGGTTGGACACAAACTTGGTGAATTTGCGCCAACACGTAAATTCCGAAAACACGGCGGAAAGGATAAGAAATAATGGCTAATGTAACAACTCGTGCCTACATTAAAGGTATTGGTCAGACTCCACGAAAAGTTTCAATCGTGGCAAGTCTTGTTCGTGGTCGAACTGTTGCTGATGCTTTAGTAATTCTTGATCACACTCCACGCCGAAGTGCTTTGGCTGTTAAAAAAGCTATCCAATCAGCTGCAGCTAATGCTAAAAATAATGATAACGCTGATCCAAAAACTCTAGTAATTACAACTTTATCAGTTACTGCTGGATCACGATTGAAGCGATTTAAACCTCATATGCGAGGAATGGCGCTTCCTTTCCAGAAGAAAACTTCAAATATTTTGGTCGAAGTTTCTGGCGTTGTTAAAGAGAAGAAAGCTCCAGCTAAAAAAGCTGAAGTTAAGAAAACTACTGCGAAAGCAGAGAAAGAGAGCAAATAATGGGTCAAAAAGTTAATCCAATTAGCTTCCGTTTGCAAGCTCATAAAAACTGGGATTCACGATGGTTTGCCCAGAAAAAAGATTTTGCGAAATTCTTAATTGAAGACGACAAAATTCGAAAAACTATCGAAAAACGATTCGAAAGTCGACCAACAATTGACCGAATCGAAATTGAACGAACAGAAAACCTTATCACTGTTTCAATTCATACTGCAAAAGCTGGTGTTGTAATTGGTCGCGGTGGTTCTGGTGTTCAAGAACTTAAAACTCAACTTGAAAAAATGGTGAGTTTACCAGTTCGAATCAATATTGAAGAAGTTCGCCGACCAGAGCTTTCAGCCAAATTGGTTGCTGAAAATATTGCTAGACAATTGGAACGACGAATCAACTTCCGCCGAGCCGTTAAAATGGCGTTACAAAATACAATGCAAGCAGGTGCAAAAGGTGTTCGTATTGAGGTTGCTGGACGATTGAATGGAGCTGAAATGAGCCGCCGTGAGAAATTCTCTGAAGGATCTGTTCCTCTTCATACAATTCGTGCAGATATCAACTATCACGGAGCACGTTCGCAAACTCCTGCTGGTATTATCGGCGTAAAAGTTTGGATTAATAAAGGTGAAAGGAACGATAAGTAATGGCTATTTTATTACCAAAGAAAACCGCTCACCGAAAAGTTCGAAAAGGTAAAAATCCAGGCCGAGCAACTCGTGGAAACACTGTTGCCTTCGGTGACTATGGATTGGTTAGCCTTGAGAACGAGCGAATCAACTCGCGACAAATCGAATCAGCCCGAACAGCTATGACTCGTTATATTAAGCGTGGAGGTCAGGTTTGGATTCGAATATTCCCACACACACCAGTTACTCGAAAACCACAAGATGTAAAAATGGGTAGCGGTAAGGGAAACCCAGAATTCTTTGTGGCTAAGGTTAAAGCTGGAACAGTTATGTTCGAAATGAATGGTGTTTCAGAAGAAGTTGCACGCGAAGCTATGCGACTTGCTGGCCACAAACTTCCAGTAAAAGTTAAATTCGTAAAGAAAGGTGAAATATAATATGGCGACTACATTGACAGGTGTTGTTTCGAGCGCTAAAGCCGACAAAACTATCACCGTAACAGTTCATAGCCGTGAAACACACCCAATTTACGGCAAGCAATATACTGTAACTCGAAAATATACTGCTCATGATGAAAACAATGAAGCTGGTGAAGGCGACAAAGTTATCATTAAAGAAGTTCGACCAATTTCGAAAACTAAGAGTTTTGCTTTAGTTGAAATCGTTGAGAAAGCTCGAGGTTCAGTAGAATTGAAAGAGGAGGCATAATGATTCAGCAAGAAAGCCGACTTAAAGTAACAGATAACAGTGGTGCAAAAGATATCCTTTGTATTCGTGTACTAGGTGGTTCAAAACGCCGATATGCACGAGTTGGAGATATCATTGTTGCTACCGTTAAAGATGCTAACCCAACTGGTAATATTAAGAAAAAATCAGTTGTAAAGGCTGTTGTTGTGCGAACTCGCGACCAAATTCGTCGAAAAGATGGTTCAACTATTTGTTTCGATGATAATGCGGCCGTAATTATCGCCGACGACAAAACTCCAAAAGCGACTCGCGTATTTGGTCCAGTACCACGCGAACTTCGCGATTTGGGATATAACAAAATTATCAGCTTAGCTCCGGAGGTGCTCTAATATGGCGTTAAATGGAATCGTTAAGGGTGATAATGTTGTAATTATCAGCGGAAAAGACAAAGGCGTTACTGGTGAAGTTGTAAAAGTTTTACCAAAGAAAAATGCTGTTTTGGTTGAAGGTGTTGGTAAAAAACATCGCCACATCAAACCAAATCAATTCAATCCGCGCGGTGGAGTAAAAGACATTCATGTTCCAACTCCAGTTCATAAAGTTAAAAAAATAGAAGCTAAAAGCGCTAAATCAAGCAAAAAAGGAGATAAATAATGGCTAAAACTGCTGTTTATGTTCCTCGCTTGAAAACTCTTTACAAAGATAAAATTGCTAAAGAACTCCAAAGCGAACTAGAGCTAACAAATATCCACCAAGTTCCAAAGCTTGAAAAAATCGTTGTTAGCGTAGGAACAGGTAAGAAAAAGGAAGACAAGCGTTTTCAAGAAGTTGTAAAAAATACAATTACAAAAATCACTGGTCAAGTTCCAGTAGAGCGTTTGCCTAAAAAATCAATTGCAACCTTTAAAATTCGTGGTGGAATGGGCGCCCCAATTGGCCATAGCGTAACTTTGCGCGGTGATCGAATGTATGAATTTCTTGATCGTCTCGTAAACGTGGCTTTGCCTCGCGTGCGTGACTTCCATGGCGTTGGAGCAAAAGGTTTCGATAAAGGCGGAAATTACAATTTGGGAATTTTAGAACAATCTGTTTTTCCAGAACTAACTTTTGAAGAAACTCAAATTCTTCACGGTCTGCAAGTAACTTTCGTGATTAAAAATGAAGGTGAAGCTCATAGTCGAGCGTTGCTTGAAAAATTCGGAATTCCATTTGAAAAGAAAGGAAAAGCGTAATGGCTAAAAAATCAATGATTGCAAAAGACTTGAAGCGCAAAAAAATGATTGAAAAATATGCTGCAAAACGCGCCGAATTGAAAGCTGCTGGCGACCAAGAAGGTCTTCAAAAGCTTCCACGCAATTCAAGTCCTACACGACTTAAGAACCGCGACAATTTTGATGGTCGACCACGCGGTTATATGCGACGATTTGGTATGAGCCGAATCACTTTCCGAATTAAAGCCTCAAAGGGTGAAATCCCAGGTGTAACAAAAAGTAGTTGGTAGAAGGAAGGAGAGACTATGTCATTACAATCAACTGACCCAATCGCCGACCTTCTAACTCGCATTCGAAATGCGGCATTGGTTGGTAAGAACGAAATTCGCGTTCCTTCAAGCAAATTGAAAGAGGTTGTAGCGAAAGAGCTTACAAAAGCTAATTATATTGAATCTGTTAAGGTTGAATCAGCAAAACCACGTGATATTTTGGTAGTAAAAATCGCCAAAGATGGTGAAGCTGCGCGCTTTAACGAGCTTACTCGAATGAGTAAACCAGGTCGCCGAATGTATGTTGGTGTAGAAGAAATCCCACGCATTAAAAGTGGTCGTGGAATGGTGCTACTTTCAACATCAAAAGGTGTTATGAACGGTTTCGAAGCCAAGAAACAACGACTTGGCGGTGAACTATTACTAAAAGTTTGGTAATCCGGGCTTTAGAAAAAAATAATAAAAAATAAGCTTTCTACGAGAGCTTATTTTTTATTGTAGATTATCTTTTTTATTATAGACAGATTATTTTAGAAAACAACCTTTAACAAAATTAAGTAGTTTTAAAGAGCTAATTAGACATTTATAAATTATCGCCAGTTTTTTGAGGCCATTAATACTAATCATTATGGGTCTTTTTTATTCTTCTTCAAAAGCGACCAAATCCAATAAAGCTGAAACATACTCTGCTTGGGACCAAGTTAGCGGTGCAACCGAAAGATGCTTTAAATCACGTGGATCAATTTGTTCAGGTAAAATTCCCGTTGAAGTTTGTTGATCTAGAACCCATTCAATAATTTCCTCCGCTTTCGAAATTTCGCCAAGAGCAATATAAAATTCTGCACGCCAAAGTGTTGTTATTGGCCAAATATTTGCTTCGTAGTTATCGCTAAATCTATAGTAAATATCGTTTTCGAATCTTGGAAGCCCAATATTATCATTAGCTTTAAAACGATTTTCAAGAGTTTTAAAAGCAGTCTGTAATTTTTTACCTTTAAATTCAAAAAGGTTAAACATAAATGCACCATAAAAACTTGATGAATCAATTTTTGGGTCTTTATTGCCATCAGCCCAAATTCCACGATAGAAGTAATTACTTTCTTCATTAAAAAGCTCGTTTTGTGCAGCAGAACGAATTTTTAAAGCTTGCTCGCCCCATTTTTTTGCATCATGCACGCGATTTGCAGCTTGAGCTAATTTTGAAGCAGAGTATAATGCCGCAAAAACAACCGAAGTCGAATAAGTTGTTGAAAGAAAATCCATCTCCCAAAGCTCATAATTTGGTTTTGGTAAATCATTTTCACCACAAAAATCTACTAAAAAATTAGCAGTCGGCTTCACCAAATCATCATAAAATTCATTCAAAATTGAGTTCTCACGAAATTTTTTATAATATTGAGCAAATAAGAAAAGTATTCCTGCGGTTTCATCAATCTGAATAGGTAGATTTCGAGTATCGCCACCTTGTGAATATGGGTGCCAGCTTGGACCAAGTTCACCATTCGGTAAATATTTATGCATCATAAATCCTCCCAAAGTTAACGATCTTTTGCAAAATTCAAAAAACTTTTGAGGTTCATCACGATAGCCAATACGAATCAATGGCCAAATTGCAAAAAGAGCATCACGAGGCCAGCAATAAGAATAATCGTCTCGCGCATAATTTAACATTTCACTATCATTACTAGCAATTGGTGCACCAGTTTTCGCAAGATGAGATTTAACTAGCATTAAACTTTGAATAAAACTTTTTTGATATTTTGAATCAAGTTTTTTTGAAACTCGTAAAGCAGGTGAGAGCCATTTTTGCCAATATTTTTTGGTCTCATTTAAAGCTTTCGAAAAGCCATTATCTCTAACCTTTTGAAGATTTGTACGAGCAAGCTCGTGGTCATCGGCGCAAGAAATTGAGTATTGAAAATTTGCATTATCAAAAATACCAAGATAAAAATTAAACCCAACAACCGAATCGGTCTGTCCATGCTCAACATTTGAGCCCGAAAGAATGCCATCTTCCGCATCGACCCAAGAGCCAAGCTTATTTTCAATCCCAAACAAGCCAACCGTATGCTGGTCAAAATCTTCAAAAATATTCTGAAGAGGTTTTTCGAAAACTCTTTGAGCAGAAATAATGAAAGCACGTTTTCCGCGATAGTGCAAAATCGCCTTTTCATTATTTTCGAAAGGCAAGAATTGAACGGTATCGGCCAAGTGAAAACTGCTGTTAATTGCAAAATTTTGATGCAAAAAAAGCTGAACTTCACGCGGGTAATTTGCAAGATTTTGAACTTGGATTTTTCGCCCAAAAACATCAAAATCACTCACTATAAAATCGGTGAAAGTTATTTTAATTTGAAGCTCTTGATTAATAGCTTCAGTTTTTGAGATTAAGGCATTTTCAAAATATTCAACCGAAAATCGCCACTCACCAGAATTGAGCCAAGAAAAATTATTGCCAATTTTAATTCCGACGCGATGAAAAAGGTCGCGGCCAAGTGTATGATTTTCATAACCGTTATCTGGAAAATAAAAATCGCTCACTAGACCAAATTCATTTAACCCGATATTTAAATTACCATTGCTTAAAATTGCTGTTTTTGCCATTCTAACCTCGCTTTCGTTTTGTAAACATTAAGTTTTTATGAAGCATTCGCGCAAAAATCTTCTTACGTTTTGTATTTTTTGGGGTTTTAAAAAGTGATTTTTGAAGAATTTTTTGCGTTTTTCGAATATCTTTCAGCCGAAAATCCATATCTCGCAATGTATCCATAAAGTATAAAAATGCATCATAGGGAGATCTATATGGTGAAAAATATGCATGAACATCGCCATCATTAAAATATTTCGTGCACATATAATATGGGTGGTCACTCGTAGTTAATCGCCGCCAATCTTCAACCAAATTTCCATTTTGTGAATTGTAAACCCGCGACTTTAAAGCATAGAGATATTTCATTGCTTCTTGTTGCATTGAATTACCGAGCCAAGCGGTCAAGTCACGCTCAGTATCTGCCCAAGTTACTGTATTCGGCATAGAAATTTCCGCAACAGGCTCGCTTTGAGCGGCTTCAGTAACGGTTTTAAATCCGTGCTCTGGTTTTTTTAACCAATACGAAACTAAGCTTTCGAAAAAATCAAATATTCCAGATTCCGCCCACTGATGCTCACCAAATGTTTCATAATCCATAAAAAGATTTATTACATCACCATGATAACTTGAGGATTCTAGCCAACTGATATATTTTTGAGTTGTAAGCGGATATTCTTGCCAATTTCGATTCGAAAAACGAAAAGCAAGATCGTCGGAAAGTTTATAGTTTTTAAGAAGCAGACGAATATTTTTCGTACCTTTTGGCTTATAAATATGATTTGGTGTGCGCCATTGCAGAATCGGATCCCAACCCTCGGCTAAAATTGCTTTAAAACCAAAATCCTCTGCCCATTTAGCAAGTTCGTCATTATATGAAAGCTCGGTATTTCGAAAAGCGGTAGTTTCGATATTAAAAACTTCACGAATTTTTGCCCGATGTGCACGAACTTGAGCTTCAAATTCTTCACGATCAAAAAAGAAGGCGAGGCTATGATAATATGTCTCGGCAATAATTTCTGCTCGCCCAGTTTGGATAAGACGCTTAAAGCTTTCGAGAACTTCTGGCGCAAATTCTTGCGCTTGATCAATAAAAGTTCCCGTAATCGAAAATGAAAATTTAAATTCTGGGTGAGTTTTTAATAGTTTTTCGAGCAGATTATTCATTGGGATGTAAGATTTTTCAGCAACTTTTCGAAAAATCTCGCCATTACTTTGCCGCTTTAGGCCTTTTTCTTCGCTAAAATAATTTTTATTTGCGCCAACATCAAAAAGTGTTTGATCGTCACGAATGCGCCAGGGCTGATGAACATGAAGGTAGAGAACAATCGACTTCTTAGCCATTATTTGCCTCCGTTAAACGTATAAATTCTTCCATAATTTGCTCGGCAATATCACTCCAAGAAATTCGATCATATTCCTCTTGAACACCATTTTTTAAACTCTGTAAGAGATTCTTATTGGTTGAAACCTCATAAATTTGATTTGCTAGTTTTTTAGTATCCCAAAAATCATAACGTAAAATATTTTGAAGAACTTCGCCTACCCCAGATTGCTTCGAAATTATTAATGCATTGTTAAAATGAGCCGCTTCTAAAGCTGTTAGACCAAAAGGCTCATTTACTGAGCTCATCACAAAAACATCGGCCACACCGTAAGCATCACGCCATTTTTCGCCCCGCAAAAAACCCGTGAAGAAAATCTTGTTCGAAATCCCAAAATCACTCGCCATTTTAATAAGTTCATTGCGTTGTTCGCCATCTCCAACAAGAAGTAGGGAGATTTTTGGGTTTTTCGAAATAGCCTCAGCAACCGCTTGTATTAAAAAAGTTAAACCTTTCTGAACAGTAAAGCGAGTTAGAGCCATTATTACAGTATGTCCCTGTGATTTTAGGTATTCAAGATAACGGTAGGTTCGATCATCGTAATCTTGCGGATTGGCGAGAGCTGAAGTTTCGATCGCATTATAAACTACTTCAACCTTTTCGGGCTTAATTTTATACTTCTCAATTATTACATTTTGAGTATTTTTTGAAACTGCAAAAACCCTGTCGGATGCGTAAATTCCAGCATATTCGATATTATGAATTTCTTGATTACCAGAAATTCCACCCGAACGATCAAATTCGGTAGCATGAATATGAGTAATCAACGGCGCACCAGTAAGTTTTTTGGCAAGGATTCCAGCCTCCATAGTTAACCAATCGTGTGCATGAATCACATCTGGTTTATTTTCTGGATTACTTAAATATTCACGAATAAATTCACAATATTCTTTCTGAATCGAACGAATATCTGGTAGAAAATTACTAGCGTTATGGCTTGAACGCACCCAATGCGGAGAATCGTAAGCTCCAGCACCAAATTTATGGATTTCAGAGAAATTTGTAGCATTCAATACTTTCATGAAATCAATTTCGGTATGTTTATCTTTATACGGAACGACAAATTCAATATTAGCACCACTTTTTGCGAGCGCCTTAGCCATATAAAAACAAGCTACACCCAAACCGCCGCTGTTATGGGGAGGAAGCTCCCACCCGAGCATTAATATTTTCATTTTTTGCCTTTACGATTAAAATTTACATTTCTATTTTAGCAAATTTAAGAGAAAAGCGCAAGCGGTTTAACCAATTATCTGCTTTAAACTAAATGCTTGGCGAAAACTGTTTTATTTCTTGAACGCATTTCTTATAATCGGGGCAATATTTTTCAACTTCTTGCCAGAATTTAGATGAGTGGTTCATTTGCCGAGTATGACAAAGCTCATGGATAATCACATAGTCAATCAAATGGTGCGGCAAATTCATCAACGCAATATTTAAAGAAATTGTTCCACTAGAAGAGCATGAACCCCACCGTGTACCAGTGTGTGAAAAACGTAATTTCTCAAAGCTAAAACCATATTTTTCTGCCAAAAAATCAATTCGGCGGGGTAAATACGCCTTAGCTTGCTTTCGAAGAATTTTTGATACGGTTTTGCGAATTTCTGATTGAACAAGTGGATTTTCGAAAGCTAGCTCTTGCGGGATTTGCACTAAAATCTGATTGCCGTCAAACGAAATTTTAATTTCTTCGCCACAAAAATATCGTAAAAAAAGTATGTGCGTTTTACCAATTAAATCACCATTTTTATAAAGATTTTTAGCATTATGCAAGGCAAGCATTTCGCGAATTTGTGTGCGATTATGATTAACTAAACGCTGAACAGCGAACTCTGGCGAATAATAGGGAATTGACGCTCGCAAACTTCCATCAACACCAACAGAAAGTTTCACGGAGCGAGCGAGTTTGTTTTTTCGAATTTTAATTTCACCAAACTCTTTATCAATAATAGCCATAAGTATATTATATCATTTTTCAAAAAGGTTAGCGAGAATTATTCTTAAATTTTTGAAATTTTATTTTTTGTGAAATTTTAAATATTAGAACAGTAATGAAATCAATTTGGCAAAACTAAAAAAAATAAAATCTATAAAATAAAGTTTCTTTTCAATATTGTAAACTAAAAAACACCAATTTTGGTGTATATATAATTTATGATGAAATAATTTTGGCACGGGCAGAGAGACTCGAACTCCCGACACCAGGTTTTGGAGACCTGTGCTCTACCAACTGAGCTATGCCCGTATGAAACTATTTTAACATAAAAATTTCGAAAAGTGAAGAGTTTTTGAAAAATTCTACTAAGTATTGACAAAAAAGCTTTTTTATGATAGAATAATAACAAGTTAAAAGCTTCAACTATGAAAATTGAGCTTTTAGCTCGAATTTTAAGAAGTTGGCTTTTGCAAATATTTTTTTAAAGGAGACCGAGACATGGTCAATTCTATTAAATGGGTTCAAACCCAAGGACAAGAAAAACTTGCTGAAATAGGTAAGCGCCTCGAAGAAAAAGTGATACCAAAAACATCACAATCTAAAGTCGCAGATGACCTTGAGAAAGCATACCAAAAAAATGACCCCAAAGAATTAATCTTTTGGCTTACTTATGCACAGATTTTTCGCATTCCTGTTAGAAAAAAGAGAGAATTCTTTAAGAAAATTAAAGAATTGTGGCCTTTGGTTCAACGCAGCCATGCGGAAATGAGTAATATGTTCAACTATTTGAATAGTGTTTTTGCTGAAAGAGCTGGTGAAAGAACAGATTCCAAACAAATGGTAAATGAAACAGCAATTTACAGCCAACTTTCATACATCTAAATAAGCCCGAACAATCGGGCTTTTTTCTTTTTCAAATTTTATTTAGCAAATTGCGAATTGTAAAGTTTCGCATAGGCACCATTTTTCGAAAGTAATTCTTTGTGAGAGCCTTGCTCAACAATGTTTCCGTGTTCCAAAACTAGGATTAAATCAGCGTTTCGAATTGTTGAAAGGCGGTGTGCAATCACAAAGCTCGTACGGCCGTGAGTTAAATTATCCATCGCAGATTGAATGGCTGCTTCCGTTCGTGTATCAACAGAACTGGTTGCTTCATCAAGAATTAGCATCGGAGAATCTGCCAAAATCGCCCGCGCAATTGTGAGAAGCTGTTTTTCGCCAGCCGAAACATTATCGATATCTTCAGAAATTACTGTATCATAACCTTTTGGTAAGGTTCGAATAAAGTGGTCGGCGTGAGCGGCTTTTGCGGCTTCAATAATTTCTTCACGAGTGGCATCAGGTTTTCCATAAGCCAAATTTTCGGCAATCGTGCCGTTAAACAACCACGTATCTTGAAGAACCATTCCAAAAAGGGAGCGAACATCATGCCGCGACATTTTTGAAGTATCAATTCCGTCGATTGTGATTTTTCCACTATCAATATCATAAAATCGCATCAATAGATTCACAAGCGTAGTTTTTCCAGCTCCAGTTGGGCCAACAATTGCCACATTTGAGCGTGGCGCAATTTTTGTACTGAAATTCGTAATAATTGGCTTATTTTTTGAATATGAAAAATTAACTTTCGAAAACTCCACAGATCCTTTAATTTCTTTTGGTAAAGTTTTTGAAATTTCAATAAAAGTCTCTTCTTCAGCATCAAGAAAGCCAAAAATTCGCTCACAGGCTGCAACCGTTGTTTGAACACTTGTCATTGAGTTTGCAATATTCGAAATTGGTTGTGTAAATCGGCTCATATATTGCATAAAAGCAGTAATTTCACCAATTGTCATCTGACCATTCAATGCACGAACGCCACCAATCACCACAACGGTTAAAGTTGAAAGATTATTAATGAAGCCCATAATTGGGTAGAGAAGTCCACCAAAAAACTGAGATTTCCAAGATGAAATATACATTTTATTATTGATTTTTTCAAAATTTTCAACTGATGATTTTTCACCATTATAAACCTTAATAACTTCGTGCGAAGAAAGCATCTCCTCGGTATGAGCAGTTAAACTCGATGTAAATTTTTGCAAATCCGTAAAATAGACTTGACTAAACTTCGAAATAATCATAATAATTCCAACTGAAATTATTCCAGTCGCAAGAGCAATTAGACTCATTTGCCAGCTAATCGAAATCATCATAACAGTCACACCAACAATCGTAATTATTGAATACGAAAGCTGATTCAAACTCTCGCTCAAACTATTGCTGAGCGTCTCAATGTCGTTTGTAATAATTGAAACTGTATCACCAGTTTTATGCTTATCGAAATACGCAAGCGGCAAGCGAGCAATCTTTTTCGAAGAGTCATCACGCAATTTGAAAACAATTTTTTGCACCATCTGACCCATAATCCAGTTTTGAGCATAGCCAAAAATTCCCGAACCAACATAAATTGCGGTCAGCAAAAAGCCAAATTCAGCTATTTTCGAAAAATCAGGATTAAAATGAACAGCACCAGCACGAATTTCGAAATTTTTAGTGATTAAATTGATCATTTCGCCTACAATTTGTGGCCCAATAATTGCCGAAATTGAGCTTAAAATTACCACAATCGCAAAAAACACAACAGAAATCTTAAAAGGCGCAAAATATCGCAAAAGTCGCCAAACTGTTTTTAATGAAAGTTTGTTTTTTTGATTTTTCGACATTATTTTACTCCTTTCTTAGATTTTTTTGCAACCGCTTGTTTTAAACTTTTTCTAGCTATTTTTTTCGAAACCGAAACCGCTTTTTTGGTCTCTTTTTTAGTTTTAGGAGCAGATTTTTGCTTTTCAAAATCCTTAATTTGTGTTTCAATTTCTTCATCAGAAAGCTGCGAAGATGCAATTTCGCGATAAATTTCATTATTTTTAAGAAGTTCGCCGTGCGTGCCAATTCCAACAATCTTTCCACCGTCTAAAACAATAATTTTATCGGCTTGCATAATTGAAGTTACTCGTTGAGCGACAATAAATTTGGTTTGTGATTTAGTTTTTACAGCAATTTCGGCACGAAGCTTAGCATCAGTTTTATAATCAAGTGCAGAGAAGCTATCGTCGAAAATTAAAATTGGAGCTTTTGAGGCGATTGCCCTAGCAATTGAAAGTCGCTGTTTTTGCCCACCAGAGAAATTTTTTCCGCCTTGTGAGACTTTTTCATTTAAATCTTCTGGCAATTTTTGAACAAAATCCCAAGCTTGAGCAATTTTTAGAGCTTCAATAATCTCTTCATCGCTAAATTTTTTCGAAGAGCCGTAATTAATATTTTCGCGAATATTTCCCGAAAATAGGCTGGCTTTTTGTGGGACATATCCAATTAAGTCGTGAAGTTCACTTTGTTTTAAATTGCGAATATCCAGACCACCAATCGTGATTTTTCCTTTTGAAACATCATAAAATCGTGGAATTAATTTTGCAATCGTGGATTTTCCTGAACCAGTTCCACCAATTACAGCAATAGTTTCACCTTGTTTTACTAAAAAATCGATATTCTCAAGAACGGCTTCTTCAGAATCTGGATACGCAAAACTAACATTTTCGAAAGTTAAATCGAAAGTTTTTGGCAATTTTTGCGTTTTAGTTTTATCTTTCACTGAAATTTCTTCATCAAGAACTTCACTCAAACGTTTAATTGCAACATTCATTCGTGGAACTGACATAAAAATCATCGAAAGCATCACGAAAGCAAAAGTAACTTCCGCAAGATATTGGGTAAGGGAAGTTACATCACCAATTGAAATTTCACCAGATTTTACAAAATATGAACTAATCCAAGCAATTGCTACAAGGCCAAGCCCTGAAACCATCGTCATATACGGCGAAATTAAGCCAAAAATACTTTCAAAAAAGATATTCATTTTGAGCATTTCTTTGTTGATTTCGTCAAATTTTTCTTCTTCGACTTTTTCTTTTCTATAGGTTCTAATTACACGCAAGCCAGTAATTGTTTGGCGAGTTTGCATATTTAATCTATCGAGTTTCGTTTGAAAAATCTTTAGTTTAGGAACAGCAAAAATACCAATAATCGTAGTTAAAGCGATGATAGAAAAAATCGTTACAACCATAATCCAGCTCATTGAACTGGAAATTGCTAAAGTATTAATAATCGCACCAACACCAACAATTGGGGCATAAATCCCCATTCGCATAACCATTGTGAAAGTTTGTTGAAATTGCCGTGCATCATTCGTAATTCGTGTTGTAAGACTCGAAACCGAGAATTTACCAAATTCATTCATCGAAAAGTTTTCAATTTTTTCGAAAGTTGCATGGCGAATATCTCGCGCCATCGCCCCAGCTGAACGGCTCGCGAAGAAAATTCCCGCCAGCCTTAAAGAGCTATTCAAAAGAGAAAGCCAAATCATATGAAAACCGTTCGAATAAATAGCTTCCATGTTTTTCATGGCTACTCCTTCAGTAATAATTTTTGCGGTATATTGTGGCAAATCAAGATTAATTTTTGCCGAAAGAACCGTAAAAATAAGCATAAGAGCTAAACTTAGCCAATATTTTTTAGCAAATTTAAAAATAAATTTTAGCATAATTCCTTTCGTTTTTATAGTTTATAGATTTTAAGCGGTTCTAATATTTTAACATAATTTTTCGAAAATTAAAAGAGCCGTGGGTGGCGGCTCAGATGTAAAAATGTATTTAAGGAGTGTATGAAGTTCTTTATATTGTTGGTTACCCAGCTTTCTCCTTTTCTATTGACTCTGCAAAAAAGTTAAGATCTAAATTTTGACTTTTCCAGTTCGATTGCAAACATCGCAAGGGAAAGTTCCAGAACCTACAAACCCTGGCTGTTTATACCAACCAGTTCCGTTGCAGTTTTTGCATTCTTTTTCCTCTACATGAGGTTTAGGGAAAATCATATTTTCTCCTTTTTAGAAAATTTCAAAGCTCAGAGCTGTTTCCGCAACTTTTAAATTTAAGCTTCTAGAAATACTATACTATATTTATATATTTTAGTCAAGTATATTATTGTTTTAAAAAATATATTGACTTTAGTTTTTATATACGATAATATCTATAATCGTAATACGAACAATTCAATAATTATTAAATATAGGTATAAACCCTGCGAAACTTAAGAGAAATTATCATGGAATTTAAAATTAAATTTTATTCATTTTTTACCTTTTTAACCAATCGAAGAAAGCATTTATGGCTGAGTTTTTACCCAAAAATTAGCGACAAAATTTGGCTCGCAATTTTTAAATTATTCTTTTCAAAAAATATAATTATAACCTTAAAAGAAAATAAAGCTAAAACTAAAGTTAGAACTGATATTTTCTTGTTTCGAAATCCTAGAAATGCCGATAAATTCAAGCAGGCACAAAAAATGTCTTGGGAAGAAAGCGAAGACGAAAAAAATCGGCTGTATGGCGAAGCTCTTGATTACCCAGATTTTGCGATTTTGGATTTTTCAGAATTATTAAAAGAGCGCAAAAAAGATAATGGTGGAAAAACTAAGGTTGGTGATAGGTTAAGTTTTAGCTGTATTGAGTATGGATATGAAGGTTTTGTTTTTAAACCAGAAAATCTTTCGAAAATTATAGATTGGTATAAAGAGCAAAAGCTACCACAGAGAAATGTTAAAATTGAAATATTTAATCACCGAATTAAAAAATGGCAAAGCCTTTCTAAAAACGAAATTGAGGAAATTTTGAAATCAAAAAATCCATTAAAAATTTCTGAAAAAATAGCAAAAAATAGAGAATAATTTTTTGTTAACTTTTTAAAAATGTGTTATACTATTAAAGATGAACGAGGAAATTATTTATCTTGACCACGCCGCCACAACACCGGTAAGTGAAAAAGTTTTGGCTGCGATGTTGCCATATTTTAGTGAAAAATTTTATAATCCAAGTGCGCCTTATGTTCAAGCTTTGGAGGTTCGAAGAGATTATGAAGACGCAAAACATCAAATTGCGCAAAATATTGGCGCAAAAAGTGATGAAATTGTGATTACAGCTGGAGCAACTGAGAGTATCAATTTAGCATTTTCAGCAGCTTCAAAAGATGCAGGAGATGAAATTCTTGTGGGCGAATTTGAACACCACGCGGTTTTGAATTCAGCCAAAAAATACGGTATCCAAAAACTTGTGAAAATTAAAAAAGATAGCATAATAGACCTTGAAGATTTGCGTGCAAAAATTTCACCAAAAACAAAGATTGTTTCAGTTATGCTTGCAAATAATGAAACTGGCGTAATTCAGCCAATTTCGAAAATTGCCGAAATCGTACGAGAAGAACGAATGCGAAGGCTTTCGAATGGCGAAAAGACGCCGATTTATCTCCATTCTGATGCTAGCCAAGGTGCTGGCCAACTGGATATTTCAGTTGCAAGACTTGGCGTAGATATGCTAACTTTAAACGCCGGCAAGATTTATGGGCCAAAACAAACTGGTCTTTTATGGGCCAATCGAGAAATTGAATTTAATGCACAAATTGTGGGCGGTGGCCAAGAGCGAAATCTGCGTAGCGGAACTGAAAATGTGCCAAGTGTAATTGGTTTTGCGAAAGCTATTCAATTGGCAGAAAAGCACCGTAAAAAAGAAAATGAACGCCTTCGAAAATTAAAGGAATTATTCAAAAAAACCTTAAGCGAAAACTTTTCGAATGAAGAAATGATTTTTCTTGGAAATCCAAAAAAACAGCTTGCAAGCCACATTTCAGTATCTTTTCCCGGGATTGACGCCGAGCGTATGGTTTTTGCACTCGAAACGCAAGGGGTTTTAGTGGCGACAGGTTCAGCTTGTGCAGCAAATAAAGGTACGCGTTCACACACTTTAACTGCAATGGGTTTAAGCGATTCCGAAGCTGACGGAAGCTTGCGGATTTCGCTAGGAAAACTTTCGAATGAAGAAAACATAAAGCGTGCAGCTGAAATAATTTCGAAAACTGTACGAGCTGAATTTAAAAGGATTCAAAAGTAAATGGTAAAATTTATTGCTTGGATTTTAGCCTTTGTGGGTTTAGTTGTGGTCTTTATTATTAGCACAACTTTAATTATTAGTGATAAAAATCGACTCGCTGAAGTTTGCCCAAACTACAAAAAAGGTGAATGTTCTCAAAAAATTGATGCAGTTATAGCAATTTCTGGCGGAAATACCGCTTTAAGAACTCGTGAAGCGATTGAAATTTTTAAATCGGTTGAAGCTAAAAAGTTGATTTTTTCAGGTGCAAACTCTAACCCTAAAGTTTTAAGCGATGCGCGTCAAATGGCAAATTTAGCCCGAAAACAAGGAATTTTAGAAGAAGAAATTTTACTCGAAGAAAAGGCTCAAAACACTCACCAAAATGCACAATTTACCGCAAAAATAATTAAGCAAAATGGCTATAAGCGCGTAATTCTGACCACTTCGAAATATCATCAAACTCGAGCAAGACTTGAATTCGAAAAGGCTTTAGAAGGTTCGGGCGTAGAGGTAATTTCGGCACCAGTTTTGAATGATCCAGATTGGAATAGGTTTTGGTGGACAAATTCACGCGGTTGGTATCTCTCGATGAGCGAGCTTTTTGGAATTTTTAGATTTTATATAGGAGAATAAATGGATAATTCAAAAATTAAAGTATATGTTGGAATGAGTGGTGGTGTGGATTCATCTTTAACGGCAGCACTTTTAAAAGAGCAGGGATATAACGTTATAGGCGTTTATATGAAAAACTGGACGCAAGATTTACCAGGAATGAAATGCCCTTGGGCAGAAGATTTGGCCGATGCAAAAAGAGTTGCGGTTCAGCTTGGCATTGATTTTAAAGTTTTTGATTTCGAAAAATACTACCGCGAAAAAGTTGTGCAATATATGCTTGATGAATACGAAATTGGCCGCACGCCAAACCCCGATATCATGTGTAACCAAGAAGTAAAATTTAAGCTTTTCTTAGAGGCTGCACTCGAAGATGGAGCCGATCTAATCGCAACAGGTCATTACGCTGGCGTTAGAAATGCTTTTACTGAAAATTCTGATGAAAATTTCAACCTTTCGAAAAACGGAAAAGGCGAGCTACTTCGTGCAAAAGATGAAAATAAAGACCAAACTTATTTTTTGTATCGTGTGCGAGGTGAGGCTTTGGGGCGAACTTTGTTTCCACTTGGTAAATTTACTAAACCTGAAGTGCGCGAGATGGCGAAAGAGCGCGGGCTTTTTACTGCTCGAAAAAAAGATTCACAAGGAATTTGCTTTGTTGGAAAGATTGGAATTCGTGATTTTCTAAAACAATTTATCCCCGAACAAAAACCAGGAAAAATCATTAACAAAAATACAGGCGAAGTTCTTGGTTGGCATGATGGTGCGATTTTTTACACTTTAGGTCAGCGCCACGGCTTAAATATTGGCGGCGGACTACCATTTTATGTTTGTGGTAAAAATATGGAAACTAACGAAGTTTTCGTAACAACTGATATTAATAACGGCGAACTTTGGTCTAATAAAATCGAAGTTTCAGCACTTCACTGGATCAGCCAAAAAGTTGAAAATGAGGCAGAAATTCAAGTTCGAATCCGCCATCGTGCACCACTCGTGAATGCAAAAATCTTTTTCGAAAGCGATAATTTGGCGAAAATTGAATTGCAAGATGAACAACGTGCAATTACTAGTGGCCAAAGTGTTGTATTTTATTCTGGTGAAGTTTGTTTGGGTGGCGGAATCGTCATTTAACATTGACATTTTTATATTTTTATGGTATAATACTACAAGCTAAACTTAAATTTTATAGTTTAAGTTTAAGTATTTTCCAAAGAGGTAAAAAAATATGTTAATTCTAAATTGGTTCAAATCGGCTCTCAGTATATATAAAGCAAAACAAAAGCTTTATCACGAGAATTACTTCTCAGAAGAATTTTTAATGGATGCGCTTCTGGGTGCAGGTTTTCAATCAGTTGAAATTTTAGCAC
>CAURDS010000004.1:0-48625 GCA_963524215.1 uncultured Saccharimonas sp. (SeqCode) | reverse complement strand
CGTTAATCCTGAGCCAGGATCAAACTCTCCATAAAAAGAATTATCAAATTGATAATCTATAAAATAGACTGACGATAAATTTGCACAATTAAATTGTTAAAGTGTTCGCTAAACTCCGTTTTTTACTCCATTTGTTTAACGCTATACTATTTTACCTAATTTTTTTTACAATGTCAACAGTTTTTTAGAACTTTTTTAAAGTTTTTCCAAAAAAAGAAAACCCCACATTTTTTGCGAGGTTTAAATTTTTTTCAAAAGCTAAAAACTCTTTCGAAAAATAAAATGTACGAGTTTGAACTTCTAAAAAGCTCAACTCGTACATTGTTTTAGCATATTTATTGAAAAGGTCAATATACTAAAGGTTTAACTCTGGGTAAATATCTTTTGTAATTTCTGAGATTTCATGCTTTAATTGTGGGAAAGGTACCCCTTCGCGTGCGGTAACACCTTCGAAAATCCAAAAAACACGCTCTGAATATCCCATTCCGCAAGCCGGTGGCATTCCGTATTCCAGCATTTCAACATAATCAATATCAAGCATCATCGCTTCATCATCACCGTTATCTCGCATTTTTTGTTGTTCAACAAAACGATTCAGCTGATCAATTGGATCGTTTAATTCACTAAATAAATTACATAACTCTGAACCCGCAATCACAACTTGTGCTCGCTGCGTCATTTCTGGTGAATCTGGGTGAGTCTTTGCGAGTGGTGAAATAAATGTCGGCGTATTAACCAACCAAATTGGTCCAACAACATCTTTTCGAATATTTTTCCAAAGCTTATCGATTCCGCGAGCTTTGTTCTCAGTTTGCTCAACTTCTAAATTATTAGCTTTCAAAGCTGCTTTAACTTCTTCAAGTGAACAGGTGTAGGGATTTAAACCATATCTCTTTTCAATAGTTTCAGCATAATCCCATTCTTCCCACTTTTTCGAAAGATCAACATCAAAATTGCCAAGCTTAAATTGTAAAGTTCCAAAAGTTTGCTCCAGAACATATTTAAACATCTCTTCTTGAAATTTCAAACCATCTCGCCAATCCCAGTAAGCAGCATACCATTCCATCGCAATATGCTCAGGCAAATGTTCATCTGAATAATTCTCATTTCGAAAACGTGGGCCAAGATCGTAAACTTTTTCAAAGCCGGCACCAAGCAAACGCTTTAACGGCAACTCATGGCTAATTCGAAGATAAAATTGAGCATTATCAAGCGCATCCATGTGTGTTACAAATGGATTAGCGTCAGCCCCACCAGTTGTATGTTCGAGAACGGGAATATTGATTTCAAAAAAGTCTCTCGCGTTCAAGAAATCGCGTGTTGCTTGCCAAAACTTCGAACGGCGCACAAAACGGTCACGGACTTCAATATTTACATTCATATCAACATAACGCCTTCGAAAACGCTCTTCCTTATTTGTAAAGCCATCTTGCTCGGTTGGCATTGGGCGAAGAGATTTAGAAAGAAGCTTTAGCTCTTGTGTTTCGACTGAGATTTCACCAGTTTTCGAACGAATCACTTTTCCATTCGCCTGAACAAAATCGCCAACATCAAGTAGATTTAGATCTCTTAAACCAATTAGATTCTGTTCTTTCGAGGTTTCAGCTAGATTTTGAGCCGTGATAAAAAGCTGAATTTTCCCTGAAAAATCCCGCAAAACAATAAAAGCAAGTTTTCCAAATTTGCGAATTCCAGCGATTCGCCCAGCAATTTTCACTTCTCGACCTTCCATTTTTTCGAAATTATTCACAATTTCGCCAGCCATTGCCGTTCGTTCGGTTTTGGCAGGATATGGATTTAGCCCAAGATTTTTAATTTCTTCTAATTTTCTCAATCGCTCTTCGCGTAATTCTTTCATTGTAGCCATAATTAACCCATATTTTAGCATATTTTCATTTTTTTTTCAATTTTATAAAAAATACTTGACTTTTTTATTTTTTAGTGATATTATATAAAAATCAGTCCACGGACTTAAAAAGGAGGAACATTGTATGGCAGAAAATACACACACATCAACTGGTGGTCGTCCACAACAATCTCAGCAGAAACAAGAAGCTTCAACAATCAATAGAGTTCCCCATTGGGACTCAGCTGCAGAAAGATAAGGATCCACCGTAATTTACCCTCGAAAATTTTCGAGGGCTTTTAATTTGACTTTATTTATTTTTTATGTTATTATAGTAAAATCCCATAGCCGAAAGGCTTAAAATTGGAGGCACTTTATGTTTCTTAGACACGACATTGTTCAGGTCCTGTTTAGCAAAGATTCAAGAGGTAACTCTTGTATAACTTTTGCAACAATAAAAAAAGTCTTACCAGAACAAGGATGCGCTATTCTCGAAGGAGTAATATCTTTTCGGGGGAAATTTCCGCTTAAAGCTTCAGAATATGCATCCATCATAGAAGAGGATGCGAAAATCCCGCTCAAGAGGCTTGTAAGAATTAATAAAAATGATATACCTCCCTCTTGTCCATTATAGAATAGACTAGAACAAAAATAGCCAAAAACCCGCATCTTCGCGGGTTTTAAAAATTATTATTTTCCAAAAATAAGCCGCAAATAATCTTTCATCATTCGAGAGCCAGAAACTACAGGAACATAGCCTTTTAGCTGTTTTCGAATTTGTTTTTCAAGCAAATAATCATCTTTAAAAATCTGCCCAGCTCGATTCATTTGAAGATACAAAGACTTCAATTCGTCATTATAATTTGCGCCACTAACTTCCAAACAAGGTGCTGGCGAAATATCCGCAACACCACCATCGGCCGTTGAAATTAACATTTTAAGATTTGCTAAATCTTTCATAAACGAAGTTCCACAAGCTTCTAGCCCAATAATTGGCACATTTATTGAAACATCTGAACCAACAGCTAAAGCTAAGCCTAATTCTTCATCATAATCTTGAATAAAATGAACTCGCTCACGCAAAAAATCATCAGATTCAATTTTCGAAAGCACCGAATTTAAAGTTGCACGCATTTCAACATCGCCTTGATGAACTTTTCCTGCCAAAATATAATGGGCATTATTTTCTCGCAAAATTCGGCGAAGCTCTTCCATATTTTCGAAAGGCATCCAAGGTCGTTTATAAGATACAAATCGCCGCTTAAAATCAAAAAGCATCGCATTTTCAGGGATTTGCACCACATGACCATACTGATCTTTTCTATGAGCTAAAATCTGGTTTAGTTTTCTTCGACCAATCTTTCTAAAATCTCGAATATCTTTTGCACTAATTTTTGCTAAATTCTCTTTATAATTCTCCGTTGGTAAATCGAATTTATCAAAAATATCTTTTTTTCGAAAATCTTCTAAAATATCCGCCAAAACCCAAGTTGGCAAATCAATTCCGTTTGTCACAGCTTTAAATTTAACCTTATCGCCATTGATGTCTCGATAATCTGCAACATTTGCATGAAGTCGAGAAACACCATTTTTTGCTTCCGCAAGCTCAATTGTTAAAGTTGAAAGCTTCAATCGCCCTTCTCTAAATAATCCTGAAATCCAAGTTTTTAGAGCCGAAGATTCAATATTTGGCATTACAATTCGATTAAATTGGTCGAAAGAAAATTCACTTTCTGCCGCTTGAACTAAAGTGTGATTTGTGTAGAGTGTATGTTTTCGAACATAGACAATAGCCTCATAAAGGTTCATTCCGTTTCGAACAAGCTCATCAAGCCGAGCAACAGCCGCAAAAATCGTGGCGGTCTCATTCAACTGAATAACTGAAGGCTTTAATCCAACCATTTTCAGTGCTTTATAACCACCAAAACCGAGTGAGACTTCTTGATAGAGCCTGTGGTCGCCAGAGCCATCTCCAGCATAAAGCTCACCAAAATTACTCTCACCCATTGTCAAAAATCGTGTTGAGCCAAGAATTTTTTGAAAAATATTTAGGCGGGATGGTGGCATATTTTCAGTGTAAATTTCAACATCATCAAGATACTCAAAGCCGAAATCTTCTGGATTAACCGAAATAAACTCTTCTCTTTGATCTAAATTATGAATTGATTGATGAAGCTCTCTTCGGTAAAACGGTGTTACACAAACAAATGGGATTTCAAGCTTTTCAGCCACCCTTCGCGTATCTGCCGCCAAAACGCCAAGCCCACCGCCACCTTTAATACCGTTGCTTTTGTCATAAACCTCCATCGTAAAATAAACATAAGGGCGTTCTGGAGATAGTTTTTTAGTTAAATTCGCACGCTCAATCGCTTTATAGAACTCACTAACATCTTCAATATTTTGACCAATTCGCCGCCGGTTGATTTTTTCGAAATAATTTTCCACCACTTTTCCTTTTAGATTATTCTTATGCTTATATTTTATCAAATTTTCAAATTTTTATCAAATAATTGACAAGATAAATTAAAAGTGTTATTATTTATATATTCTATTTTTTGGAGGTATTTTTCTATGCATCATTCGGATGAAGATTATGTTAGAGTCTGTAGTTGTTGTGGCTGTGGCTGTTTATTCTTTCTTATTATATCCTTTCTTCCTATATTTCTATTAATAATATCTCAAAAATAAAACTCCAACTTTTGGGAGTTACATATTAACTTTTTCAACATTATTAATAATAAATAGTTTCTAATAAGAAACTACAAAAGAAGATTGCGATTTCTCGGCCGCCAGCAGATTAGCTCTTTTAGAGAGTCGCAAACGCTGGCTTTTCTTTTTCGAAAAAAAATAAAATCACCTTTCGAAATGAAAAGTGATTTTTTAGTTTTAAGCTTCTTCGGAAACTTCTTCCTTTGGTTGGTTACGGCGAAGCTTTTCGGCGTTTTTGATCGCACGAGTTTTTTGTGCAGGTTTTTTAACCCATTTTGGCATTCCAATTCCTGCCTCTTCCAAAAGTTTTACAACTCGTGGAGTTGGCTGTGCGCCGTTATAAAGATATTTTTCAGCCAATTCTTTTTCGATTTTGGCTTCTTTTGTATGTGGGTTATATGAACCAACATAGCTAACCACGCGCCCACTCGACGGATGCCGATGCGCTTCCTGAACCGCTACGCGATAAACAGGATAACCTTTGCGACCTAATCGCTGTAATCTGATTGCTAGCATTTAGATTATTTCCCTTTTATTAACTTTTATAGCTTCACCATTTTAACAAATTTTATAAAAAAAATCAAGAGTTATTTACGAACATTGACTTTTTATTAAAATCATGGTATAATTTTGAAAGTTTAGTACATTTATTTGGAGGTAACCAACATGGTTTCGAAAGAAAAATGGGCAGAAATAAAGCTTAGCTGGCAGCGTTATGGCAGCGAATACATTGGCATAATGCTTATAATTGCTCTAATTGTTTCATTATTTTGGTTTTTTACCATACGCCCTATTGTGAATTATTTTCATGAAAATGAAATAAATTCACTAAAAACCGAACTCCTTCGAAAGATTGAAAATAATTCTGCGACTTTAGAGTTTTCGAACGAGAATGAAGCCAAAAAAGCAGAGTTAAACCTTGGTGAAATTTCGAAAAAGGATAATATTCACTTTAAGGATATTAAACTTTCAAGAAAAGGTGAAAAATTTGAAATCAAAGTTTATTTCAAAAGCGCAAACTAAATTGCGCTTTTCTTTATGCTCCAATTTTATCTTTTTTATTACCACGTTTTGCATTTCGCTCGATATAATCAATAATTTTACCTGCAACATCGCGATATGTCACTTTCTCGATTCCAAAACCTGGGCTTGCATTAACCTCCAAAACCAACGGACCACGCGCCGAACGCATTAAATCAACGCCAGCAACTGTTAAGCCCATCGCCTTCGCCGCCCGAACCGCCATTCGCTTTTCTTCAGGTGTAAGTTTAATTGGCTCACCTAATCCACCTTTGTGTAAATTCGAACGAAAATCATCATCCAAACTTTGGCGTTTCATACTTGCTACCACTTGAGAGCCAACCACAAAAGCGCGAATATCTGTTCCCGCCGACTCTTTAATAAACTCTTGCAAAAGAACGTTTGTTCCGTCTGAATTTGTTAAATAGAAAGCTTGAAGCACCGATTTTGCGGCCTTTTTAGTTTCCGCCAAAACTACACCATTTCCGTGAGTTCCGCGAGCGAGTTTGATAATTGCGGGAGTTCCGCCAATTTCTTCCAAAAGGTCATCAATATCGTTCGAATTTCGAGAAAACACTGTTTTAGGGATCGAAACACCATATTTTGCCATAATTTGAGTTGAACGCAACTTATCACGTGCACGTGTGATTGCTATTGAACGATTCACAAAAAATGCTCGCGGATAAGCTGTTTCTAGTTGGCGAACTACGGATGTACCGTATTCAGTCATATGGCTAGCAATTCGCGGAATAAAGGCATCGAATTTACCAATATTTTCACCATCATACATAACTTTTGGATTTTTTTCATCAATCGAAACATAGCATTTTTTGTAAGCTATTATCTCAACCTCATGACCACGCCTCTCTGCTTCTTCTCGTAATCGTTTCGTTGAATAATTCCCTGGCCCATTCGACAAAATTGCAATTCTCATTACTGTTTTTCTCCCATTAATTTCCATTCTTCATCAAGATCAATTTTTCGGCGCGAGTCGACCAAAATATTATTTTTAATTAGAAAAGCTCGACCAATCAACATCTTAAATTTCATTTTAGAACGATCATCTAGCCCAAATGAAGCTTCAAATTCTCTTCCTTCAATTAAAATTTTAAATTTTACTAAATATCGAGTTTTTGAGCCACCGTGTGTATTTTTAACTTTTCTCGTTAAATAATCTTGCGTTTCAAAGTGCATTCGCTTATCGCCAACTAAGTTAAAACTTAATATACCATTTTTTTCACAAATATTATCAGCGTGAATCACACCAGAAAATGCGCCTGTATCAATTTTTGCAATTACCTCAATATCACCTAAAGATTTCTGGTTAACAACTTCCAAAAACTTTACAGTTTCGAATGCACTAAAGATTGTCTCTTTTTTGTAGTGGTCACATTCTCTAGATAGAAAATCAGCATATTTTTTAGTTTTCACATCAACAAAAGATCCTGACGATACTTGTGGTGCATTATTAACTTCCAATAGGTATATCTCACTGCCTCTAGAATCAACCATAACATCAACTCCAGCAACTTGAAGCTTTATAATTTCAGCTGCTTTTTTTGAGATTTCTAAAATATCTTTCGATACACTATCTAGCGGTAAAATTTTAGCTGATCCACCCTGAGATGTATTATTTAAATGCGATTTAGTGTTAGATTTTCGACTAATAGCCATAGTCGGCTCGCCCCCGAATACTAATATACGTAAATCCCCCTCGTTAGGAATAAACTCTTGTAGAATAAAATTAATACCTGGATTGTCGTCATGGATTTTTTGAATTTCCTCAGGTGATCTTACTAAAAAATTCAAACGCCCTTTTGAGCCTTCGTTGTCTTTTAGAATCGCCTGATCTCCAAACTCAATAAAACGTCTTTTCATCTCATTAAGTTCTTCATAAAAGGAATGTGGCCAATTTTTAATTCCTCCAACCCAAAGAGCGAATTGTGTACTCATTTTATTATCGGGAAGAAGCCTGTTTAGATATTCATCCGTATATCTTATATTAAAAAAATCACAATAGGCAGCAATTGCATGAGCTTCAGCTGCCATACCACCGATATGCCTCATAACAACCAAATCAAAATCCCTTAAATCGAATTTTTTATTAACATCATAAATTGCAATCTTATTCTGACTTAGCTCAAAAAACAAATCCGAAATACCAGAAAATTCTACCGAAAAATTTGGTCCTAGACATTCTGCAACATTACTAGCAAAAAGCTCTGCTTTCTCTCTTGCGGTACTAGTTTTCGATGGTGTAAGTAATAAAATCTTCTTCATACTTTACTCCTATTTATTATTCTTATATTTTCGAATTGCCTCTCGAGCTGCTTCTTGTTGAGCAGTTTGTTTGCTTGGGCCTTCACCTTCACCCATTTTTTTATCACCAACAAAAACACCAAGAGTGAAATTTTTATCGTGATCTGGGCCGTCCTCTTTAAGAACCTTATAAATTGGCGTAAAACCATCTCTTGCTTGTGAAATCTCTTGTAAATAACTCTTTGGGTCGCGCCAAGATTCTTCCTCTAGAATTTGTGGCAGAGTACTCAGAATATTATCTGTGATGTATTTTTTTGCAGCCTCATAGCCCTTATCAAGATAAATAGCACCGGTAGTTGCTTCGAAAGCATTTGCCAAAATCTGCTGGCGAGCCCTTGCAGAACCTTGTTTTTCACCACGGCTCATTCGGATTAGTTTTTCATAGCCAAGTCTTTCGCCAGCCGCACCAATACTTTCAGTTCTAACTAACGCCGAACGCCAAGCTGTTAAAATTCCCTCCGGTTTATCATAGTTCGAAAATAGAAAATCAGTAGTAACAAGCTCTAAAACTGCATCGCCCAAAAATTCAAGTCGTTCATTATGCTCGCTTGCCGACTTTTTATGTTCGTTTAAATAGCTTCGATGCGTTAATGCAGTCACTAATAAATCAATATTTTCGAAATCATAACCAAGTTTCTCTTTTGCCCATTCATGATAGGGCGCCAATAAAATTCCACTCATTATAAGTTCTCCTGTCTAATTTTTTTCATCGCAAGCAAAATTAGCTTACCGATATCTTCATATTCAATCTCATCCAACGCATCAGAAAAACTAAACCATCTAATACCATTCATCCAATCTTCTTTTTGAATTGCATCAGTATCACCAAGCGCTTTCACTAAAAAAACTTGAGTCGTCATTAAAACAAGCTTATCAATTCGCCTATATCGAAAATTGATTTTACCAAGCCAGCCAATAATTTTTACATCATGAAGACCCGCTTCTTCCCCAATTTCACGCTTAGCAGTTTCTTGAGCTGTTTCTCCTTCTTCGATATGACCTTTCGGAATCGTCCAGCGATCTTTCGAATCTTGAATCAGTAAAATTTCAACTTCATTTTTTTGATTACGACGAAAAATTACGCCACCAGCAGTCGGTTCACGAACAATTTCCTGAATTGAAGATCTGCGTGTTCTATGAAAATATTTTCGAAAATGTTCAACCTTTTTGTTCGCCATTTTGTTCCTCCACAAAAAGCTTATACGCCGTTCCTAATACGCCGTTAATAAACTTACTTGAATTATCGGAACCAAACGCTTTCGCAAGCTCAACTGCTTCATTTATAGCCACTTTTGGCGGAACTGTTTCTCGAGAATAAAGCAATTCATAGAGCCCCATCCTTAAAACATTACGGTCAATTCGCGCAATTTGTGAAATTGGCCATTCCGGTGCCATTGGCTGAAGTTTCGTATCCAGTTCAACCTGTCTTTCAATAATCCCGTTTAATAAATCTTGAACGAATTGCTTATCCCCAATCGCTTCTTCGTATTGCTTCATATTTCGAAAAATAATCTCAGCCAAGTCAACAGTTTTATCTTGTGCCTGAGAGCGAAATTCATATTCATAAAGTGTTTGAAGAACAACAATCCTTCCTAAATGTCTATTTGATGCCATTTTTACGTAAGGTTCTTTCCTATATTAAAATATTATTATTTTTTGTCAAATGAAAATTAAAACGCCAGCAAATTAAGCAGCTAGCGTTTTGTTTTCTTCGAGTTGCTTGTTTAGAGCTTTACCAGATTGTTTTTTAGTTGTGTAAACTTTCACTGGTGATTTTTTATTAACTCGACGAGCTAAATCCAATCGCAAGTGGCTGCGTCGCAAACCAGTCTTTCGAGGACTACTCTGTTTCTTTGGCTGTGCCATTTAAAGTTTCTCCTTAGGTTTATTATTTTCCTTCAACATCAATTATACCTTAATTTTAAAGATAAAGCAAGCTTTTTATAAATCTATTGTTGACTTTTTATTATTTTTATGCTATAATAAAATCATTATGAAAAATTATGAAAACAAAAATAATCAAATTCAAAATAAAGAAATAGTAAAAATTAGTAGAAAGAAGCTGAAACAATTTGGCGCTTTAGCAATGACCGCCGGAGCGCTTGGTGGTTGGTTTGGCCACGATACTTATAAAAATTATCAAGAAAACCACCCACCAGAAATTTTCCAAAAAAGTCAAACTGAAGGTTTAGACAACTCTGAAATGGATTTTTCAAAACTTAAAAAAATTTCAGATGATGGCGGCGTAATCCATTTGCAAAAAGGAGACGCCATAAGAAGCTCAACTAGCGAATATTACGAAAACCCTGAAAATTACACTTTCAGTGAATCAAACCACTCAGCGATTGGTATTATGAATGCAGACAGAGACTTTACTACTAAGGGCGAAGTTTACCTAGAAGACGGGGACAATCCAAAATTAATTACCAGAATTGAGAATTTTGAAAAAACGTCAACTGGCGAAAATACTAAAATTGATATAAATATAGATAAAGACGGTTGGGTTGCAGTTGATGCAAATAGAGAAGATTTTCAGCAAAAATAATAAAATGGAGGAATAAACCTCCATTTTATTTATTTAACAACAAAGTTAATTAATTTATTCGGAATGAAAATTTCTTTCAAAATCTCCTTGTCTTGCAAGAATTTTGAAACGTTATCTTCTGCTCTTGCAATAGCAAGAATTTCATCCTTTTCAGAGTTTGCCGAAACTTTAATTTTCCCGCGAAGCTTTCCATTAACTTGAACAATAATTTGAATTTCATCAGTTTTCAAAAGCTCTTCATTCCATTTTGGCCAGCCAGATTTTTAAATAAAGTCATTATTTCCAAGCTGCTGCCAGAGTTCGCTTGAAATATGTGGAGCAAATGGAACAAGCATTTTAAGTAAATCTTCTAAAATAAATTGCCAATCGTTCGAAAAACCTTCAAGCTTCATTTTATAAAGCTCATTTACAAATTCCATCAGAGCAGCAACCGCAGTATTTAGGCTCTCGCGGTGAAAATCTTCAGTAACTTTCTTGATGGTTTTATGTTGGATTTTTTGGACTTCAGCAAAATTCGAAAGATTTTCAGCAGTTTTTTTAGATTCAATAAATTCTTGAACCAAAACCCAAACACGGTTTAGAAAACGGTAAACTCCAGCTATACCTCGTGAGTCCCAAGAAGCGTCAACTTCATATGGAGCAATAAACATTTCATAAGTTCGAAGTGAATCTGCACCATATCCTTGGTTGATGACTTCAAGCGGATCAATAGTATTCCCCTTTGATTTACTCATTTTCGAACCATCTTCGGCATTAATATATCCGTGGTAAAGGAGTTTTTTAACTGGTTCAGCAAAATTAGTTAGTCCCAAATCTCTAAAAACATGAGTCCAAAAACGAATATATAGTAAATGCGCAACTGCGTGGTCGCCACCAACATAATAATCAACCGGCGCCCAGTAATTTACAAGCTCAGGATCCCAAGCCTGTTTAGAATTTCGAGGGTCAGTATATCGCAAAAGATACCAACTTGAACAGGCGTAACCATCCATCGTATCGGTTTCACGAGTCATTTTTTTGCCGTTAATTTCAACTGTAATGAATTCTTTACTCTTAGCGAGGGCCGACTTCCCAGAATCATCAGGTTTAAAATCGCTCAAAGTTGGAAGCATTACAGGCAATTGATCCTCGGGGATTAAATGCTCTTTTCCATCTTTGTCATAAGCAATAGGAATGGGGCATCCCCAATAACGCTGCCGAGAAATCAACCAATCTCGCATTTTGTATGTAGTTTTCGAACGACCAATTCCAGACTCTTCAAGCCAGCCTAAAATCTGTTCACGAACATCCTCTGATTTTTGACCGTTAAATTCACCAGAGTTAACCATAACTCCTTCTCCATGATAGCAAGAATCATCATCCGCCATACTCTCAGGCTTCTCAACAACTTTTATAATATCCAAATCAAATTTTTTAGCAAATTCAAAATCTCGCTCATCATGAGCAGGAACCGCCATAACGGCCCCTTCACCATAGCCTCCAAGCACATAATCACTCACCCAAATTGGGATTTTCTTACCATTCGCTGGATTTATTGCATAACTTCCAGTAAAAATTCCTGTCTTTTCTTTATTTTCTTGGCGCTCAATTTCAGATTTTTTAAGTGATTTTTTCTTATATTCTTCAAGTTTTTCTCTAGTTAAATCAGTAGAGAGTTTTTTGAGCAATTCATGTTCTGGCGCAATAGTTAAAAATGCCACGCCAAAAATAGTATCTGGTCGAGTTGTAAAAACTTTAATTTTTTCACCTTTAGCTTCGCCGTCGGCGATCTTAAATTCCACCTCAGCACCTTCAGATTTACCAATCCAGTTTCGCTGCATTGTTTTGATTTTTTCAGGCCAATCAAGATTATCAATATCAGCTAAAAGCTCGTCAGCATATGCAGTAATTTTGAAGAACCACTGAGTCATTTGCTTTTTCGAAACCTCTTCACCGCAGCGCCAACAACGACCATTTTCAACCTGTTCATTTGCGAGAACTGTTTTATCGTTATCACACCACCACTGATAACTCTCTTTGCGATAAGCTAGACCTTTTTTATAGAGTTCGCGAAAAATCCACTGCGTCCAGCGATAATATTCAGGATCTGAAGTATTAATTTCTCGTGACCAATCGATTGAAATCCCAAGTCGTTTGAACTGTTTTTTAAAATTTGCAATATTTGTTTTTGTAGCTTCTTGTGGAGAAATTCCAGTTTTAATTGCATAATTTTCTGCTGGTAAACCAAAAGTATCCCAACCGATCGGGTTTAAAACATTCTTACCCTGCTGACGATAAAAACGCGCGATTGAATCAACAATCGTATAGCTCCTTGCATGGCCTGTGTGAAGCCCTGCTCCACTTGGATACGGAAACATTCCCGAAATATACATTTTCTGTTTCGAAGAATCTGCTTCAACCTCATAAAGCTTTGATTCATCCCATTTTTTTTGCCACTTTTCTTCAATTTCAATCGGATTATATCTTTTCATACTATCTAGATTATATCAAAAATAGTATAAAAAATCAAAAAATCACCATAAAGCAATCTTATCGCAAATATATTCATTCTCATCAGTTAAATAAACCTCAACCAGCTCATTATTTTTGTAAAATTCAATTCTGTTTTGAAGATTGCTAATTTCCGGCTCAATAACATTATTCCACCAATTTTTACCAGAGCGATATATAACGCGACTTTTATAATCCTGCATCACTCTTTTGCTAAGAGCATTTGGTAAAATAAGTATAAAACTAATCTTTTTTGAAAGTAGTCGTTTTAAAATCTCATCGTCTTCACTAATAAATATAATTTCGAAATTGCCCAAATAATATTCTTCTTCAATTTTCTGTACACAAAAATCAAAAAAATGAGATCTTTCAACTTCATTCATCATTTTAGTTTTACTACTTTCGTTAAATTCCATATCTAAAAATCGCTTTTTAGATATTTTTGAAAGAGTAGTTTTGCCCAAACAAGGATACGCTGCAATAACTTTAGTTTGCATTTATTTCTTTCAAGAATTCATCTTCATCTATAACTTTTACACCTAGTTTTTCGGCCTTCGAAATTTTTGTTGCGCCAACTTTTTCGCCAATTACCAAAAAATCTGTAGTTTTCGAAATTGTTTTTTGGAATTTTCCACCCAACTCTTCAATTTTTTCTGCAGCTTTTTCACGCGCCATTGTTTTTAGCGTTCCGGTAATTACAAAATTTTTACCACTTAAGATCCCTTCATTTTTTGCAAAATTTTGCACTTTCACACCAAGATTAAACATTTTTGTTAAAACTCGCAAATTTTCATCATCATTAAAATATGCTAAAATACTTTCAGCAACTTTCTTACCAATACCATCAATTTCAAGAAGTTCTTCAAGCGTTGCATTACAAATATTTTCAAATTTATTAAATCTCTCCGCCAAAAGCTTTGCCGTTTCGCCACCAATATGCCTGATTCCAAGAGCTGAGATAAATTTTGGGAGTTCTGGACTTTTCGAAGACTCAATAGCTCCTAGAAGATTATTAACTGAAGTTTCCCCAAAGCGTTCAAGGTTTAACAAATCGCTTTTTTGAAGATTGTAAATATCAGCCAAATCTCGAACTAACCCTTTCTCAACCAATAAATCAACATTTTTTTCACCAAGATTTTCGATATCCAAACCTGCTTTCGAAGCATAAAATGTGACCGTTTTTTTCAAAATTAAGCTTGAATTTAAACCTTTTGCACGATATGCAACCTCACCATTTGGGCGGTAAAACTCAATATCTGGGAACTGTTTCTCAAGCTCTTTTTTAAAATCGAAAACTTTAGAATTTTCTGGTCGAAGCTCCGGCAAAATCCGTAAAATTTTCGGAATAATATCGCCAGCTTTAAAAACTACTGCCGTATCACCAATTCGCACATCGAGTCGCTTAATTTCATCAGCATTATGTAAACTTGCATGCCGAACAGTAGTTCCAGCAAGTTGAACTGGCGAAAAAACCGCAACAGGAGTTGCAATACCAGTTCGCCCAATCGAAATCACTATATCTGAAATCACTGCTGCGACTTCTTCAGGGGAATATTTAAAAGCAATTGCTGCACGAGGCTGCTTTCCAACAATTCCAAGTTTCGAAAAATGCTCACGATTATTAATTTTTACAACTAGCCCATCAGTATTAAATGGTAATTCTTTTCTCTTTTCATTCCAAAAATCAATAAACTCGATAACTTTTTTCAAACCGTTAATTTTTGAAGCTTGCTCATTTATCGTAAAACCAAGATTTTTTAATGCTTCATAAGCGAACTGGTTAGTAGGGATATCTTGTGGATTTTCACGAATTAGATCATAAGCTCGAAAATGTAGAGGTCGAGAAGCTGCAACCGAAGGATCAAGCTGGCGAATTGTACCTGCGGCTAAATTTCGTGGATTAGCAAATTCTGGTTCACCATGCTCTTTTCGAATAAGATTTATTTTTTCAAAATCTTCCTTCAAAATAACAATCTCGCCGCGAACCTCAGTTCTTCCATTTTTAAAATTTTCAAATTCACCACTCGCCTGTAAAAAAAGCGGAATATTTTTAATTGTTCTAATATTACTTGAAACATCTTCACCAACAAAAGAATCGCCTCGAGTAACAGCTCTCACAAATTCACCATTCTCAAAAATAAGAGAACAAGCTAAACCATCCATTTTAATATCTGCAAAAAAATCCTCTTCAATATTTGGCTCAAGTTTTTTAATTCTCTCAAACCAATCAAAAATTTCTTTACTGCTAAAAATATCGTTTAAACTTAGCATTCTACTAGTGTGAGAAACCTTAATAAACCCACCCTTAACCGTATTTCCAACTCTTTGCGTTGGTGAGTTTTTTGATATTATTTCTGGGTTTTCAGCCTCAATTTTCTTAAGCTCAGAAAAAAGTGAATCATAAACCGAATCTGGAACGCTTGGATTATCAAGAGTGTGATATTCGAAAGAATAACGGTTCAAAAGCTCTAGTAAATCTTTATATCGAGTGTTTTTATCTATCCCCATCAACAATCCTTCGATATAAAACGTAAATATAAACCGAACTTAAAACACAAGAAAAACAACTCATTAGGAGCATAGAGATTGGTACGATTGGAATATTAACAAAGAATCCATTAATTGAAATCAGCCAATTCATCAACATAATTATTGGAATTATTATAATCGACCAAATTAAAGCAAGTATAAATATTAAAAATAAAATTCTCTTCAATATTGCAAGCCTTCTTTGAGAAACCATATCACCAGCAATTTTTAGAGCCTGTAATGGATAGGTCCCTGGAATTGTAACAATAATCATTGCGAAAATTGAGCCCATAACCCAAAAAGCTGAGAGTGAAAATAATAATAGTATTGCACTAAAAAATACAGCTTGCTCTATTCCACTCGATAAAAAACTTGTTGTTTTTGCGGCTGCACCAACAATCGTTGCAATAAATACAGGAACTAATTGCATTAATATTACGATAGCAATAACCGTCATTGGAATGATAGGAGCCCCACAAGAGTATAAAGCATCTCTTAAATTTAAGTTCTTTTTTCCACTTAAAATATTTCTGCAAATCTGAACTGTCGTGAGCCAAATAAATAGCACTATTATAGCAAACATCATCTGTTGAATTTCGCTTGGTGATTGCACCAAGCCACCACTATTAAACGTTGCTGCCATGATCAACCCGGCTTTGCCAATTTCACCAAAAAAGCCTTCGAAATTTCCACCATTAGTAGTGTCAACAACAGCTTGCAAGCTTGAAACAAAATTTTGGTCCATTAGCCCAATAAAAATAATACCAGCTAAAGCCGAGACTAAAACAAGATTTCGAAAAATCTTTTTATTATCTCGAATAAGCTTAAAAACAAAACCCAGCAAATTCCAATAGCCCCCAATTTTTAAGGGTCGAACATAATCTCTTTTTCTTGAAATTTTAAAGCTTCTATGTGGCCTGCGTGCTTTAAACTCTCGAAACCTTTCCAATATATTTTTTCGTAAATAAATTCTAATTCTTATATACCAAAAATAAACTAAACTAATTTGTTCTTCATTTGAACTTAATATTTTTTTTCTAAACATTAGAACCTCGCACTATTTTCTTTTAATCTCTTAATCCTGTCATCTAAAGGTGGATGTGTTGAAAATAATCTCTGAAAAAAGCCCTGTTTCATAGGATTGGAAATAAATAAGCTCGCCGTTGTTGAGTTTTGTCTTTCAAGAGGCTTGTTATTTTTCAACTTTTCAAGAGCACTGATTAAGCCATCTGGATATCTAGTTAATGAAACAGCGGTTGCATCAGCCAAAAATTCACGCTGACGAGAAATTGCAAGCCTTGTTATTGTAGCTAAAAGCGGCGAAATTAAAACAAAAAATAATCCCAAGATTAAAGCGATTGGATTTTTCGAATCTTCATCGTCGTCATTCAGAAAAATGAACCTTAGAGCAATATCGGAAAGCATCCCAATTACAGCGGTTAAAGCAACTGCCGCCATTGAAACTCGAATATCATAATTCTTAATATGTGAAATTTCATGAGCCATCACGCCTTCAATTTCAACCTTATCCATATTCTCAAGAAGCCCCGTTGTTGCACAGATTACGGAATTCTCAGGATTAGTTCCGGCCGCAAAAGCATTCATTGAAGAATCATTAATAATATAAAGCTTTGGCATTGGTAGGCCAGCAGTAATAGATAATGATTCAACTATTGAATAAAATTCAGGAGCATCTTTTTTTGAGATTGACTCAGCACCATTTATTTTTAAAGTAATGGCTGTCGAAATCTTATATTGAAATAACGCATAAAAAATAGCAAAAATTAGCGTAAAAATAAAAATTATTAAATCGTTATAGATGTAAGAAAAATATAGCCCAATCCCAGAAATAATCGCAATAAATAATGAGAAAATAATCACAGTATTACGCTTATTCTGAGAAATTGAGCTATACATATTTAATAAAACCTCTAAAAAAATAAATTAGAATTTTACTTGAGGCGCAGATTCGACTACTTTTCTATCTTCTACTTCGAAGAATTCCCTCTTTTCAAAACCTAATTTTTTAGCAAAAATATTAGTTGGGAATACTTTAATCTTAATATTGAGGTCTCGAACACCACCATTATAAAATCGGCGTGCACCTTGAATTTTATCTTCGATTTCTTGCTGTTGTTGTTGAAATCGTATAAATCCCTCGTTAGCCTTTAGCTCAGGGTAGTTTTCAGCAACAGCAAACAAACGGCCGAGCGCCTGTGAAAGTTCACCTTCAGCTTTAGCAGCGTCAGAAACATTGTTTCCAGCGCCTATCAATCCAGCTCGTGCACTACTTACATTTTCGAAAACTTCTTTCTCATGAGTTGCATAACCTTTTACAGTTTCAACAAGATTAGGGATTAAATCTGCTCGGTATTTTAGCTGAACAGCGATATCACTCCAAGCTTCTTCAACTCTTTCATTAAGCCGCACAAGTGCGTTGTATTGGCTCCAAACAAAAAGCCCAACAAGGACAAGAACAGCAATAATTACAATAATTGCAATTGTCATTTTATTATACTCTCCTACTATTGTTAAATTTGGTGCGCGAGGCGGGAATCGAACCCGCACGACTGTTTAGGTCAAGGGATTTTAAGTCCCTCGCGTCTACCAATTCCGCCACTCGCGCATATTTATATTTTACACGCCTTAACCACAAAAGTCAAGGCGTGTTTAAACTTAAGCTTCATCTTTATCGAGAAGTGGAGCAATAATCATAATAAATAGAGAAAAAGCACCAAGCACTAAGAACGTAGCCCAAGCTTTACCCATTAATTCACCTAGATTATTGTCTACCCAAATATATACTAGGCTGATTAAAGCACAAACCATAGCCGTAAAAATATTGAACCAAACACAAATTTGTCGAATACTTTTTACTGTTTGACTATATTTCTTCTTTTTTGATACTGGAGCAACAACTACTGGGCGAACATTTGATTCATTTTCACCTTTTCGAATTTCTACAACTCTTTGATTTTCTTCTTTCATATGGTTTTCCTTTACTTAAATATTTTGGAGGCACCTACCGGATTTGAACCGGTATAAACGGTTTTGCAGACCGCTGCGTAACCACTCCGCCAAGGCGCCAAAGTGATATAAAATGATTATACCACATATTTTTTAAAAAATAAACAATAGCACTATTTTTTTAGAATTTCGGCCAATTCTAACTTTTCACCAGTTTCCATATCTTTAAAAATAAATGAATTTTCAGAAATCTCCTTTTCACCAATTACTAAAGTATATTTGACACCTCGCTTATCGGCAAATTTAAAAGCTTTTTTCATATTAAAATCTTCGAGCAGAACTTCAGTGTTTTTACCTTCTTTTCTTAATTCACCAGCAATTTCGAAAGATTTTTGAAGCTCGTTTTTACTCATCGGAACTATTAAAAATTCAGCAATTGAGCGTTTTGAAAATTTCAGCAAACCCAAGTCTCGTAGGCACCAGAATAATCGCGTTAAACCAATTGAAGCACCGACTCCTGGCAGTTCTTCTTTCGAATAATATTCGCTTAAATTATCATAACGACCACCACTAGAAACCGAGCCAATTTCTTTGAAGTTGTTTAAATTTGTTTCAAAAACTGTTCCCGTGTAATAATCTAGACCACGAACGATTAGCATATCGAGTTTAAAATATTTTTCTTCAACGCCCATCATTTTTAACAGTTTAGAAACTTCTGAAAGCTCCTTAATTCCTTTTTCAAATTGTTGATTTTCAATTTTTTGAGAAAGATTTTTTAGCTTGTATACAACATCTTCAGCTGAACCTGAAATTTTAATAAAATCAGAAATTATTTGAGATTTTTCCCCTAAATTTAAATCCGTAAGTTGCTCTGAAAACTCCTCAGTTGAAATCTTCTCAGCACGATCAATCAAAGCCATAATTCCAGCTGATTTTTCAGTTAATCCAAGCCCTTCAATTAAACCGCTCGTGATATTTCGGTTATTAATTCGAAGAGTAAAATCACCAAAATTTAGCTCTCGAAAAATATTATAAATTACTGCAATAACTTCGGCATCATAAGAAATGCTCAATTCATCTCGCCCAATCACATCAATATCACATTGATAAAATTCACGAAAACGACCTCGCTGCGCTCTTTCGCCGCGATAGACTTTACCAATTTGCGAACGTTTAAAAGGAAATTGTAACTGACCAAAATTCTCAGCAACAAATCTTGCAGTCGGTACAGTTAAATCAAACCGCAAACTTAAATCATTATCACCTTTCGAAAAACGATAAATCTGTTTCTCAGTCTCACCACCAGCTTTTGCAAGAAGAGTCTCTGTTCGCTCGATTGCTGGCGTATCAATCGGCGTAAATCCGAATTTTTCATAATTTTTTTGAATAATTGCCATAATTCGATTAAACTCGAGTTGCTCTTCTGGCAATAACTCCATCATCCCAGGCAGTGGTTTTGTATTAAATTTCATAATTCCTCAAATTCATTTTAATTGACTACTTAGCTAAATGATACCATAAAATAGTGTTTTTTTCAAATTTCGAAAAGGCTATTTTTGCAGTTTTTACACTAAAATGATAAAATATAGAAATGGATTACCAACAAAGAATTCCCCTTGCTGAAAAAATGAGGCCAAAAAAGCTTGATGAAGTTGTTGGCCAATCTCACCTTATTGGTAAAAATGGAATTTTACGAAAAATAATTGAAAACAAAGAACCTATTAGCTTAATCTTTTGGGGGCCAGCTGGAACTGGTAAAACTACTCTTTCAAGAATTTTAGCGAATGAAGTTAATGCGGACTTTATTGAAATTTCAGCCGTCACTAGTGGTAAAAAAGATATCGAAAAAGTTATCGAACATGCTCGCCAAAACTGGAACCTCGGAACGCGAACAATTCTTTTTGTTGATGAAATTCACCGTTTCAATAAATCGCAGCAAGATGCTTTTTTGCCGCATATTGAAAGTGGATTAATAAATTTGATTGGCGCGACAACCGAGAATCCAGGATTCGAAATTATCACACCACTGCTTTCAAGAAGTCGAGTTCTATCGCTCAAGCCTTTAAATACTGAGGAGATTTCGAAAATCATTAAAAATGCGCTCGAAAAAGTTTCACCAAAAACAAAAATAGAGCCAGAAGCACTCAAACTTCTCGCTAAAATAAGTAGTGGCGATGCTCGAAATGCGCTTGGAAATCTCGAGCTAATTTTAAATTTCGAAAAAAATAATATTACGCCAGAAGTTATTAAAAATTCAATCGAAAATTCAACCTCAATTTATGATAAAAATGGCGATTCTCATTATGACACAATCTCAGCTTTTATCAAAAGCATGCGAGCTAGCGACGTTGATGCTACTGGCTACTATCTAGCTAAGATGCTAAACGCCGGCGAGGATCCAAAATATATCGCCCGCCGAATGATTATTTTTGCGAGTGAGGATATTGGGCTAGCTGGAAATGGTGCTCTTAGTTTGGCGAATTCTGCTTTTGATGCGGTTGAAAAAATAGGAATGCCAGAAGCTAAATATAATCTATTCCATGCTGCAATCGCTTTAGCAAAATCTAAAAAATCACGCGAAACCACCGGAATTATGTTTCAATCTTATAACTTAGCAAAGAAAGCCCCAAATGCTCCCATTCCTTTGCACTTAAGAAATTCTACTTCTAAAATTACTAAGGAACTAGGCTATAACAAGGGCTATCAGTGGACTGCAGGCTTCAAGCATCCAGAAGATAATCTACCGAAAGAAGTTCGCGAGCTTATATCATTAGACAAGCAAAACAAAAAAATCTTAGCCAGCGAATGGTCTCCAGAAATTAAAGAGCTAACAAAATGACACGCAAAAGCAACAGATTAATATTATTATCAATATTCACTTTTTATATAGTTATTCCATTTTTATTGTTAATTAATCCATTATTTTTTAAAAATAAATTCATAATTTTAACTATCGGCGGAATTTTAATTTATATCATACTCCGATTATTAGGTTTTAATAACAGTTCCCTTGGTATCAAATCAGCAAAGTCTATACAATCAATTCGAGATATTTCAATAGTAACATTTATTCTTATAATTACTGGAATTATTTTATTTAGCTTTAGAATATCAAGATTCCAGCCAAGCGAAACTCTGTCTTTTTACCTATTTTATATTTTTGTATCTTCACCCATTCAAGAATTTCTTTATAGAGGAGCATTAACGAGTATTTTACAACAAATAAATTTTCGAAAATCTTCAATCATCTTAATTTCATCGATTTTATATAGCTTAGCACATTTAGGTTATAAAGATTTCATAACTTGCATATTAACATTTTTAATTGGCCTATTATGGCATAAGAAATATCTCAAAACTAAGAACCTCACTGGAGTAACCATCAGCCATGCAATCTTAGGAGTTATCACGATTTTTATCGGGGTTATCGATTAGTCAGTTTCTGGTAAAATATTTTCAAGCCAAAGTTTAATTTCTTCTAGAATATATTCTTCTTGTGAGTTTAAATTTTGGTTATTTGCAATTTCTTGGAATTCTTTCATAAAATTAGGCATCATTTTTTGTAAATTTTTTACCCGATACTCTTCCCAAAGCTCTTTCTCTTGAGAACTTAAACTTTTTGGAAAACTCCTTGCTTTATAATGAAGAAGTAGATCCGTCAATCGTTCGTCGGCAAAATCTGGATGAAAATCAGCAAGCTCCCGATCAGTAGAATTTCGAACAGCTTCAATTTTAATATCATCACTTTTTGAAACAAAACCTTCAAAAAGCCGAGCCTCTGGAGCTGGTTTTTCTGTACTGCTCTTATCTTGAAAGACTTCACTTCGCCTTTCAAAAGCAGATCTAAGGTTTTCAGCAAAGTGTGGATTCTTTCGTAAAATGTCTAAGTTTTTTTGAATTTCAGCCAAGTCAATCTTCAACCTTTGCTGGTTTTCTTCAGTTAAAACACCCATTGGCGCAACTGCTGGACATTTATTATACTGCAAAATCTTTGCTGCAATAGGTTCGAAATTATCGCTTGAACGAGTTTCGAAATCTGCCGTAATATTTTCAAGAATTTGATCCTCACTCCAATCAATAAATTTCTCAGGAGAAAACCGCAAATCCCAAACAATTACATTTTGATTTTTAGCCGGCACAATAGGAAACGCCACGGTAGTTTTTTCAAACTCAACTTTAAAGCGACCAGAGGTATAAACAAATGGCTTCGGATTCTCAAGATTAACTAGTTTTTGCACTTCATTTTTCGAACGAATTTTAAAGAGATAATCAAAAATCTGTGGCTGTTTTTCTTTCAAGAGTCGTGCAACATCTATCAAACCATCAACATCGCTCATTGCATCGTGAGCATTCTCGTGCAAGATTCCGTTTTCTTTAGTTAAAAGCTCAAGTTTATTAGCTGCAAATTTTTCACCAGTTTCTTCATTTATAATAAACGGCCAATTAATCCCTTCTGGCCGAAGCGCCCGAATCATTCGAACAACATCTAGCAAATCCCAACGCGAGCGGCCATCTTTCCACTGCCAATCATATGGCGGGTAGAAATTTCGCCACAAGAGATGCTGAATATGAACATCATCAAATCGAACATTATTATATCCAATAATAACTGTATCTGGCGTAAAATATTCTTCAACGAGCATTTTCGAAAATTCAGCCTCAGTATAGCCTTCTTCAACTGTTTTTTGTGGGCTAATTTTTGTCACCATTAGTGCACTCGGGCTTGGCAAAACATCATCATTCAATCTAACTAAAATATTAATAGGCTCACCAATTCGATTAAGGTTTTCATCTGTTCGCTGCCCTGCAAATTGCATAATTCGGTCGTTTTGCGGGCTAAATCCACTGGTCTCTAAATCATAAAAAAAGAAAGTCTTCATGGTTATATTTTACTCTATCTCTCCATTTTTTTCAATTTTTCTTTACTTTTTAATAATCTTATCTTACAATTATATCATACTAGTGATTGTGAAGACTAAATACCTTGGCATGGAAGTGACACAAATATCAACCCCATAAACTATGTAACTTATGGCGTCTTTTATTTAGGAAAGGATTTTATGAAAGCAAAAAAAATGATTATCAATAATATAGAGCTACTCTATATAAAAAATTCAAACCCCAATACTTTTCATCTGGAATTCAATTTTAATGCGGGCTATAATCATTCGCAAAAAACACAAGTTCCACATATTTTGGAACATTTAATTGCTACTTTTCCAAAAGAAACTAACGAAAAACTCTTAAAATTTGGCGCCTATTCAAACGCCAACACTTTCTACGAACGAACAAGATTTTTTATCACATCACCAAAAGAATTTTCGAAAGAATGTTTTAACATTTTAATAAATTCAATCTCAAAAATACCAAATTCTCAAGAAGATTTTGAAAATCAAAAGAAAATCGTTGAAACTGAAATTACAAATAAATCCATAAGGCCATCGATTCAAATTTTCGAAAAGGCTTTAAAAGAAGTTTTTCCTGATATAAAAGACACAAAAGAGCATCTTAGTGAATTGGAATCTATAAATCTTTTAGACATTCAGGAATTTTATCATAAAAATTATATTAAAAACAATCTTCGAATAATTATTTGTGCTGATTTTTCAGATACCGAACTTGAATATTTTATCAAAGAAATTAATAAAATAAATTTACCATCAGGGAAAGCACCAACTACAAACCTCCCTGCAATCAACCAAAAAGGCTTTTCAACCCTTCGCAATTCAAAAACTATTGATGGAATCTGTAAAATTTTTCATACAGATCAACCCTTAACCGAAAAAGAGCGAGCTTCATTTTATATTTTAATGTCGTATCTTTTTCGCCCAAAAATTGGCAAAGCCTTTTTGCGAGGGAGAAACGCAGGTATTTTATATGGGATCAATTTTGAACCCCATCTTAACACAATCCGAAACCATCCTTTTTTTGTGATTGGTTCAAAAATTAAATCAGAGAATAAAAATAATCTCAAAAAAATAATTAATGAGGAGTTTTTAAAAATCAAAAATGGCGAAATTAACGTTCAAACTTTTGAAATAATTAAACAAAATATCAGAAATAGCGAAAAAATAACTCGCGAATCAACCGAAAAAATCGTAAATTTTTATCGTGAAGAATTTTTTACTTACGGAAGAGTTCGAAATTATCAAAAATCTTTAAAAATTCTTGATACGATATCAACTAAAGACTTAACACGTATTGCGAAAAAATTTCATTTCTAACAAAATACGATTGTAAAGTGTTAAACTTTTTATATTTTAATCTTCCCAATTCGAATCAACAAGCTCAAATTGATTACCAGAAATTGAAATTATGCTTGAATTTTCCGCACCCATTCGGCGGAGCTCATGTTCAATTCCCATTTTTCGCAAGATATCACGCAAGCGATTCACGCCGTGTATATTCATAAAATTAGTTCGGCGAGCAAATTTTTCAATTTTTTCACCATAAACTTCAAAAATATTTTCTTCTTCATTAAATTCAACCGTCCAAGCCTTATCAATTTCATCTTGAGATAGAGATATCACGGCAATATCTTCATCTTCTTCCTCATTGATATCAATTTCATATTGCGAGTTCCTAAAATCTTCAACCTGTTTTCGAAGTGCACGAAGAACCTCCTTCAAGCCTTGATGCGCGCTCGAAGAAATCGCAAAAATCTGCGAACCATCAGCCACCTTACGAAGCTTCGAAATTTGAAAGTCAATCATTTCAGCATCCATTCCCTCCGCTTTAGTTAAAGCGATGATTTCAGATCGATCCAAAAGCTCGGGTTGATATTTTTTTAATTCTTCACGAATAATTCTATATTGTTCGTCTGGGTTTTCTTCATAAATATCAATCAAATGGAGCAAAACACTAGTTCGTTCAACATGACGCAAAAATGCATCGCCCAAACCTTTACCTTCACTCGCACCTTCAATTAAACCTGGAATGTCCGCAATCAAAAGATTAAAGCCATCAATTTCTGCTACGCCAAGATTTGGAGTTAATGTAGTAAAAGCATAATTAGCGATTTCTGGTCGCGCATTAGAAACAACGCTCAAAAATGTAGACTTTCCAGCATTCGGAAAACCAACCAGCCCGACATCGGCAAGCAGTTTTAGCTCTAAATCAGCTTCGAAAGTTTCACCAGCTTCACCAAGCTCAGCAACACGCGGAGTTTGCCGAACCGAAGATTTAAAGTGAGCATTACCAAAGCCGCCATCACCACCTCGAGCAATAATAGCTTCTTCGCCATCAAACTTTAAGTCAGCTAAGATTTCTCCATCACGTTTAACTAAAGTTCCCACAGGAACCTTGACAATTAAATCTTCGCCGGATTTTCCAGTCTTATTCCTTTTTGAACCATTTTCACCATTTTTAGCTTTAATTTCTGGCTTATAACGAAAATTCAAAAGTGTATTCAGGTCTTTAGTTGCTCGAAAGATAACATCGCCGCCCTTTCCGCCGTCACCACCATCTGGGCCACCTTTTTCGATATAAAGTTCCCTTCGAAAACTAACCGCACCATTTCCGCCGCGGCCGGCTTGAACAAAAATCTTAGCTGTATCTACAAACATACATATATAATAACACAAAAAATATAAAAAATCCAATTTTAAATGAGCGCTCAAAACAGTAACGCTCATTTAAATATTTTAGTGTATATAGTTCGAAACACTGCTTGCCGGTACTGTTCGAGTTGTTACAACATTCAGTTTTCCAGCGTAATTCATATCTGAAACAGTAATTGTTCCGTCAGAGTTCACAGACTCAACAATAGCAACGTGCCCGTAGCCCCAAATGTATGAGTTTGCGTAAGCATTCCACTGAGCAATTGCACCTACAGATGGATTTTGGTCAACTTTATACCCAGAAGCTCTAGCGCTAACTGCCCAAGTTGAAGCATTTCCCCAGAAGCTTCCGATATCTGGGCGGCGATTATATGCATACCAAGTACAGTTTCCCCAAGCATAAGCATTTCCAGCCTTAACATTGTAATTAGAAGATAGAGATACTGGCGATATGTTCACGGAACTAGAAGATTTTCGAGAATTCGAAGCCGTAGAAGTTGAGAAAACCTTAGATTTAGGATTGTAATCTGGTCGCTCTTCTTCAGGCAAGATACCACCAGGAATTACAATCTCAACACCTTCTTTAGGCTCTTCACCATCTTTAAGCTTATTGTAAGAAATCAATCTCTCTAAACTGGCTTGGTATTTTTCTGCTACAGATTTGATACTATCGCCAGATTTAAATCGATAGATAATTCCGTCTACAGGCAGAATTCTTAGCTCCTTATTAGCTTCAACTTTATCACCCTTCAAGCCATTAACCCATTTAATAGTTTGAGCAGTAATACCATATTTATCAGCAATCGCTTGAATAATCTCTTCTGAAGTTGTAGTGTATTTAATGATTTCACGTTTTTCAGAAGAAACCTCAAGAACTTTAGGCTTTTCAACAGAAGCAGCAGCTTGAGGTGAATCCTGAAGTATCGCAGTAGATGTTGAAAGGCTCGCCACAGAAGATGCGATTGCTAAATCAGCAGACTCCGCAAGATTCGCAACAACACCAGACTCTGTAACTTTGTCCGCTACAGAATATTTCTCATTACTATTTTGAGTATTTTCAACAGACTTTGAATTAATTTGGTTGTTTAGCTCGGTCGTTTTTTTAATATCTGGCTGATTACCACCAAATATGGCAATCATAACCACAATAATAAAAATAGAAGAATAAACAACAGTTGATTTTAAACTTAGTATATTAATTATCTTCGAAAAAGTAGAATTAGAAACTTTATTATTTCTACTCTGTATAATTTCAATTTTAGGAGATTTAACTCCTCGTTTTTGACTACAAATAATCTTTCTCCCGCAAACACATTACTGTGATGCACTACCTTAATAATACCCTTTCTTTTCGAAAATTAGCATAATGTCGACCTTTTTAATTAATATTATAGAGTTAAACGAATGCTATAAAGTATTTTCTGGTAGGTGCCTTAATATAAAAATACACAAAACATCATTTTTATATTAATTTACATATAAAATTCTATCAAATATTAATAAAATTGTCAAGCTTAATTATAAAATCAAGCACTTTTTTGCACAATATTTTTTAATATTATTTTGATGTTCTATATCTGTTCTACCGTAGTAAGTCTTATCATCATCTCCACTCAAAAAGAATAAATAGTTATGATCAGCCGGAGAAGCCGTCGCCTTAAGAGCAGACATCCCTGGTGTTGCAATTGGAGTAGGTGTTAAACCTTTATATTTTCGTAGATTGTAAGGGCTATCTAAATTTGGAGTTCTTTCAGCCCCTGTTTTATCCGCAATATATTGATAAGTTACATCTGAGCCAAGCGTCATTCCAGCTTTAATTCTGTTATAAAAAACACCTGCAACTTTTTGTTGATCTTCGAAATCGTTCAAGGTTTCTTTCTGAACAATTGAAGAAAGCGTGATTCCCTCATATAAACTCAAACCTTTTTGCTTAAATTTATTATCAAGGTTTAAATCTTTAATTTTCGCTTCAAAGTCTGCAAAATATCTCCGCAAAATATTTTCAACTTTTGTACCTTTCTTAAAATTGTGAGTCTGGCCATAAAAAAATCCTTCAAGATCTGTATTTTTTGGCTTACCAGAGAAAAGAGCTGGAAATTCCCCAGAATAATCTTTCGAAAAAGCATCATCAATTTCATTCTTCGAATAACCAGCTTTAAAAAGAGCATTTTTGGCCATTTTTACCGTTCCACCAGGTAAAAAGGTAATATTAAAATTATCAACAGCTTGGCCTTTATTTAAAATATCCAAAACCTCAGGAATTGTCATACTTGAAGACAACTGATAACTGCCAGCTAAAATATTTCGTTTATTATTCATTCGCGCATAAAAAATAAACGAGTTTTTAGAAATAATTATTTTTTTATCAGCCAATCTTTGAGAAACTACATCTAAAGATTCGCCCTTACTAATATTGAAATTAACTTTTTTAGAATCGTTAGTTTTATAATTTATTGCACTATTATAACTTAAGAATAAAATTCCACAAAAAGAAATAAAGCAAAACAATAAAACTGTAAAAACAACTAAAATCCTCTTTCGAAAAACTCTTTTTTTATTATTTTTTGTGTCCAAAATAGAAGCATTCTCCCTTTCGCGCTTAGATATTTCCTCAATAACCCTTTCAGCACGATCTTCTATTAGCTCCTGCTTATCTCTATTTACTGGTGGTTTCATAATCCCATCCATTAAAAATTCTCCTCCAAATAATCTTGTAAAATAATTGAAGCTGCATTCATATCAATATCACCTTTTGAATATGGCTTTCCATAGCTTTTTAGCCTGTCCTCAGCTTGGATACTCGTCAAGCTTTCATCTTGAAAACAAATTTTATCGACTGAATATTCAAAATTTTTTACAAATTCTTTGGTATAAGCAGTTTGCGAAGTCTCTTCACCACTCTGATTTCGTGGTAGCCCAACCACAAGAACGTCGATTTCCTCTTTCGAAATTATCTCAATAATTTGTTTTATTGCAGAATCTACACCATTATTCACTTCAACAGTAGTAAATGGTATGGCTATTTTAATAAAGGAGTCGGCCAAAGCGATACCAATTCTCTTAGTGCCAACATCAAGCGCCATTAACTTTAAAGATTTCATTATTTATCAACCGTAAACTTGATATTGATTTTTTTATCATCGTTCGGCACAGTATTTACCCAAAAGAATGAAAACTTCACATCGACACTTTTTACACCCTCTTTCGCTTCAATTAAGCTTCGAACTTCACCAGATTTTTTACCCTTAATTTTATCTTTCAGATTATCTATATCAATAACTGGGCCAATTTTTACATTTGATGAGATCTCTACACTATTACCACTAAATTTCGAAAATGAGACATCTTTCAAGCCATAATCATAAATTTTTTGATTATTTAAGTCACCTATTTTATCTTTAGCAAGAGAAGAGATAGTTCTTTCAATACTTCTATTTTCAATTGCCGTAATTAGATATAGAGAAGTTGCTTTTAATGTAGCCTTACCGTTTGGAGCCTCTTGATTGACGGCAACAGAAGAAGAAATCTCACCATCTTTTACGGAGAAGCTATCGTTCAATACAGTATAATCTGAGCCAAATTTAGCTTTTAGAGAACTCTTAATAGAATCTGCATTTTCTGTATTAATTTTAGCTTTTGCTGCATTTATGTCATTTTGCGAAACAACTTTTAAAGTTTTTTTCGAGCCGCCTGAAAGCTGACCGCCACTTGCCGAAACACCCTTAATTGATGAAACATATTCTTGCGCTGGCAGATTACATTGCTCGCCGATAGTCGTCGCCTTAATTTTAACGCTCGCTTTTCCGTTAGAAATTACACCGCCTTTAATCTTTACTCCTGGAATAGTAACAGATGAGGTTGTAATAAAATTACATTGCCCAGCCGAAAATGCAGAGCCTTGTGCCACAGTAACAGGATCACTATCACCACTTTGAGAAAGATTTAAAGTTCCTGAAGCCGCTTCGCCTTCTTCACGAGTTCCAGTCGCCTCAAAAGTAATTTCATGATTTTTTTCAATAGTTTCAGTTTTTGAAAGCAACGAATTTTCACTTGCGCTATTAGAAATTGAAGCAACACCTTTTACGTTAGTAGTTGAGGTTTTTGCAGCAATCGTGATATCCGCAAATGGAGCAAAGAATATTGCCCAAACCATAAATACTAAAAATACAGAAAATACTCCACTAATAATGATAATTTTTTTTCGAAACTTTGAAAAATCTGGAACTTTCGATCCTTTTCTAGATTTATTAGTCTTCTCTTTTTTAAGCTCTGGATTAATCTTATTAAAATTCTTGTTATCATCAATATCAATTCCTTCAAGAATTTCAGCCTCCTTCTCATCAGAAGTTGGACCGCTAAATTCCGAAATTGGCAAACTTTCACCATCAATAACATCATCTCCTTCAACTTCTAAAATATCGATTTCTGGTACCTCTGGCTTACTTTGAAGGGTTTTTGAAACTGGAATTTTTGCCGCTGCCGACATAGTCTTTAATGCAGAATTATTAGTAATAAAAACAATTTTCTTATCATTTTTTTGTGCAGCTCGAGAAAGCAAGCGAATATTTACAGCACTCCTAAAAATACCTAAACTTTTTGGTGGAACAATTACAATAATTCTCTCTTTCGAAGATTTTATTTTATTAACAACATCCGTAATATCATCTTCAACATCAACATAAATTACATCTTTTTTAACTTTTTCACTCATATCTTACCTCTTTTAAGCTCGTAAAATCCTGTTTAGTTTATCACGAAAACCCTCGCTAGCATTTTCATCAGTACTGTAGGTATCATATCCGACCCGTAAAAGCCCCATTGCTGTAATAAATGTATGGTCGTTAATTTTTACAGACTCATCAATAACTCCCGAAACTTCAGAAGGCTTAATATGCTTTACTATAGGCTTTTTATTGAATGGTAATTCTTGCCACCAATCGTCATTTTCCAATCTTTCAACAAGAGAATTCAAGCTTGAGCCACCACCACATAGCAAAATCTTACTTGGCAGATAATCAACATTTTCAAAATCGCCTAAAGCTAGTTCAACACCAGAGATCCAAACATCCAAAGTATTATCAATTGCATCAATTGCTTGCTTTGCAATGGTAGACTTGAGTTTTTCATTCGAAAGGTTTAGTTTTAGTTTTTCAGCGTTATTATAAGACAATGAAAGCTCATTTGCAATTTGATTTGTGAAACTTCGACCACCAATTCCGAACATTTTGGTTCCTTCAACACCACCATCATTCACGACAGCAATATCAGTTGTTCCACCACCAACATCAGCTAAAATTGCAGTAAAATTGCTTGAAGAATCTGAACCAACAACACTTCTAGCAACCGCAAAAGGTTCAGCTGCTACCGCAATTAAATCAAGCGCAAGCTCATTTGCAACACGCTCAATAGCGCCAATATGAACAGTTGGCGCAAAAGCTGTATAAATTTGAATTGAAACATCTTTACCCTGAAAACCAATCGGATTCGAAACCTTATAACCATCGATATGAATCCCAACAATCGCTGAATTAACAAGCTTAATTTCAGCTTCTTGATTTCCCGTCTCAAGAGCAATCTCTCTTTGAGCTTTAAGCTGAGCTCTTTCTTGAATTTTATCAATAATAAATTCCATTTCAGCTTCATCAAGAGGGCGATTTGGCTGTGGACGACGATATTTAATTGTATTTGTCGCTCCTTTAACCAACTCGCCAGCAATTCCGATTACTGCTTTTTTGGCTTGAATCTCCGCTTGGTCCTCCGCCTCAATCAAAGCATTCTCGCAATTTTGAACAACACTAGCAATATCAGCAATCGCGCCCGAATGCATATCCGCCACACTCTGCCGTGCACGCCCAACACCAATAACACGAATTTCATCACCATCAATTTCAGCTACAAGAGCCTTCACGAATTCAGTTCCAATATCAAGGGCAACGATATGATTATCGCTTAAATCTTCTTTTTGTTTATTCTTGAATAGCATACTAACACTATTATAAACCGTTTAAGGTTTTTTTGCAAATTTTCACAAGATTATTTCTATGTCTTCTAATTCCAAAATATCGCTCAAAAAAGTTTTGTTATCCAGTTCGAAAACCTCGCAGTCATACTTTTTTCGAAATTCATCAGCATCGAACCTCTCAAGAGAACCCTTTACACCGCTTTTTCTGTCAACTCCAAAAATCCAAGATTCATTATTACCTCGTTTTTTGTATCGATTAACAAACTCACTTATATTTTTAGGATTATTCATTGGAGCGACCACACAAAATGGCATTTTTTCTTGAGCTAAAAAATCAATAACTTTCTTATTGTTCCAAACCGCCATAATTTTATCTGGTGAATAATTTTTTACAATTTCGTTACAATAAATATGAAGAAAATTATCTTTTCTAACTCTATCAAATCGCCCTTTTGCGTTTTCTTTGCCATATTTCCAAGCCAAATTATCAACATAAATAATATCAGAGCTTTCCAAATCTATAAAGTCCTTATGCTTTATTGAACTTTTTCCAACGCCAGGATAGCCAACAACAATAGTTCCGCGTTTAATTTTTTGAATCATCGCAAAATAGCCTTAATTCGCCGAACTCCAGCACTTGAAGATTGTTCTTTCACAATCTTAAACTTTTTACCGCCTTCAGCAAGCTCTCGCGTATTATCAACATGGGGCCCACCACAAATTTCAACACTAAACGGTTTTTCACCTTCGGCCTTCATCGTATAAACTTTAACTGTCTCGCCGTATTTATCGCCAAACACACCAATCGCTTTCAGCTCGTTCAAGGCGTAATCCGTTGGATATTCCGCCCAAGAAACCTCCAGCCCTTTCGAAATTTGCTCATTAACCGTATCTTCAATTTGCTGCTTTTCTTCATCAGTTAGTTTTCGATCAAAAGTAAAATCAAAACGAAGCCGCTCAGCATTAATATTTGAACCTTTTTGCGCAATTTGCCCCTCAAACATATTATGAAGTGCCGCATTCATTAAATGAGTAGCTGTATGAAGCTTGCGGTGTTCGAGAGTCTGTCCTTCAAGCCCACCTTTAAACTTACCTTTTGAAGCTGTCTGTGAACGTTCACGCTGCTCTTTCATTTTAACATCAAATTCCTCACGCCAGTTTTTCGAAAGTGATATTTTACGTCGGATAACTTCTTCAGTCGAAAGCTCAAGAGGAAAACCAAAAGTATCATAAAGCTGGAATAATTCTGCACCAGTTAAACCATCTTTTGAGAATTTTTCAAGTTCTCGCAAACCCTTTCGAAGCGTTCGACGGAAGGCCTTCTCTTCTTTCGTCATAACTGCAATAATTTCATCAGATTTTAAAGCAACTTCCTTGTAATCTGGTGCATAGATACCAACGATTACTGGCACAATCTGTTCAACAAAATTATCTTCTACACCCAAATCAAAAGCCTTCGCCATCGCGCGACGAATAAATTTTCGCATCACATAGCCTTGTTCTTTGTTTGAAGGCGTGCAGCCATCAACTGCCAAAAACGTTGCACTTCGCAAATGATCAGCAATTACGCGCATTGAAATTTTATTTTCATCGTATTTTTTACCACTAATTTCTTCAAGCTTTTCGATAATTGGCTTCATCAAGCTAATTTGGAATACATCTGGATTATCAATTTTTGCAGCAGCAATCCTTTCTAAGCCGCCGCCAAAATCGACGTTTTTCTTTTCAAGTGGCTCAAAGGAACCATCTTCCATGCGTCGATATTGCATAAAAACCTGATTGCCGATTTCCATAAACCGACCGCTATCACTCGCTGGATGAGCCTCCCCGAAACTAACATCATGATTTTCTTCACCGAAATCATAAAAAACTTCTGAATCCGGCCCACAAGGATCACCAATCGGTGTTGAATCTAAACCGCCACCACGGCTCCACCAGTTTTCTTTATCATTATAGAAGAAAATCCGTCCACCTTGAAGTCCAAGCTTATCACCATTTTCAGCCGTATCAAGCTCAACAATTTTTGCATCAATACCTTTTTCAGCAAAAACCTTTCGCCAAATCTCTGCCGATTCATCATCGCGTGGAATATTATATTTTTCATTACCAATAAAACAAGAAACGTATATTTTCGAAGGGTCAAGGCCTACTACATCTGTCAAAAATTCAAAAAATTGCCGAATTTGCTGTTCTTTAAAATAATCACCAAGAGACCAATTTCCAAGCATTTCGAAAAATGTCGTGTGGCGATTATCACCAACATCATCAATATCTTGCGCTCGCAAGCAGGTCTGACTATCTGTTAATCGCACACCCTTTGGATGTTTTTCACCCAAAAGATACGGCAAGAGCGGCTGCATTCCACTCCCCGTAAAAAGAGTTGTCGGGTCATCTTTTAAAATTAAAGAAGCGCGCTCGATTACCTCGTGGCCATTTTTTTGACAAAATTCTAGATAAGCTTTTCGGATTTCTTGTGCATTCATATTCTTTCATTTTACCAAATTTTAGCCTTTTTAGCAAATTGTTGATTTTTGAAATTATATTTTTGTATAATTTAGGTATTCTAATATTATCGGAGGTACATTATGAGTGGAATAAAAACTGCTCGCGCATTTATAGTTTATTTTTTACTTTCAATTTTTATAATGATTTATTTTGGTATGCTCATATTCGTTATTTTAAATAACGAGTCTAACAACCGGGCCAATAACCCAAAAAATGAACAAAGAATTGAAAAATTGGAATAAAAAAACTACCATACCTACACTTAATTATTTTCGAAAGTCAGTACACACTGGCTTTTCCTTTTTATAATAAGTAAAACCACTTTTCAAAAATTGAAGAGTGGTTCAATGCCTTAAAATATAAAATCCTATCGGAACGCCACCAGATATGCTACCAATCCAGCACCAGCACCAAGCATTAGAATTACAATTATAGCTAGCACAACACCCCAGCCAGATTTCTTTTTATGCTTAATAGGCGTAGAATATTCATCGCTCGAAAGAATCGGTGCCGACATTTTTGCTCGCCGAAGCTCCTTTGTAATAGTTGCGGCTTTTTGTTCATAATTAGAAACCGGCTTTTTAAATTCGAAACTTTTAGCCTGATTTTGATTTATGCCTAAAGGTCTTTTTTCAATTTGCGGATTCTGTACAAAAGGTGTTTTTGGCTTTTCAATTTCATCAACAGGCTGAATTATCACCTTTTCCGAGGTTTCATTTTGTTTTGAATTTTCTTCAGTTCTTTCATCAACCTCGAAAATATCTATTCTTTTATTATTTTCTTTGATTTGTTCTGATTGATTTTTCAGCTCAGTCTTAACTTCAATCTTTGAAGCTTTGGTTTCGGCTTTGCCTTCTATCTCCTTTTTAATTTCCTCAGAATTATCAAGATTAATTGTATTACCACTAGCTTTTAAGCTTGAAATTTCTGGCATAACTTTTTCTGGCTCATTTTCAAGATTTAGATTTTCGAAATTCGAACTAGAAATTTTTCGCTCTGGAATTTCAACTGTATGTTCACCATGAAAAACTCGAAGCTTATTGCTATCATCACCAATCCGATAGACACCAGCATAAAACTCCGCCCGACTTGGTGTAGTAGTTTTTTGCTCCGCAATATTAATTTCATTTTTTTGAGGCTGAACTTCAGTTTCTTTTTTTACTTGAATTTTTTCATTTTTTGAAACAACTTTTTTTCGAATCGGTGAATTTTCAGGCTTTTTAATATTTCGAATTAGTTTTTCACCACCATATGTTTCTAAAATTGGGCTTTCGAAAGCAATTTTCTCTTCTCTTGCCAAAAGTGAAACACCAAAATTGTCGCGGTGATGTTCTGGTGGAACGGGCGCACTAAAATCATCCAAAATTCGAACTCTTGGTTTTTTATAAACAGATTTTTTCTCATTTTTTGGTTTTTCAGCGACCTTTTCAATATTTCGAATTTGTACTTTTTCGTTATTTTGATGCAATTGGTTTGCCGACTGCGGAGCTTTTCGCGCAAAAACCATTTTTTGTTGCTCACGAGAATGCTCAATCTGGCTTTCGATTTTCGAAAAAACCTCATTATTTTTCTCTTTCGAATTTGGCACAACACCATTTTCAAGATAGCTTCCAACTGCTTTATCCAATTCTTCAAAATCTATATCTCGCATATTTTTCCTTTTAATTTTTTATTGTTTCAAAAACTTTTTCTGCAATTTTAGCGAATTTTTCAACGCTCAAGCTTGCTCCGCCAATTAGCAAACCATCTATTCCTTTAATATTTGCATAATCTTTTGCGAATTCTGGCTGTACACTTCCACCATAAACTACTTGAATATTCTCAGCAGTTTTTGCGCCATAAAGTTGTTTTATTTGATTTCGAATAACTTTCACCGCTTTTCGAATATCATCAGGGTTAGCATTCACGCCAGTTCCGATCGCCCAAACTGGTTCATACGCAATAATTACTTTCGTAATATCTTCACTTGATGCATTTGCAAGCCCGCCAATTAGCTGATCATTCAGAACTAAATCAGTTTCGTTATGATTTCGCTCATCAGATGTTTCACCAATACACAAAATTGGTCGAATATCGTTTCGAATCGCTGCAGCAACTTTTGCCCGAATATCTTTATCTGTTTCGTGAAAAATATTTCGCCTTTCAGAATGGCCAACTAACGCATATTGAACAATTCCGCGGAGCTGTGAAATTGCTATTTCGCCAGTAAAAGCTCCGTGGTCTCGCCAGTAAAAATTCTGTGCCGCTAACTTAAATTGCCTATGATTAACTTGCAAACTTAAAGATTGCAGAGTGAAAGTTGATGGCGCGAGAATAATTTCCATCCCACGATGAGCTTGAATTTTATCACTCAATTTATGTAAAAAAATACTCGATTCCTGCATATTCAAGTTCATTTTCCAGTTGGCGATAACAAGTTTTTTATCCATAATACTTTTATTTTATCATTTTATTTTATTTTTGTAAATTCTTATGCTTTATTTTCTAGAACTTCAAATCCTGGTAAAATTTCGCCACTCATCAATTCAAGAGCTGCACCACCACCAGTTGAAATTAATGAAAAATCTGCATTTTCCGTATTTTGACTCGACCAATCCAAAACAAAAGCTGAAGTGTCACCACCGCCAACTATTGATTTTGCACCATTTTTTGTGGCTTTCGAAATTACAGAACAAGTTCGAGAAGAGCCTTTTGCAAAATTCTCAAATTCAGCATAACCAATCGTTCCATTCCAAACTATCATTTTTGCATTTAAAATTTCATTTTCAATTCGCTGAATCGATTTTCCTCCTAGATCAAGAATAATTTCGTTTTCTAAGACAGCCGTAACAGGTTTTTCAATTCTCTCAGCATCTTTTGAAAACTCACTCGCCACAGCAACATCTTCTGGCAAAATTATGAAACTTCGCAAACTATTAAACCCAACTTTCCGCTCCGCAAGCTCAAAAATCTGCTCAATAATCTCATTTTGGCCATCTTCAATTCGGCTTTTTCCAACTTCAACATTTAAATATTTTAAAAAAGTGTTCGCCATAGCTCCAGCTACGATAATTTTATCAGCTCGCTCGATAAACTTCTCAATTAATGGTAGTTTATCAGATATTTTCGCACCACCCATTACCGCCACAAATGGTCTTTCGGGATTCTTAAAAGCTTGCAAGATCGTCGAGTATTCTTTTTCAAGCAACAAACCAGCTACGCTTGGCATTTTTTTGGCAATTTCACTAGTTGAGGTATGTTCACGATGAATAACGCCAAAACCATCTTGCACGAATAAATCCGCACCAGTAACCTGTGCTAACGCTTCCGCAAATTCTGGTAAATTATTTTTTTCAGCCTTCGAAAAACGCAAATTCTCTAACATTTCAATCTTATAATCATCGTTTGCATCTTTCATTGAAACCGAATATCGTGTTCGCGGAAAGATTGGAGTAGTGTGAAAATTCATCGGAAAATTCAAGCTCTCAGCCTGTAGAAGCTCGCGCAAATTATTGAAAACTGGTCGCAAAGAATATTTTCGAGTTCCATTAGGCAAATGTTCAAGTTCATCTAAATCGGCAATTCCTTCAACCGATTTTGGTCGCCCCATATGCGAAATAATAATTATTTTTTTAACACCTCGTTCAATCAGATTTTTTATTGTTGGTAAACTCGCTCGAATTCGATAATTATTCAAAATCTTCGCTGAACCATCTTCTGAGTATTCAATAGGCACATTATAATCTGCACGAAGTAAAATTATTTTCCCTTGCACATCAATGTCATTTATAGTTTTTTTGTTAAACATTTTGTTCCTTTTTATTTTGAAAATATTTGATATAATTTTAGCACAAGCTTATTGATTAATCAACTATTTTATTTCATAAACTGTGTATTTTATCCTACCTAAGAGAATAAGAACGATTCCAGATACAGCAAAAAATATTCGAAGGCCAGTTTCTGCTCCGAAAGCCAAAAACAGAACGAATGCTAAAATAGTATATAAAGTTGAGCCTATAAAGAAGAATGACTCCGAAATTACAAAATATTCGATTCGCCGGCCTGAATCATCCGCTTCAAAAAATGCGCCTTTTTGATTCGATAAAGAATAACCGACCCCTGACACTTCATCTGCTATATTCGTCAAAACAACCGCTAATGGGCTCATCATAAATAATCCACGACAAAGATTTATTAGACCACGAATAAAAATAGATCCTCTGAGCATTATTCCGCCTTGGTTTTTATCAACTATCTTTCCGAAAGCAATTGCCGCAATAATAGAAACTATCGCCGATAGACTAGCCAAAGACGCAATCACACCATAAGAATTTGCTTGCGAAAAAATAAATATTGGCACGAAAATACGCCATGTAAAATGAACAGTAGATGACGGGCCCGAAGTTAAAGTCTGTGGAATAAAAATCTTATTAAGATATTTTTTTACTGGAAATGTCTTGAAATTTAATTTAATATCGTTTTTCATAACTTCCCTAGTTGAAAGTAAAGGAATAGCTGACATAACAAAAAGAATTGCTGAGATATAAAGCGCTGACTCCATTCCAATAAAAATCGCCAGCCAACCACCAATAATCGGAGATAATGCTGCTGCAATTTTATCAATACTATACAGAAACCCCAACTGTCCGCCAGCTTTCTTATTATTCTTCACTTTAGACATGCCAACATAAATAGAAACGTTATAAATCGAAATAGCCAATCCCTGAATAATCATTGTTGCAATTGCCATAGATACTCCAAATTTCGAAGTTAAAGACGCCATAATCAGCATAGGTATATTTAGAATATTCGAAAGCAAAATACCATGTTTTGGCCCGTGCTTCGCGATATAAGCACCACCAACCCAAACACTAATCAATTTTACTACGTACGACAAAATCAAGAATAATAAAACTCCATTCCAACCATATCCAATCTTATAAAAATACATCAACACAAAGCCAGCCGAAAGATTCAACGCAAAACTTCGAAATAATTTTGCGATATACAGAATACTCATCTCGTCGAATCTAGCTAGAAACCAAAAATTTCGCTTTTGTCTAATTTTTCTTAAAAATTTTATAACCATAGGCAATATTATATATACTATATTATTTTTTGTCAAACTAATTTATACTATTGACATATTAATAATTTTGTGCTATAATTGCAACATAATCATCCAAAAAACAAAAAATATCAAAATAAAAAAATGATTATAGAAAGGAAACATTTTGTTTAAAGTTATTCGAGTAAACCAATCTGAAGAATCTTATTCAGTGAACGTTCGAACAAGTCGCGAAAAATAATTAAGACTTTCAAAAACCCAAAAAATCGCCCGATGTCCTTGGGGCGATTTTTAAATATTTTAGTAAATTGTCAAGCGTTGTTATTTAGTAGATTTCGCCATTCGTTTGCGCTCATTTGAATCCAAATAGCGTTTTCGAAGTCGCAAATTTTGCGGCGTAACTTCAAGAAGTTCATCATCTTCAATGAAATCAATGCACTGTTCGAGGCTTAAATCTGTATATGGTGTTAATTGAACCGCACCATCAGAAGATTTTGAGCGCATATTTGTAAGGTGTTTTTCTTTCACAACATTAATTTCTAGGTCTTCTTGGCGATTATTTAAACCAACAATCATTCCGGCATAGACTTCAGTTCCTGGGCCAATAAATAATTCGCCACGGCTTTCTGCACTTTGAAGAGCGTAAGGTGTTGACACCCCTTTTTCGAAAGCGATTAATACGCCGTTTCGACTTGAAGGAATTTTAGCTCCCATCTCTTGATAACCATACGGCAAGCTATTCATAATGATCGTTCCTTTTGTGGCGGTCAACATTAGATTTCGAAGACCAATCATAGCACGCGTTGTGATAATATAAGTTAAGCGAGTAGCCCCTGTTGGCAGACTTTCTTGAGCACGCATTTCAGCTCGGCGAGCCCCCATTTCTTGGCTCACCGCACCAACAAATTCGGGCGCAACTTCAATAATCAATTCTTCAACTGGCTCTTTTTCGATACCATCTTCTTGAATTGTAACTACTTGTGGGCGACCAACTTCAAACTCAAAGCCCTCACGGCGCAAGGTTTCAATCAAAACAGAAAGGTGGAGTTCACCACGACCTGAAATAATAAAACCGATTCCACTTTCTTCAACTCGTAGTGAAACATTTGTTTCGAGCTCTTTCTTTAGGCGATCGCCAATTTGGCGTGAAGTCGTAAACTCACCTTCACGGCCTTTCATTGGGCTGGTGTTTGGGCCAAGATACATCGAAAGAGTTGGCTTTTCAACCTCAATTGTTGGCAAAGCCTCAGGATTATTTACATCTGCCAAAGTTTCACCAATTTCAGCTTCAGAGATGCCCGTAATCGCTACAATATCTCCAGCAAAGGCTTCTTGAATTTCCTCACGGTTCAAACCTCGGTATGCAAAGAGTTTATCAATTTTAGCCTTTTTAACCGTGCCATCTCGCTTAATTAAAACAATTTGTTCGCCAGATTTCACTTTTCCGCGAGAAATTCGCCCAATCGCATATTTTCCTAAGAAATTATCGTAAGTCAAAGAAGTTATGAGCAATTGAAAATCACCTTCAAGTTCAACTTTTGGAGCAGGAATTTCGTTAATAATCGCATCAAAAATCGGCTCAAAATTTGCATCTGCTTCAGGATTTTCTGGCACTTCAGGCCAAGCTTTACCATCGCGCCCAATTGCATAATAAGTTGGATACAACAATTGATCATCATTCGTAGCAAGCTCCAAAAATAAGTCTGAAACCTCATCATTCACTTCTGTGATTCGACGAGCTGGTTTATCAATTTTGTTCACCACCACAATCGGTTTTAAGCCAAGTTCAAGCGCTTTCGAAAGTACAAACTTTGTTTGAGGCATAGGTCCTTCTTGAGCATCCACCACCAAAATTACACCATCCGCCATATTTAGCGTGCGTTCAACCTCACCAGAAAAATCGGCATGTCCTGGCGTATCAATAATATTGATTTTATAATCGCCATGATAAATTGACGTCTGCTTTGCGGTAATCGTAATTCCGCGCTCCGACTCTTGATCGCCCGAATCCATCAAAAGTGTTTGGCTCATTTCAGCCTGATTTTCACGAAAAGTATTACTCTGTTTCAAAAGACCATCCACCAAAGTTGTTTTTCCGTGGTCGACATGAGCAATAATCGCTACATTTCGAATATTTTCTGATTTCATATTTTCTCTCTCTTAAAAATTATTATAAAACTTTAAATATTCTACCATTTTTTTCGCTAAAAATCAACTAAACTTTTTAGAGAAATTACGCCACCAAAGAATTTTATTTGTAACATTAAATAACCAACACACTCGCCGATTATAATTTAAAGTTATCAAATGTGTGTGCTGATGCTTAACAGTTTTTCGAATATTTTGTGCCGCACGAGCATAAATTGAAAAACCCTGAGCTTCATATTTTGACAAAATTTCAAAATATTCTTCCTTTTCTGCTGGCGAAAAATTGCTAATCGTCTCCGTAAATCTCTTCGGAATTAGGAGTAAATGTTTTTCAACCTCAAACCCATCCCAAATCTGATACGGAAACAGGTTTTCAACCAGTACAAAATGCTCAAATTTTTCTACAACCGAGTCATCACGCATCACTCTGTCGTAAAAATTATAGTCTTCGCCCTCGTGTTTTTTATTTTCTGCGTATTTTTCATATTTTTTACCAACCCCATTAGGTTTTCGCGTATCCATTATTTTTATTTTACCTTTCGATTATACACATTCATCTAGATAATCTTAACATAACTTTAATATTTTTTCAAAAAATAAAAAAAGTTGTTGACTTTACAAAAAAAGTCTGCTAGAATAGTAATTGTTCGGGTGATTAGCTCAGTTGGCTAGAGCATCTCGTTTACACCGAGAGGGTCTGGGGTTCGAGTCCCTAATCACCCACCAATTGAAATTATATAGAAAAGCTTCAGTTCTGGAGCTTTTTTCTTTTTTCGAAATCTTAACTCATTGACTTTTTTAGCTTTTTATGTTATTATATAAGTATTCTCGCACCTTTTGATGCTGGAAAATTTTGAAAGAAAAGGAGGGTTAAAAATGATTAACCTTCTCATGTACTTAGTACTATTCATGCTAAGATTACTTAACGTAATCTCCCTGGGGGCTATAGATAATATAACAACGGTTTACTCAATCTTAGTTTTTTCAACTTTTTTTGTGATTTTAAAACTTGATTCAGTAATACAGATTTGTGATTTTTGGCGAAAATCAGGGAAATTCATCAAAGTACTATTGTTTATCGGAGTTATCCTTAACTCATTGCCCCAATGGTATTTATGGCTTGTCGGAATAATTCTGATTATTCTAGCCTATTTTATTAAACCAAAAGAGGGTAAATCTTCCCTATTCCAAAAATTAAAAAATGTTATAGTGGAAGAATTTAAAGAGGATGCAAAGCAGAAACCTAGAAAAAAATTACCTCCAGTATAGCCTTTGTTAATCGCCTTTGAAATGAGGCGATTTTTCTTTATTTTTTCGAAAAAAGTTAAAGCGCTTGCGTTTATTTAATATATATTATATGCTTATTGACTTTTTTATACTTTTGTGCTATAATTCTAGCAGTTGACATATCATAATCAGCAGATCTGTCAATGAAGCTTAAAAATCGGGTTATTATGAGGTATGAATCGTGATACCTCAGTGTTCATTTATTATTCCGATAATAAAAATCAAACGAAAGGAAGGTGGGAAAAATGAGCACTAAAAATAAAATCAAAAGAGTCCTCAATAGGATAGGATCATATATCGACCCTAGTAGTAAAGCGGATAGAGATTGGTACAATGAAGTTGAAAATAAAGCTTCAGCTCTAGAAACCGACGAAGAAAAATTAGAATATCTTCAAGGAATTCTATATAAGCTGAAGCATAATGATGAAGCCGATAAAGCTAATAGTGGAGAAATTGCAAAGCCAAATTTTTGGCCGGCAATAGCTATCGGTAGTGGAGTGTTTCTATTCGTAATTGGCGCAGTGGTGTTGTACTTTTTGTTTTTGGCACCAAAAAGTGCCAGTGCAACAAATGGTAATACTGCTACTATTTCTTCTACAATTTCAAAGTCCACGGATCTTCCGAAGGAAGATTTCGAAGTCATCGACTATAAGGTCGATGGTGATGCTATTGTCTATAACCGCGCAATCGCAAATACGCAACACAAAGTATTTGCAAATGGCTCAGCTGAGAACACTCTTTCAGCAAACGCTGAAAGCGCAGTTAACGAGATGGTTCAGTATATGAGCCACAACGCGACTGCCCTTAAGGAAAAAGCCATGGCTTTTGGCATCGTTAATTCTGATGCCAATGTCAAAGATTGGCTAGAAAAGAAGGACGGAAAAGTTCGCTACAACGAGAAAGGAAAAGATATCTACTATCAGACAAAAGCTTTCCTTTCTCGGAGTCGAATTTCTTCTAAGAAAATGGAAGAAGGCTCAAACTATTACACTACCGGCGTCAATGACAAAGGTGATGTAGTAATTAGTAGAGGGATTCAGGATCTTTCAGGTCAAGAATATGTTGAGGTTTCGAATCCAAAAGATTCAACTGAAAAGTATAGATATTGTGTTTTGATTTACTGTGGCAACACAGTAATGCAGAACAACAACATTCCTGGAATCTCAACAGAAAAAATCGAGATTCCTCCTACAAAACCAGGAAAACCTGACAAACCAATCGAAAGTAAAGTTTCTGCAAAAGATCCAAGAAAGGATCCAGCTGAACAAGGAAAGGCCCCCGTTGGGGGCGGCCAAAATGACGGGTCTTCAAATGGTTCAGAAACCTCTCAAGCAAAATTACCTGAAAGTTACTCTGCTCCAGCTGCACCAGCACAAAGTTCTTCTTCAAGCTCAGCCACTACTCCAGCACAAGATGCTCGTATTAGCGAGCCATCTCAATGGTCTGGTGCTGGCAAGATAACAGATTCCAATGGCACTACAACAGTGACCAATGATGGGTCTGTAACCACCCCTGACGGTCGGAACTATAGCGGATTAACAAATCCAAGCTCAGTTCCACCAGTAGAATCTGGAGCGAATGGCACAACAACACCATCGAGTTCCGCTAATTTTGCAGGAGTCAATGGCTCTATGAGTAAACCTGCAATTGATGACTGATTTTTTAACGATTAGCACTTTGAAAGATTAATCTTTCAAAACTCACGCTGGGCGGTTTTCCGCCGCCCGGCTTTACATTGATACTTCTTAATAACCCGATTTTAAGTTTTAACAATTCGGCTAAAGCGAAGAAAACAAAACATTGACAAACAGAATTATGATGATATTAATAATAAATTCTAATAAGTGGAGATTAGAAGGGAGAAAATGAGGGACCAAATGAAAAAACTCATTAATTTTATTAAAAACCATTCAATAATCTCTGGTTCAGTATTGGTGGCAGCAGTAGCTCCAGCTCTAGTTTGGGCTTGGGGTCCATCTCGGCCATCATTCACTATCGAAAAACCAGCAGATTATATTACATTCAACTCAATCACAAATAATCCTGTGATTGGCGGAGACGAAAAAGATTTCGTTGGAATCCGTGAAGTTGGCTCAAACGCAAAATGGACAAACAATATGAAAGTCCAAAATGGCAAAGAATATTACGTTCGAATGTACGTTCACAACAACGCAGCTTCGAATTTAAATCTTGTTGCCGAAAACGTAGTAGCAAAACTTAACGTTCCAACAACAACAGCAAAAAATGTGACTGTTCAAGGTCAGATTTCAGCTTCAAATGCAAAACCTAACACAGTTTGGGATGAAGCAACTTTTTCAAGCGATAATGACTTCAACTTAGCTTATGTTGCCGGTTCTGCCCTTTTCGAAAACAACGGAATGGGTACAACTAAACTTCCAGACAGTATTGTAAATAATACTGGAGCAAAACTTGGATACGATAAACTTGACGGAAAAATTCCTGGATGTTTCCAATATGCAGGTTATGTAACCGTTAAAGTTAAAGCTCAAGTTAGCCAACCGCAAGAAAAAACTAATATCGACCTTGCGAAAACAGTTCGAAATAAAACAAATGGCGAGAAATCTTGGGTTGAAACTGCAAACGCAAAATCTGGCGACACAGTTCAATTCCAAATTCATGCTAAAAATACAGGTTCTGCAGGAATTCAGAATCTTGTGATTCGCGACATTCTACCAAAAGGTTTGAATTATGTTGCAGGCTCAACAAAGCTCTACAACACATCAAATCCAAAAGGATTGAAAGTTAGCGACAACGTCATTCAAAATTCTGGAATCAATATTGGTTCATATCAACCAAATGGTGACGCTTATGTTCGGTTTGACGCAACTGTTTCAGCTGAAAATAGTTTACCAGTTTGTGGAGAAAACACTTTAACTAACATCGCTCAAGCAAGTGACCAAAAAATCGTTAAAAACGACACTGCAAGCGTAAAAGTTACAAAAAAATGTGAAACTCCTAAAAATCCAGTTTACAAATGTGAAGCTTTAAGTTTGAACATTGTTCGAAAAGACGAAAAGCAAATCACTTATGCGGCTGACACAAAATATTCAGTAAAAGATACAGAATTTACTGGCACAAAATATGTAGTAAAAAATTCAAAAAATGAAGTTGTTGCCGAAAAAGTTGTAAATGGTGGAACTAAATTCGAAATTACCGTTCCAAATAATGTGAACGAAAAATACACAGTTACTTCAACAATCATCACTAAAAACGGTAAAAATTCAAATGCTAACTGTGAAAAATCTTTCGAAACTAAAGCTCCAACACCAATTCCATCTAAACCAGAATTAGTATGTCGAAATATTACAATTAACCAAATTTCTCGAACAAAATTCGAATTTAACACTTCTTATACTGTAAATAATACAACATTCGTTGGTGTTAAATATATCGTAAAAGATCAAAGTGGTAAAATCGTAATCGAGAAAACTGTAAATAACGGCTCAAAATTAACACTCGACATTGAAATTGTTGGTAAATTCACAATTTCTTCAACTGTTATCACAAAAGATGGCGAAAACTCAAATTCAAATTGTGAAAAATCTTTCGAAGTTAAACGTGAAGAAAAACCTTCAATCCTTATCAAGAAAACTGTAAATAATCAGAAAAATGCTAAAATTGAAGCAAATACTGATTTTAACTACGAGATTACAGTTTCGAATAACGGAAATGTTGATTTGAAAGATGTTGTTGTAACCGACCATGCACCAGCAAATATTACTTTTGTAAGTGCCGATAGCGGTGAGATCAAAGATAATACTTTAACTCTAAAGATTAACTCTTTGAAAGTTGGTGAAAGTAAAACTATTACAATCAAATCACAAGCAACAGCAACAGGGATAACTGCTGTAAATACAGCCTGTGTAGATACGCCAACAATTCCTGGCGATAATGATGGTTGTGATAGCGCCAAAGTGGAAGTCCCAAAGAAACAAACTCCACCAACGCCTACACCAAACAACCCAACACCAAATATTCCAACAGAATTGCCACAAACTGGTGCAAATAGCATTTCCGCAATTCTTGGACTAACATCAATGGTGACCGCCTTTGGTTACTACTTCGCTAGCCGAAAAGCTGCAAGATTCTAAGCTGACCGCTTCTCAATGGAGCGATCAAGCTTCAAATCTAAAAAATAGACTTCCACTTGGAGGTCTATTTTATTTTTATAAATCTTGCTGGCCCTTTTTATCAGCAATTTTTCTCGCTGCTATAATTACATTATCAATTAATGAAGCCACCGTAAGCGGACCAACACCGCCCTTCACTGGGGTAATTATTAAGTCTTTTCGAAAATCACGAACTTCTTCAGCTACATCGCCTTTAATTTTGCCATTTTCGCTTGCCGTTCCAGCATCAACAACCACAGCTTTATTTTTTAGCATTTCTGAAGTTATTAAATTTGGCTTTCCAACAGCTGTAATTACCACATCAAAATCTTTAAGCTGTTCTCTCATTTCTTTTGAATTGAATTCATCAAATTTCGAAACTAGCACACCAGAAGCCTCAAGTATTTTCGAAAGTGGTGCGCCTACCAGTTTGCCTTGACCAACAATAGCAACTTTTTTATTCTCTAACGAAATATTATACCCCGCCAAAAGCCAATTTATCGCCTGAGCTGTGGCTGGCACAAAAGCACCGCCGTTCAAACCATCAACATCTTTTTCTTTAGATATTTCCGATAAAATTTGTTCAGTTTCTTCTTTCGAAATCTTCTCACCATTTTCATCTTCAAGCGGAAGTTGAACAATAATTCCATGAATACTTTCATCAAGATTTGCTTTTTGGATTTCTTTTTTCACGAATTCAACAGCAACTTTTCGCCGCTCAACCTCAATTAAAATATCTTCACCATATTTTTCTTTAAGCCGCATATAAGTTTCAGTTACAGGATTTTTCGAAGAGTAAAAAATTACTAATTTTGGAAAAACCCGCCAACTTTGCCGCAAAGCCCGCACTTGTTTAGCTTGACGCTCCTTAATAAAATCGCGGAGTTCTGCACCATTTAAAATTCTCATTCTTTTATTATACGCAAATATATTGAAAAATTCAATTTTTTAATATATAATTTAAAGTATAATCATTACATAAGTTAATCAAAGAAAGGATTTTTAAATGTATAATTATAATAGCTACCATACATATGGATATAGGGATTACAGCCATGGTACAGAAGCTAACGCTATTGCCGGAATGTCTATCGTATTTTTGTTGTTTTTTGTACTAATTGTTGCGATCATAGGATATGTTATTAGCTCTCTTCTCTATATGCTAATTTTCAAAAAAGCTGGAATCGAAGCTAAAAAAGCCTGGATTCCTTTCTATAACCGCTGGATATTCTTTGAACTCGGTGGGCAAGAAGGCTGGAAATCTCTTTTAACATTCATTCCTTATGTCGGACTTATAATCTCATTTGTTTTTGAAATTCTTGCAGTTATTGAGATTAGTAAAAAACTAGATAAGTCACCTGCCTGGTCTATTCTTTTCATATTTTTAGCCCCTATTTGGTTCTTAATTCTTGGCCTAGATAGTTCTCGCTGGAACGACATAGCTGGTAAAGAAAGTCTTGCAAAAGGAACTATTCTCGGTTATAAAATCGTAGAAGAAGATAAAGAAGCAGAAGGCACTGAAGCTAAAGAAGAAAAAACAGAAGAATAATTCTTTTTTAAAT
>CAURDS010000003.1:0-108626 GCA_963524215.1 uncultured Saccharimonas sp. (SeqCode) | reverse complement strand
CTTCCCTTCTTGAGGCAATTTATTTTGCACTGCAGGGCACGAGTTTTCGCTCGAGCGATAAAGAAATTTTAAGAAATGATGGATCGAGCTGGTTTAGAATTGATTTAAAAGATTCAAAAGATTCGTTAAGAACGATTATTTTTAATGATACTGTTCAAAAATTAAAAAAACAGTTCCTTGTTGATGGAAATAAAAAAGCACGTTTGAGCTCTAATTTGCGCATTCCTGTTGTACTTTTCGAACCAGACGACCTTCAACTTTTGAGCGGATCACCAACACGGCGAAGGAATTTTTTAGATTATTTTCTTTCGCAAATTTTCCCCAGTTTTCAATTAGCTCTTGTAAGATACAACAAGGCTTTAAAGCAACGAAACAATCTTTTAAAACGCGATAATGTTTCGAAAGATGAGCTTTTTCCTTGGAACTTAATGTTGGCGGAATATGGCGCAGAAATAATCTCTAAAAGACAAGATTTTTTAGATCTTTTAAATTCAAAAATTGAGGAAGTTTATTTTGAAATTTCAGGTGTTAAAGATGAAATTAAAATTGATTATTTAGGTGAAAAGGTTTCAAAAAATGAAATTTTAGCTATTTTAAGTGAAAATATTGAACGTGATAAGATTTTGGGTTATACAAATTTTGGCCCACACAAGCATGATATTCAATTTATTTTTAATAAAAAGCCGGCACAAAATGTGGCGAGTCGGGGTGAAAATAGAAGTTTAGTTTTAGCTCTGAAATTTATTGAAACTGATATTTTAGCTGATTTAACTTCTAAAAGACCAATTGTTCTTTTGGATGATGTTTTTTCTGAGCTTGATGATGATCGACAGAAATTGTTAACTAAGCATTTTTCGAAATATCAAACAATTATTACTTCAACAAATGAAATTAAAGTTGAAGATTGTAAAATAACCTCGCTAGAATAGCAGAGGTTATTTAAATAAAACGTATTAATGAAGGCTACAAGTTGGATCTATAAAATCAACTTTATATTTTTTGAAAATATTCTTTTCTTTAGATTCAAGCCAATTTGTTGCTAAATCTTTATAAAAATCATAGTTCGAACTATTGCATTTACTGAATATTCTAACCGATATGTCTTTAACTTCTGTTTTATCTTTTGTGTCCAGATTGTAGGTTATTGAAAAACCCGTAGGTAATGATGTTTTTGTTGAGTTTGTATATGGTAAATGTTTAACTATAGGGTGCTTTTCAGTTAATTTATTCATTGTTTCTGTTATTTTTGCATAACCAGCGCCACTTCTAATTATATCGTCTTTCTCATGTTCATTATACCAAGTTCCGTTTGGATCATTTTGAGCTAAAGCTAATGAAATATTTATTTTTTGACCAGATTTAATTTCGAACTCTTTCGAGGCGCTTTCGAAACCGTCCTTTGCAACTTTAACCTTATATTTGCCTGGCGTCATTGTATGAGTTCCGTTTTGGATTTTTTTACCATTAATTGTTATATTTGAACTTTCTGGCGCAATACTGAGTAATAATTTACCACAATAAATATCAGACCAAATCCACCAGCCTATAATTACTAACGATATTGTTCCAAAAATGGCCAAAACAGAATAAATTTTAACTTTTGTAGAATTATCAATATTTTGCATATTTTAACCTTTCCATCGCCAAACTTCAACTTCGCCGAGACTTTCCATAATCTGAAGATTCATTGGCTCAATAACGCCAGTTGTTCTACTGTGTCCAGCATTTGCAACTTTATCTTCACCATTAACCTGAACATAGAATTCTATGTGAGCCGCAGCTCCGCCGCCAGTTCCTGATGATATAATATCGCCTGGCTTCATATTGCTTGTGCTTCCATTATAAGGGATTTTCTCATATTTATCTGGGTTACTGCGCATATATTGAACAAGATTTGCAACGCCACAACAATGCTTAGCGTATTCTGGATCAACAGTTGTGCTCATAACCATAGAAACGAAAGCATCACAACTCATACCTTTTTGAACGTATGGTTCACTATAATTAATTAAGCCAGTTGCACGCAAAGCTTCCATCTGCTTATCTGTTACTTCTCCGGCATAAGCGGCTGCTTTTTCTGATTCTGGGCGGGCAAGTTCCATTGCTCTATCTACGATTGTCGCATTTCCGAGTTTTCCTCCTGAAGACGAGCTACAGCTTCCTGATGAATTCGAAGAACTGTTTCCATCATTTGCAATTTCTTCTTTAAGGAATTTTACATAAGCTTCTTGACCTTCTGTACTATGATGAACTCCATCTGCTGCATAAAGTTTATCTCTACCGCCATTTTTTTCAACATAACTCTTCCAATCCAGAATCTTCACTTCGTTGTGTCTAGATGCGAAAGCTGAAAGTTTTTGGTTCACTACATTATAATCAACATTTTGGTTTTTCGAAAAGTTATTTACCCAATAAATTTTCTTACCTTTAAGCTTGCTGATTAAAGCTTCTGCGGCATTTTCATCAAAGTTATCGTTAGTACCCAAGTTAATAACGACCGTATCATGAATTGTATTTGGTAATTTTGATGTTGCAGCAGCAATTGAATCACCAACTGTTGCGGATACATTTGAACCGCTAAAGGTTGATGATAATTTTTCTTGAACACCGACTGTAATTGAATCTCCAATAAAAGTTATAGGTCCTAAAGCTTTTCCTCTACCACTAGAACCTTTTCCTGCAAATTGTGAAAGCATTTTGTTTCCAACTTCTTCACCTTCTTTAATACGGGCAGGTCGTAGGTCTTCCCTTGGTCTTTCGAAACCATTAGTCCAGGCTATGGTGGCCTCTCTGACTGTTGATGCTGATTTTACCATATTAAGAGCTCTATTTTCTGGACCTTCCAGCTCTTGCCACAAGAAATTTAGCTGAACGCCAAGGTCGGACGCCGGTTTTCCTCTTTCTTTAGCATAATTTTCGAGGTTTGTTCGCCGCCCGAATGACCACTGAGCAATACCATAACCAATTCCACTTCCAGCTTCAATTAAATCTGGCTGAAAATGATTAGATTCACCCCAGAGACTCCCCATAACACCAGCAGTTTGTTCATCTGTCAAACCTTTTGATTTAAAAAAGTTCCAAATCTTTTCAGCATTATCATTACCTTCAAGATTTATATCCGCCATATTACCGCTAGAAGCTGGAGCGCAATCCTCACCTGCATCATAATAGATTATATCATTCAGTTTATAAAAACGTTCATCAAATTCAGCCCTTGCAATGTTTGAAAGAGTGGAGGCTAAAATCAATGAAATTAAAATAATTGATGATATTTTTTTATACATTATGTGTCCTGTTTAATTAAATCTGGTGGATAGAAAGATGCCGATGTTGATGGTATTGCGGAACCTTTTGAAAGTTCGAAATGTAAGTGTGATCCAGATGAACAGCCGTAGTTTCCTATAGTTCCAATAACCTGACCTTTCTTAACTTTCTCTCCAGTTTTAACTGAGTGCGAATCCATATGCCAATAGAAAGAATAGACATCTCCTTTGTGTTTAATAATTACGGCATGTGGACCGCCCATCATATCGGCTGTTCCGTATCTACATCCATTATATGGGGCTACATCGAAACCGCCATTAACAACCTCGCCATCCGCTACGGCATACACTTGTGCTCCGTGTGTCCATCCTTTTTCTTCATTAGCAAAATCGATAGCTGGGTGGTTTTGTCGAACTGGTGTATTAAAACCTTGGCCATCTGATACTCCTTGTATCTTTCCATCTTTAACTTTGGTGTTTTTAAGCGGCCAAATAAATTCACCACTTAATTTTGATAGTTCCGGATCTATTCCTCCTTTTGAAATGGATGAGTTATTATTTCCACGACTTCCTCCGCTTGAGTCTGGTTTAAATTCTTCATTCATTCCCATCTCTGTTCGAAGGTCAGTCAAAAACAGTGAATACCAGTTTGCTTTAGGATTTTTTTCGGTATTACAAATTCCGCCACGAGTTTCATCATCGTCATCTTCTGATGTTCCGATTGGTGATTTTCGATTGAAGCAATATTTATCATATTTCTTCAAGTCACCACTCATTTTGAAGGTATCTAGTAGATTATTTGTTTCACTACTATTTTCTTTCTCTACAATATCACCCCATTCTTTAAGTTTATTAACAACTTCTTCAGTGTCAGTTTCAGCAATGCCCATATCAATACCAGTATAAACATTACAAAAAATATCGGTTGCGGCACCAGTATCTGTAATTGATTTATCTTCACAGGTTTCCATATTGGCTGCAAAGTTTGCGCTATTAGCTGCACTTGCTCCTGGCGTAATTGATGCGAATGATCTCTGTGCTCCACCAATCATTGATGGTAATAAACCTTTAATTGAGCCCAAAGTTCCAGCATAGGGCATCATATTACTTACAATCGAACCTAAGAAAGTATGCCGTGTGGTTGGATCAAATGGACTGTGAGTTTTTCGAATGTCTTCAGCATTTTCAGCAATCTGACGGTCGGTCTCTTGGCGAAATGCAATTGCTTGAGACTTGGTTAAAACACCACCACTTCCAGCCATTGAGTTCTTTGCCATCATTGCTGCAGAGCCTGACATTATAGCATTTCCAAAGTTCTCGCCAGTTGTTGAATCATTTAGAATTGTGCCGGTTAAACCTTCACTCACATATTTCGAAATTGCACCCATGGCTTGATTTTTTAGTATCTCTGCAGCAACAGAAAGAGCTAATCCTAATGCTACTGCCCATATTGCCACTTTTACAACATCGCCAATACATCCCCAAAAACCAGTTCCCATACATTTGAGTATTGTTAATGCCACTTGAGCTATACCTACTACTGCAGTAACTATACCCGCAACTTTACAGCTTTGTCGTATAAACCAGCCCACCATTCCTGTAGTTAATGTATTCATTAAACTTGCGAACCATCCAGTAATTCCAACCTGGTAGTCCTTTGCTGAATCATCTAATTTCGAAACTCGGTCATCATAAGCTACTGCTCGCCAACCTTGCGATTCAGTGGCGCTTTTGATACGATCGTTATTTGATGTGGAATCTGCAAAAAAAGCAAAAGCATTTTTTAGTCTTGAAGTATTAGAATTTTTACTATCAGGATTTTTATTTTCTTTAGAATCTTTTTTATTGGCGATTCCCATTAAATTATTACCTTGTGCTGTAACTTCTTGCTGGGTTGCTTCTCCAGCTTTAATTTTTGATGCCATTGAGAGGAAAGACAAACCAAATTGAGCTAACACTTCCACTTTAGCTATTTTAGCAACGCTCCAACCCATTGATACTAATGCATAAACTCCACAAACTTTATCTACCGCATTTAAACCATTCAAAGCACTACTTGCTCCTTCAAGTATTTCCAACCCCATGGCGGCTTTTTGAGATACACTTTGCGCACCTTTTTTAAGCTTGTCTTTGTATGTTTTTAGTTTTTCTTTAACTTTTCTAGTTCCTTTATCACCTTTTTGTGCTTTATTTTTACCTTCATCGTCAACATCTTCTTTGTCACCTGATAATTTTTTAGAATCAGTTTCCCCATCTTTACTATGGTCGTTTGCTGTTTTCTTTATATCCTCATCAATTTCTTCTTCGGTTTTGCCTTTATTGTCTTTTTTAGCTTTTCGAAAGTTAAACCAACCCTTGAGCTTTTGCCAAGATTTATCAAGAAAAGATGCAAAACGCCCACTAAAACCACGGCGAAAAGCTTGCCGCACATCTGGGTTTTTAGTTAAAATATTTTTAATATCTTTAGAAGAATTTTTTATTTCAATATTTTTTCCATCTTTATCATATATCAGCTTTGAAATTTTTTTCCTTCCAAATAAGCTTTCTCCTTCTTCAAATTTAACTTCAAAACCAGCCCGTTCGAGATTTTTAATATTCCGTTCGGTTACACGCGACATTCGACAAACAATTCCAGCAGTACATTTAATACCCTTCATTTTTAATTTCATCACTTTAACAGAGCGATTATTCATACTTGTTGAAGCAGAATTGAGTTTTTCGGTAATAATTTCTTGAATATGAACTGGTGCAAGTGAAGCAATTCCTGTTGAAATTACAAAAATAAATGCACCACCACCACCAAGAAGGCCACCAGTTGCCGCCATCGCTCCTTTATTTTTAAAGAATGATTTTGCACGGTTTCTCCAGCCACCTCCTGCTGAGTTTGCTGCGTTTCGAGATTTATGAGTTCCACCGCCGCTCACATTGTTTTGCCAGCCACCAGATTGGACTGGTTTTTGATCTTTCGAAAGTGTTTCTGAGTCGCTAATGTCGGAATTTGAAGTAGTAGAAGTTGAAGAATTTTCGGCGTTCGCCAAAGCAGACGGATTATAACCGTCATTTCCTCGAATAACTTCAGCGTTTCCCCATCTACTTTTTGCTCGTTCGAGCGCAGATTGATTCGAATCACTCAAGTCGCTAAAATCAAGATTTTCATCTCTTTCGAAATCTCTAGCTGCTCCCATTTTATTCCTAAAACTCTATAATTTATAAATTAATTTTACCACATTTACGCTTGTGCTTCAAGCTTAAAATAGTTCATTCGGATCGGCGTAACCGTTCGTCATCATATTATCGCCCTGGCGGTTTTTTGAACTATTTGGGCTGGTTGAAATAAGTTGATGCTCGGTGTCACTGGCGATGATTTGAATATGAACGTGATTTTGGCCTGCAAAGAATAATCCTTGCCCAACTGGGAAGTTCGAAAGGCGCTTTCGTTCTTCTTCGGTTAATTTAAAGACATCGCTCAAAACATCAACTGCACTTGAAGATTGTTTTAAAAGTAGCTGCATTGAGCTGTTCGAAACGATCGCTCGTCCCATTTTTGAACCCATAAAATCTTCAACGTCTTGCGAAATTGTGGTAAGACCAAGATAATATTTTCGAGCGCGTTTTGCTAAGCTAAACAAGAAGTTTGCCGAATCGTCGTATTTCATTAACTGCCAAGCTTCATCCACGATAAGCATTCGTTTTTTCTGTTCAGAACGCACAATATTCCAGATGTGTGAAAGCACAATGTACATCGCAACTGGGCGAAGTTCATCTTCAAGGTCGCGAATATTAAACACCACCATCGAGTTATTGATATCAATATTTGATTGTTGCGAGAAAATTCCTGCGAAAGTTCCAGTTGTGTATTTTCGAAGGCGTTGTGCTAAGCTTGGGCCGCTTCCATCCATATGAACTAAGGTATCATAAAGATTGTGGATTGTTGGCGGTGTTGAATTATGTGTGAGCGGATCTGAAGTGATTCCAGCTCGAGCGTAAGTATCAATAATTGCTTGATCGAGGTCAGCTTCTTCATTTGGTGAAAGCCCAATTGATTGCCCTGCACTAGTTCCGCCAAGCATTAAGCGGAATAGGCCGTGAAGTGTCACGATATTTGCACGAAGTGCGTTGTCTGCTTCTTCGGCATCAATAACGTGCGGTAAATCGAAAGGATTAATTCGAACATCTGAGTTTAAACTGAGGCGAATATAACTTCCGCCAACAGCATCGCTCAATTTTTGATATTCATTTTCTGGATCAATAATTAATACCTCTGCGCCCATCATCATTGTTCGAAGAGCTTCAAGTTTCACTGTGAAAGATTTACCGGCACCAGATTTTGCGAAAACTACCATATTTGCGTTTTCAAGCGTATAGCGGTCAAAAATTACGAGTCCATTGTTATGCATATTAACACCATAAAGAACACCATTTTCCTGAGTTAAATCGGCAGAAGTGAATGGAAATGAAGTTGAAATCGCGCCAGTGTTCATATTTCGCCGAATTTGTAATTGATCGGAAAGTTGTGGAACGGTAGATTTTAAACCTTGTTCCTGTTGACTTGATGCAACTTTAGAAAACAACATTTGCTGGCCAAGCATTGTTTCGACTTTACTTCTAACAAAATTAAGTTCATCAAGACTGTCGGCATAAATTGTTAAGTATAGACCGAAGCGGAAGAATTTTTCCGCACCAAGTTGTAACTGATCTCGGAGTTCTTCAGCATCGTTCAGAGCAGCTTCAAGCGCTGGATCTCGGGTTCTACCTTTTTCATTATTAATCGAAAGATCGGCTTCAAGCTGAGTAACTTTTCGACGAAGGTTTTTCATGACAATTTCAGTTTCAACAGGATAAATAAACATTGAAACATCTAAAACTTCATCAGCATTTAAGATTGGTGAAGCCCATCCAGTATAAAGCTGGCGTGGATAACCATAAACATAAATTGTTTGACCATATTTTGTGCCAAGTCGAAAATATCCTGAGTGAAATTCAAGACTTGATGGTGCGATTAAATCTCGCAAAGTGTTAATACCAGTTAAAAACGCTTGTTCAACTTCAGCTTGTTCTTGTGCTCGTTGTTGGGCTGCAATATCAACTGCATCTTTTTTCTTCACCATAATTAAAATCCTCCTTGATCTGGTCGCTCTCCTTCGGCTTTTCGAACGAATAAACTTGCTGTATCATGAAAATCGCCCAAAGGTTCATAAACGGCCGTATCTGGGTTATAAACATTATAATAAAGTTCACCGAGTTCTTTAGTGTTTAATTGAACTGATTTGATTCCCATTTGGTAAAGACCACCAGTAATTGAATCAACGCGTTTTTTAATTTCTTCGCGTGCTTTATCCCAAGTGTTGCGGTCGATTTTCGAAATTTGACCACCTGGTTTTGCAAAAATTTTACCAAAAAATCCTTTTGCTGAACCCTTTAAATTGTTTAAATCGCCACTCGGATAATAAGGAACCACAATAAAGAAAGATTTATCCATAATATTCGCACTTCGGCTAAGGCTATCAATAAAGTTAATGTAATCTTCCATTAAGTCGCCAAGCAACATATTGTCTTGCGCTACTTGAATTTCAGCCAATTTATTTAAATAGGGCTCAATATCAACTCGTTGTGAGCGAACCAAAATCTGAATTGGAAAAGTTAATGCGTTCAAAAAACTTTGATAAGAATATTCTACACCCTCGCGTTCTCGTGAGCTCATAAGATCGAAGTTAATTGATTTACAAGCAATAATAGCACGAAAGCTTCCGTCGCGCATTACAACCATTCCTTCGCGAAGTTCGGCAATGTCAAGCGAATTTTGCGTTGAAGATGGATTTGTTGGAGCACTTATATTTGTTTGGTTTTGGCTCTGATTTTGTTGATTATTAACTTGATTATTGTTCATATTACCTCAATGAAATTACTACTTCTTTTTCGCCCAAGTCGACCTCGTTCGAATTTTCTTGGGATTTCTTTTCTTTATCTGCTAGTTTGTTTGCTTGGCGTGCAAGCGTTTCTACCGAAAGATCTTTTCCTTCTGAAACTAACCTTTTCATTTCTGCGCTAATCTTATTTGCAGATTCTCGTTCTGTGAGATGTCTTCTATTTATAAAAGGATTGTCCTCTGGATTGGTAGAGATTCTAACTTTCGGATCTCGCTTTTCATGCTCAACAGTTTCATTAATTTGTCTAATTCGCTCAAAACTGTTATTAATTCCTTGTAAATCTTGATTGAAATCATCTGGCGGATTTTCGAAATTGTTTTGTGGCTCTGGCTGTTGAGCTGGCTGCGGCGCTGGTGGTGTAAAATTCGAAAGTGGCTGTGGTGAAGGCTGCATAAATTGTTGCTGTTGATTTCGCCAATTTGGTGAAATAACTGCTTGATTCATCGAATCTGGATAAGGATTGTAATTTAAATGAATATTTTCATCAAAATTTTGTTGGCTCTGATTTTGCCAATTTTTATTTTGCTGAAAATTATTATAATTTTGCGCTTGCGATTGATTCCAATTTTGCCAATTCGAAAAAGCCCCATTTTGCATTTGTGGCTGATTGTGGTTAAAATTCATTTGGTATTGATTTTGCTGATTTTGAGAAAAAGCCGTTGGCTTAACTTCAGCTGGTTCTAAAACTTGAACATCTTCAAATTTAATATTGTCTGAACCTTCGTATCGATTTTTAGGGTCGAAATAATAAGTTTTGTCTTGAATATTTTCCGAATTTTCATTTGTAAATTGCGCTAAATTTCGTGCCATATCAAGATTTTGCATAATTTGCTGTTTTCGTCTCTGGTCGTGTTGGTTTAATAAATTATCAACATTTGAAGAAACTCGTGAATTATCAAACATATCTTCAGCTGCACGAGCTTCATTCGAATATTCTTCACGAACAGTTGTATTGATCGGTGCAATAGAGTGTTTAATAGCCCACCCTTCAGTATCAACAATATCCGCCAAGTAGCTGAGTCTACGTGAGGCTTCATTTTGTGAAAGTTCTTTTGTGAGGTGTTCTTCTCTATTTACTGGTGCAGAAATTTGAATTAAATGTTCCACGCCATCTGGCTGCCAAAAACGCTTGTTTGGTTTTAAATAAAATGAAACAACCGCTGCAAGATAAGTTTCCATTGGTTGGTCTTTTCTAAGCGGTAAAGCAAGTGCGCCAAAAAAGATAATAATAGGTAGTGGTAAAATAATTAGCCCCGGGAAAATTCCCCAAAGAAAAATCTCCAGCGCAATACAGCCTGCCACAATAATCAGGTAAATGAATTGCCGAAAGTTAAACGGCCCAAGCAATTTGTCATCAGCCTCAACGTCTTGAGGAACTTTATAAACGCTCATTCTTTATTTGCCCACTTCTCCTTATTTCAATAATATTAATTTTAACATATTTTCGAAAAAAAATAAAGCTTAAAAATAAAATAGGCAAAACATTTAGATTCTGCCTATTTTTTATCTTTAATATTTTCGGGCTTCCAATTTCCGCCCAAAACTTTATCATAAAGACCTTTATTATTTCGTTCAATCTCTTTAAGCATTTTGCGAATTTCGGCACCTTGCACGGCATTGAGTTTTCCGTATTCTGAAGGGTTTTCATTAATCGCCTTAACACTTTCGAGTGTGGATCTAATTGTTTCATTCGACATATTCGAAATTGCTGATTTATCCCAAATGATTTTCATTGCGTCATTTGAAGCTTTAATGATTTTATCGTCTGAGACATTTTTAGCGTAATTGTCGTGAATAGCATTATAAACTTCTTTCGAATTCATTCCATTTACAGCAATATTTTCAAGTGCTGCACCACCAATAAATTGAAGATCGTCTTTCTTGGTTTTCTTGAAAGCTTCAACTAAGTCGTTGCGGTTAGCGTTCAATTCTCCACCAATTTCAGTCTTACCAAGTGAATCAATAGCACCTTTCAAGTCAGTTGTTCCCATAAACTTCTCGGCTGTTGCAGCACGTAAGTTTTTAGTAATTTCAAAATCAATTCCATCTTTCTGTATTTTTTCACCCATATTTTTCGAAAAGATTTCGCTATAATCATTGCCTGAAAAATTAAGTGATTTTGTAAGGTTTGTGAGTGATTCGACTTCTTCTTTGTTCTCTTTCGAAGCCGCTACTAAAGAACTTGCAAGTGCTGAGACTTTTCCGGCTTCACCACGCACACCAGATGCGGTTTCGAGCAAGTCGTTGCTGTAGCGCATATTATTTGCCATTGCATTATTGAGTGAAAGATTATTATTCTTTTCAGCCAGTTTAAGAGCATTTGTTTGATTCATATTATCAACAAATCGAAGTGCTTGCTCGCCAAATTTTCCGCGTAAAGCTTTTAGTGATGCTTCGCTTAAATCAACAACACCGGTAATGTTTCCATTAGCATCTTTTTTGAGCGTTGAATTAAATAACTCTGCTTTAATTTGTGAAAGCCCAGCATTTGTACTTGCGGTTGCACGATTGAGAGCTTCAGTGGCTAACATTTCTTGATATTGCGTATCTGAATTTATTAAATGCTTTTTGCGAGCATTATAATACATATTTGAAAACGCATTCGAACCTTCTGGCATATTTTGAATTGCTTCTCGTCTTTCATTTTCAAGATCCGTAAAGCGTTCGTTTTGATACAATTCTGCAATTGATTTCGAAGCACCAATTCGACGTCGGCGGTTGTAGTTCATTTGACTAATTCGTACAGGTAGTGAATTTGGCTTTTCTGCAATTGCACGATTTCGATACATTTCTTGGTTTTCTGAAAGGAATTTCTTTGCACGATCAACCGGACCTTTGTTTGGATTATTGATGATTCCAGCAAATTTACCAAGCAGACTACCGCTAATTCGCATAATTGTTGGCGTAATTGCTAGCGGCACAACTTGCACCACAGCACCAAGTAAGAAAATTAAAAAGCTACCGTTCGAACTCGCAATAATTGTTGTTCCGATTAATTGCGAACCTCCAAAAAGAAGAGAAATTAATGGATACATCACGAGCATCGTAGTGAATAAATCTTTCCATTTTTCGAACCATTTTTCAGTATTTGGCAAAATATTCGCTGCAAATGCAAGTGGTGCTAAGAAAACCAAAACAATAATAATTGCCTGTCGCGCAGCTAAAATTACTAAAGCTACAACCGCTGAATAAATTACTGCAACTAGTGCTCCAAGAATCATCATTACTGCAGCACCAATATTACCCATAGTTGCAATTGTTACGGTGTAAGCGCCATAAGCCACCACGCCAGTTCCACTCAAAACCGCAGCGGTCATATTTGACCAATCAAGATTAGCTGTTTTTATCTTATTTTCACCGCCATTATTAAAAATACTATCTCTAATTCCAATCAAAAGATTTTGAGTTTGTGCACCTAAAATATTCGAAATATCAACTAAAATCGCACAAATATAATAAGAAACATTAATTAAAATTGCTGCAATAATTAGCTTTGGTAATAATTTCTTAATTCCATAATTGCTAATTCCAAAACCTGTTACTTGCGAATAAATTACAAAAACAAATCCAATCACAAAAAAGACGTTTGCGACATTTCGCATATAATCCCAAACTTGAAAAAGACCAGATTGATTTGATGTATAAAGTGGTTGTACTCGTAAAAATGCTTGGAGCCAGTCATAAATACCATCCATCCATTTCGAAATCGTATTAGCGACCATACAAACCATCCAGCCACCGCCACCTTCAACACTACAAAGTGATTTATCTTCATTTTTCGAAACGCCATCAACTTTAATATCTTGTGCTTCGCCGTTTTGTTTTACATTTCCAAGTGCACTTACATCAAATGAATAAATTTTTCCGCTTGAAGCATCATTCTCATTATCAAGAGCGATTACTGTTGTTTTGTTTTCACCAGCATTTAATGAAGAATTTTCGGCATAAAGTTTTTTCGAACGAATTGATTCTGGAAATCTTGAAGTGTCGGAAACTTTTGAATAGGTTTTTCCGTTATATGTTATGCCATTTTTTGAAGAATCTGTCCATTTTGCTCCATCAAGAGCAAGGGCGATATTCGAATTAAAAAATCCCAAGATTGCGACTACTGTAAAGATCGCGGTGAAAAACACATTTCTAAAATCTTGAGTTTTTGCTTTTTTGAACCTCGCCAAAGTTTGCATATGACCTGATTTTATCATAATTTAACCCTTTTGTCAACCTTAAAATTAAGTTTTTAGAATAAAACACTTGCTTTTTCCCTAAAAATGGTTTAAAGTATAATTATCATGGTAAACAAAATAAAAAATATAATAATAGTTGGGTTAGTTTTGACGAGCTTTTTTACGGCTTTTCAGAGTGTTATTATTTCGAATTATGGCTCTACTAGCTATGCTTTTGCTGAAGAGCTTGTGGAGGATGGCAATGGAAATCTAACCACGCCAAATGGTAATAACGGTAAAAGTGGTGGATCTCCCGCTGAAGCAAAAACTGCAATTCTCCCTTCAGACTGGAAAATTGAAGATATTTTAAATATGGTTTTAGTTGTAGTAACTACTGGCGTTGGAATCGCAGCAGTTGGCTCGATTGTTTTTGCTGGCGTTCTGTATATCACCGCTCGCGATAATGCTGCACAAGTTTCGAAAGCTAAAACGATGATCATGAATACAATTATTGGTATTATAGCTTATATTTTAATGTGGGCGTTCTTAGAATGGATTATTCCAGGAGGAATTTTATAATGAAAAAGATTATTCTAGCGATTTTTATGACTTTTATGCCAGTTTTATATTTTTCGAATAGTGCTTATGCGGCTGGTTGTAATGATAATCAAACTTTTTTCGGTCTCCCCGCTTGGTATCGTGGATTAACTAAATCTGGCGAAGGCGGATGCCAAATTAAAAATATTGGGCCATCTGGAAAGGGCGAAGTTACTTTAGAACAGTTTGTCTGGACAGTGGTTGCGAATGTTATTGATATGGCTTTTCGAATTGCTGGTGTTGCCGCAATAGGATTCATTATTTATGCAGGTTATCAATATATGATTGCTGTTGGCGACCCAGGAAAACTTGCGGGTGCTAAAAAATCACTAACTAATGCAATAATCGGACTAGTGATTGCGGTTCTTGCTTCAACAATAGTAACATTTATATTAGGGATTTTAGGATAATGAAAGAATATAAATTTTTAGCAGAAGCGTCCTTTGATAAATCAAAAGTATTAAACGGGATTGATACTTCGAATAAAAACAAAGCTAGCGATGCTTCGATGCAGAATGCATTCAATACTGCTTTTATCTGGGCTGGAATTATCTGTGTGATTATAATTATCGTGGCGGGATTAACATTTATAACGGCCGCCGGAAATCCAGGAACAATTTCGAAAGCAAAATCTGCACTAATTTACGCTTGTGTAGGTATTGTTGTAATCATATCGGCAGCATTAATTGTTAACTTAATTCTTGGCGGATTACTAACGGGGTCAATATAATGAAAAAAATAATTTTAATAAGTAGTATTCTATTTTCAATTATTCTATCACCTATTGCTTTTGCAGAAGGTGGAACGAATGGAACTAATAGTAGTGGAACATTCAACGCTTGCAAACATGTTGTTTCTGGAAAGACTGCGGTTTGTTCTGGTGATTCGAAAAATGCTACAAATATTGCTAAAAATATAATCTCCATTCTCCTGTGGGTTGTTGGTATAGCGGCGGTTATTGTAATTATCTATGCAGGAATAACATTTATAACAGCAGCTGGAAATCCATCAGCAATTGCTCGAGCCAAAACAATGATAATTTATGCCGTTATTGGTTTAGCTGTTGCGATTCTTGCTTATGCAATTGTTAATTTCGTTATTAATACTTCAAGCGGAAAAGGAGTTAATGGAGGACCATCTGGAAGCTAAGGCAATTCTAGTGGATCTAATAATTCAAGTGGCTCAACTAATGCTGGATCGCAAAGTAAAAACCAAAATGGTGAAAATAATTCAGGACAAAGTTCAAGCGGTTCGAATAGTTCAAATAATAATTAGAATAATATAAGGAGAATAAAATGAAGAAAATTTTAATAACTTTTGGATTAATCCTTGCGGTAGCTGGCTCTTTTGCCTTCAATGCTGGATTTTTCGAAAAACAAGCTTATGCAAATAGTGCAGCAGATTTAATTAAACAAGGTGCAGATTCAACTGGCCAACAAGATACTCGTTCAGCTGGTGATATTGCTAAAGATGTTGTAAATATAATGTTCTTTATCATTGGTGTTATGGCGGTTATTATGATTATTTGGGGCGGAATTCGATATGTTCTTTCAGCTGGAAATAGCACTGCCCTCACTAGTGCGAAAAATACAATCGTCTACTCTATTATAGGTTTAATTATTGCAATCCTTGCATATGCAATTGTGAACTTTGTTATTAATACTGTTGCAGGCGGTAGTCGGTAATATAAAGCTTAAAACTTAAATTTGCTTAGTTGAATAATGGCTAACAATTAAAATACTTGCAAAATAGTAAAAGTTTGATATAATTTAAGTATATATAATTTAAGAAAGGAAATGTAATTTAAAATGAAAAATATTGTAAAAATGGCTCTATTGACCGCCGCAACAATATTCGCTGTTGGTGCTGCTACATTTGCAACAATTCCAGCTTACGCTGCTGATTGTAAAGTTACTGGTGGTTTGAAGTCTGCTGATAGCTGTGCTAAAGGTGTTCAAGAAGAAAATGGTGGTCCAACGAGCTTGTTCGATGGCGACTCTCCAATTTTCACAACTGCAATAAATATTATGCTCTTTATAATTGGTATTCTTAGTGTGATTATGCTTATTTATGGTGGTATTCGCTATGTGCTTTCGAGTGGTGATGCTGGCGCTGTTCAAAACGCTAAAAATACAATTATGTATGCTATTATTGGTCTTGTAATTGCAATCCTTGCTTACGCAATTGTTAACTTCGTTATTCATTCGATTACTAATAAAGAATAATAAAATAATAAATAAAAAGACTTCATTTTACAGAGGTCTTTTTACTTATTCGAAAATTTATAAATTTTAAAAAATAAACTAATATAATAAAAATCCCGAAGTTTTACACTTCGAGAATTTTATTTTTACAAAACTTTAATTCGTGTCGCTTGAGTTTTAACTTTAGTAAAGCTAATTGTTAAGATTCCATCTTTCAACATTGCTTCAACTTCATCTTCTTTGATTGGAACTGGAAGAGTTAGTGTTCGGCTAAATTCTCCCCAGTAGCATTCTTGTGCATGATGAGCGATAATTCCCTCTTGATCACCAGGATTTAGACTTCCGCTAATCGTTAAAGTTCCATCTGAAAGTGAAACATCCAAGTCATTTTTATTCACGCCCGCAGTTCGTGCTTTAACAAAAAGCTTATCTTCTGTTTCATAAACATCAACAGCTAATTGACCAGGAAGTTCATTTTCTTCTTCCGCAATTTCAATTTGTTCAGATCCACTGAAAGCTTCGTTTTCTGAAGTTTCCATTAAATCATCTCCAAAATTGAAAGCAGCTTCCAATTCATCATTCAAAAAGCTATCATCATTTTGTCTTCTAGCCATTTTTCCTCCGCATTAAATTTCCTAAATAAGATTAATTTACTTTATTATACCGCACTTTTATTATATAATCAAGAGGTAGAAACGATTTTTTATGAAGAAAAGCATATACGAAATAATTTTAAATTCTTTTGCACCAGATGAGTGTTATTTTTGCCAAAAATTGGGCGACCCTATTTGTAAAAAATGTCTTGAATCAAGGTGTAATTTTGGTAATTCCCTTTCTCGCTCGAATAATATTATTTCTAAAGAATTTTATCTTTCGAAAAGGTCTGGAGAACTTCAAAAAATAGTTGATGAATTTAAATTTCAAAGCAAGAGGCAGAATGCTTATTATCTCGCAAAACTTTTATCTGATTTTCTACTTTTGGATAGTGAATTTATTAATAATCGTGAAAAATTAGTTTTAATTCCAGTTCCAACACTTTTGAACCATATTCGTGAACGTGGTTTAGATCATACTGAGCTTTTGGCTCGTCAGCTTACAAAGAATCTAAAAATTGAAAAATCAACATTAATTAAAAGAATAGCAAAAACCACACAACGTGGCAAAAATTTTAAAACGCGACAAATTCAGGCAGAAAGTAGTTATGAACTTATGGGAGAAAAGCTTTCGAAAGATAAAATTTATATAATTTTTGATGATATTCGCACAACTGGTGCAACTTTAGATTCTATTGCAAAGATTCTTCGCAAAAATGGTGCAAAAGAAATTTGGGCATTTTATCTACTTCAACAAGAAAAATAACTTGAGCTTTTAAAAAAAGTATGTTATAATGGTTTTCATCTGGAGAGGTGGCCGAGTGGTTGAAGGCACCGGTCTTGAAAACCGGCATGCGGTAAAACGTATCGAGGGTTCGAATCCCTCCTTCTCCGCCAAAATAGGTAATTCTGCTTAACGGCAGGATTTTCTATTTTAATAGATATTTTTTGAATTTTTAAATAGCTTATGGTATAATTAAAATATTATGAATTTCGATAATGAAAACCGAAATGGCGTTCCTCGCGTAACGGGTTTGCCTGAATCACAATTTCGAACACCTGAGGCGGGTAGTTTTATGGCTGAAAACCCTAAAGAATCTACCGAGCCGGTTTTTGAAGAAGTTAAACCCTTTAACCCAGAAGAATATACACAAGTTCGTGAAGTTGAAAATAACCAATTACCCGCTGAAAATATTGCTGAAGAACGAGAAATCGTTAATTGGCAAGCTCAAGACTTAATAATCGGTGATAAAAATAAATCTTGGTATATTGTATTTTTAATTATCATTTTAGCATTTTGTCTTTTTGCAATTTTGAATCAATCTTGGACTTTTCTTGCTTTAATTATAGTGTCAGCCATTGGAATTCTAACTCTTCGAAAATCAAACCACACTCAAATTATATCTTATAGTCTTTCAACGCACGGAGTTTATATGGGTGAAACTTTTCATTCCTATGGTGAATTTCGAGCTTTTGGTATTCGAAAAGAAACAAATACTTATGCTATTATTCTTTTGCCTAAAAAACGCTTTTCGCCCAGCACAATTATTTACTTTCCAAAGGAAAATGGTGAGAAAATCACAGATATTATTGGCGCTCGCCTACCAATGGAAGAAGTTAAACTTGATTTAATCGATAAAATTATTCGAAAAATAAATCTTTAATCTTGCAATATTTTAAAAAATGTGCTAAAATTTAAATGTCTGCTTAGCGCGGAAGAACTTCAAAAGTTAGCTACTGAAAAGTAGCATATGCACCTGTAGCTCAGCTGGATAGAGCGTTGGCTTGCGGAGCCAAAGGTCGTAAGTTCGAATCTTGCCAGGTGTACCATAGAAAAAGCATCAGAGCAATCTGGTGTTTTTTCTATTTTGGTGATATAATTGTTTTATGATTAAGAAAATACAAAAAAGAATAAAAAATAATAAGATTATATATATTTTAATTATCATTTTATTACTTTTATTGAGTGGAGTTATATTTCTTAATAAAATTAACCACAATGTAGAAGAAAAACACAATCAAGATATTACGAAGTATTATTTTAAAGATTCGAAATATAATGGAATTAGTTCAAAATTTATTGAAAGAAGAAATTCAAAAGAAGATGCTATATTAGAAATCCCTGTTACGAATAATAACAAAATCAATGAATTTATAAATAATAAAATTCAAGAAATTGATGATACTTTTAAAGATGATGCGAAAAAATCAACTTTCGAAAATATTTCAACCGAAAGAATTAGCTATCAAGTTTATTATAACAACGATGATGCTATTTCAATTTTAATTTCAATTAAACAAGATACTCATGGAGCGAATTTGAATGATCAAAATTTATTTTGGACTTTCAATGCTAAAAATGGAGAAATTATAAAATTTAGTGATTTTTTAAACAATAAAGAAAAAGATAAATCTAGTATTTTAGAAATTATTAAAAATAAAATTCGAGATTATTTAAAAAATAGTAAAAAAGAATTCTCGAATGAAATTTTGAATGATTTAGATTTTGAAAGTTTCGAAAATATAATAATATTAGATAAACAAACGATTGATTTCCCTTTTTCTAAAGGTCAAATTATTCCTTCTAATTTTTCTTCGGTTCAATTTCAAATTAAAATTTCAGAAATTTCTAATTTCTTGCAAAATGATTTTTCAAGAAAAATATTCGAAGTTCCTGATAAACAAGATTCGAAACAAGCTCAAAAGGCAACACCATTAGCTTCTAAATCTCCGCTTCTTGATAAAGATTGTTCAAAATGTATTGCTTTAACCTTTGATGATGGACCGGGCATATATACCGATAAACTCCTTTCTTATCTTCAAGGTTATAAAGCGAAGGCAACTTTCTTTATGATTGGCCCAAGTGCTCAAAGATATCCTTCTATTGTAAAGCAAGTTTTTGATAATGGACACCAAATCGGTAACCATACCTGGTCTCATTCTTCTCTACCAAGCCTATCTCCTGCGCAAGTTCAAAATGAAATAGCCTCAACTAATAATATTCTACAAGGAATTACAGGAGTAAAACCTACTACACTTAGGCCTCCATATGGTGCAACTAATACGGCCGTGCAAAGAGTTGTTTCTAATCTTGGAATGAGTTCAATTTTATGGTCTGTTGACACTCGCGACTGGGCAGATAGAAATTCGAATATTGTTTGTAATAGAGCAATCTCGAACGCACGCCCTGGTGCAATAATTTTAATGCATGATATTCACCGAACATCGGTTGATGCAGTTCCATGTATTCTGCAGAATTTAAGTTCTCAAGGCTATCAATTTGTAACTGTTGATAAGTTACTTGGAAATCTTCAATCTGGTTATACATATTATTCAGCAAAATAAATCTTTATTTAATCTCTGATATATGATAAAATATAAATATTGGAGAGGTGGCCGAGTGGTTGAAGGCGCACGACTCGAAATCGTGTATGCGGGCAACCGTATCGAGGGTTCGAATCCCTCCTTCTCCGCCACGAAAGTAGCTCGCGTTTGCGGGCTTTTTTCGTATAAATTAAAATAAAAACCGCTATTTTCGAAATTTGATAGCGGTTTCAAGATCATTATTTCACTAATTCAACTTTAAGCTTTTCAATCAATTCCACAGGAGTTGGATCTACGTTGTTTAAGATGGCAAGATAAATGCTGACAAAATCTGCTAGAATCGATCCCCAAAGAACTTGTTCAAGATAAGTTGATCCTTTTAGCTCAATATTTCGTGCTGTTGGGCGTTTTCCGCTTAAAAGCCTATCTGATATCTCGAATCGTTTTTGCACGCGTGGATGGTCGAAATTACTGCGTAGATTAAATATTGCAAAGAGTTTTTCAACTGGGTGCGAGCTCCAACCAATGAACTCATTATGATTAAATTCCGGATATTCATTAAAGAAGCTAATATTCTTAGCATTTTCATTCCAAGAAATTTTCCATTTATAGGCTAGCGGTGAAAATTCACTTGAACTCAAAAAAACTGCACTTCGCCCCGCTGAATAAAGTGCTAACTGCTTGGCATAATTCCGCTCATTCGAAACACTTGCTGCCCAGGATTCGCTTTCTTTTCGCAAAAAATCGGCATAATGCTCAATTTCTTCGTGTTTTTCGTTTGAAATAATTCCAAAATTTACTAAAATTTTAGTTAAAGCTCTAAAATTATAAATTACTGCCATTCGAGGTTGAAGGCCTGTTGGCAATTTAACATGAGCAATTTCATTTTTGCGAGCAATTTCTTCCATTTTGCCGTGTGAAGAAACTGTGGCAACTTGTGCGCCAATTTCAATTGCTTGATTCAAAGCTGAAATTGATTCTTCTGTATTTCCAGAATATGAGCTTGCGATCACTAAAGTATTTTTCGAAACACTTTTTGGTAAATTATAATTTCGAATAATTTCGATTGGTAAAGTTATTTCATTTTCGAGCCATTTTTTCACAATTAAACCAGCCAAAGCCGATCCACCCATTCCTGTAATAACAATATTTTTGATTTCACGGCCATCATTTTCTGGTGAAATAACTTCAGCTTGAAAAAGTGCCTGTTTCCACTGTTCGCTAGCAACTAAAAGCGCATTTTGCGGGTCGCGCTGAACTAATAAATTAAAATTATCTAACATTTTCCACCCTTTCGAAAAAATAATCTTGATTATGCTTTAATTCTATGATACAATATAATTAATAAAAAGTAAAGTCAATTAATTATAAAGGTGGGTTATGGAAATTGATATGAATCAAACAAGTAAAATGCCAGTTAGCGACGATCCAGAGCTCGCTAAGATTCTTTCTGGTGTTAGCAGTTCTTCAGATGATTCTGATGATAATCAAAGCACTGATGAACTCCAATATGAAGATTTAAACCAAGTTGAGGTTCCAGTTGCTGAAGAAGTTCAGCCGGTTATTGAACAAGCTCAGCCAACTGCAATGCCAAGTTTTGGTGGTTTAGATTTAGATACAATTAAAGGTCATGCTCTTGAAGATTTGCGACCATTAGTTGATAAATTAACAGTTTCAAATGAAGAAAAATTTGATATTTATCTTTTGCTTCTCCGTTCAAGTGATGATAATACCTTAATTGAACCAGCTTATAATGCTGCTCGAATGATTGAAGATGAAGTAAAGCGTGCAAATGCGCTTCTCGATGTGATTAAAGAGATTGACTACTTTAAATCAAAATAATTATAAAAACTGCGATAGATTTTAAACTCTCGCAGTTTTTATTTTCTAAAATTTTAGATTACACTCAGGATTTTGTAAAATTATTTAGAACTCAATAAAAATAGGCCCTAAGTTCAGAGCCTATTTTTATTTTTCGAAATTAGATTTTTTTCGAATTTTTCTTCAATTTTTTAGTAAAGAATACAATTATTGGTGTGAAAATTACAGTAACTAAACCAATCAAAACTAATATAGTAGTGCTGTCTTGTTGGTTTTGTTTTTCGCGTAAATATCCAGTTTCTGGAGAATTTAAACGTTGCTTTGCAATTTCCTCATTACGTTTTTTGATAGCTTCAGTAAGCTTATCAGCTTCAATTTGAGCTTCTTTTTGCTTAATAAAATTTTTAATTTCTTGCAATTTTTCACTTAATTCTTGGCGTTTTTTCTCATCTTTAACTTTCAAAATTAAATTCTCAATATTTTCGATATCAACAGCCGGAAGCTCATTTTTCTTCGTTTTGTTATCTTCAACGATTTTTTCAACTTCTTTCAGCTTATCTTCAGATGATTTTTGGCGCTCGCTTTCTACTTTTTTAGCTTTTTCGATAGCCGATTTCAAATCTTCTTCCGCTTTTTTAATCTCTTCGAAAGTTGGATTATCTGCTTTTTGAACTTCTTTAGCTTTATCGGCTTCAGTTTTAACTTCATCTTTCAGCCATTTTTGTGAGTCTTCGAAATCTTTAATTTGTGAATTTAGGGCTGTTTTATCAGCTCGCAAACCGTTCAAAGCGCTTTCAAGTTCATTGATTGCTTCTAAGATTTCACTCTCTGAGGCAAGATCTTCAGTTGAATTTTTTATCGCCTCGGCAGTTTTAAGTTGGCTTGAAATATTCAATTTTGACGCCGCATTTACAACTTCTTGCAACTGTGCTAAAGTTTCCTTAGAAAAATTATTAAGATTTTTCAAATTAGCAATTTTGTCTAAAGTTTGCTCCAATTTTTTGGTATTTTTATTATAGCGTTCAGCAATTTTCTCTAGCTCTTTAAGATTTGCTTGTTTTACTACAGGGTCGAGAATCTTGTCGTTTTCATTTATGACATCCTTAAAATCGGCGATATATTCAATCACTTTCTTTAATTCGTTAATCGCGTTTGGAACATCAGTTTTGCGCTCATTTTCTAGAGATACGATTTCAGCAATTTTATTATTTAAAGAATCTGCTGCATTTTTAACGTCATCGTTGGTTATTCCTAAAGGTTGTGTTGCGGTACGCTTAACCTCAGTTAATAAATTAGCAGGGATTGCATTTTTAATATAATCTGGCTGTTTTTCGAAATTTTCAAGAGCTTTTTTAGCTGGCTCACGAGAAGCAAAAGCAGTTAAAAGCCTAAATTGAGCGGTTGTAGTATTTCCATATTTATTTGTAGCCTTAACTGTAATCAAATAGTCACCATTTATTTGGTTTTCTTTATTGCTGAACACTTCTTCGGCATCAGTTGTGAAAGAAGTAATATCTGACGTTGGGCTAGTTGCTGTAAAGAAATTTCCGCCAGCTTGTGGGCTATAATTTTTCTTAAAAGAATTTAATAGAGCATCATTAATTGTGGAATTATTTTGCCTTGGTTTATCCCAAACTAATGGAGACCCTTCTTCTAGTGGAATACTATTGCCTTGAATATTAAAATTAATTTTTGGCTTTTCGTTTAGATCAAAGTTTATATTTTCTACTGTTACGTTAGACGTATTATAGTCATCACTTTGATTATCTATAGCATTTCCATTAGGTAGAGTATATTTTTTATTTATAACGCTAAAAGTATCTGTGCCTGTAAATTTATCTGCGTTAACTTTAATATATCCACCATCTTGTTGTGGATTTCCATTCTTATCTGTATTTATAAAAGTTTGATTATTTTCTATTGGCATAATCGTGCCATCAAAGTTAATAAAAGGATTTTTAAAAATTCTTTGGCCTGCTGAAAGATTTATCGTTACATTTTCGCTTGCAATTCCATAAACTTTTGCTTTTGGTAAATCTTTAAGTGGTGAAAAATCTGTTGCTTTAGTATGGTGAATCCATAGCAACTCAACCTTTTTCCAGTTTTTAACATATGAAATATCGCTAACGCTGTTCATTCCAACATAAGCTGTCTCTATATTCTGGAGACCCGCTGCAGCAGACATATCCTTTAACGACCAGATTGTATGAACATGAATTAATTTTAAGTTTGTGAAATACTGAATACCTTCCATATTCTCAAAATTTCGATATGCATCTTCTGGCCAGAACTCTGTCATTGTTTTAGCTACACCAGCCGTAATTGGGCTATCAAGTGTTCGGCTTGGATCACTTTTCATTAAAACTGAATTTAATGCATGCTTAAAATTCACATCTGTAAATTTAATTTCATAACTATCTGGAGCATTGCTTGGATCAACGGGGTTCACCGCTGAAGTATAAGCTGATGCTTTCGAAAAAATATTTTGTTTGTTAATAATTTGTGTTCCATAATACCCGCCACCGAGTGCTAGAACCGCTACTGCCATTGCTGGTAATAAAATTCTATTATTCTTTACTTTCATTTAATCTTTCCTTGAATATATTTATGCTTATTCTATTTTACTAAATATTTGCAAAAAAATCAATAGTGTGCTAAAATTTAAATACTTTTCGAAAAGGGGTGGAAAAATGAAAAAAGTACATTTGCACAGGTTCGGTAAAACTGATATATTTTTTTCGATAGCTGTTACTCTATCTACTGAAAGAGTTAAAGAGCCAGAGAAATCTTATCTACTCAATGATACCTCCAATTTTGGGGAATTGATTCTTGAAGTTATTATCAATGAGCCTATTGGAGTTTTTCGTAGAAAGAGTTTCTCTTTTGAGCTAAATGACAATAATCTTAAAGAAGCCAAACTTGCGTTTCAGAATAATGAAATCGCAAATTGGTACATTCGAAGAAGCAAATCTTCGGATACTTTTAGCTCATTTATTGAGCAACTAAATAGCCAAACCTATTAAATTTAAGCCGTTCAAAAGAACGGTTTTTATTTTTTTCGAAAACTAAAATCGCCCAAAAATGAGCGATTTTTTGCTATTTTTTGAAGATTTCTTTTGTAATTTTTTGCACAATCTCTGTATCGTTCCAAGGTGTTTTTTTGCCATCAATTACACGGTAAACTTCGTGTCCTAAACCTGTAATTAACACAATATCTCCTTTTCCTGCAATTTGTAAAGCTTTTCGAATTGCTTCTTCGCGATCTGGAATTTCTTGAATATTCGCTGGCAATTTTTCACCTTTTTTCGAAATCCCCGCAATAATTTCTTCACGAATTTGCTTAGCATCTTCAGTGTAGTTTTCTTCATCGGTAATAATAATTTGGTTAGCTAAATCTTGAGCGATTTTTCCCATAATTGGGCGTTTTTCGCGATCACGGTCGCCACAAGCACCAAAAACCAGAATCGTGCGCTCTTTAGTGATTTTTCTTGAAGCTTTAAGGAGTTTTTCAAGCGCGTCTGGCGTGTGGGCGTAATCTACAACCACGTCAAAAGGTAAATTCGAAACAGCATATTCAAACCTTCCTGAAACTCCTTCAAGATTAGCGATTCCCTCTTGAATATCTTCGAGCGAAATTCCCAAAAGATAAGCGCCAGCCGCCGCCGCAGTCATGTTGTAAACATTAAATTCGCCTGGTAGATTTGTGGCGATTTCAAGTGTAACATTATTATCAATCCGTAAATTAGCTTCACTTCCCTTTTTGTAAAGTTTGAAATTTTCAATTTTAACTTCTGCAAAATCACTTTCGCCATAAGTTATTTTTTGCTCGCCAGCCTCAAATTTATTGAAAAATTCGAAATAAGCATCGTCAGTATTTAAAACAATAAATCGTGGTTGCATTTCGAAAAGTTTTGCTTTAGCATTAGCGTAGTTTTCCATTGTTTTGTGGTAGTCAAGATGATCTTGTGTGAGATTGGTCATAATTGCCATTTCGATAGGAACTCCAGCAAATTTGTATTGATCAAGCGCGTGTGAAGTTGCCTCAATTAATGCAAATTCAACACCAGCTTTTTTTGCATCAGAGAAAAATTTTTGCAATCTCGAAACTGTTGCGGTTGTAGAATTGGTATCATTTACTGTTTGAATACCCGCAATCTCAATATTTGCGGTTGAAAACATTGCAGTTTTATAGCCAGCTTCTTTCAAGATTTCATTAAGAAAATTAACAGTGGTGGTTTTACCGTTCGTACCTGTTACAGCAATCACTCGCAAGTCGCGCGCGGGGTTGCCATAACGTGTGGCAATAACTTTTGCACGAGATTTTCGATAAGTTTTTTCAAGCCCAAAAATTGCCGTTTTTGGCAGAATTTTGCGAGCCGTTTTTGCTAAATTATTCTTAATGCTCATTCTTAAATTATATCACTTTTTAGATTTTCAGGCAAATTTCTTAAAAGAAAAAACCACCCCTTTTTAGGCGTGGAAATATTTTGTAATTATTTTAATCTTTCGAAACAATACTTCGCTGAACATAAACTATTCGGTTATATTCTTTTGCGTATTCTTCTAATAATTTTTTAAATATTCATAGTTGATTTATGTTTAAATCAATTCTAAAATAATTTAATTCCATTCAACATTCCTCCGGCAGAAAATACGCCAGAAATTAAATATAATATAAAAATGCCAATTTGAAGCGTTAATAGAATTTCCGCCCAGATTTTTGCCTTTGATTTTCGCCCAGTTTCAATTTCGAATTTATTCGCAGCCTTAAGCGAATAGCTAACAGCTATAACTGAAAGCAAACTAAAACCATAGTTAATAATTGGAGCTGGCGAAGGAGCTGGAAATAAGCTTAAAAATCCCAATATCGCAGCAATTTGAATTGGTATAAAATCTTCGCTTTTACCTTTTCGAATAGCTTTATATTCTTCAAGAATAAATTCATTGTTTTGGGCTTCTTGCGATTTTTCTTGGTTTTCTTTTGGTCTTTCTTGCGGTGTTGGGTAAATATCTTCTGGCTTATATTTTTTAAATTCCATATTTCAAATTATATCATGGTTTAATTGAAAATTTTGAAAAATATTAAGATCTTCTCTTGATAGTCCTTTGATTTTTGTCGTAATAATAATTTTTTATTTCTCCGTTAGCTATAAGTTCTACTATATATTCAATTTCACTAAATGGTACCGAATACCATTCTTGTGGTTTGTAGTTTTTGCCGTTGTTGTCTGTAATTGTTAAATCAATCTTAGCGGCGGTTAAAAAGGCATGAATTATATGTTCAATTTTGTGGGGATTTATCTTATGTAAAACCTTATATTTGCCAACTATTTCTACAGGCGCCATTAGGAATGTTGGATCTTCTTTAGCATCTTTAATGCGATCCTCCACCGTTCCAGTTGTAAAGCCAATTTTATAAAAATCTTCTATTGTTCGAATTTTATCATTATTGCTTAAAGACTTTAAAACATAGATATATCCAGAAGTGTTATCTACCACTTCGAAACCGCCAGCATCATATAGCCTTCTTTCTAAACTTCTTTTGTACATATTTGACACTGTTCCATTTTCGAAAAGTACTCGCATTCTTTTGTGCAAATAACCATCTAAATTCTTTTCAACTTGATGGATTTTGTCTATATAACACATTATACCGCCATAAACATAAAATCCTCCGATTCTGATTTGATTAACATTCTTGAAAGGTTCAAGCCTTTTAATATCAGCCTTAAGCAAGGCTTGTTGTTCTTTGAATAGTTTTTCATAATCATCGAAATTCTCAGCTAATTTTCTTTTGGCTGATTTATCATTTCTGTTAATTGGTTTTTTAATTTTAGGTAGTTCAGATATATCGAATATGTCGCTGTTATTTTTTTCTAAAGTAGATCCTGATCGGCCTAATAAATTATATTTATCATAATCTATTAATATATTTATTTTTTCAGTATTGTCTTGAAGATTAGATAGCCGTTTGCATAGGAATCTTTCTCTAAAATCTTCACTATCTTCTCTTGGCAAAAAACTATTTTCTTCATAAAAACTATTTATCTCTTCGAACGATTCAATGAGCCGAGATTCTTCAGTTTTTGGTTTAATCTTTGGTTTCGCCTTGAAATCTTCAGCGTATTCGCCGCTCAATAGGTCAATGAGCTGTTCTTTACTGTTTCTCACAATTCTGCCCCTTTAAGATTCGTTCCCTATTTTTTTTCATATACACATAAAATTCATACATTTTCTGTTCGTGTCTATCTCTTGAATTTGGACTTGGAATTTTTCCGTTTTCTTTTCTGAATAATTCATAATCAGGTATAAGTAGCGTAGCCTCCTCATCTGTTAAGGATATTTTAGTATAATCTAAAGCAATTTTAATATTTCGAAAGACATCCTCATCAAATTGCTTAGATATAACTTCAAAAGCTCGACTGAATGGATTTACTGAGTCAATTAAATTTATATCAATTTCTTCTAAGCTTGTAAAATTATTGCCAATCTTTATAAATTTATCATTTCCAAGATTGTTATTTTCTTTTAAGCCTTCCTTGAGAACCATATTTGCATGTGCATATTCTCGCACTATTGAAACTTCTTTATCTGTTAAGTCTGGGTAATTTTCCTTTATACTCGAATGTTCAATAGCATGAATATAACTGATATCTTCATTTTTAGCAGAAGCTTTTTGCAATTTATCATTTTGAAGCAACCCTGCTATTATATCTTGCATATCAGATTCTATAATTTTTTGAATTTTCCTCCCAGATTCAGTTGAGTTATCAATTTTCGTTAGCCCTCTAACTGATATTGTTCCCGGTTTTTTAGCTTCTTCACTTTCAGGTGGCACAAATTTAAATTCTGGTGCCAAAACTTGTTCCATAAGTAATGATGCTGTAATTGCCTTTAGTATATCATTTGTTGCAACAATAATTTCATCTTTCGAGCCATTAGGTTGTGCAATTAGGTTTGTAAATTGAGCTTTTGTTTTATTAAAACTGTCTCTCGTGCAGCGACCAATAATTTGGACGATCTCTGTTAATGAGTTTCGATATCCAATAGTTAAAGCGTGCTCACAAAATGGCCAGTCGAAGCCTTCTTTCGCCATATTTAGCGCAATAATTATATCAACGGCATCAATATTATCTTGCGCAACTTTTGAGAGATAATTCGAAAGAACCGCCCTATGCTTAGGGTCGTCTTCAACCAAATTTGCAACTCGAATTATCTTCCCCTCTCGACTTTTCAAGATATCAATTCTATTTTCATCTTGTTCAATAAAATCTCCAATTATATCATAAATATGACCAACTTCTTCGTGCTTGCCTTTTTGGGTTGATTCTTTTGAATTTACATTCGGAATATGAATAATAGTCTTTTTATTTAAGTCAAGAACTGCTCCCAGCGCATCTCGGTCTAAATAATTTCCTGTATAAAAATGGTAGCCAATTCCTAGTGATTTTAAATATTTATAGCCATTTAGCTGTTCATAATATGTATAAGTAACTTTTTCGAATTCTCTTTCTTCTACTGGAGAAATAATTGCCATATTATCACCCCTAAAATATGAACCTGTCATTGCCAAAATATGTGCATTTGTGTTTTTTAAAATACTCGAAAGCAGCTCACCTAAAATATTGTCCTCTGTTGAAGAATGGTGAAATTCATCAATTGCAAGCAGGCAATCGTTAAATTTATCAGTTGGAACTTCTTGAAAAGCAAATCGTAAAGTTGCATGCGTGCAAAGCAAAATTTTATCTTCACTTTGCATAAAACGCTCAAAAGATTTAACTTTACTTTTTTCGCTCAAATTGTCTTCATTGCAAAGGTTATTTTTATCTTCAATTATCCAGTCTCTAAAAAAGCCAAATTTCGAAAGTTCTGTATTTCGAAAACTCGCACCAATTGATTTTTCTGGCACAGCAATTATTACTTTTTTGATTCCTTGGTTATAGAGTTTATCGAGCGCAATAAACATCAAGGCGCGCGATTTTCCACTAGCTGGAGGTGCTTTTATTAACAATTTTTGTGCATTTCGCTTTTCGAAAGCTCGTGCTTGCATTTCGCGCATTCCCAGCTCATTTATTTTGGTGCTTTCGCCAGTTTGAGCATAAGTTGTATTAACTAAATTGATAGTTTTTGAATTCATTTTTTCTCCTTTGAAGTCATTTGTTCATAAAGTTCAAAAAGCTTAGTTAAACGCTGTTCATCGTTTTCAAAACCATTTTTTGAATAAATTTTATCAACCAGCATATCGTTTTCTTGGTGAGCAGTTCGCAAATCACTTGGCATTTTAGAAGGGTCATACATTTGTGCGAGCGTTTTCTCTGTGTGATTTTCACGAGCAAAAAGAATTTCTTCTGCAGATTTTTCGAGTGCTTTTTTAACTTCTGGTGAAAGCGGTGGTACTGGAAATGTGTTATAGCCAAGAGTTGAAGAGTAACGAATTCGAGTTTCTAGCTGACCACAAACTGTGCGAATCCACGCCATGTGCATTTTGCTTTCAAGCAGCGCAAATAGCCAGAGCGGGGCGTCGTAGATGGCGAAGGCTGCATTTGAGATGATTGTATTCTTATCTAAAAAGCCCATAGGGATGTAATCACGATTTTCAGATGATGTTGCTGGGACTATGAGTGAGATTGTGTCTATGTGCTTTTTTGAAGCAAATTTATGTGGAGTTTTTGCTAATTTTTGTGTAGATTTAGTTCCGCTTGAAAGTCGGAAATTTTCAACATTTTTAATTCTTTCCGATATTTCAGGAATTTTTACAGAAAAATTTAAGTTAGCGTCCTCTATCCATAAGCAATATCTAATCTTTCCGTTAATATATTCATCTCCTCCTGAATATTTTCGAATAATTTTTTCTACATTTGGGTATTTAGAAATCATTTTAATAGCTTCTTCCTCTGAAGTAATGAGATACCCACCGTCTATTGGCTGTGAGCCAAAAACGCATTTTGGTAAATTGCAGATTGAGTTCGATTCCTTTTTAACAACAGCATTACTTTTAGATTCTGAAAGATAACCATTGATGTTTTCTGCTTCTGTATCTATGATGCCTTCAACAAATATTTTTTTGCTTTTTTTATCTTTATTTTGAAGACCGATAATAACAACAGTCACTCCTGCGTTATCTTTTGCGTTATTTTTCCATTTAAATGATGTGTATGCAAAGCCAATCTCAACATCTTCTTCAAAAATCTTCGGAAACATAGCTGAAACATGCTCACCTTGCGCCACAGAATTTGTTGATACAAATGCGAGTTTAGCATTTGAGTCTGAAATATACCGAGCTCCTTTAATAAACCAAATGGCTATATAATCAAGATTTTTTGAATATTTTTCATCTTTAAAATAATTTTCGAAATCTGTTTTTTGATCTTTGCTTTGTTTCTTAGATCCTTTATATGGCGGATTGCCAATCAAATAAATCTCATCCCATTCGGTATCGTTGGGTTCTTCTTTCTTTTCTTCAAAACCAAACATATTAAATTGTTGAGAATTGCTTTGTTGCTTGCGTGGCGAATTTGGGCAAACTTCTTGCCAATCGATTCGTGCAGCATTTGCACAAACAATTTTTGGATTATCTTTTAGTGGGATTATTGAAAGTTTTTTGCCAAATTCCTTTTCGAATTCAACATTCATTTGGTGCGCGGCAATATAGAGCGACAAAACTGCCAACTCGTGCGCAAAATCATCAATTTCGATTCCATAAAAGTTTTCGAGTTTAATTTGACTGTTTAGTTTTACGCCAATTCCAGATATTGAATATTCGTTAATTGAATGAATAATGTTATTTTCAAGCTCACGAAGTTTTTTATATGTAATAATCAAAAAATTACCAGAACCACAGGCTGGGTCAAAGATTTTAATTTTCGAAATTCTATTCCATAAATCATAGAGGCGAGCTATTTTTGTTTTTGGCAAAATATCACTTTCGATTATCTCTTCATATTTTTGATTTAATTCATCAAGAAAAAGCGGTTTAATAACCTTCATAATATTTGGCACGCTTGTATAGTCCATACCGCGTTCGTCTCTTGTGCTCGCATCAACAACTCCTTGAAAAATTGTTCCAAAAATATCTGGGTTAATTTCTCCCCAGTTAGAGTTGGCCAATTCTAATAAGATATTTCTTGAATCTGCCGAGAATTTTGGGATGAAAATGTTGTGTTTTTTTGTGTTGAAAATCGAACCATTTACATACGGAAAATTATTGTAGGGCTTTCGAAGTTGGTAATCCTCTCTCTCTCTCTTAATATCTAATGCCGCAAATAGATTTTCGAAAAATTCTTGAACTCCTTCACCATTCTTCTCGGTATATAGCTCAATTGAGTTTTGGAATGATTTTGAGTTAAAAATTCCAGTATCTTCAGCAAAAAGACAGAATAATAGTCGACTAAAGAAAACATTAAGGTCGTGTCTTATTTTTGGGCCACCTTTTGATATCTCATCGATGTTATCTTTTTCGATTTCCTCATAGAGTTTATTCATTTTTTCGGCAGCACGCCTGTCTGCTTCGGATTCTTCTTGGGTGATTCTGTCTATTTTTCGGCCGGTAAGTTCAAAAAAGAACTCTGCATGAGTAGCTAAATCTTGAATTTTACAATGCAATGTATTTGTCGTAGGATTATTATCCTTGAGCTTCATTGCTGCAATATCTTCATCATTTATAACAACTAAAAATTTAGGATTATATTTTTTGGTCGGGTCTTGAGCTTTTAGCCTTGATATAACTTCAAAAATATTCTCGTTGTTTTCTATGAATTTTATATAAATAATGTCTTTTTTTGCATATTCCTGATCTTTAATACTTAGAGGGTTACGTTTCAAGCGTGATACGGTATATGAAGATAATGAGTATATTTTTAATACTTCAAAGATTATATTTCGGTCAATCTTCGCACTCCTTAAAAGCTCTGATAAATTTTCCTGTATTTGAGGTAGAGATATATTCATATTTTAATTATATCACGATTCAATTGAAAATTTCGAAAAAATAAAGTAAAATATTTTTATGGAGAGATGGCCGAGTGGTTTAAGGCGCACGCCTGGAACGCGTGTTGAGTGCAAGCTCTCGCAGGTTCGAATCCTGTTCTCTCCGCCAAAACCAATATTTTTTTGAAAAATCCTTGACTTTTTGAAAAATATCAGTTAAAATAATAAAGTAATTTGCACGAGTGGTGGAATTGGTAGACACGCTAGTCTTAGGAACTAGTGCCAATTGGCGTGAAGGTTCAAGTCCTTTCTCGTGTACCAGAAATTATTTAGAAAATCTCCCGAGAATTTGGGAGTTTTTCTTTTAATATTTTTTTCGAAATTTTAAGATTTTTCTAAGCTGAATGTGCTAAAATATAAATAGAAAAGAGGTAAATATGAAAACTAAACTTGTAATCTTTGGCTTAACTGGCGATTTGGGGCGACGCAAGCTTTTGCCTGCGCTAGATTCTCTGCTTGAAAAAAATGAGATTTCTCCAGATGAACTTGAAGTTATTGGCGTTTCTCGGCGGCAAATTCAGCCTTTCGAAATTCTTGAAAGTTCGCTCGGGCTCTCTCGCGCTGAAAATTCTAAACTTTCACAAATTTTAAGTTTTTTCGAAATGAATTTGGCAGAGGAAACAGAATACAAAAAACTTAAAAAATACCTTCAAGACGAAAATGAAGAATCGCAAATTTTGCTGTATCTTTCAGTTCCGCCAGCAAGTGCTGCGCAGATTTCAACATTAGCCGGAAAAGCTGGTTTAAATGGTAAAAATGTTAAAATTCTTTTCGAAAAACCTTTCGGAATTGATCTAAAATCAGCACAAGAATTCATTTCTCGAACGGCGGAATTTTTTAGTGAAAAGCAGATTTTTCGAATTGACCATTATTTAGCAAAAGAAATGGCACAAAATTTACTAATTTTGCGGCACAAAAACGCATTATTTTCGCAAATTTGGAGCGGAAAATCGATTTCGAAAGTGCAAATTATCGCCAGCGAACAGATCGGGATTGAAGGTCGTGGTACTTTTTATGAACAAAGTGGCGCTTTGCGTGATTTTATTCAAAGTCATTTAATTCAGATTTTAGCATTATTTTTGGCGGATTTTCCAAAGAGCTGGAACGATTTGCCTGAAGCTCGCTTTAAAGCATTAGAACAGATTGAAAAATTACAAAATCCTGAAGAAAATGCAATTCGTGGTCAATATCAAACCTATCGTGAAGAAGTTGAAAATCCAAAATCTTGTGTTGAAACTTTTACTAAAATTCGATTATTTTCGAAAGATAAAAATTGGAAAAATGTGCCTTTCGAACTAATTTCTGGCAAAAACTTGAGCGAAAAGCGTAGCGAAATTCGCATTCATTTGCGCAAAACCGAAGAAAATCAAGCTAATTTGATTCAGATTTCACTCGATGATTCTGCGAGTGTAAAAATTGAGCTTGCAACAAAAATTCCAGGCTTAAATCGCCGCACAGAAATTCGAAATTTAAGCTTTTCTTATGATGAAAATGCTCATCCTGCCGAAGCTTATGAAAAAGTTTTAGCTGAAGCGATTCGAGATGAAAAAGCGTTTTTTGCTGAGAGCGATGAAATTTTGCGCGCGTGGGAAATTCTTCAACCAGCTTTGGATTTTTGGCAAAATTCGAACGAAGAAACTTTGCGATTTTATAAAAAAGGAACAGATTGGAGCGAAATTTAATGCAAGAAAAATCAATTTTTACACGAATTATTGAGGGCGAAATCCCCTGCCATAAGGTTTATGAAGATGAAAAAGTTTTTGCAATGCTTGATATCGAGCCGCTTTCGAACGGTCATGTTTTGGTTATTCCAAAAAAGCAAGTTGATTTGCTTTGGGATCTAGAGCAAAGTGATTATGATTATATGTGGCGAATTGCCAAAAAAATTGCCAAGAAAATTCAAGCTGAAATGAAACCAATTCGCGTGGGTGTTGTGGTTGAAGGTTTTGGTGTGCCACACGCGCATATTCACCTTGTGCCGCTTTATGATAAAAATGTTTTGCAGCTCCACCACGGCTACCCTGCTGAAACTTCGCCCGAAGAACTTGCCAAAATTGCTAAGAAAATTGCTTTCAAAAAATAAAAAAGCCCCACAATTTCGTGGGGACTAATGTTTATTTGAAATCGTTGGATATAATGCTAATATTATACCCTTCACTTGCCGTGCGTTCTTCGACATTAAAGTGTATTTTCGAATTCAGTTTGTAATAATCGATGTATACACCTCTTTTTAGCCACCAATTTTTTAGAGTGTGCCGATCTGAGTAATTACCAGACATTCTTTCTAGAATAGGAATAGAATTTACCTTACCTTTTGAGTGTTTTATATATTCTTTGGCAAAGTTTTCTATTTCTTTGCGACTATCCGCAAGGACATTTTCAAGTTTTCCATTTATAGAAAGCAAGAAAACTTTATCTGTCTTCTTTACTAAGTCGCCATTTCCATCGAAGATTTCTATGGTTTCTCCTTTTAGACTTTTTAGGATGTACACCACTACGTATGTAGATTTTTCCATTTATTTTCTCCGCGTTTAAAGCCCGCTCGGCTATTAATTTTCTCGAAGCTTTCAGCTTCGAAAGCTAAGTTTAATTTTTAAACTCAATTTTCGAAACTGAAAATTCGGCAAAACTAGCCAGATTCCTACTTTTGAAATGTCCTCTCGCACCATGCAAGTAGTTTAATTATATCACTAAAATTGAAAAAAGTCAATAGTTGTAACATAAAAAAGAAAAAGCCTCGCAAAAAGAAAGGCTTTGTGTTTTGAAATTGAGCTATTTATATCTGCACAATGCTTGGCAACCGATGATTTGGCCGTCATCATTTCTAACTGTTCTGCCAGTTAGAAGCAGATCTTCAGTACTCCGACCGCTTAAGCTTGCAGCTTTGGCAGTCAATGCACTAACTATATAATATACACCCCAACTGGGCTCTGGCAAGCCAAATGGTTTGCCAAAAGTTGACTCGATGATTGGAATACCTTCAAGCATTCCAATCTCAATATCTTCTTGCGCAGCTCTTACCACACCTTCTGATTCGAAGGTTTTGATTACATTACCTTCTTCGTCGACGATGTTTACTTTGTGTGGAGTTAAATTAAAAATTGCCATTGTTCTTTTTCCGTTCTCTTTTCGAGACCTTTCTTTATTTTTACCAAGTTTACCACTTAGCAAAAAATCTTTAAATAATCTTTAAAAACTTATTGCTAAGCGGTAAAAAGATAATAAAATGAATAATATTTTTTAGCTCAATTCTGGTAATGTTCAGTTGTGATTTTAGTATTCACAACTTCTTAATTATAGCATAATTAATATAAAAAGTCAAATTCGGAAAAAACTCAAAAAATGTTAAAATAAGAATATGAAAATTATCGCGATTGGTAAAAAGCATGAAAAGTGGGTTTTGAATGGAATTGAGCTTTTTGAAAAGCGTTTGAAAAAGCCGTTTGATTTGAAATGGGAAATTTTGGCGCATTCGAATTTTGCTGAGGAAAAAGCGCGCGAAGAAGAAACTCAGCGGATTTTGGCAAAAATTAAACCGAGCGATTTTGTGATTTTGCTGGATGAACGCGGTAAAAATATTTCTAGCCCAGAGCTCGCTAAAATGCTTTCGAATGGATTTGTGAATTCGCAGAATTTTGTGATTATTATTGGCGGAGCTTTTGGTGTGTCTGAAGAGCTTAGAAAGCGTGCGAATTTTGTTTGGAGCCTTTCGAAATTAGTTTTTCCACATCAAATTGTGCGCTTAATTTTGGTTGAACAAGTTTATCGTGCGCAAGAAATTTCTTCTGGTGGAAAATATCACCACGAATAAATTATTTTTTGTGGAAAAAGCTGTGGAAACTCCTTAAAAATTCGAAAAAACTCGCCTGAAAGTATTTGCGAAAAATGGTGAAAAAATATATAATAGAATTACTATGGCGAAAAATGAAAAAGAGATTGTTAGACTTCGAAATTTGAAAAAGCGTTTTGGTGTTGGCGATGCTGAGAATTATGCTTTAAATGGTGTGAATTTAAGTATTAAACAGGGCGAATTTATTATAATCATGGGGCCTTCTGGTTGTGGAAAGACCACACTTTTAAACACAATTGGTCTTCTTGATCGTGCGACTGAGGGAGATTATGTTCTTGATGGGCAGAATGTTGCACGAATGTCGCGCCGCAACCAAGCTAAAATTCGAAGTGAAAAAATCGGTTTTATTTTTCAAAATTTTAACTTAATTCCCCGCTTAACCGTAATTGAAAATGTGGCTTTACCGCTGGTTTATAAAGGAATTGGAAAAGTTAAACGGCTCGAAAAAGCTTCAGAAGTCTTAAAACAATTTCATCTTGGTGAGCGTGAATTCTATATGCCGTGGCAACTTTCTGGTGGGCAAACTCAGCGCGTAGCAATTGCGCGGGCGCTCGTGAATAAGCCTTCAATTATTCTTGCTGATGAGCCAACGGGAAATCTTGATTCGAAAAGCTCACATATTATTATGGAAGAGCTTGCTGAAGTTCATAAAAAAGGCAACACAATTATTATGGTGACGCATAATCCAGATTTAATGGCTTATGCAACACGAATTATTACAATGTTCGATGGCAAAATTGATACAGATGTTAAGAAAAAACCTGCAAAGAAATCTTCGAAAAAAGATGGAAAGCTAAATACACTCGATAAAATTGAAAAAGTTGAAGAAAAAATTGATGAAATTAAAGAAGAATTGGGAGTTTAAATGAGTTTGCGAGTTTTAAAAACTAATATTGAAAATGCATTTGAATCGTTACACGCTAACCGTTTGCGAACTTTTCTTACAATGCTAGGTGTAATGATTGGAATTTCTAGTGTTGTGATAATTTTTTCACTTTCGGGTGGGGTTAGCTCGATGATTTCGAATCAAATTATAGCCGAGGGTGAATCTCTGGCGGTAGTTCGACCGAAAGAATTAACTGCAAATAATAAAAATGTTATTACAAATTTGGCAACTTCTCGAAATTTTACACAGAGTTCAATCAAAAATGAAGATTTAGGCTTAATTTCGAAAGTAAAAGATGTTTTAGCTGTGGCGCCACTTGCGAATTTTTCAGCAAAAGTTAAGGGCGATGGAGATGAAAAATATGCAAACTTGCTGGCAACCAGCCCAAACCTTGATCAAACTGTAGGTTTGAAAGTTCGTGAAGGTCAGTTTATTGCAGAAAGTGCTAATGCAAACACTGTTGTAATTGGCAATCAAATGGCGATTGATTTGTTTGGCACAACTCAGGCTTTAGGAAAAGAAATTACAATGAAAGGCGAAAAATTTATTGTGATTGGTATTTTAGCTCATCAAAGTTCATCAATTAACTTTAGCAATGTTGATTTTAACAATACGGCAATTATTCCGTATGTGACTGCAAAACGAATTATTGGTGAAAATCTACAGATTCAGCAAGTGAATATTCGTGTGAAAAGTGTTAATAATTTGAATCAAGTTCAGCAAGAAATTGAAAAAGGAATGCTAAAAAACCACAATGGCGAAAAAGATTTCGAAGTTTTGACTGGTAAAAATATTTCACATCCATCAGACAAATTTATTGAGCTTTCAACATTTATTTTGGCGATTGTGGCGAGTATTTCGCTAGTTGTTGGTGGAATTGGCATTATGAATATTATGCTCGTGAATGTAAGTGAGCGAACGAGAGAAATTGGTATTCGAAAAGCGCTTGGTGCAAATAATCGGCACATTTTGTTCCAATTTTTAACAGAATCAATGATAATTTCATTAAGTGGCGGATTTTTTGGTTATCTCATTGGTTATGCATTTTCTTTTGGAGTAAGCGTATTTCTACCGTTTAGTCCAGTTATTTCTTGGCAAATTGCCATTTTGGTTTGTGGAATTTCGATATTGGTTGGTGTAATCTTTGGCCTTTACCCTGCTTTCCGTGCAGCTCGAAAAGATCCAATTATTAGTTTACGCCAATATTTATAAGAATAGATAAAATAAAAAAGTCGCTTAGAGGGCGACTTTTTAGTTTAGAAAATTAAACATTTGTTGGAGGAATGCCGTTCGCTCCGTTTGAGCTACCGCCAAAACCAGTTCCGGCTCCTCCTAAGAATAAGCTAATAATGAAGTTGATAATTGCATAAGAAAGCATTGCAATAATTAAACCAACGATCGCATAAAGAATTGTATTTTTTGCAGCATCAACCTTTTTCGAATCGCCGTTTGATAGTATATAGCGTAAACCGCCATAAATTAACATTATAACACTTAAAATTCCAACTGCAAAAAGCATCATATTCACCATCTGGGTAAAAATTCCAGTGTTGCCTTCACCAAAAAGTTGAGTTGGAACACCTTCGCCACGTCCTTTATCAGCTCCGCCTTGAACGCCACCGCTAAATATTCCACCGGTTGCAAAAGCATTTAATGCCAAGAAGGTTGCAGGAAATGTAGAAACTACAAAACCGCTGATTGAGATTTTCGAAACTTGTTTAAAATTCTTCATAATGGCTATATTATAGCAAAAAAAGTGATTTTTGTCAATGCTCTTGTGTTTTTTGACAAAATTTGATAAAATAGAAATATTGGAGGATTACCCAAGTGGCTGAAGGGGACGGTTTGCTAAATCGTTAGTCTGGGGAAACCTGGAGCGGGAGTTCGAATCTCCCATCCTCCGCCAAATAAAAAGCTCATCATAAGGCTGTCTGGAAACTCAGCACTCTGAAATATATGAGCTCACACACTTTATAGGTAAGCTAAAAAATGGTTCGAATGAGCCATTTTTTATATTTAATTATTTGTGAAACACATAAAAAAGCCCCACTATGAGTGAGGCTAGAAGTGCATAAATTCATACTGAGGTCTTTTAGCTTGTGCCTCAGCAGTCTTTCTGCACTCTTCTCTAAGTTTTTTCCATCTAGCGATCTCTTCTTTGAGACCACTGATGATATCTCCTTCAAGTTCTCTCTCGATATATTTTATCAGAGAGTCTGGAATATGTAGAGGTTTAACTTTAACTCCTACATATTCAGATAGAGGCACCCAACCGTCTACAGGTGTAGATAGATAGCTTTTGTAATATGCTCTATCTATCGTTAGAAATACTTCAATGTATTTCTCCCAGCTATAATTCGATAGTTTGAACTCTAGCTCTATTTTTTGGGGGAAATTCCCAAGAGATAGAGTGAAGCCTAAGTCTTTGTCTACTTTTTCAGCATCAAGAGCTTTTTCGAACTCTTTTTTTGCTTTTTGCACTAGGAGGTCTAGTATAATTTTGTTTCTAATCATAATGTACTCTTTTCTAGCAGTATACTTTTATTATATTATAACGAAAAGATTTTATAATATTTAGTATTTACTACAATGTAATTATAACATAATAATAGCAATAAGTCAATATAGAGTCATTCTTAAAAATTAAAGACCACTCATATTTTATGAGTGGTCTAGTGGGTAGATCTATTGCTTCACACCTTTCATTATGAGGTTCAATCTTCCCTTTTCATCGATTTTATCGAGTTTTACCCAAATTTCTTGGTCTTGACTCAAGACATCGGTCACTTTTTCGGTTCGTTTTTCGGATATTTGTGAAATGTGAAGCATTCCATCAATTCCTGGTAGGATATTTACGAAAGCGCCAAAGTCTTTGATTGATACCACTTTTCCGCGGTAGATTTTACCGATTTCTGGCTCTTCAACTAAAGATTTAATCCAGTTGAGAGCTTTTTCGATTTGTTCGGCATTAGGACTGGCGATTGTGATTAAGCCATCTTCTTTGATATCAACTTCGGCTCCAGTTTCAGAAGTAATTTTATTGATTGTTTCACCACCCTTACCGATAATAGCACCAATTTTATCGGGATTGATTTTGATTTTTTCAATTCGTGGTGCATATGGCGAAAGCTCAGCTTTTGGCTCAGAAATTACGCTCAACATATGGCGCAGAATATGTTCGCGGCCTTTGCGAGATGCTAGAATCGCTTTTTCAAGAACCGAAACTGGTAGACCATGAACTTTCATATCCATTTGAAGCGCGGTAATTCCATTTTTTGAGCCTGTACATTTAAAGTCCATATCGCCAGCAAAATCTTCTGCATCGGCAATGTCGCTTAAAATATAAGGTGTTTCACCGTCCATCATTAAGCCCATTGCGATTCCAGAAACAGCATTTTTTAGTGGCACACCAGCGCTCATTAGCGCCATGCAGCTTGAGCAGGTTGCAGCCATTGATGTTGAACCATTTTGGCTCATAATTTCAGTTACGCTGCGAATTGCATAAGGGAAATCTTCTTCACTTGGCAAAACTGCCTCTAGCGCGCGCTGAGCTAAATATCCATGACCAATTTCACGGCGACCAGGGCTACCTAATCGACGAGGTTCGCCAACAGTATAACCAGGAGCGTTATAGTGATGCATATAACGGCGTTCAATTTCATTAAATTCCATTGTGTCAACCAGTTGCGAGTACGAAAGTGGCGCAAGTGCCACGATATTCATTGCTTGAGTTACGCCACGAGTAAATAAACTCGAACCGTGCGCACGTGGCAAAAAGTCGATTTCGCTTGAAAGCGGGCGGATTTCATCTAGAGCTCGCCCATCTGGTCGCTCACCATCTTCCACGATTCCCTTTCGGACAGCTTTATGAACCGCCAAAGTGAAAGCTTCATCGTAATCTTTTCGGATTTCTTCATAAGCTTCTTCGCCAAATTTTTCGAGCATTTCTGCATGGAATTTTTCACGAATTTCGGCAATATTTTGGTTATATTTTGGATAGGCTTCACGAATTTCGGAGCTGAATTTTCCTTCCGTCCAAGCTTCAACTTCTTTCGAAATTTCTTCATCTGGCAAAATAAGCTCAAATTTTCGTTCTTCAAAATAACCTGCCTCGATGTATTTGGCGCGAAGTTCATTTTGCAGCTTGATCGCTGGCTGAAAATTCTCAAAAGCCCAAGCGAGACCTGCGATAATTTCTTCTTCGGGGACTTCATTTGCGCCCGCTTCAACCATAGTAATTCCACTTTCAATTCCGGCCACAACTAAATCGAGTGAGGAATTTTTGCGCTCCTCAGGATTTAGAAAGGCTTTAAACTCACCATTCACTTTACCGATTCGAAGTCCAGCAACTGGTCCATCAAACGGCACGCCAGCTAGATGAAGCGCACTTGAGGCAGCAATCATCGCAATCATATCTGGGCGAAATTCTGGGTCGGCTGAAAGCACGGTTGCGACAACTTGAACTTCTTCGCGATAACCTTTTGGAAAGAGTGGTCGAATTGGTCGATCAATCAATCGCCCAATTAAAATTGCATCGTCTGAAGGCCGCCCTTCGCGCTTAATGAATCGTGAGCCCGAAATCCGTCCGCTGGCATACCACTTTTCTTCATAATCAATTGATAGCGGAAAATAATCTAAAGCTACTGGTTTTGAACCTAGCTGAACTGTTCCCAGAACCACAGTTTCGCCATATTTTGCGATCACGCTCGCGGTTGAACGAAAACCAACTTTACCAACTTCTAATGTTAATTTTCGCCCCAAAAAATCAGTGCTAACCGAAATCACACTCTTCCCTGTTGGGTTTATAATCATATTTTCTCCTTCTGCCAAATGAGTTGCAGGAATCTTCTTCGAAAAGCTTTCGAAAATAATTTCTACCACACATTCAGCGTTAATTTTACTATTTCATTATAACATTTTTGAGTGAATTTAGCAAAAATTATTTATTAATTGATTTTTTGAAATTCTTGTGATAAAGTTTAATTAGTTTGCTATAGAAGAACTTTACAAAAGGAGAAAAAATAGATGAAAACTTATAGATTAAAAATTAAAGAAGAATATTTGTATTATGTAGAAAAAGGTGATAAAAAACGCAAAATTAGTTTTGGCTATTCCCGAATTAAATTGCTTTCAACTGGTGATATTATTAATTTTGTAAGGAAGCAAATTTAAAGTTACGGATATCTTAATATTTAGAATTTTTAACGAATTATTTAAGAATATCAATTCTAATTTAATAATTCCAGATAATTTCTTCTTTAGTTCAAACCGATAAAATAAAATTCTCAAAACTTGCCTCTGATTCTTATGCTGTTACTGATTGGATAACAGAAGATTATCCGAAGCATTTTGAACATTTTTAGACTAAGTATATTCCTAGCATTTTTTCTGGAGAAAGAGAGATCATGCAACCAAAGTTTTGAATCATGAATATTATAATGGAAGACACAAAAATTTGTTTATAATGGAAAAATTTTATAGCAACTAAAATCCCCAATTCGGGGATTTTTTAATTTTATAGTTCTACTCTAATTCCGAGAACGCCAAACCTCTCTTGTTTTTCTGGTGTATAAAACTCACCAAGAACATCTAAAAGTTCTTCTTTTGTCATTGTTTTGTCTGCGAGAATTTCGATTTCAAAATCATTGAAAAGAGTTTTAAAGTCCTTATATTTCAATAATCCAATAACTTTTGCTGTGAATTTATCTTTTTCATTGCTAAATTCGATTAAATCATCAATTTTTATCTGTTGTCGTTTCTCGTCATTTAATCTTAATTCAATTCTTTTTGTTCCATTTTTAATAAAATCAAAATATTTATCTTGCAAGTTCATTTTATGAATCATATTTTCTCCTTCTGCCAAATGAGTTGCAGGAATCTTCTTCGAAAATATTTCGAAAATAATTTCTACCACACATTCAGCGTTAATTTTACTCTTTCATTATAACGTTCTTCAATGAATTTAGCAAAAAATAAAACCGCCCATCATTTAAGCAAGGCGATTTTACGGTTTTTGAAATTATTTTCGTAAACCTAATTTAGAAACAACAGCTTTGTAGGCTTCAAAATCTTTTCGTTCAAGATATTTTAGAAGTTTTTTACGGCGACCAACCATTTGCATCAAACCGCGTCGAGCCATGAAGTCGTGCTTGTTTGATTTAAGGTGTTCCGTCACTTCTTTGATACGAGCCGTCAAGATTGACACTTGTGCCTGTGGCGAACCAACGTCATTCTTTGAAACCTGAGTCAAAGCGATTGCCTTCTCTTTATTCTCTTTAGTAATCATCTTTAAGATTTTATCATTTTTTAAGATTTTAGTCAAGAGTAATATATAATTTAATTGGCGTCAGCTTGTAACGCAAATAATAAAAAAGCCCCGCACTAAGTCGGGGTTAGTTTGTTTTAGCCTTCTATTCCTTCTGCCTGGAGTGCTTCCTTGTAATTATTCAGAACCCAGTCTTCGAGTTCAGTATTAACCCAGTTTTCGATTCTTCGCAATTCATCCCATTCGGATAATCTGCGCACTATAGGATAGCGGTCTTCTTTCTTACTATGAAAGACTTGGTGCGGTAGTAAATATAAATAACTTGTCCACTGATCGTTATCTAAGAAAACAGTACGTGCTGCTGATTGTTGGTTTAGAGATATTCTGATCGTAATTCTTCCATATTTAGGAACATAGTAGCAGAACTCAAACTGACCAAATTTTATTTCATCAAAGAAAACAACATCATTCTTACGGATATTATCTAAAACAATCTCGAGTTTATCCTTTACTCTTTCAAGGATGCGTTTCTCTTCATCTCTAATTTTTCTGAATTCAATATCTTCTAGCCATTTTTCTTGGTCTCGAATCTCAATATTACTCTTAAATTTCATTTTTAGGTTCACTTTCTAATAATTCTCACGTTTTAATATTACCGTCGCTAGAAAGTTTTTTGCACCAGTAATTATTTTTTCCTCCTTACAATATTTAAAACATGCGAATTATGGGCATATTCTACCATGAATACAATAAAAAGTCAAGCAAAAACCGCCATTCTCTGGCGGCAGTGCTTTTATAAAATTTCGAAAGCTTTTTTAACTTTTTCAAGCTCGGCTTTTTTGTTTGAAAATTCTTCGCGAGTTTCTTCAACCAAATGTGCCGGCGCTTTTGAAACATAATTTTCGTTCGAAAGTCGTTTTTCGAGCAGGTTAATTTCGTTCGAAATCTTTTTAATTCGTTCATTTAGTTCAGTTTTGTATTCAGCTAGAACATTAGCCGGAACATCAAGATAAGCACCCAAACCGCTGGCTGCAAGGCTAAATCCATGTGGTGCATCTGTTTGGATAATTTCTGGCACGCGTGAAAGATGGCGAATTGTCTCAGCATTTTTTGCGATCAGTTCATCTTTTTCGAAAACCAAATTGTAGCGTTTTTTGCCTGGGAGTTCAGCCGTAATTAAGCGAATTTCACCTACTAAATCTTGGATTCGTTCAAATTGAAGTGCTTCGAATTCGTTGAATTTTAAAGATTCGGCTAGTTTTTCGTTCGCTAAAATTCCCTCAGTCCAAGGCAGAGTTTGCCAGATGGTTTCAGTCACAAATGGTGCGAAAGGATGTGCGATTTTAAGACAAGTTTCAAGAACCCAGGCAAGGAGTTCAGGATTATCTTGTGTTTTTGAAGCTTCAATATACCAATCGGCAACGGTGCTCCAAATTGTGTGATAAACCGTTTCTGAGGCCTCCGCAAAACGGTAATTTTGCATGTGGCTTTCAATTTCAGCAATTGCCTTATCAAGCTCTCGCACAATCCAGTGATCTGCTGGCGTGAAAGCTTCAGGCTGTTTTGTGCTCTTAATTTCGCCAACTTTTTCAGAAATGAACCGTGAAATATTCCATAATTTATTGCAGAAATTCCGGCCAGCGATAACTTTATTTTTCGAAAATGCCTGATTCTGTCCTGCCGAACGCGAAGCGATAATTCCAAGGCGAAAAGCGTCGGAGCCATATTCGGCAATTACGTCCATTGGGTTAATCACATTTCCCTTTGATTTGCTCATTTTTTGGCCGTGTTCATCAAGAACCATTCCGTGCAAATAAACTTCGCGGAATGGAATTTGCCCTGTACAGTAAATTCCTAGCATAATCATTCGAGAAATCCAAGGGAAAATTAAATCGTGACCAGTTTCCATTACACTGTTTGGATAGAATTTCGAAAGCTCACCGCCTTCCAAAAAATCGGTTGTAATGAACGGCCATTGACCACTTGAAAACCAAGTGTCAAGCGTATCTTCATCTCGTTTGTATGTTTTGCCGTTCACTTCAATTTGCGATTCATGCACGCGCTCATCAAAAATCCAATCTGTCGGATCTTCAATATTTTGAAAAGCCGGAATTGGAATTCCCCAAGGAATTTGACGTGAAATGTTCCAGTCGCGAATATTTTTCAAGTATTCCGCTAAAACATTTTTCTTATTTTCTGGTGTAAATTTAATTTCATTATTCTCAAGAGCTTCAAGGGCTTTTTTAGCTAAAGGTTTAGTTGAAATAAACCACTGCTCTTTCACGAGCGGCTGAATTGGTTCTCCAGATTTATAATCATACCCAACAACGTGAGTAATATCTTCTTCTTTAAACAATGCATTGATTTTTCGAAGATCCTCAAGAATCTTCTTGCGTGCTTCTAACACTTCTAAACCAGCATATTTACCTGCATTTTCGGTCATTTTTCCATCAAATCCAATTACTTGGATTTTTGGCAAGTAGTGGCGATTACCAACTTCAAAATCATTTGGATCGTGGAATGGTGTAATTTTAACAACGCCAGTTCCAAATTGTGGGTCGGCATATTCATCAGCGATAATTTTGATTTCACGATTTATTAAAGGTATGCGAACTTTTTTACCAATCAGATTTTCATATCTTTCATCTTCTGGATTAACCGCAAGAGCTGTGTCGCCGAGCATTGTTTCAGGGCGAGTTGTTGAAACAAGCATATATTCACTTGTTCCACCAAATTCATCAAGAACTGGATACGCAATCGTCCAGAGTTTCCCCTTCTCTTCTTTATAATCTACCTCAATATCAGCATAAGAAGTTTGATATTTTGTTGAATAATTAACAATGCGCTCACCTCTGTAAATTAAGCCATCGTTCCACATTTTTTCGAAAGTTTTATAAACGCGATTAACTACTTTTTCATCTAATGTGAAAGTGAGATTTTTCCAGTCAGCACCAGCTCCCAAAGCACGCAATTGAAGTTCCATATTTCCACGTTGACTTACTACGAAATCCCAAACATTTTTATAAAGTTCATCACGAGAATAATCTAAACGACTCTTCCCCTCAGCGTTCAAAAGGCGTTCATAAACAACCCAAGTTTCGAAGCCCGCGTGGTCGGCGCCAGGCAAATAAATTGCATCATAACCCTTCATTTTGTGATAACGCACTAAAATATCTTCAACCGCAGCCATTAGCCCGTGGCCAATATGAAGATTTCCATTTGCATTTGGTGGCGGCATTACAATTGAATATTTTGGGCCAACTCCACTGCTTTCGAAGGCACCAGATAGCTCCCATAAATTATAAATTTTAGGTTCGTAATTGTTTGGTTCGTAAGTCTTTGTAATTTTCATATTTCCCTTTAAAATCGCATTTATTCAACAACATTTCACACGAAAGTTAAACTGTGCGAAATTCTACATTTACAATTATACCACATTCGGTGTATAATATAAATATGCTAAAGATTATCGAAATTACTGATAAAAAAGAATGGAATGATTTTATTAACGAGCACGGCGGCCACCCTTTGCAACTTTGGGGCTGGGGTGAGTTAAAATCACAATCAACAAATTGGCAAGTTGTGCGAGTTTTTTTGAAAAATGGTGAAGAAAAATACATTGACCGCAAAAAAAATGACCACTCAGATATTGTGGCGGCGGCACAAATTCTGGTTCGAAAACTACCTTTTCCACTTCGTAATTTTGCGTATATTCCGCGCGGTGCTTTGGTGATTTCTAAAAAGCCAATCGAGCGAGCCCGCATTTCGCGTGAAATTGCTCTTTGGGCTTCGAAGAATATCAAGCCAAAGCCAGTTTGTTTAACTATGGAACCAGATTGGAACAGCGGTGAATTTGACTTGCGTGACGGCTGGAGAAGCTCAAAAAACACAATTTTAATCCCACGAACTTTAATTCTTGATTTAACGCAAAATGAAGATGAATTACTCGCCAAAATGAGTAAAAAAACGCGACAATATATTCGAAAAAGTGGTGGAGAAGTGCGAGTTCGGCAGCTATTTTCGAAAGAAGAAATTGATCGTGCGTTGCAAATTTACACAGAAACTGCTAAAAGGGCAGGGTTTGCGATTCATTCGAAAGATTATTATCATGAACTTTATAAAAAAATGGGCGAAAATTCACCAATTTTTGGAGCTTTTATTGAAAAAGAGCAGGGTAAGTCTATAGAAAAAAATAAAAATACTGAAGATTATATAGCGGAAAAGCTTAAAAATCAAGAAATGGTGGCATTTTTATGGTTTGCTCAAAGTGATGATGCGGCGTTTGAACTTTATGGCGGAGTAACTGAGGCGGGGCAAAAATCACGCGCAAATTATGTTTTGAAGTGGATTGCAATTATTGAAATGAAAAATCGCGGAGTTAAGCGATATGATTTTAACGGACTTTTGAACGATGGAATTTCAAAATTTAAAGCTGGTTTCGCAAACCATGAAGATTTATTAGTTGGCACGCTGGATTTTCCAATTTCGAAAACATATTTCATCTGGAACTCATTTTTACCAACTGCTAAAAAAATTGTTCGAAAATTCAAAAGATAAGTTAAAAGGAGTTCAGAGTGAACTCCTAATCTGTAGTAAGGTATATTAGCCTGTCATCACTGAATTTAACAGTAACAGTAGACTGGTCTAATTTTTCAGCCACATTCTCCAGTATTTTTAGGAAGGCATCTTGCCAAGATTGTATATAATCTTGTTCGGATAGATCCCCTAGTGAAAATGAGTAGTAGGGGTTGCAGTCAGCTCTAATGTCAACCGCCTTCTCCCCTCCGGTAGGGCACCCGCTGTCTTCTCTGTAAATAACAGAGGCCTCTGTCGTGACTACAGAGACATAGATACCAGTTTTTTGATAAACAGTTTCTGCCTCCGCCTGCCACATATGGTTGAAGTCGTCAATCGTGAATACAGGACTTCCTGTATGATAGCGGGGGGATAACCCTACGACAGATGACACGGAAAGTGTGTTGTCTTTTACAAAAGTTCTTTTCATTTTTTATACCTCCATCAATGAAAATCTATTAAATTATAACATTATTTATCTTTTAAGTCAATATATTGACTTTTTAAGATATATATATGGTAATATACTAAATATAAGGAAAAAAATGGAAAACAAACAAAATTTTAATACCCTAGATAATCAAGAGAGAACTTTGACTCCCGAAGATATTATTTCACATGAAAAATATTTTGATAATATTTCAGTTTATCATATAAATAACTCTAATCTTTTCTATGATTTTATAAATAATGCTTATGAAAATAACCCTCATGGTGCGTTTTTGACTATGGATTATTCTGCTGATGATTATGAAAATATGGATAAAATTATTATAAATAACGGCGCTGCTGGTGTAGCTATTAAAGAAGATGGCGACATTGTTTCAGTTTTTAAAAATAATCTTCTTGCGGAACGTGATGGAATCGGAAAAATTGGTCAAACTATTATGCTGGAAAGTTTAAAGTCTGGAGGGAATCATCTTGATTACTATGATGGTTATTTACCTAGAATGTATGGGTCAATTGGATTTAAGCCTATTTGTAAAATAAAATTCAATGATGACTATGCTCCTGCGGACTGGAATTTTGAAAGAGACGGTAGGCCTGATGTTGTTTTTATGGCACACCCTCATGAACCTTTTGAGGAAATTTTAAGGAAACGAGATATGAATTTGTATCCGCCTATAGTTGAAGATTTAAAAAATGCCCCTTATGTTGATGATTATGATGAGGCGGGGGTTCTAATTGATAAATATCTCAAGGATAAATAATATGGAAAAAAATAATTTTAAATATTTCGCATTCTTCAACCTTTTTTCCAGATATGGAAGGTTTTAATGCTGAATTAATTAGTAATGAAATTAATATTTTAACGGATTGGTATACTAAGCAAATTTTTGATAGTAATTTAGTCGAGTCTAAAATTGCTGATTTTAGTAGAATTTATTGTGATATTGAACGTTTTCCTGATGAACTCGAAAGTATGTTTCTCAAAGGAATGGGTATTGTTTATACGCATACAGATTCTGGTGAGCAATTGCGAAATATTTCAGAAACCAAAAAACAAGAAATTATAAATAATTACTATTTACCATATCATGAAGATCTGTCAAAGAAAGTTTTTGAAAAGCTTAATAAATATGATAATTGTTTGATTATTGATTGCCATAGTTTTAATAATATTCCGACTAACCGAGACATAGATCAAGCACCAAATCGACCGGATATTTGTATTGGGTCTGATAGTTTTCATACTCCACCAGATTTGGTTGAATTCTTGGCTACTTATTTCACGGGGCTTGGATATGAAGTTCGAGTTAACTCGCCATATAGTGGTAGTTTGGTCCCTATTCACTTTTATAATAAGGACAGTCGAGTTCAATCTGTGATGATTGAAATTAACAAAAGGCTTTATTTAGATGCAAATAATCAACCAGTTGAGGATAATATCAAAAAACTCCATTCTGAAATAGAAAAAATATATAGGATGATATAATAATGAATCTAGAAAAGAAACGATTTTTTAGTCAAGCAAATGACCTTCTAACCGAGACAAAAGAACATAAAGGAACATCTATAAATACTTTAGGAGAAAAACCAGTAGATGGATACATGGTAGCTATCGATACCACTTACTATATTTCAGCAGCTGAACTATCGATTAAAGCTCTTAAGAAATTTATCGCTAGAAGAAAAAAATATATTAAATCCGATGACGATTATTTTGGCACTTGGGCTGATGATCGTACGGGCGACATACATCTAAACGTATCACACAGATTTCAAAATAAGGATGAAGCTCTTTCATTTGCTAGCGCAAAAAACTCTTTAGCAATCTATGATATAAAAAATAGAGAATCTATTTATATCGATTATGATAAAAATAAATAAAAGCTATTGACATATTTAATCTAATATGATATAATACACTTAAGTTGTTAGGAATTTATAAACCAACAACTAGCAAATTACCATTGTTGAATTGATTGAAAGCTTTTCAATTTTGGGCGATTTTGAGCTTAGGGCATCAGCTACTAAGTTGAGATTCGCCCGAAATTGAAGTAGGGCACCTTGCGTGGCGAAAACGCCTTAAATTATTATGCGCAAGGAGAGGAGAAATCCATGAAACTTCACTTTCTAAACAATGAAGAATCTAAAGAAGTCTTCAACGCTGTAATGGCAAATTACAACGTTGAAAAAACAGTATGGGTAGATGCACCAAAAGTAGTGGATGAAAAACTAGTCCATACTTCTGGCTACGGAGATACAGCAAAAACAACTGAAATCTCCGTAGAAGAAGCTCTAGCTATCTACAATAAAAAAGTAGATGGCACATATACAGAGCGTTTCTTACTCTTCGCAGCGCAGCTCGAGGCTATTGTAAAAAATGGCTACAAAGTTGCCCTTATTCAGAATCAAGGTCACGACGGAGCACCATTTGACTCCGAAGGCTGGCTTGTGGTAGTGGTGGAAACTCTACCTATATATCATATCGCTCCTTGGGATCTGAATCTCAAGGACGTTGAGGAGTTGGTGACTCTCATCCCTCCAACTGAATCAGACAATGAACTGATCAATTGGAAGAGGACCGACAAACGCGGAGAGATCATGGCCCTCAACGCTGCTGTAACTGGTAGCGGTAAAGATTTGGTTGGAATTGCACAGCGATTCTCCAACTTAGATTAATCAATTCAACAAGTGCGCTGCTTTAAAGCGCATCGCTCGAGCCGTTTAATAAAACGGCTCTTTTCTTTAGTTTAAATTCATCCATTATTTTTAAAAACCTGCCTTAGCTTTTCAAAAAGTACTATAGCAGATTTCGAAAAGTGCCCTTAAGATTTTAAAAAGTGAAGGGCAGATTTCAGCTCGGTTACCAACGAGCGTTTTCCATTGACAAGCTAGGGTAGACTTCGGCTGTGAGCGGGTCTTTGGACTGACCTAGTACGGCGTGAAAAGTACCTAGCGTCGCCACCATTGCGGCATTATCAGTGCAAAATTCTGGCGCAGTAAAAATAATTTCGTCTGGCACTTGATTGGCTACCCGACGCATTAGCTTAGCACGCAAAGCCTGATTAGCCGCCACCCCGCCCGCAATCACTACCGTTTGAGGCTGATATCGCTGAACAGCACGTTCTAGCTTATCAACTAATGTCTCTACAGCTACTCGCTGAAACGACGCCGCAAAATCATTTTTTTGTTCGGTAGTTAATTTTTCGGCCAAGCGGAAAGAAGGGAAGTTATAATCAACTCCAACTTCTTTTTGCACTGCTCGCAGCACCGCTGTCTTAAGGCCAGAAAAACTGAAATTGTATTCACCAGCTAGCTTAGCCTTAGGCAATTTATATTTGGTACTATTACCAGCTTGAGCTGCCGCCGCAATCGCTGGACCGCCGGGGTAGGGCAAACCCAGAATTTTGGCTACTTTATCAAACGCTTCACCCACGGCATCATCTTGGGTTTGGCCAAGAATTTCGAAATCTGAATGGCCTCTAAACAATACGATCTGAGAGTGACCGCCGCTAACCACCAGCGCTAAAAACGGAAATCGCGGTGGTGTATCACGCAAGAAGTTAGCGTAAACATGCGCCTCAACGTGGTGAACAGGGAAGAAGGGTTTATTAAAAATCCGCGCATAAGTCCTCGCCGCTAAATTCCCGACCAACAACGAACCGTTTAAACCAGGTGCAAAACTGACCGCAATACCGTCGATATCACTCCAGCTTACCTCGGCTTTTTCTAAAGCTTGACGAATAACTGGATTTATATATTCGATATGTGATCGCGCTGCTATCTCGGGAATTACACCACCAAATTGAGCATGAATATCTATCTGTGAATGAACTACACTTGAAAGTAATTTCACATGATTATTACTCACGCGTGAAACTTCTCCAGCTTGAAGTTCCACCACTGCAGCTGCAGTTTCATCACACGTACTCTCAATTCCCAAAATCTTCATAGAGCTATTCTAACACTTTTCAGGTTAAATTTCAACTGGAAGCTAAATTGATATTTTAGTATGTAGGTATGGATATATATTTTGCTTGGTAGTTTAAACATCGTCAACGTTATGATGGATGGGGCCGTGTGAATTATTTTTTCTTGATATTAAAAATCCGCTCAAGCTTGAAGTAAAACCGTCGCTTTCGATGAGTGACTCAAATTGGTAAAATAATTTTCAAAAAATGTTAGAAATAAAATAACCCGCAAATTTCTGCGGGTTTTGTTTTTTTTGATGACCTTTCTAAAGAAACACACGAACACCTTTGAATCGATAGTTAGTTACAGTGACTGGTTTATTAGGGTCGACACCCTCATAACAACCCGTACCCATATGTGTATCGATATAAGGAAATTGAGTTGTTTGATATGAGTCGTACTCCCTTTTGAAGCTGATTCCTTCCTGAGCTAGGAAATAACTTACGGCTTGGGTTTTGTAATCATTCTCATTGTCAAGGTAGATGAGCACGCTTGATCTACCATCCTTGGCAGCCTCGACAAGGATGTCTTCAACTTGCTTAGTAATATTTTATAGCTTAAAGCAGCTTCTTTTTCTGCAGCTAGTCGTTCTTTTAGTGACATAATTAAGTCCTCCAAATGTTCTATTTTTGCCAAAACGGCGAATCTTTTAAATTATAGCATTTTTAAGTAGAATTGTCAAGTTTAGAAAAAGGGAAAATAAAAAACCGCCCGAGATTGAGCGATTTCTGAAAATGTATCAAATTAAGCAAGTTTTACGCCAGCTTTTTTTGCAGCAGCGGCAAGAGAAGCTTTTCGGCGAGCAGCTGTATTTTTCTTGATAAGACCTTTTTTAACAGCTTTGTCAAGTTCGCTTTGTGCTTTCGAAAGGCTTTTTGCGCTTGGTTCAGCAACAAAAGCTTTAACTGCACCTTTGATATCTTTTTTAATTCCAACGTTGCGTTCGCGTCGTTTTGCGGTTTGTCGCATTCGCTTTACAGCAGATTTAATAATTGGCATTTAATTCCTTCTTTTAGGTTGTTATTTACAATTCAACATCAATTATATATTATTTCGAAATAAAAAGCAAGTATTTCAAATAAACTGTTGACATTTCATTGTGATTATGCTAATATAGAGCTATAAATTATAAAAATAAACAATAGGATTCAATAAATGTCAAAAAATAATGCTCAAGAGCAGATTATCGCAAAATTGAAAGAATCAGAGAGTATTTTGATTGCGGTAAATGATAACCCAAGTGTTGATGAGCTTTCTTCAGCATTGGCTTTAACGCTCGCAATTAATAATTCTGGCAAGCATGCGACGGCGGTTTCAAGCGGTAAAATGCCCGACGCGCTAGCTTTTTTGCGCCCAGAAAAAACTTTCGAAAATTCGGTAGATTCTTTGCGTGATTTTATTATTGCTTTAAATAAAGAAAAAGCCGATCATCTTCGTTATAAGCTTGTTGGTGATCATGTGAAAATTTTCATTACGCCATATCGCTCAATTATTTCTGAAAAAGACCTCGAATTTGAACAGGGTGATTTTAACATTGATTTTGTGCTAGCTTTAAATGTTGAAAGTCAAGATCGACTCGATGGCGCTTTAGCGGCGCACGGGCGAATTTTTCATGATGCTTCAGTTGCAATTTTAACCATTGGTGAAAACCAAACGAATCTTAACGGAACCCACTGGCATGCCGAAAACGCCAGTTCTTTGAGCGAAATTTCTGTTCAAATTATTGAATCCCTTGGAAAGAAAAATCTTACTCAACCAGTCGCAACTGCTCTTTTGACTGGAATTGTTGCTGAAACTGATCGCTTTTCGAATGCAAAAGCTACGGCTGAAGCTATGAGCCTTGCAGCAAAACTTATTTCATCTGGCGCCGACCAGCAACTTGTGGTTTCGAAAATCCGTGAAGCTGAAGAAAAAGCGGGTGAATTTGCTGTGCAAAAAAATGCTAAAATGGAAGAAGCTTTAGAAGAAATTTCGAACGAAAAAGAAAAATTGAGTGAAAAATCTTCTTCAAAGAAAGAGCAAAAGCGTAACGGTGCATTTGTGATTGCACATGAAGAAGCTAAAAAAGAAGCAGAAAAAGCTAATCTTGAAAATTCACAAAATCAAGCCGAAGACGAACTTGAAGAATCTTTAAATAAACTAAAAAATATTAATAAACCAGAAAATGCCTTTGCTGAGCTTGAAGAAGTTGAAGCTCCTGAGCAAAATCAAGAACTTGTGCAAGAAAATTCGAACGAAGATATTTTCGAAAATCCAAGCGAAAATCTTGAAAATACACAAGTTCAAAATGAAAATTTAGCTGAAGAAAATTCAGCAAAAAATATATCAGAAAGCCAAGAAACTTTGGCTGAACAAAATATTTCAATCCCAGCTCCTGAAAACACTCAACCACAAACTTTCGAAACTATTGAACCTCAAACTGCTCAACCAGAAGTTGCGCCAGTTTTCGAACAACAAAATTCAGCTGAAACTTCTGCTCCTTCAGAATTTAATCAGCCTGAAAATACGCAAGGTTTGGTTGAAGCGCCAGTTCAAAATTATGCGCCAGAAATTCCAGTGCCAAGTGTGCCTTTTGAAAATCCAAATGCATTTATTGCAGAAACTCCAGTTCAGGAGCAAGTTTTTGAGCCAGCTCGCCAAGTTGATATTTCAATCCCAGCTCCTGAAAACACTCAACCACAAACTTTCGAAACTATTGAACCTCAAACTGCTCAGCCAGAAGTTGCGTCAGTTTTCGAACAACAAAATTCAGCCGAAACTTCTGCTACTCAAGAGATTCAAACTCAAAATATTCAGCCAGTGAAAAATCAGGGCGATGAATATTATCACCCAACCGAAAATGCTCAAATTGCAAGTGGTTTGATGGGTGCTCAGCCTTATGGGCCAAGTGGAATTTCTCGTGAAGAAAACTCTGTAGCAACTTCAAATCCACAAAATAATGATTATGTTTTAAGCCATGGTAAAGTTCAAAATGCGATTTATGAAGAGCCACAGGCGAATGAGAATTTTATTCCTGAAACTCAGCCTTATGCTCAAGCTACACCAATCCAGCCGCTTTCAAATTTTGAATCAAGTAATCCGATTTCGAATGAACAATATGCGCAGACTTTACCGCAAAATAATTTTGAGAATCAGCAAACTTACTCGACTGAAAATCCTGCGCAAAATTCGAATGATTTTGCAATGCCAATGCCACCAGCTATGCCAGATTTTAGCTCAATGCCAATGCCGCCAGAAGTTCCAGCTTTTGATTTTATTCCAAATCCAGCGGAACAGCCTGCAATGGGCACTGAAAGTAGCAAAAATAAAGTGATGACCGACCAAATTTACCCTAATGATCCTTCACAATTCAGAATTCCAGGAATGTAAAATGGTATTTTTCGAAAATGAAAGTGGGCGAATCTTAATTGATAAGCCCGCTGGAATTACTAGCTTTGGCGTGGTCGCTAGAATCCGCCGCGTTCTTAAAGATGAATTTGGTAAAAAAGTTAAAGTTGGCCATACTGGCACGCTTGATCCTTTTGCAACGGGGCTTTTAGTTTTACTTTACGGCAAGGAAACTAAAAATGCAATGAGCCTTACTAAGCTTGATAAAGTTTATGAGGCGGAATTTACACTTGGGCAAATTTCCAGCACAGGCGATCCTGAAGGTGAGATTTCGAAATGTGAGAATTTTGAAATTCCAACTTTTGAACAGATTGAAAAAGAAATTAAAACTAACTTTTTAGGTAAAATTGAACAAACTCCGCCAGCTTTTAGCGCAGTAAAAATTAAGGGCAATCGTGCTTATGATTTAGCACGAAAGGGCGAAGATTTTGAAATTCCTAAACGCACGGTTGAAATTTTTGATTTCGAAATTTTAAGTTATGATTTTCCAAAACTAAAAGTTCGCACGCACGTTTCAAGCGGGACTTACATTCGTTCACTGGCAGAAGATTTGGGCAAAAATTTGGGTTGCGGTGCGTTTTGTTCGCAACTTCGGCGCACAAAAATTGCTGATTTCGATATTTCGAAAGCTAAAAAGCTTAAAGATTTTGGAATTTTAGATTAGTTTTTTTGCTTATCCTGCCAAAAAATGATATAATTTAAACAATGAAAAACGCAAAAATTCTTTGGATTGATTTAGAAATGACAGGTCTTGAACCTAAAAAAGACCGAATTTTAGAGGTTGCGGCAATTGCAACAGATTGGGATTTTAATGAAATTGCCACTTTCGAAAGTGCCGTAAAAGTTGAAAATGAAATTCTTGAAAGCCGAATGGTTGGTAATTTTTGGGATACTTTTAGCGAAACGCGCGATGCTTTAAAATTACAAAATTCTCGTGCTACAAAAAATTCACAAGAAGTTGAAGCAGACCTAATTAAATTTATAGAAGAAAATTTTGCCGAAGAACTTTCGAAAGGCGAAAAGATTCTTTTGGGCGGAAATTCGATTCACCAAGATCGCCGATTCATTCGTGAAGAATGGAAAAATCTTGAAAAAATGCTGCACTATCGAATGCTGGATGTTTCAGCGTGGAAAGTTGTGATGAGTGCCAAATTTAAACGGGTGTTTGCTAAGCCTGAAAATCATCGTGCGCTAGATGATATTAGTGGTTCGATTGAAGAATTAAAATTTTATTTAAAAAAGGTGAAAAAGTAATGGATCAGAGTGAAATTAAAGATTTTTTGCTAAATTTTGACGCGGCAGAAGTTCGGAAAGATGAAGAAAATAAACTTGAAATTTTTGAAGTTAATTTTGATAAATTAGAAAAAATTTGGCAAGAAAAAATGGCTGGTGAGCTTGGCGATTTTGAGCGTGAAACTGGTGAAAAGATTCTTTCGAAAATTGCAGAAAGTGAAGAGCCGAAAGCGATTTTCGCAATTATTCACGATGGTTCAAAACCTTTAAAAGTTGAAATAAAAACAGGCGCGCAGCTTGCTCGAATTTTGCGTGAAAAAGAAAGTGTAGTGCCTTCGAAATTGATGAGCGAGCGTGAGTGGAATTTGATTATTGGCCAAGGACAAGTTTCGGCTGAAGAATTGCGAGATTTGTTTCGCTTGAGTTATCGCTTGGTTTGCGAGTAAAATATATTTTGTAGTTTCTCTTTTAGATAGAAAATAACCTTGCAAATATGACTTGATATTCAGTAGTATAAAAGCAATCTGAGTTCGTACACCTTATAACAACCGTAAAAAGCTAAGACTGATTTTGTCTTAGCTTTTAAATTATCTTATTTATTATCATTTTTTCTTTTCGTATTCATATAGACTGTCATTATATTTTCCTGATATAAATCTAAAGATGCTACCAAAAATAAAGTTCAATAAATCTCTAAATTTTTCAAATTTCAAATAAGTAAACAATTATGAAAATTATAACTATTCTAAGAAAAAATCCATTATTATCTTCCATCCGAGCTTTACGCTATTCAATAAGCAATTCTTTAAATTCATCTTCTTTCTATAGCGAATAGCAAAAGCACAAGCTAAATCTACTTCAAAAATTGGCAAAGATCTGGTAAAATATAAACTGAGCAATAGCAATGAAGTTATTATCGCTAAGGAAGGAGCTATTGTAAACTTTCTACTACGCGAATCAATAGAAATTCTATTTCAAAAGATTGGCTAAGAGATATATTAACAAGTAATAATGAAAGGTTAAAATGCCCCGAAATATCGAAATAAAGGCTAAAATCGAAGATTATCAACAAACAAAAAAGATATTTGCAAAAATAACTCAAGATAAACCTGTAAAATTAAATCAGCGTGATGTTTTTTACAATCTTAAATCTTATAGGCTAAAAATGAGAACGATAAATAACGATAGTCACGAATTGATATTTTATAGTCGCCCTAATTCTGCTGATATGAAACTTTCAAAATATAAACGCTTTAATATAAAACACCCTAAACTTGTTGATAAAATTCTTTCAGTATCTCTTGGTAGGGTTGGTGAAGTTAAAAAGGTTCGGCAGTTATTTCTGAAAGATAATATAAGATTCCACTTAGATAGGGTCGAAAACTTAGGTGATTTTATCGAGTTGGAATATGTAATTCCTGAAAAAGAATCAATACAAACTGCAAAGAAAAATGTTAAACTTATAACAGAACAGTTAAATATAAAGAAAAAAGATTACATTGATGTTGCATATATGGATTTAATAAATCAGAAAAATAAAAAGTAATCAGCATTAGCCAGAAGCTTTATGAAGACAATCTACTTGGTAAAATTTCAGATGACCGCTTTGTGAAGCTAAGTCAGAGCTATGAAGAAGAACAGAAACAACTTCAAACTTCCATTTCTGACTTAACCGAAAAACTCACCAAACAACAAGAAGACAGCCTTAATATCTCCAAGTTTATGGCGAGAATTTCAAAATATACAGAGTTACCAGAATTAACTGTTGAAATAGTGAATGAACTGATTGACAAGATTGTAATTCATAAACCAACTGGCACAAAACGCAATCGTATTATTCAGATTGATATTTACTATAATTTCATCGGAAAACTAAACAACGAAAAAATTAGCCCATTTAACTAAACTGCTGGGTGTCAGGTCAGCCAAGAAGCGAGGGTTTTTCTTTGCGAAAAAAACTTTTTTGTGATATAATCATAAGTAATATGAAACCGAATGAAGATTGGAATCAGGGCAGCCAAAATCAAAATTTTGGTACACCAAATAATTATCCTCAAAATCCTTATCCGCCACAACAAAATTACGGTGGTTTTTCGAATAACTTTACTCAAAATGGTCAATTACCAAGTAATCAATTCCCAAATGAACAATTTTCGAATGGACAAAATCCACAACAACAATTTGGCGTCCAAAATCAAAATTTTGGTGCACAACAGAATTTTCCGCAATATCCAAATAATTACCAAAATCAACAACATTTTCCAGTTCAGCCGAATCAACCTGTTCAAAATCCGCAAGTTGCTCCAAATTTAATGCCAGATCAAAATTATTCGCAAGATGCTACAACTGAAAACCCTTACACAGTTGAATATCTCAACAAGATTGCGCCCAAAAAAGCCGCTCCGTTTTGGACTAAAGGCAAAATTTTAGGTGCTTCAGCGTTATTAATCTCGCTATTTTTCTCGATTTTTATTATTGTAACTAGCAATAAGGGTGATGACAATGCTCAGGCAGTAGTTCGTGCTTATTATAATATTTCGAAATTAAAGGAAACTACAAAATCTTTTCAAAATAAGATTAAAAGTTCAGATTTAGCGGCCGTGAATGCAGGAATTAACACTTCACTTAGTTCAAATGAGCAAGATTTGAAAGAATTTATGAAGAGTCGAAAGATTGAAGTTCCTCGTGGAGATTCAAAAAAGAATTCGCAAGCGATAAAACAAACTGATGCGATTTTTGATAAGCTTAGTGCAACGCTTGATGACGCTTTCTTGAACGCTACGATTGATGAAGTTTATTCCCGTGAAATGGCGTATCAGTTGATTCGTGTAAAAGATTTAATTACACGACGCAAAAAAACTTCGCCTTCTTCACAAAAGTCAGTATATGAAAAAATTGAAAAAAATCTTACAGAATCTTCAAAACAGCTTGAAAATTACCATAAAGCAAAATAATTTTCTAAAACGCAGCTCATTTTTTGATTGATGAGGGCTGCTTTTTATGTTAAAATATAGACATGAATGATGCCAGAGACGAAATTAAAGCAAGAATAAGCATTGAAGATTTGGCTGGCGAATATCTTGAGCTCAAGCGAACTGGGCGTAATTTTAAAGCACTTAGCCCCTGGACAAATGAGCGAACTCCAAGTTTTATAATTAGCCCCGATAAACAAATTTGGCACGATTTTTCATCTGGAAAAGGCGGCGATATCTTTGGTTTTATTATGGAAGTTGAAGGAATGAATTTCCGTGAAGCCTTAGAATTTCTGGCGCGAAAAGCTGGCGTTGAAATTGAAACTTTTGATTCGAAGCGTTCAAGAGAAATTTCTGAAAAAAAAGAACGACTTCGAAAAATTTTGCAAATTAGTGCAAATTTTTATCAGCATATGTTGGTTCGTAATAAAGAAGCCTTGAACTATGTTTTTAAAAATCGCAAACTTTCGAAAGAAATTGTGCAAGAGTTCAAAATTGGTTTTGCTCCAAATACTCAAAAAATGCTCACGAATTTTTTGCTAAAAAAAGGTTTTGCGATGAGCGATATTCGTGATGCTGGGCTGCTGAACCGATTTGGCGGCGATATTTTTCGAAATCGAATGGTGATTGCTTTGCAAGATTCGGGTGGGTCGCCAGTTGGTTTTACTGGTCGAATTATTAAAGACGAGCCAAATGCGCCAAAATATTTAAACACGCCTCAAACTTTGCTTTATGATAAATCTTCAAATATTTTCGGCCTTTCGCAAGCAAAAAATGAAATTCGAAAAGCTGGTTTTGTGGTTGTGGTTGAAGGAAATATGGATGTAATTTCGAGCCATCAAGCTGGTGTGAAAAATGTGGTTGCAACGGCTGGCACGGCGATGACAGTTCATCATTTGAAGGCTCTTGGTAGGTTTTCGAATGATGTTCGCCTCTGTTTTGACAGTGATCAAGCTGGGATTAGTGCTACCGAGCGGGCGATTTCATTGGGGCAACAAGCTGGTGTGGAGCTTTCAATTATCACCTTAAACCAATCGGCGGGTGAAGCTAAAGACCCAGATGAATTAATTCAAAAAGATTTGGAACTTTGGAAGGATTCTATTTCGAAACCACAACCGGCGATAGAATGGATTTTTGACCAATATGAAAAACGGCTAAATATTGCAACCGCCGTAGGAAAAAAGGAGTTTTCCACAATAGCGCTGAAACTTGTGGAAAACTTAAATGACCCTGTGGAAAAAGATTTTTATATTGAACAAATTTCGAAAAGAATTGGTATTTCGAAAACAACATTACTCGGAAAATTTGACGAAAAGCCTAGGCCAGTTAAACCAAAAAGGCGAATAAAAATTGAAAAAACTGACGAGAAATTTGTTGATGAATATATTTATGAAGATGATTTGTTGGCTCTTGCGATTAAAGAACAAAAGCTTGCTGAAATGTTGACTGATTTGCAAGATGGTATTTTGCACGATAAGCAGCGAAATCAAATTCTGCAAATTTTGAAATCAAATAATATCGATCTCTTGAAAAACTTCGATGATTATGTTAAAATACTTCTATTAAAGGCTGACGAACGACTCGGAAATATAAAAGGCAGTGCCACCGACGAAATGAAGCGTTTGATTCATAAAATTAAAACCCAAAATTTACAAGAACGAAAAGTAAATCTTCAAGAGCAACTCGAAGATGCTGAAATTCAAGGTGATGAAAATTTGAAAATGAAGATTTTGATGGAAATTATGCAATTAAATAAGGAGCTGAATAGTGGTAAAAGGTAAGAGTAAAAAAGAACTACCAGAAGAAATTCTAAATGAAGACGGCATTGTGGATGCAACTCTTTCGCTTGATGATTTCGAACCAGATTTTGACGACCTTGCGGTTGAAGATGAAGAAGATATCACTGAAGAAGATTTATTAAATGGTGCTTATAACGATGATATAACAGATGATAGCGTTCGAATGTATCTTCGTGAAATTGGTAAGATTCCACTTCTTTCACTCGAAAAAGAGACCGAGCTTGCTGAAAAAGCAATGCAGGGCGATCAACGTGCAAAAGATAAAATGGCTGAAGCAAACATGCGTTTGGTTGTTTCAATTGCGAAAAGATATTCTGGCCGTGGTTTGGAGCTACTTGACTTAATTCAAGAAGGGAATACGGGGCTTCTTCGTGCGGTTGATAAATTCGACCCAAGCAAAGGTTTTAAATTTTCAACTTATGCAACTTGGTGGATTCGGCAGGCGATTACACGCGCAATTGCCGACCAAGCTCGGACTATTCGAATTCCTGTTCATATGGTTGAAACGATTAACAAGCTGATGCGAACTTCTCGCCGATTGACACAAGAGTTAAACCGTGAGCCAACCAACCAGGAACTCGCTAAAGAAATGGATATGGATGTTGAAAAAATTGAATATATCCAAAAAATTAAGCAAGATATTACTTCTTTGGACGCTGGAATTGGTCGTGATGGCGAGGAGGGCGAAGAATCAACACTTGGTGATTTTATCGAAGATGAAGACACTGCTAGCCCAGAAGAATCTGCAACGGTTCAGCTTTTGAAAGAACAAGTTCGCGAAATTCTTTCAACACTTTCTGATCGTGAGCGGAAAATTCTTGAAATGCGTTTTGGTTTAAATGGCACAAAAAGCCATACACTTGAAGAAGTTGGTCTTGAATTTGCAGTGACTCGCGAGCGGATTCGCCAGATTGAAGCTAAAGCTTTAATGAAACTCAAAAAGCATAAAGATTCGAAAAAGCTTCATGAATATTTGGACTAAACGTGGTGGGGAAAGGTTAAGATGAAAGAAAAAATTATACGAATTGCACCAATTTTATTAATTATTGCGATTGCAATTCTTTCAATTATTACAGTTGTAACAATTGTTAACGCATTTATGAATGGTGGAAATGGTTCAGACCAAGCTCAGCAAGCGAACAATGAAACTTCGAAAGAAGATAATTCGCCTTCAAGTAAAGAATTGTTAAGTGCTGATCAAAACCGCAGCGTTAAAATGGTGGTCCGTGGGCCGATTGTTGCACAAGAGAATTTTCGTTCTTACACAGTTGAGGTTTCACCAAAATTTCGAAAACTCACAACTTACAAGGGTTATCTTGGTGAAGTAATTAAAGAAGTTAAGCTTGATAACAATACCGAATCTTACACACAATTTGTGAATGCTTTAAATAAAGCGAATATGATGAAAGGAACTCCTTTTAGTGGCGAGGCAGATGATCTAGCTGGCGTTTGTGCTACTGGCCATCTTTATGATTTTTCGATGCTAAAAGATGATAAAACTGAAAAACACCTCTGGACTTCAACTTGCTCGGGTTCAAAAGGCTCACTTATTGCAAATACAAAACAATTGCAAAATTTGTTCATTGCGCAAGTTCCTGGACATGAGCAAATCGTTCGCGATCTTGGAATAAATGAAATTAAACGCTAAAGTTTTGATTTTTGATTGCTTCGGAGTGCTGGTTTATCGCCAGCCTTCTTCGGAGCATCTTTTTGAGTATGCTTGGCAAAAGGATCAAAATTTGTTGAATTTTATTCGAAAAAATAAAGCTAAAGGTTCGAAAATCGGTGTTTTATCTAATGTCGCACAATATCAATTTAATCAGCTTTTCTCAAAAGAGGAGCAGGAGGAACTCTTTGATTTCTTGGTACTTTCGGGTGAGGTTGATTTTTCGAAACCTTCAAAAGAGATTTTTGAAATTGCAATTGATAAAAGTGAGGCTTTTTTAAATGAAATTTACTTTTTTGATGATTCTTGGCAAAATGTTGAAGCTGCCAAAAAACTTGGAATAAACGCATTTTTATATCAAAATTGGAATGAATTTTCAAAAGAATTTAAGGAGGAATAATGCCAGAATTACCAGAAGTTGAAACAGTTGTAAGAGGCTTGAATCGACTAATTTTAAAAAAGAAAATTGCGAAAGTTAAACACGATTGGCCTAAAAGTTTTCCGAATACTGAAAGAGATGTTCAGGATTTTATGATTGGTGCTGAAATTTTGAATGTTCGCCGCCGCGGAAAAGCTATAATTATTGAGTTAGAGAATGGTTGGTCACTTGTAACGCACCTTCGAATGACGGGGCAAATGGTTTATCGTGGCGAAGAAAACTGGGGTGCAGGGCATCCAAATGAGGATTTTTTAAATGATCTTCCAAATAAATCAACAAGAGTTGAGATTGATTTTGAAGATGAAACTAAACTATTTTTTAATGACCAGCGAAAATTTGGCTATATGAAATTATTGCCAATACCAGAAATTGAAAATTTACCTTTTTTTCAAAAGCTTGGTCCTGAACCTCTTGAAGATAATTTTACGGTTGAAATTTTAAAAAATCGTCTTTCGAAAAAACAAAATAGTATGATAAAACCTGCGATTTTGGAGCAAAGTGTTATTGCTGGTGTTGGAAATATTTATGCTGATGAGGCCTTGTGGCGAGCGAAAATTCACCCTGAAACCAGAATTAAAGATTTTTCGAACGAAGATTTCGTGAATCTGCATGAGGCAATTCGTTTTGTAATGAATGAATCGATTAAAAGAGGTGGTTCAACCGACCGAAATTATGTTAATGCAGATGGCTCACGCGGAAATTATTTAAATTATGCCGCCGTTTATCATAAAGATGGCGAGCCTTGTAAACGTTGTGGAACAGAAATCTCAAAAATTCGTGTTGGTGGTAGAGGAACACATTTTTGCACAAATTGCCAAAAAATTAAAGGTAGTGAAAACTGATGATTGGTGGAAAAACAACAATTCTTTATGGTGATAACTCTTATGAACGCACTGCTCAACTCGCTAAAATGAAGATTGATGCTGAAAAATCTGGTTTTGAAATTCAAAAGAGTAATTCCGATGAGCTTTCGAAGAGTGATTTTGTGAGTTTAATTTGTGGCATTAGCTTGTTATCTGAAAAACGTTTTGTTTATATCCGAAATTTGAGCGAAAATTCAGAAATTTGGCAGAATTTAGCTGAAATTTTACCAAGAATTTCAACCGATGTTCATCTTTGCTTAGTTGAAGATAAAATCGATAAGCGATCAGTTGTTTATAAGGCGATTTCGAAAATTGTTGAATTATATGAATTTAAGAATTTAACCGCAAGAGATTCGAAAAATTTGGCAGAATTTGCACGACTTTTTGCAAAAAAACAAGGTTTGTCGCTTGATAATAAAACAGCGAATTTTTTGATTTCTTGGGTTGGTGTTGATGAATGGCGAATACGTGATGCAATCGAAAAAATCGCGTTAATTGGCGAGGCTAATGAACAAAATATTCGTGAATTTGTTCCGCAGAATATTGAGAGTAATGCATTTTTAATTATCGAAATGATGTTTTTGGGCGATATTTTGAAGTTGCAAGAAGAGTTTTCGAAATTAAAAATTACAGATGGCGAAGATGGAGCTTTTCGCTTTTTAGGAATGATTTCAACACAAATTTTTAATTTAGTAGCTCTAAAAGTTGGTAAAAATATTGGGAAAACTACGGCAGAAATTGCTAAAGAAATTGGTGCGAATACTTGGGCTTTAGGAAAAATGGAGAATTTTGTGCAAAATCTGAGCGAAAGCCAACTTGCTGAGATTGTTTCGGAATTCACTCAGGTAGATGAAATTATTAAAACTGAAAGTGTTGATCCTTGGAATTTAGTTGAGTCAACAATTCTTGAAATTGCTAGCAAATTAAAGAGTTAAAAATAGTTTTCGAAAAAACGTTTTTGTGATATAATATAAATTGATTATGGCTAAAAAACAAGTAAAATCAACAAAAGGTAAATCTAAAAAAGTTTCAGCTCCAAAACAAAGTGTTTTGCCAGCTGGTTTTTGGGCACAGGTTGGTGCAGTTATTTTGATTGCTTTTTCGCTTTTTCTTGTTTTAAGCTGGTTCGGCGCTGGCGGTTCAGCATTGGTTGCAATTCATAAAGCACTTCTTGGGCTTATGGGCTGGGCAACTTTCTTTTTACCAGCAGTTTTAATTTTTATTGCTGTTGAAATCTTTCGTGATGAACAAAATCGATTTCCAATTTTAAACACTTTTGGGCTAATTCTAATTTTAATTTGGCTAAGCGGATTTTTTGGTCTATTTAAAACTTCAGCTGGTGTTCATTATGGAGGTTGGAGCGGAGAAGTTTCGAATAAAATTATGCTAGCAATGGTTAATTCAATGGTGGCAGCAATTATTTATCTTTTGTTAATTTCAATTACGCTTCTTTCGATTTTACGAGTTTCACCAATTGTGGTGATTAAAAAGATTGGCGAAATGCTTAAAACTAGCGATTTTGCAAATGAATCTAAAAATGCCAAAGTTTTCGAAAAAACTAAAGAATCAATGCTGTTGAAAAAAGTTAACGATTCTGCTGAAGAAAAACCAGAAATCAAGCTAAATGCTGGCGTTGCAGTATTAGATAAAAAATCACAAGAAAAAGATGAGCCAAAAGAGAAAAAAGGCTTGATGCGAATTTCAAAGAAGCTGGAAAGGGTTTCGAAAGAAGAAACCAAAAAACCAGAAAATACTGGGCATATTTTTGATGATTCAAAATGGAAAGCGCCAGATTTTAGTTTACTTGAGCAATCGCAAGCTCCTGCCGATGCTGGTGATGTTGAGCAAAATGCACGCACAATTAAGAATACTTTGAGTGAATTTAATATTGAAGTTGAAATGGAAGCCGCAAATATTGGTCCAAGAGTAACTCAATATACTTTAGTTCCGCAAAGTGGCGTTAAATTAAGCAGAATTGAAAATCTTAGTGATAATATCGCTCTAAATTTGGCAGCTGAAGCGATTCGTGTTGAAGCTCCAATTCCAGGAAAGCGTGCAGTTGGTATTGAAATTCCAAATTTGAAGTCGGCCGATGTGCGGCTTTATGGTGTTTTAGATTCGAAGGAGTGGAAAAACTCACACGACCCACTAACTTTTGCAATAGGCAAAGATATTTCTGGCCATCCGGTTGTTGGAAATTTGGCAAAAATGCCACATCTTTTGATTGCTGGTCAAACTGGTTCAGGAAAATCCGTAATGATGAACGCGCTCTTAACTAGTTTGCTTTATCGCCATTCGCCAAGCGAATTGAAGTTAATTATGGTTGATCCAAAAGTTGTAGAAATGACCGCTTATGAAGATATTCCACACCTTTTAACGCCAATTATTAATGATTCCGAAAAAGCGCTTTCAGCTCTTCGCTGGGCGGTGAATGAAATGGAGCGGCGCTATCGTGTTTTAGCTGATGAAAAAATTAAAGAAATCAAGAGCTATAATAAGCATGTAATTTCGAAAAACGAAAAAATTAAGAAGAACACACCAGAAGGGGAAGAGCCAAAACTTCTTGAGCCTTTACCATATATTGTAATTGTGGTTGATGAGCTCGCTGACTTGATGATGGCAGCCTCAAAAGATGTTGAAGCTATGATCGTGCGAATTGCTCAAAAAGCACGCGCAGTTGGAATTCATCTTGTTCTTGCAACTCAAAAACCAGTTGTTAGCGTTGTGACAGGCTTGATTAAGGGTAATGTTCCGAGTCGAATTGCTTTTAAAGTTGCGGCAAATGGTGATTCTCGAACAATTCTTGATCGTGGCGGTGCTGAAAAACTCCTTGGTTATGGTGATATGCTTTTCTATATGAATGGAGCTTCTAATTTAAAGCGTGTTCAGGGAGCTTGGGTAACCGATGAGGAAGTTCTACGAGTAACTAATTTTATTCGTTCGCAAGGTCCGCCACAATATAATGACGAAGTTATTTCGCAACCAGTTCAAACACCAAGCTCAATGGGCGGTGTTGTGATGAATGGCAGTAGCTCTTCGGCTGATGAAACTTTCGAAACAGCTGTAAAGATTGTAATTGAAGCACGAAAAGCTTCAACTAGCTATTTGCAACGTAGGCTCGGAATTGGTTATAGTCGTGCCGCAAAATTGATCGATGACATGGAAGATAAAGGAATTGTTGGTCCGCCAAATGGTTCAAAACCTCGCGAGGTTTTAGTTTCGAGCTATGAAGAAATCGGTGAATAATTTGCCGATTTTTTTATTTTCTAATAATATTTTAATAGATTCTTAAAGTTAAATAAATATTAGAGTTTTATTGATTTTTTTCTCTAAAAATGATATAATCTAAAAGAATATTAGCTCAGCTTATTTGAAAGAATAGGCTTTAACCAAAGGAGTAAAAATGAAGGATTACGAACTTACAGTTCTTGTTCATCCAGACTTCGAAAGTGATCTTGAAAAAGTACTTGATAAGGTCCGAAGTTTGATTACTGCTAACGGCGGTGAAATTGCAAAAGAAGACAACTGGGGTAAGAAAAAACTTGCTTACACTATTAAAGGTCAGGATTTTGCAATTTATGTTGCAATGGATGTTAAACTTCCAGCTGCTGCACCTCTAAAAATCAGTAACACTTTGAACATTACCGACGAAGTTTTGCGATATTTGCTTGTTAAAGCAGAAGCACGACCAGTTGTAGAATCAGAAGAAAAATAATTTAAGAATAGGATAGAAGATAGTTATGGCTTTTAACAAAGTAATTTTGATGGGAAACTTAACTGCAGACCCAGAGCTTCGAACAACTCCAAACGGCCAAAATCTTGCAAGTTTCACTCTTGCTATCAACCGAACTTGGAATAGCACTAACGGTGAACGCCAAGAAGAAACCAGCTTCATTAACTGCACCGCTTGGGGTAAAACTGGCGAAACGATTTCGAAATATGTATCGAAAGGTCGCCAATTGCTAGTGAGCGGTCGTTTACAACAACGAACTTGGCAAGATAAAGATACTGGCAAAAATCGAAGCGCGATTGATGTTGTAGTTGAAGAATTTAGCTTTGTGAGTGACGGAAATCGCAGTGGAAGCGCACCTTCAGTACAAAAAAATGAAGAGCCAACTATCGGCGATGACTTTTCAGATGAACCAATCGACCTATCCGATATTCCATTCTAATTTAATTAAGGAGTAAAATGGCTAAACGATTTAAACGAGAAATCCCAGCGTATTTTGATTACCGAGATGTTAAAACTTTGCAAAAATTTGTTAACATTTATGGTCAAATTGAGCCAGCTACAAAAACTGGTTTGAGCGCTAAACAACAACGACAATTGACAGTTGCTATCAAACGAGCTCGTCATTTGGCGTTGCTAGTATTCGTAACAAATGCTTAATTGATTTTCGAATCTTCCTTGCTCAAAACTGGGTAGGGAAGATTTATTTTTTAAAATAATTTAAGGAGGAAAATGTATCAACCAACTGATTTAAAAAAGGGTGTAGTTTTTCAGCTTGATGGTCAGCCATATCGAGTGGTTGAATATAACCAAAAAGTTGTCGGTCGCGGTGGAAGCATCGTAAGTTTAAAAATCAAGAACCTTATTACAGGAGCTTTATTACCAAAAACTTTTAAGGGCCAAGATAAAGTTGAGCCAGCAGAGGTTTCGAATAAAAAAGTTCAATATCTCTATAATGACGGTGAAGATTTCCATTTTATGGACCCAGAGACTTTTGAGCAATTTCAACTTTCGAAGGAAATTATTGATGAAGCTGCTGGATATTTAAAAGAAGCAGAAGAATTGAATTTGCAATTTTTTGATGGTAAGGTTATCAATGTTGAGTTACCGAAAAATGTTTGGTTGAAAGTTGTTTATACTGAAAATGTGGTAAAGGGTGATACAACTTCAAGCGTTTTGAAAGATGCTGAACTTGAAACTGGAATTACAGTTAAAGTACCTGCCTTTATTAAGGAGAATGACATCATCTCTGTTGACACTTCAACTGGCGAGTATCGAGAACGCCAAAAATAATTAAGGTTATTGTTAAGAAATAAGCTGAGATTTTAATAATCAGCTTATTTTTATTGTATAAAAAAATTGAACAATAAGCTTGTATATATTTTTAAGATTAAATGTGGTATAATATACAATGTGAAAACTAGACTAGATATTTTATTAACTCAAAGAAAGATAGTTGATAGTCGTTCTCAGGCTGAAAGCTATATTAAACTGGGTGAAGTTTTTGTTGATGGTATAAAAAGGACTAAGCCTGGATTTTTTACTAATATTGATTCGGAGATAAAGCTCCTTCAAGATATTCAATATGTTTCAAGGGCAGGTCTTAAGCTTGAAAGCGTTGCAAAAATAATGAAAATTAATTTTAAAGATAAAGTTGTCTTAGATGTTGGATCAAGTACTGGTGGATTTACGGATTATTCATTGAGGAATGGTGCAAAAAAAGTTATTGCTGTTGATGTTGGTACAAACCAGCTTCATCCAAAGTTAAGAGTGAATAAAAAAGTTGAACTTCATGAAAAAACAGATATAAGAGATTTTAACACGAGTCAAAAAATTGATTTAGTTGTTATTGATGTTAGTTTTATATCTATAAAAGAAATTTTACCAAGTGTTACAAAATTATCCAATAAAGACACACTAATAATTGCAATGGTTAAGCCACAATTTGAAGCAGGTAGAAATGGAACTACTAACGGTATCGTTAAAAATAATACATACCGAAGAAGAATACTTCAAGAATTCGAAAATTGGTGTCGCATAAATAATTTATACATAAAAGATAAAAGAGATAGTGGAGTAAAAGGCTCTAAGGGTAATCAAGAGAGATTCTATATTTTGAAAGTATTGAATAAATAATTTATACAAAATAAAAAACCACAAAACGTTGTATGTGGTTTTTATTATCTTAAACGTTAAACCTAAATTCAACAACATCATTTGGTGACATAATATATTCTTTGCCTTCAGTTCGAATTTTTCCACGATTCTTTGCTTCAAGCTCACTTCCAGCTTCAATTAAATCGTTAAAGTCGATAACTTGTGCAGCAATAAAACCTCTTTCGAAATCCGTATGAATTACTCCTGCGGCTTGTGGAGCTGTCCATCCTTTTTTTATAGTCCAGGCATGAACTTCTTTTGGACCTGCCGTCATATAACTTTGTAGCCCAAGCGTGTCATAGGCAGCATGAATCATCTGATTTAAGCCAGTTTCTTGAACTCCGTAGCTTTCGAGTAAATCTTTTGAATCTTCCTCACTTAAACCTTTTAGCTCTTCCTCTAACTTGGCGGATACAAATATTGACTTTGCAGGAAGAACCATTTTCGAAAGTTCTTCTTTTTTAGCTCCATCGGTTAAAGTATTTTCATCAACATTGAACACATAAATTACGGGCTTTGCAGTTAATAAATGTAAATCTTGAATTGCTTCGTAATCTAAATCTTCTATTGAAGAGAGAAGAACTCCAGCTTGAAGTTGTTCAACTAATTTGTTCAAGTATTCAGCTTGTTTTCGAAGAGCTGGTTTTGCTTTTGCTTCTTTTTGGAGTTTTGGCAAGCGGTTTTCAATAGTTTGAATATCTGCTAAAATTAACTCAGTATTAATAACCTCAATATCATTTTTTGGGTTAACTTCATTCGAAACATGAACAATATCATTATTCACGAAAGCTCGAACGATATGAACAATTGCGTCACATTGGCGAATATTTGCGAGAAATTTATTACCCAAACCTTCACCTTTCGAAGCTCCCGCAACTAGCCCAGCAATATCAACAAAAGTTACTGTTGCCGGAATAATTTTTTGCGATCCATAAATTTCAGCTAATTTATTTAAGCGTGAATCTGGCACTGGCACAATTCCAGTATTTGGCTCAATTGTTGCAAAAGGGTAATTTGCTGCTAAAATATCATTATTAGTTAGTGCGTTAAATAGTGTTGATTTACCAACGTTTGGTAGTCCAACAATTCCAATTGATAAACTCATAAAATCTCCTTTTAATGTCTTTTTATTTTAACATAAAAGTTTGTAAAATAAAAATAAAAAGCTTGATTTTTTAATTACGTTTATGTTAAAATAGAGGCATGATTAATATTAAAGGTGTGGGCGATTTCTTCTCGTTAGATATTGGAACAAATGCGATTCGTGCTGTCCAACTTTCGAAAGCTGGAGAGAATTCTTGGAATTTGGTTGGTCTTGGTTATACACCAGTCGACCCTCAGTTAGTTTTAAGTAATTCTGATGAAAGCCGTCGTCGTTTGGGAGAAATTATCTCAACAATGATCGGACAGAGCGATATTAAAACAAAAAATGTAGCGATTAGTCTTACGTCCCAGAAGACATTCACGACAATTTTCGAAGTACCAAAACAGGATATGAGAGAATTACAAAAAAACATAAAATATCAAGTTGATCAGTATATTCCAATGGCGGTTGATGACGCCCAAGTCGATTGGGCTCTTCTTGGAGAATCTCCTTCTAACTCTGATTCATTGGAGATTTTACTTGCAAGTACAGCTAAAACTTATAGTGAAGAAAAGATGGAATTTATTGAAGGTCTAGGCTTGAATGTAGTCGCAAGCGAACCTGATTCTTTAGCGATGACTCGTGCTTTATTTATGCCTAACCAATCCGATCAGGCTCAGCTAATTATTGATATGGGTGAGCTTTCTACTGACTTATCTATTGTGTATCAAGGTGCTCCAAGGCTTGTTCGTACAATTCCTACTGGAATATCAAGCTTGGTTAAATCTGCTACTCAAAATTTGAATATTAAAGAAGATCAAGCTCGACAATTTATTATGAAATTCGGTTTAGCTCAAGATAAACTAGAGGGCCAAGTTTTTAGGGCTATTGAAATGACTCTTGAGAATTTCGTTCAAGAAATTGCTAAATCAATAAAATTTTTAGGAACAAAATACCAAAATGCTCAAGTTGGGGTAATTTCACTTTCAGGATTTTCCGGAATTATTCCACAAATGCCAGAATATGTTTCTTCAAAAACTGGAATTCAGTCTTATTCCGCAAATCCTTTCCAAAATGTTAATGTTCCCACAAAATATCAACAGCAGGTTGCAAATGTTGGAAACGAATTTGCGGTTGCTGTCGGTTTAGCCGAAAGGAGTAATAAATAATGATTGAAATTAACCTTTTGCCAGATGTTAAACGCGATCTTATTAAAGCTCAGCAACTTCGAAATATAGTTACTTTTGTATCTATAATTATTGGTGGGGCGATGCTTGCGGGAGTAGTTTTATTATTCTTGACAACTCAAGGTCAGCAATTTGTTATGGGCTTAAAAACCAATGAGATCTCGAACAAATTTGCTGAGATGCAAAAAATTAAAGATGGGGAAACAGCGGCTACTCTTCGAAATCAGCTTAATGCAATTCAAAAAATTAGAAATGCTTCGCCAGATACCTCACGATTGATTGGAACAATTTTACCAGCAATTCAGACTACTGGTGAAAATGCGGTTCAGTTTTCTGCAGTGAATTACGACCCTCAAACTCGAATCGTTTCAATTGAAGGTCAAGCAGGCAATGGTTTCCCAGCTCTTGAAGCTTTTATTAAAACAATTAAATATTCACAAATTATTTATGATGGTGAAGGCTCTCAATGTAAAGCTAGTGAAGTTGAGAAGGACTCTAATATCTGTATGCTTGCTGATGAAGGATCGGTTGTTCGAAATGAAAGTTCGCTTGGAGCTAATGAACAAGGTCAAAATGTTTTGCGTTTCGCCGTTAGCTTTAAATTAAATGAAGCAGCTTTGAAATTTTCTTCGAAAAACTTTGCGGTAAAAGCTCTTGGTCGAAAGAATGTAACAGACTCAACTATTCAGGTTCCTGCTGGAATTTTTACTCAAAATTCAAAAAAAGATTCTGGAAAGGAGAATAAATAATGGGTGAAAATAAAGAAGTAGCTTTTTTGAAGCGGAATGCCATCAATAAGGCTAACCAAACGATGTTTTTGGCAGTTGCTGGTGCTGCTTTGATTGCCGGCGCATCTGTTGTTGGAATGATTTATCTTTTTAGGATTTTTACATTTAATGCTAAAGTTCTTGGCGAACAAGATAAAAGTATTTCAACAATTCAAAAAAATATCCAAAATATTGAAGACCTAAAGAGTAAATTAAGTTCATTAGAAACCGATCCGAATCTTAATGAGCGAAAATTGAAATCTAATGCCGAAGACGGCGGTTTGCGCGTTATTGCTGACGCCTTGCCCGATAGCGAGAACGCTGCCGCTCTTGCAGCAAGCCTTGAAAAGAATATTTTTTCTGAAGGTGTGACTCTTGATTCATTTAGTATTGACTCTGATGCCTCTGCAAACAAAAGTCTTTCAGGATCAAGCCCAACATCAAATTCTTCTAGTTCATCAGCAACTAGTGGTACTGAAGATCCAAATAAAATCCCAGAGGGTGTGAAAGATATTCAATTCTCAGCAACAATTTCTGCAGGCTTTCAGGGCGAAGGCTCAAATTCAGCACAAGCTGCTAAAACTCAAGATGAAGCACTTAATAATTTAATTAACACTGTTCGAAAGATGGAAAAATCAATTCGAGCGATAAAAATTACAAGTTTTAAATTCGAGCGTTCGCTTAACAGATTTAGTCTTAACTTTTCTGCGAAAGCCTACTATTATCCTAAATATACAATGAAGCTTGAAAGCAAGAAAGTTAAAGCAGACGAAACTGCAAAACCAGCAACTTCTACAACTGGAACTGGTAAAACTCAAAACTCAAGCACTACAGGAGGATCAAAATAATGAAAAAAACTGATATTGCGATGATTATTTTGATTGCGGGTTTTAGCGTTTTAATTTCATATTTAGTTATTAACTCTTTAGCTCAGGGTGGGTTTTCTGAACAGACTTATGAAGTTAAGACTACTGAACCAATTTCGAACGAATATGTAAAACCAAGTAGTGAAATTTTTAATAAGGATGCTATTAATCCAACAGTTCAAGTTAATATTGGACAATAAATATTAAATAATTCAAAAAGGAATGTAATGACATTATTAACCAATGATATTCAGGATAGACTTGCAAAAATCCTTGTTGAAGAGGGTCTTATTCAAGAATCAAAAATTGAGTTGGCTATAAGAGAGGCTGGTTTAAACAATCAGTCTCTAATGTCGTATATGATTGAACATAAGTTTCTTGATAATGAAATTCTTATTCACGCTACAGCTCATGTTTCGGGGATTCCCTATGTTAATCTTGAAAATACTACCATTCCGCAAGAGACTCTTGATTTAATTTCAGTTGATATTGCTGAACGAAATATGGCGGTTCCAATTGCTGAAGTTCAGGGGCGAATTGCTGTTGCGATGCTTGATGCCACGAATATTCAAGCCGTTGATTATCTTTCTAGTCTAATTCAGCGCCCTCTAAAAGTGTTTATGGCGAGCCAAAAATCAATTAGGCATATTTTAGATCAATATAAAACTGATCTTTCTGGTGTTGATGCTTTGGCTGAAAATGTTGATGCGCAAACTCAGGCGGAAGCAGAATCGAAACGACAGGTTCAAACAATCGTGCAAGACTCGCCGATTTCGAAAGCTTTGAATACAATTTTGGAATATGCTGTTCGTGCAAAAGCATCCGATATCCATATTGAACCGCTTGAAAAATCTTTGAAAATTCGCTGTCGAATAGACGGTGTTCTTCGAGAAATTATGAATTTACCAAAGAGCATTGAGCCGGCTTTAATTTCACGTATCAAGATTCTCTCAAGCTTAAAGATTGATGAGCACCGTGTGCCGCAAGATGGTCAGTTTGCTGTTGCAGTTGGAGATAAAGAAGTCGACCTTCGTATCGCTATTTCGCCGGTTGTTTGGGGTGAGCAAGTCGTGATTCGTTTGCTTGATAAAACGGGTAATTCTTTTAATCTTGAAGAAATGGGATACGCTGGGCGAGCTCTTCGAACAATTCGAAAGGGAATTGCTGCTCCGAATGGAATGGTTTTAACATCTGGTCCAACCGGTTCTGGTAAATCAACATCGCTTTATGCATTGATTAAAGAGATTAAAGACGATTCGGTGAATATTATTACGCTTGAGGACCCTGTTGAATATAAGATGGACGGTGTAAATCAGATTCAAGTTAATGCTGAGGTTGGATTAACTTTTGCAGCGGGATTGCGCTCTATTTTGCGTCTTGACCCTGATATCGTGATGGTTGGAGAAATTCGTGATGGTGAAACAGCCAACCTTGCCGTTCAGGCCGCATTAACTGGACACTTAGTATTTTCAACACTTCACACCAACTCTGCTGCTGGAATTTTGCCTCGCTTGATTGATATGGGGATTGAACCTTTCTTGATTGCTTCAACAGTGAATACGATTATTGGTCAGCGGCTTGTTCGAAGAGTTGCAGCGAAGCGAAATACTTATCAATCTTCACCGCTTGAAACGCAAAGCATTATCGAAACTGTGGGTCATTTGTTACCAAAAACACCTGAGGAAGTAGAAAAAGTTTCAGCTGACTTGGGCTATAAAAATCTACCTCTTGCAAACCAAAAGTCTTATACTCTTGTGAAGGGCCGTGATACGCCGCAAACACCGGGTGGATATCAAGGGCGTGCAGGTTTATATGAAGTTATGGAGGTGACCGAAGAAATTCAACAACTTATCATTAAACATGCAACTTCGCACGAGGTTCAAAAAGTAGCAATGGCGCAAGGGATGATCACAATGCGCCAAGATGGATATCTTAAAGCTTTAACAGGAATTACAACATTAGAAGAAGTCAATAGGGTTGCGTCTGATAGCGCATAAAACGGGAGGAATATGAATCAAAATCTAAGAATAGAAATTTTACTTGAAGAAATCGTTCGAAAAAACGCAAGCGATCTTCATTTACAAGTTGGTTTGCCGCCAATGATGCGGCTTGATGGTGTTTTGGCGCCATTCCCAGGATATAACCCATTGAATGCTGAAGAAGTTGAGCATCTTGTTTTTGCAATTCTTGATGATGATCAGCAAAAAATTCTAATTAAAGATAAAGAATTTGACTTCTCATTTGCCTTTGGCGATTTGGGTCGTTTTCGTGTTAATGCTTTTCATGAACGCGGTAATTTAGCAGCTTCACTTCGTTTAATTCCAAATCAGATTAAAACTATTGCTGAACTTGGAATGCCACCAGTGATTCAGTCTTTTGCCGATTTTCCGCGTGGTTTAGTTTTAGTTACCGGGCCAACTGGTTCAGGAAAATCTACAACTCTTGCCGCTTTGATTGATAAAATTAACAGCGAAAAAGCTCAGCATATCATTACGATTGAAGATCCGATTGAGTTTACACATAAATCGAAACGTTCAGCGATTGTTCAGCGAGAGGTTCATTATGACACCTATTCATTTTCTGCTGCTCTTCGAAGTTCGCTTCGTCAAGATCCAGATGTTGTTTTAATTGGTGAGATGCGTGATCTTGAAACAATCTCGGCTGCAATTACAATTGCTGAAACTGGGCACTTAGTATTTGCAACACTTCACACAAACTCTGCGGCGCAATCAATCGACCGTATGATTGATGTTTTTCCGCCGCACCAACAGCCTCAAGTTCGTTCACAGCTTGCTAATATTCTGCAAGGAATTTGTGCTCAACGACTTGTTCCTGCAATTGGCGGTGGGCGAGTTGTTGCGGCTGAAGTTATGGTTGCGAACCCTGCAATTCGAAATATTATTCGTGAAGGAAAAACTCATCAGCTTGATACTGTTATTCAAACTGGTTCCGACCAAGGGATGCAGACAATGGACAGAACGCTTGTTAAATTGGTGCAATCTGGCGTGGTAACTTATGATGATGCGCGCGAATTTGCGGTTGATTTAGTTGAATTTGAAAGGTTGATGAGAGGCTAATATGAAAAAATTTTCTTATAAAGTAAAAGATCGTGTTACTGGTAAAATTGTTAAAGGCGAAATTTCAGCAGATAGCCAGCGTGCGGCTGGAAAAGCTCTTATTGATCAAGGCTATATTTTGCAAGACGATATTTATGAAGTTGGCCAAGAAAACGCTTTGGCGAGGTTTATGAACCGAATCACAACTAAGGATAAAATCGTCTTCACTCGTCAGTTTGCTACTTTGATTGGTGCAGGTTTACCTCTTGCACAGGCCCTTAGAACGGTTTCTGAGCAAACTGAAAATAAAAAGATGCGCTCAGTTGTTGATGATATTTTAGCTTCAGTTGAAAGTGGTTCAAGCTTGAAAGATGCTTTTTCGAAATTTCCAGATGTTTTCGATAAAGTTTATCTTGCTTTGATTGCTGCCGGTGAAATGTCGGGAACACTTGATGAATCGCTCCGCCGTGTTGCAACTCAGCAAGAAAAAGACGCGGCAATGATGAGTAAGATTCGTGGGGCTTTAACTTACCCAGTAATTGTTCTTGTGGTTATTGGTCTTGTGATGGCGTTTATGATGGTGCAGGTTGTTCCTCAAGTTAAGCAGCTCTATAAAGATATGCACCAAGAATTGCCATTTGCAACACAAATTCTTATTGGAATATCAGACTTTATGATTAACTTCTGGTGGCTTGTTTTGGTTGGAATAGGTGTTGCTGGTTATTTCTTCCGCCAATATCTTAAAACTGAGTCAGGAATTAAATTTGCGGCAAATTTCAAACTGAATGTTCCATTGTTCAGTCCGCTATTTCGAAAGCTATATATGGCACGATTTGCAAGAACTGGTCAGCTTTTGCTTTCAACTGGTGTTGCAATGCTTGATATGCTCAACATTTGTGGTGATGCAATGAATAATGTTATTGTGAAAAAGAGTATTGATGAAGCTGGAAAACTCGTTCAAGGTGGTAAAAGTCTTTCAGAATCTTTAAAGGGTAAAGATTATATTTTAGATATGGTGCCACAAATGATTAACATTGGTGAGCAATCTGGTAAAATTGATGAAATGCTTGGCAAAACCGCGCAGGTTTATGAAGATGAACTTGATGAGCAAATTAAAGCTATTTCAACCTTGATTGAGCCGATCTTGATGGTTGTGATGGCATTGATGGCGGGTGGTTTGATTGGTGCAATTTTGTTCCCAATTTACTCGCTAGTTACAAAAGTTTAATTTTTCGAAAGGAAGAGAGTGGAGAATTTTCTATTAAGTTTAATTTTTGGCGCAATTGGTGCCGTTTTGGGTAGTTTTTCAGTTGCTCAAGTTTGGCGATTGCGTGCAAAACAACTTCAAGAAGAGAGAGAATCTGGCAAAAAAGTTGATTCTACTGAATGGAAAAAACTCCGCTCTTTGGTTTCGGTCAAAACAAAAAATGACCGCTCACATTGCTTGAACTGCAACTATCAACTAAAGTGGTTTGATCTAATTCCAATTATTTCTTGGCTTTCACTTGGCGGAAAATGTCGTAAATGCCGTTCGAAAATTGGCTCGCTTGAATTTTTATCTGAAATTTTAATGTTTGCGCTTTTTGCGATTATTTTCTTGATTTTTAATCCAATTTCGAATGGCGCAATTTTAGTTTTGCCAGCAATTAGACTTTTCATTTTGCTAATTTCTCTGGTTCCGCTTGCAATTATGCTTATTTATGATGCTAAGTGGTCACTTTTACCAACCAAACTTCTATATATTTTCAATATTTTAGCATTTATTTATTGGGCAACTGGATTTTTGATGGTTTCTGGTGGATTTAATTTGAGATCCGTTTTTTACTTAGTAATTTCAATGATGTTCTTCCCGTTGATCTATTTTGTGCTTGCAAAAATTTCGAAAGAGCAATGGGTTGGTGGTGGCGACTGGATTTTAGCAGTTGGCTTGATTTTTCTTTTGCCAAACCACCCAGTTTTTGCGATTTTTCTACTTTTCCTTTCGAATGTTGTGGGCTTGGTTTTTGCAGTTTTTCAATCTATCTTGCATTTTCGAAAAGTTAAACGTGGAACACAAATTCCATTTGGCCCGGCAATGATTTTAGCGGCTTTAATTTTGTTAGCTCTTCAACAGCAAATTTTGGTATTTTTTATCAATTTGATAATGTAAAAATAAAAAGCTTATGGTATAATAGGAGTAAATATGGAAAACTTTACAATGAAAAAAGCTTTTACGATTATTGAAGTGATACTTGTTTTAGGTATCTCTGGTTTAATGTTGGCAACCATGCTTGTTGGCTGGAATGCTAGTATTGAAAAACAGCGCTATAATGATTCAGTAAATACTTTTAAATCAGATATTCAGGGTGTGTTTTCAGATGTAGAAAATCAAACTAACGATAAGGGATCTACGAAAATTAAATGTGACACATCTGGCACAAATATAAGTATTTTAAAAGATAATAGCGGAAATTTAACAGGGTCAAGCAATTGTGTGATACTTGGAAAGTATATTTCTCTATATAATGGAAATGTTATTCCTGGGAATGAAAATGCAACTCTTGGACAAGAGCGATTCAGGGTTTTTGATGTTATAGGAAAAGATATAGATACATCAAAGGATTGTCGGGCTATAGATGAGAATGGTAGATTACATGGTGATTTGCGAGCATGTAGAAATAGTATAGAAGCCTTACGTGTAACAAAGTTTGTTCTTGATGGTGGCAAAAATAGCGTAAAAGGCCCAAAGGATATAGAGTTGCAATGGCGCGGAACATATAAAAATGTTACAGATAATAGGATAACTAGTGCTAGTGGGATACGGGCATTCAGCCACAAAAGTGCAGTTACCTCAATAACGAGTGGTGATAATAAGTGGCATGGTTTGGATACGATCACAGGCGTTTTAATATTAAGATCTCCTATTGATAATTCAATAATTTCTTTCGGTACTTCAGCAATGATAGAACATGGTTCTCTTGATGATGATGGTCTTATAGCCGCTTTTAGAGATATAAATATAAATAGTGATTTTGTTATCAAAAATAGAAAAACAGTTAATGTCTGCGTTCGACCTTCCAACGACGGAGTACAATGGTATGCTGGTGGCTTCAATTTCTTCGGTGATAGAAATAAAGTTGTAAAAATTGGACCTTCGGCTTCTGCCGTTGAAATTGCACCTCTTGACGGTCCTAAAGGCTCTTCTTGTGGCGGTGATAGAAAAGGAGATGCAAGATTTGGTGATGTAATAATTGATGGGAAGAATTTATAATGAAATTTCGAAAAGGTGATACATTAATTGAAGTGCTTCTTGCTATTGCTGTTTTTGCAACTGTAATGATGATTGGGTTGACTGCAATGAATAATGGAATGTCGCGTGCACTAGCAAGTTTACAGCTTACTATGGCACGAAACGCTATGGACACTCAAGCGGAGGCTTTGCGTTTTGCGAATGCGGCATTTATTTCTGAATATCGTGCAGATAGCTCAGAAGTTTCAAGCCCTGCGGCAGAATTATGGAAAAATAGCTTAACGAAAGACGCTCAAGGCTCAGCAACCCCGCTCGGGGAGTGTAGTCGAGGCTCAAGTGCTTTTGTTATCTCAACAAGAGATATGGTGACGAATCGTGGTTATCATAATGAAAAAATAGTTAATGCTATAACTTATCCGCGAATTGCTTACGGTGATGATAAAGATAATAATGCGAACTGGCTACGTGATAACCTTCCTTATAGAAGTGCGCAAGGTATTTGGGTTGAAAAAGTTCATGCTCCAAATACAAAATATTATGATTTTCATATTCGTGCATGTTGGTCAGCGCCAGGAACTAACGTAAAAACAACTCTTGGAACGATTGTGAGGTTATATGACCCAAGGAACTAAAAAAGGTTTTACGATTATGGAATTAATGCTAGCAATGGGCGTGATTGCTTTTTTGCTTATTGGTGTTGCTGGCTTAATTATTCAAATGACGAACACAATTACTCGTGGTACAACTTATAAAGATTTAAATACTGCTGCTCGCACAATTAATGCAGATTTTACTAAGACTTTCAATTCTTCACCAACACTTGATGATTGGAATGGTAGTGTTGATGGTAAAATTTATAAATCTACTGGTGCAGCCGGCGCATTTTGCGCTGGAACCGTGAGCTACTTGTGGAACATAGGCGATGGGAGACAGATAGTTTTTAGCGATATTAGTGCCGTTAAATTAGTAAAAGTTCGCGATACTGCTAGATCTTATTGCGCTGATGGTGCCGAAAATACAATTTGGCGAAGGGTACCTCGTGATAACAATGTTACAGAAATCCTAACTAGCAGTGAAATCGACCTTCGATTGCATGGAATTAATTTTTCAACCTCGCCTAATTTAAAAAATAGTGCATCAAACCAAATGATCGTTAATATTTCTTATATTCTAGGAACGCCAAACAATGGTGATATAGATGTAAGCACATATAATTGTGAGGGAAATATTAAAAGCAATTATTGCGCAGTTAATAGATTCGATTTGACTGTTCGAACTCTTGGCAAATAAAAAGTGGCTTTCGAAGGGCCACTTTTATTCTGTTTCGCTGTGAAATTTCTCGTGAATTTCTTTTAAATGTTGGTCAGTGATATGCGTATAGATTTGTGTTGTTGCAATGCTGGCGTGGCCAAGCATTCCTTGCACTGAGCGCAAATCCGCACCATTCACGAGTAAATCTGTTGCAAAAGAATGTCGCATCGTATGGGGCGAAACATGTTTTGTAATTCCAGCAAGTTTTGCGTATTTTTCAACCATCCTTTGCACCGAACGCGGTGTAATTCGCCGATAATTTCCATCAGTTGAAGGTTTTTTGTATCGCCGCGAATAATTTAAAAATAACGGTTTTAAGTTATCATTTCGGGCGTCTAAATAATTTTCGATATGTTCTGCCGCTTTTTTCGAAATAAAAATTGGTCGGTCTTTGTTTCCTTTTCCGCGAACGGTAAATTCACGCCGCTTTGTATTGATGCTTCCACGGTTTAAATTTACAAGCTCAGAAACACGTAAACCGCTTGAAAATAGTAATTCCACAATTGCGCGGTCTCGTAAATCACTTTCAGTTTCATTTGGAATCTCAGCAATTAATCGCTCAATTTCTTCATAATGCAAAAAATTCACTTGCGGCTTTACAATTTTTGGTAGCTCAATCTTTGAAGGCTCCAAGCTTTTAATATCGCGCCGAGCAAGATAAGTTAAAAATCTTCGAAGGGCAATTAAGTGGTATGCTTGTGTAGCTCGCCCTAAAACTTTGCCAAATTCATTTTCGTAGCGATTAAGCCATAAACGATATTTTCGAACTAATTCTGAGGTAATTTCTTTTGCTGGAATATCGCCAGCAAATTCAACAAATCGCTCCAAATAAAGCCGATAATTCTCGGCTGTCTTTTTCGAACGGCCACCTTCAACTTCGAGCGACTCAATAAAATCTTCAATTCCTTCAGAAATATACATAATCTTATTATAGCATTTTTTTATAAAAAATAGTATAATTTATAAAGAAGTCTAAGAAGGAGTTTTATGTCGAAAGAATTAATTCAGCGAACATTAATTTTATTTAAGCCAGATGCTGTTCAGCGTGGAATTGTGGGGGAAATTTTAACGCGTTTCGAAAGGGTTGGTTTGAAAATAATCGGCACAAAAATGATTTTCCCAAGCAAAGAACATTATCATAAGCATTATGAAGGAATCGGCAAAATGGTCACTCGGCGCGGTGAAAAAGCTTTTGACATGGCGTTGGAATTTATGACTCAAGGGCCTGTAATTGCAATGGTTTTTGAAGGCGTGGAGGCGGTTGAATTGGTGCGAAAACTTGTTGGTGGAACTGAACCAAAAACGGCGCTTCCTGGTACAATTCGTGGTGATTATTCGCACATGAGTTTTGGCTATGCAGATGAGCACAATGTTGGGATTCCGAATCTAATTCATGCTTCAGGTAGTATTGAAGAAGCTAAACAAGAAATTTCGCACTGGTTTTCAGATTTCGAAATTTACGACTATACTTCACCTCGCGAAAAATTTACGCTTTAAAATCTCGCTATTTTTTTAAAAATCTGGTAAAATAGAATAGTAAGCCTCGGTAGCTCAATTGGATAGAGCGGTTCCGTCCTAAGGAAAAGGTTGTAGGTTCGATTCCTATCCGGGGTACCACTATATTTATTTATGAAAGAACAAATTTTTAAAGGTCAAAGAGAAGGCGAAGAGTTTCTCTTTATGTTTCGAAAGCATATTATTGCAATGCGAAAGGGTTTTTACCTTTTTTTGGGTGTTTTTGCGATTTCTTGTTTGCCAACATTTTTTATGCTAACATCAGATAATCTAATGGATGCACTTTGGATTGCTTTGGGTGGATTTATTGTTGGTTTGATTTTATTTTTTTATCAATTCATGCTTTGGTATTATTCTCTTTATATTGTTTCGAATGAGCGGATCCGCCAGATTACACAAAAAGGCTTTTTTGGGCGAAAAATGATGGACTTACCGCTTTCGAAAATTCAAAGTGTTAATTTTGAAATCCCAGGTTTTTTTGGTGAAATTTTCCATTTTGGAACAATCAATATTTTTACAATTGTGGGTGATTTAGAAATTAAAAATGTTGAACATCCAGAAGAGATTTATAATAAAATTCAAGATGCGATTTCGAAAGTTGAAATGGAGGGAGAAAATGAAGAATATTAGAGAAAAAGCCAAAAAAATTAGAGATAAGGTTTCGAAAAAACCTGAATCTCACGAAAGCCAGATTGCAAAAATTACAAATACGACACTTGAAGAACAACGTCGTGAGATTTTGAATAAGGGTAAAAAATTTAAATATCCTGTGCAGTATAGCAAAAATCGTTTAGTGATTAACGCCTTAATTATTGCTGGTGTAATTCTGATTACAGGTGCGAGCTTGCTTTGGTATCAGCTTTATCAAGCTCAAAATACCAGTGAGTTTGTTTATCGTTTTACAACCATATTGCCATTTCCGATTGCAAAAGTTGATGGTGAGGAAGCACTTTATAGTGATTATTTGATGGAATATCGAGCAAATATGCAAATTGCAAATGCTAAAAAAGATGAAATTGAAGGAGCGAATAATATAAGCGCACTTTCAACTTTAAATAAATCAAAAGCAATGAAAAATGCAATCGCAAATGCTTATGCCCAAAAAAAGGCTCGTGAACTTGGAATTTCAGTTTCAGATAAAGAAATTAGCGAAGCTTTTGACGCACAGCGAAAAATACAAAATACCGAGCTTACTGAAAGCGCTTTATATAAAATTGCGGCCGATAATTATAGTCTTTCGCCAAGTGAATATCGCCGAATGTTTATTGAATTGCCACTACTTCGCCGAAAAGTGACTGCACAAATTGATAAAACGGCTGAAAACCTTAAAAATGAGGTTTCAAAATATTTAAGTGAAAATGCGAATAATTTTTCGAAAGCTGTTGAACATTTTGGCGATAAAATTGAATACGCAAAACCTGGAAAAGTTCGAAAAACTAACATTGATGGTGGTCGTTCTAAAATTGCAGCAGGATTGAAAGTTGGTGAAGTTTCGAAACCGTTTATTTCAAACTCGGGTGATGGCTATTATATCGTTAAATTGATTGAAAAAACTGATAATGAAGTTAGTTATGAATCAGTGAAAATTAAATTTACCGAGTTTAATAGACAGCTTGAACAGCTTGAAAAAGACGGTAAGATTAAAAAATATATTAAAGTTGACTAAATAAATTGCACAGCAAAAGTTGTGCTTTTTATTTTTTACCTCAAAGGATTAATAATTAAAAAATAAAAAATCGCCGGAAAGCGATTCTTTAAAGTCTAAATTTGGCGCGCCCGACCGGATTCGAACCGGCGATCTCCTCCGTGACAGGGAGGCGTACTAGGCCAACTATACCACGAGCGCATCAGTAGACTAATACAATTTTATCAGACTTCCAGCAAAAAATCAAGCACTTTTTTGGTTTATTTTTCAAAAAGTTTGTGGTATAATTTAAGTATATGCCGATGTAGCTCAGTTGGTAGAGCAACGCACTCGTAACGCGTAGGTCAGCAGTTCAATCCTGCTCATCGGCTCCAATTTATTTTTTATGAAAACAATAGCTAATTTATTTAAAACAATTTTAAAAGACCGCAAAATGTTAATTTTGATGGCTTCTGTATTTCTATCTGGAATTATTTTCTTTATTTTTATGATTTTAAACACAAAATCGTATGACTATCTTTTGAACGTGCGTTATACGGTTTTTGGAACTAGTGAGTTTTATAAAGATTCCTGGACTTATCGTATCATTTTGGCTATTTTTGGTCTAATTATTTCATTTATTCATAATATTATTATCGCAAAAATTTATAGTATTTCTGGTAGGCGCGTGGCTATAATTTTTGCAATTTTTAGCATTATTCTTGTTCTAGTTGGTATGATAATTATAGGCACTTCAATTCGCGAGATCCCAAACTAATGAGTAAGAAAGTTGATATTGAAATTCCACTCGGAAAGCGAACTTTCAAGTATCGCTTTTTCGAAATTCTGCCAGCTTTTTTGAGCTTTGGTGCAATTATTTTAATGTTTATATTTTCGGCTTTTTCTCCTTTTTTAGCCTCTCTTTATCTTTTAACGATTATCACAACTCTTCTTGTCAAGGCGATTGGAATTGCCTATCGAATGATAACGGGTCATCTTCAGATTGAAAAAGCTCAAAAAGTTGATTGGAATAAACGTCTAAATGAACTTGAGAGTGCTGAAAAATCTTTAGATATTCTCAAAAATAAGAGAAATAACGAATACGAGTTTAAAAACCACCTTCGAAATTTGAATGATATTATAAAAAATCCAGCTAGCTTTCCAAAGCCGTCAAAGGTGAAAAATGCGGTAATTATTGCAGCTTATAATGAGCCTTATGAAGTGATTCAGCCAACTATTCAATCTGTTTTGGCTTCAAATTATGATGCAAAAAACTTACTTATTTTCTTGGCTTATGAAGAACGGGGCGGTGAAGAAATTGAAAAAACTGCAATTAGGCTTAAAAAAGAATTTTCGAAAAGCTTTGGTGCTTTTGAAATTGTGAAACACCCAAAAAATCTACCAAATGAAGTTGTTGGAAAGGGCGGAAATATCACTTTTGCTGGGCGAGCACTTCAAAAATATTGTGAAAACAATAAAATTCCTTTCGAAAACGTACTCGTTACAACGCTTGATAGCGACAACAAGCCACATAAGGAATATTTTGCTTGCGCAACTTATAGTTTTATTGTTCATGAAGACCGTAAAAAACTTTCGTATCAGCCGGTTTCATTATTTTTGAATAATATTTGGGATGTTCCAGCTCCAATGCGTGTGGTTGCAACTGGTAATTCATTCTGGAATATCGTTTCAACAATGCGGCCGCATCTTTTAAGGAATTTTGCTTCACACTCACAACCGCTTGATGCTTTAGTTGAAATGGATTTTTGGTCAACTCGCACAATTGTTGAAGATGGTCATCAATTTTGGAGAAGTTATTTTCATTTTGGTGGCGATTATTATGTGGTGCCAATTCGTGTGCCAATTTACCAAGATGCTGTTTTAAGTGAAACTTTGCCAAAAACACTCAAGGCGCAGTTTATTCAGCTTCGTCGCTGGATGTATGGAGCAAGCGATATACCGTATGTTGCTAATTTATACTTTTCGAAAAATCGCAATGTGCCAATTGTTGATGGCTTGATGAAACTTATTCGCTTAATTGATGGTCATGTGACAGCTGTTTTTCAATCACCAATGGCTGCCTTTGGTGGTTGGGTGCCACTGATTGTTTATGCCGCTTCTTCTCGTAGTGTGATTGTGCATCAATTACCGAATGTGATTAGTACACTTCAGCAAGTTGCAACTGTGGGGATTTTTATCACAATCTTGATTAGCTTAAAAATGCTACCACCGCGCCCAGATCGTTATAAAAAACGTCGTTCTTTATGGATGGTTGCGCAGTGGGTTTACATGCCTGTAACTTCAATATGTTATAACGCAGCGGCAGCGGCATATTCGCAAACTCGCTTAGCATTCGGTAAATATCTTGATAAATTTGATGTTACTGAAAAGGGGCGAATTGAAGATGTTGAGCGCGTGAAGGCTGAAAGAGCTAAAAAACGAGCTTTAAAGAAGCAAAAAAAATAAGTACTCTGAAAAGAGTGCTTTTTTTGGCTTAACGTTCATGAAATTTAAAAGCGGCCAATTTGACCGCCTAATGTAGGGATATTTTGCAAGATTTTTCTAAACCTTGCCAAAAAAGGAGCGTCGTCGTTTGGGTGACGAAAAGAGATAGTTTTTGAATGTAACATGTTGGCTGGTTGCTAGAAAAAACTTTCTTTTTTTAATTTTTTTGCCCAAACCTGATTAGACTTTTTCCGAAGTCTAACCTCATTTTTATTTTAATGCGTTTTATTTAAAAAAGCAAGCATAATTATGATGTTGAGTATCTTTTTCAAAAGTTGAAAATTTTGTTCGCTTTTTACTAAAATTGAGTCTTTGAAAATAAAATATTTCACACGAAAGTCAAACTTAAAAAAGCGAACAACCTAAAATAAATATCTCACCAAATGAATAAAAATTTTCGAAAGCTGAAAACCAGCTTGTGGAAAAGCTTTGGCGGAATGTGTAAAACTAAAAAATACAATAACGCTATATGTAGGGAAGAAGAAAATATGAAAATAGTAATAATTTTTACAAAACTAAAATACCGCACATTGAGTGCGATATCTTAGAATATTGATTATAAAAACTAACAATATAATTAAAGGAATTACTATATTATAAGTTGGTGGGCGATAGAGGACTCGAACCTCTGACTTTCACAACGTCAATGTGACGCTCTAGCCAACTGAGCTAATCGCCCGTGGTTTTATTTTAGCAAAGCTTGCAAGAAAATTCAAGTGGTGATAAAATAAAAAGAGTTAAAATATTATTTTCGAAAGGATTTTAAGTGGAGAATAAAGAAGAAAAACTTTTCAAAATGCGCCACAGCCTTGCTCATATTATGGCGGCGGCGGTTCAACAAATTTATAAGGATGCAAAATTTGGCGTTGGCCCAGCAATTAATGATGGTTTTTATTATGATATTGATTTAGGTGAAAATAAAATTTCAGAAAAAAACTTTGGTAAAATTGAAAAATCTATGCGGCGAATTATTGCCGAAAAGCAAGATTTTGTGCGAAGCGAAGTTTCTATTGATGAAGCAATCGAGTGGGCGAAAGAAAATAATCAGCCCTATAAATTGGAGCTTTTGAACGATTTGAAAAATGCCGGCACAACAAATGCGAAAATTCTTGCTGAGGGTGATTTTGAACTTGGTAACGGTGCTGAAACTGTTAGCTTTTATACTAATGGAAATTATAAAGACTTGTGCCGTGGGCCACATCTTTCGAATACTGGCGAAGTTGGTGCTTTTAAATTGATGCGCATTGCTGGTGCTTATTGGCGTGGTGACGAAAAAAATCCACAAATGCAGCGTCTTTACGGCGTAGCTTTCGAAACTCAAGAGGAGCTTGATGAATATCTTGAACGAATGGAGGAAGCTAAAAAACGTGATCACCGCAAACTTGGTAAAGATCTTGATTTATATACAGTCTCTCCACTCGTTGGTATTGGTTTGCCACTTTTTACACCGCGTGGAACAATTTTACGTGATGTTTTGGCGAACTATTCAAATCAATTACGCCAAAAATACGGTTTCGAAAAAGTTTGGACTCCGCACATTACTAAAAAAGATTTATACGAAAAATCTGGGCACTGGGCTAAATTTGGTGAAGAGCTTTTCTTAGTGAAATCGCAGGTTACTGGTGGTCAATTTGCACTAAAACCAATGAACTGCCCGCATCATACACAGATTTTTGCTTCGAATCCAAGAAGCTATAAAGATTTACCGATCCGCTATCTTGAAACAACAACAGATTATCGTGATGAGCAAACTGGTGAACTCGGTGGATTAAATCGTGTTCGTTCTTTAACACAAGACGATTCACATATTTTTTGTCGAACTGATCAGATTGAAGGTGAAATTCAAAATTTGTTGGCCGCTGCTCATGAGCTTTATTCTGGAATTGGAATGAAACTTCGAGTGCGCCTTAGTTACCGTGATGATTCTGATAGCTATCTTGGCGATTTAGCAGTTTGGAAAAGCGCACAAAATCAGCTTAAAAAAGCGGTTATTTCAAATAATTTAGATTATTTTGAAGAAGAGGGTGAAGCAGCATTTTACGGGCCAAAAATCGACTTTATGGCAACAGATGCAATTGGCCGCGAGCACCAGGTTGCAACGGTTCAGCTTGATTTTGTTCAGCCTGAGCGATTCGAACTTTCATATAAAAATTCTGAAGGCCAAGATGAACGGCCTGTGATGATTCACTGCGCTTTGCTTGGTTCAATTGAGCGGTTTATGAGCGTTTATATTGAGCATAAAGCTGGCTGGTTTGATTTTTGGGCGGCTCCTGAGCAAGTTCGAATTTTGACAATCAACGATACTTTAAATGATTATGTTGAAGAAGTTTCGAAAATTCTTTCAGCCACTGTTCTTGATTCGCCAGTTAGATTTAATGAAATTCGCTATTCGGTAGATGGACGCAATGAATCATTAGGAAAGAAAATTCGTGAGGCGACTGCAATGAAAATTCCAGTTCAGCTGATTATTGGCCCTAAAGATAAAGAAAATAATGAAGTTAGTGTTCGCTTTAGGAAAGATGGTGAATTTATTGAAGAAAAAGTTGCTCTTCAAGATTTAGCTGATTTTATTCGAAAAATATAAAATATGAGAAATAACACTTTAGTTATAATCACTGGCCCTACCGCAAGCGGGAAGACTAGCTTGGCTATAAAATTAGCCAAGCTTTTTGGCGGCGAGATTATTTCTGCTGATTCGCGTGCGATTTATAAAGATATTAATATTGCTTCTGCGAAACCAACAATTAAGGAGCGAGAAGGTGTTGTTCATTGGGGCTTTGATTTAGTTGAGCCTGGGGAGCGTTTTACTGCGGCAGATTTTAAGAAATATGCCTATGCTAAAATTGATGATATTTTAGATCGTGGTAAAATTCCATTTTTAGTTGGCGGAACTGGATTATATATTGATGCGGTTTTATATGATTATGACTTTGGTGGTGAAGTTGATGGTGATTTTCGAAAAGGCCTGAATCAGAGAACTGTCGAAGATTTACAAAAGTATATTTTTGAAAATAAAATCGAAATGCCAGAAAATAATAAGAATAAGCGATATTTAATTCGATCAATAGAAAAAAGCATAAGTAAAAAGGGTAAAAGTTGTAAAAAACACAATAAGTATAATAATATTGTTGTAGGAATAACAACTAATCGCGAAGAGCTCCGAGAAAAAATCTTTAAAAGGAATGAATATTTTTTTAACTCTGGAATAATCGAAGAATACAAAAAAGTTGAACAGAAATATGGCCCAAATTCTGAAGCAATGACAGCAAATGCTTATCCATTAATTCGAAAGTTTTTGAATGGAGAATTGGGTAAAAAGGAACTTATTGATAAGATGTCTGTGCAGGATTGGAGATTAGCTAAAAGACAGATAACTTTTATGAAGAGAAATAAAGATATAGTGTGGCTTGATTTAAAAGATGCTGAACAATTTATTATTTCGAAAATTAAAAAATGTATAAAAAAGTTGTAAAAGGTCTGGTTGATTTTTGAAAAATATGGTAAAATAGATTTATGGAACAGAGTATAAATGCACTATTTGGTTCAAAAACGAGGGTTAAACTTTTAAACCTATTTTTCAATAGTCCAGAAGAGAAGTTTTATGTTCGTGAAATATCGCGAATTATTGATGAACAAGTTAACTCTGTTCGGAGAGAACTAACCAATCTTGAAAGTGTTGGTGTTGTAAAAAACTCAACAGAAGATAGGAAGATTTTTTATCAAGCGAACCAGAGGTTTAAATACTACCTTCCGCTAAGGGCGATATTTGCCGGAATCAAAATGAATGAGAGTACTTCTATTGATAAAAAAATATCTTCTATAGATAGATGGCAGTCTGAAGTTGAGAGCATTCAAAAACAAATAGATATTCTTGTATTATTTGGAGTTTTCGTTGATGATATGGATTCGGATATTGATATGTTAATAGTTGGAAATAACCAGGATAAAAAGCTTTCGAATTGGGCTTCAGATATTGAGAAAAAAGAAGGCCGTGAACTAAACTATATGATTTTATCTATGGAAGATTTTTACTATCGATATACCACGCAAGATACCTTTATAAAAGGGTTATTTGAAAATAATTACAAAATAGTCTTTGATAAAGAGAATATACTTGAAAAATTATAATGGGAGTAAATAATGTTTGATATTGAATATAAGGGCGCAAACAGTATTGTAATTTCTACAAAAAAGATTTCATTAATAACTGATCCTAAGCATTCTATTTTTGGTGACAAAGATTTAGTTATTAAAGATGGGGTTGAGCTTGCCACTGAGGAGAGGTTTAAAACTGGTAATGAAGATTTTAAGCTTTCAATATCCTATCCTGGAAGTTATGAAGTGTCAGATTTTACTATAAATGGCTATCAAGAAAAACGGCATATTGATGAAGACAAAGATGGTAAAAAATCTGTAATTTATAGTGTTGAAGTTTGCGGTGTTAGGATTGGTATTTTGGGAAATATTGACCCAAATTTATCTGATGACCAGCTTGAGAACCTCGGTGTTTTGGATATTTTAGTTTTACCGATTGGCGGTGGCGGATATACTCTAGATGCAACCGCTGCGGCAAATATTGCTAGAAGGTCTGATGCAAAAATAATTATTCCCGTTCATTATGCTGATGATGGTGTTAACTACGAAGTTCCTCAATCTGATTTTACACTTTTCGAAAAAGAACTAGGTGTTGATGTTGAAAAAACTACAAAGTATAAAGTAAAATCGGCTGCGAGTTTACCTGAGAAAATGACAATAGTTAAAATTGAACGGACAAAATAATATTTTTTAAAGAGCTAATCTTTCGAAGATAGGCTCTTTTTTATATAAGAAAAAACCCACAAAATTGTGGGAATTTTCTTTTGAGATAAAAATATTATAGAATACCTTTTTTCTTCAAAGTTCGGATAGCTGCGGTGCTCAAATTTAGTCGAACTTTTTTACCATCAATAATAATAGTTTTCTTTTGGATGTTTGGCTTAAAAGTTCGTTTTGTGCGTCGCAATGAAAAGCTAACGTTGTTTCCGTGTTGCTTTCCTTTTCCTGTTAAATCACATACTGCCATTTTAACTCTCTTTACTTTAATATTTACAATCTGTTCCATTATAACGTATTTTTTAAAAAAGGTCAAGTGGTGTATAATAGATATATGGTTTTTATAATATTTATATCTATAATTTCAATATTAGTAGCAATGATCGTTCATGAATTTTCTCACGGATTTATCGCCTATTTATTGGGTGATGAAACAGCAAAAAGGGAGGGAAGATTAACTTTAAATCCAATTGCACATTTAGACCCTTATATTAGTATTATTTTACCGATATTGTGTGTATTTTCGAATCTTCCTGTAATTGGTGGCGCAAAACCTGTCCCGGTTGATTCTAGGGAGCTTAAATGGGGCAAATGGGGTATGGCTCTCGTTGCTCTTGCTGGTCCTTTATCTAATTTTATAATGGCGCTCATATCTTTTACGATAATGCATGCTTTAAACTTATCGCATGGTGATATTGCGGCTATTTTTGGTAGATTTACATTAATTAATTTGAGTTTGGCGATTTTTAACTTAATTCCGATTCCACCGCTAGATGGTTCGAAAATTCTTCAACCATTTGCGCCGGAGTTTATTCAAGATTTTTTTGACAGGCTTGAATCTTATGGTTCGATTTTTATTTTAGCTTTAATGTTTTTGTTTTCTACCGTAATTTCTAATTATATCAATTTCTCAATGAGTTTTATTCTTGAAGGATTTTCAGCTTTTTTGCTAATTTTTGGTTTGTAGAATTTAAAACGCTGGATTTTTATTTTAAAAATTGGTATAATTAAAGTAAGCCCTGCTGGCGAATGATTTTTCCTGAATAATCATTGATAGAGGAACTCCAAATGATGATCTACTATCGTGGTAGTAGGTTGAGGAGGTATCCACCGTATAATTTTATGCGGGGAAAATATCAAAGTTGGTGGGGCTTTTTATATTTGTGAAAATTTGATATAATAGAAAATAGCTTGTTAGATAGTCGCTAATTTAAAATTAGAGGAAAGTCCGGGCAGTATAGAGCAAGGCAGTTGTTAACGACAACCGAGGGAAACCTTAGGGAAAGTGCCACAGAAACGATACCGCCTGAAAAGGTAAGGGTGAAAGGAGTGAGGTAAGAGCTCACAGTTGCTCGCGGTGACGCGAAGCAAGAGGTAAACCCTGTCTGCTGCAAGGAGAATTATAAAAATGGTTGCTCGCCATAATTCGATAACCGCTTGATTTAAGGAGTAATTCTTAAACTAGATAGATGACTATCCATGACAGAACCCGGCTTACAGACAAGCTTTTAATTTTAAACTAAAAATCACACCTCTTTCGAAAGTGTGATTTTTAGCTTTTATTGAAGAATTATTTTACTGATTCAACAATTTTCGCAAAAGCTTTTGGTTCGCTAACTGCTAATTCTGCAAGAACTTTTCGGTCAAGCTCAATATTTTTAGCTTTCAAGCCAGCAATAAGTTTTCCGTAAGTGATTCCGTTTTCACGCGCTGCGATATTGATTCGAGTAATCCATAGGGCTCGAAGATCTCGTTTGCGATTTCGGCGGTCACGATATGCGTATTGCAATGAGCGGATTACGCCTTGTTTAGCTAATCGATATGAGCGTGTTCGCGCATGTTGCATACCTTTAGCTGCTTTTAGGATTTTCTTATGCTTTGCTCGTGCTGTTACACCTCGTTTTACTCGCATATTATATTATTTTACTCCCAATGCTCGTTTAATATTTTTAGCCATTGCTCCTTCTACGGTTGCAGTGGTATTAATTCGTCGTTTTCGACTTTTGCTTTTCTTGGAAAGCATGTGATTCTTAAAGGCTCGACGGCGTACTACTTTGCCGCTTCCAGTAAGCTTCATTCGCTTTGCTGTGCCTTTATGTGTTTTTAATTTAGGCATTATTTACTCCTTACTACCAAACTCAGATTGCGGCCAGCCATCTGAGGTTTTTGCTCGACTATAGCTTCTTCTTCGAGAAGGGAAATAATTTTATTAGCCATTTCAAATCCAATTTCTTTATGAGCCATTTCTCGACCCTTGAAAACAATTTGAATCTTAACTTTATTTCCTGCAGACAAGAATTTTTTAACTTTTCGAAGTTTTATATCTAGGTCTCCAGAACCAATTTTTAGCCCAAAGCGCATTTGTTTAAGTTCAACTTGTTTAGCTTTACGCTTATTCTTCTGTTGCTCTTTCATTTTTTGATATTGGAATTTACCCCAATCAATAATTTTAACAACAGGTGGTTCAGCGTTTGGTGAGATTTCTACAAGATCTAGTCCTGCTTCTTGAGCAAGATTAAAGGCCTCTTTCGAACTCATAATTCCAAGTTGTTCGCCACTTTGACCGATAACGCGAACTTCGCGAGCGCGAATTTCTTCGTTTATTCGAATTTTTTTGCTAATAATTTTCCTTCCTTTCGAATTGCTATTTTTCAGCAATTTACTCGCATATTATTTTATCAAATTTTTTAAAATAAATCAAGTATTTTACTTAATTTTCATTTTTATGACGATATTGTAGAGCTTCGCTAATATGATTTACTTTGATATCTTTTGATAAATCAAGGTCTGCAATTGTGCGTGAAACTTTAAGTATCTTTAGAAATGCTCGAGCGGATAGATCAAGCTTTGATGTTGCTAAATTTAATAGATCTTCAGCTTCTTTCGAAATATTAAATTTATTTTTTACATCATTAGTTTTAACCATACTGTTGTATAAATTACTACTATCATAACGCTTATGCTGTAATTCTAACGACATCTCTATCTGTTTTTTAGCATTAGCATGTTCAGAATTTCGGTTGTTATTCTTTGAAAGAAGATTTTTGTTATGTATTCTATCTACATTAACAAGCATATCAATTCTGTCCATTAATGGTCCAGAAAGCTTTCTTTGGTAATTAAGAATTTGGGTGGATGAACAAGTGCACTCCTTTGTTGCGTCTCCATAAAAACCGCAAGGGCAGGGATTCATTGTCGCAATAAGCATAAAATTTGCAGGATAAGAGCTTTTTCGATTTGTACGAGTTATGGTTATTTTTCTGTCTTCTAACGGTTGTCGTAAGCTTTCGAGTATAGATTTAGGAAATTCTGGCATTTCATCTAAGAATAGAACACCATTGTGTGCTAGGCTAATTTCGCCAGGTAAAGCTTTCGAGCCACCTCCAATTATGGAGACTTTACTTGCGGTATGATGTGGCGTGCGAAAAGGCCTCGAAATATTTGAGCTAATTTCATCAACTAAACCGTGAATTTTTAAAACTTCTAATAACTCACTTTTCGAAAGCGGTGGCAGTAGATTTAAAGCGGCTTGGGCAAGCATTGTTTTTCCTGTTCCTGGAGGGCCAGTTAGCAGTATATTGTGCCTTCCAGCTATCGCGATAGTTAGAGCTCTTTTTGCTTGTTCTTGACTAATGATATCATCGAGAATAATGCCATCGTTATTATCTTTAAAAGTGTTAATATTTTCTTCATTTTTTATTATTTTTTCATTTTTAAGATGAAGAAAAATCTCTTTAAGATTTCTTGCGCCAATTAATTTTACGCCGTCTATTATTGAGCTTGTTTCTAAATTTTCAATAGGTAAGAAAATTTCTTTAATTCCGTAGCTTCGAAGCTTTTCGACAATATTGATAATACCTTTAATTGGCCTAAGATCTCCGTTTAGTGATAACTCGCCAACAAATGCGCGGGATTTTAATTCGTGCTGCTTTAGCTGGTTTGAGAGCGTTAAAATTGAAATTGCAATAGGTAGGTCGAAAAAAGTTCCGTCTTTTGGGATTTCTGCAGGTGCTAAATTGATGATAATTTTCTTAGCAGGGAAGTCTAACATTGAGTTTTTAATTGCGCTTCGAACTCGCTCTTTTGCTTCATCGATTGCTTTATTTCCCATTCCGACAATTTGTAGGCTTGGTAATCCTTTAGAAGAATCTCCTTCCACCTCAATAATCTCTGCTTCATAGCCAATTGGCGCGGCCGATATAACTTTACTCACCATAATGTAATAATTTTATCATAAGCATTTAAAAATCTCAATTTTATGATATAATGTAAGTATGTTGGGGCTGAATTAGCTTTAGACAAGAGGAATTTAACAGTTTGGTTTGCAAGTCGTTTACTGCGTAAAGTATTAAATAAATGCAAAAAACTTTGCAGCTAAAGTTGCAGCATTCTTTGCTCCAGCTTCAGCACCAGTTGCTGCTTAATTTATTAGCAACCATTTTTCGAAATGGGGCAGTGCGTATTTCGAAAAGTGTCATATTTTTTTCACTGATAGCTTAAAATTTTCGCGATAAATTTTAAGTGAGATTTTTTTCGCAACTTTTAATATATTTTTGTTGATTTTTTAAGTATTAAATTTTAACCAAAATTAACTAAACTTGTAGAAGGCCAAAATGTTACCTTTTGGACCCGAGGGCAGTTCTCGGCAGCTCCACCAAAAAATATTCTTAAGAGCATCTTTTATACAAGATGTTTTTTTATTTTTTGAAAAATAAAAATGAGCGACTGCGAGGAACGCTCATTTTATAAATAGTAATGTGGAGTTTTTGATTTTTAATTTTAGAGTTTTATGTGAACTGCGGAATTCACTTGAAATAATTTTTATTTTTGGCTCATGTATAAACTTTTTATTCATAAGCTACCTCTATAATAATCTAAAATAAGCATAAAGTCAATACTTTTTTAGACTTTTTTGTATAATTTTTTTGTTCATTAAAATTAACAGATTTAAACGTGTTAAAAGTACAACAAAACTCATTTTATTATGCTTATGGTATTGACTTTTTAAAATTGTTGTGATACAATTTAAATAGCTTTGAAAGAAATAAAAAGCAAAAATAAAAAATAGTTATCGTACATTCCACCAAGCACATTAGAAATTTTAAAATTTGATAATTTTGAGTTGTCCGGTATTCTTTACGGAGTTTGAACGGCGATTTGAAATTAAGGTTTATAAAATCATCATTGGATTTTTAACTTATTTTCGAAACGCCAAAAAGCTCCGCAAAAAATAGCGTAGAGAGCGCTGAGGCTAATAAGTACTTATATTTTCAAAAGAAAATATTCAAGGAACCCTCAATGAAAATAACTATGCTTCTCCTTGCGAGAAGCGGTCAACTAGCTCAAAAGAGTAGGCATCAAGGTAGGCCGTAGACCACATATTTTAGTAATTAATTTTGTTATGATGGCATTCTACTTGCTTACCATTTATACTTGCTTACTCTTTGGGCTGAATCTAACAAAATGGTATTATATTATGATTTCAAAAATTATTTTTAGTCTGTCTGGGTTGTCGGGTGTTGGTATTTTTTTAATGCTCACTCAAACTTCTCCTAATAAAGTTGGTCCAGTTGGGATCCTCACATTATTTGCAATGATATATTTGGTTTTTCTTGGTATTATTGCGATATTTTTATATTCTTCACATCGGGTTTTTTCGCTTGCATATTCTTTAGTCAGAAAGGGCCAGCCTTCACTAAAAAAACAAGAAAAAAATCCAGCTTTCTTTTTGAAATATTCTGCTGAGCTCGCTTTTGCTCCAATTGGAATTATAGCAAAACAATCCACCGGCGGAGTCGGAATATTCGAAATATTATTATTGATAATTATTGAAACAATCGCAATAATTTACATTTCAAAACGCTAACGTTTGTGATATAATAGTTATATATGGAACCGCAAAAAAATCTTGAAATTCCACGAGTTTTTGAAGCTCAATCGCAACCAACAAATAATCCTCACGAAGTGGGGAATTTTGGCTTTGAGCAAAATATAAACAGAATTGATAGTGATAAGGCTAGAGCCGAAGCTATGCAAGCTTTTTCGAATCAAGATTCTCAGCAGCCAATTTCACAAGCTATTTTGCCAGCGGTCCAGCAATCATCATCAAACAGCCCGGTAGCCGTAGTTCCAGCTACTGCAAGAGATATCGACCTCATGGAAGATGAATGGGTGAAAGATTTGAAGAAGATGATAGTTGAGACTAAGGGTGATCCATATGCTCGTGAAATTCGATTTAAAGAAATGCAGATAGACTATTTGAAAAAAAGATATAACAGAATTATAAATGGTGGGAAGTAATGGGAATTTGGATAATATTATTTATTAGCTTTGTAATTATTTGCGTGGCTTCTTATTTTGCTTTTGATCAATATAAAAGAATGGTTCAAGAGGCGAAAAATTATGAGCGTGGTTTAAAAATGGTGCCAATTCGAATTCACCTTCCACCACCAAGTGATGACCTTGAGGTTGGTGGTCGTGATGAGCGGGATGTTGTAGATGAAGTTCTTTCTGAAGCTCAAACAATGTATAATATTATCGCAAGCACTGCAACGAAAGGGTTTAAAACTAAACTTTATGGTCAGAGACATATTTCTTTCGAAATTGTTGCAAGTGATGGTCTTATTCGGTATTATGCGGTCGTTCCTGCAGTTTTGACCGAAACTATCAAGCAAGCAATTTCTGCTGCATACCCAGCGGCTCGTCTTGAAGAAGTTGAAATGGAAAATATTTTTTCTCAACAAGGAAAGATGCAAGGCGTGATTGGTGGTGAATTTGAACTTAAAAAAGACTATTTTTATCCAATTGCAACGTATCAAGAAAGCCGCCGTGATGCTGCCCGGGCATTATTAGATGCTTTGAGCGGTGTTGAACGTGGAGATGGAGCAGCTATCCAAATTATGTTCAGGCCTGCACCTGAGAGCTGGACTCTTAAATCTAATGAAAAGGTTGAGTCAATTCGAAAGGGTAAAGGTAAGAAAAATAATAATACTACAGCCGTACTTGATATTATGGAGGCTTTGTGGAAACCACCTACATATGGTTTAACTTCGAGCACCGAATATCCACAGCTTACGGCTCTAGAAAATGAAGAAATCCAAGCAATTGAAGATAAAACTAAATATCCAGGTTATGAAGTTTTAACTCGGGTGGTAACTTCTTCTTCAACGGCTTCGAAAAGTCAAGCAATCTTACAATCTATCGTCTCGGCATTTTCTTTATTTGATTCACCTCGATACAATGGCTTCAAATTTAATATGACTAATAATATTGACGAATTAGTTACTGCTTATATTTTTCGGTTTTTCCCTCAAAGTACAAATCAGAATATTTTGAATAGTGTTGAACTTTCAACAATTTTTCACTTACCAAATCAAAATTTAATTCCAACGGGCAAAATTGAGCGTCAAAGAATTCGGCAAGTTGATGGTCCAACTGAGCCAATGAAAGAAGGTTTATTGATTGGAGTGAATGAATTCCGCGGTGTTGAAAAGCAAATTCGCCTTGGAGTTAATGATCGCCGCCGTCATACATACATCATTGGTCAGACTGGTATGGGGAAATCTAAGCTCCTTGAGAATTTGGCTTATCAAGATATAATGGATGGACGAGGTTTTTGTTTTATTGATCCGCACGGAGATTCTGTCGAAGAATTAATTGGGATGATTCCTCAATCGCGAATGGACGATGTGATTTATTTTGATCCGAGTGATACCGAGAATCCACTTGGTTTCAATATTTTTGAGGCCTCAAGTCCTGAAGAGATGGATTTTGTGATTTCCGAGACTAATTCAATGCTAAAATCTCTCTATGATCCGGGAAACACTGGTGTTGTTGGCCCTCGAATGGAGAATATTGTTCGAAATGCGGCATTACTACTAATGAGTGACCCGGATGGAGGAACTTTTATGGATATTCCAAAAGTCCTTGTTGACCCAGAGTTTGCAAAGCAAAAAATTAAGTACCTTCGAAATCAGCGCGCAATCGACTTCTGGACAAAAGAATGGCCAGCTTCGCAAAAATCTAATGACGCAGGAGAACTTGTTTCTTGGGTTGTTTCTAAATGGGCGCCATTCGAAAGTGGCTTGGTTAATAATATTATTGGCCAAAAAAAGAGTGCATTTAGTATTCGCGAAGTTATGGATAACAATAAGATTTTGCTCGTAAATCTTTCGAAAGGTAAACTTGGAGAGGCAGCAGCAAAACTCCTTGGTATGGTTTTTGTGATGAAGTTTCAAACAGCGGCAATGAGTCGCGCAGATATACCTGAAGACCAGCGAAAAGATTTTTGTCTATTTGTTGATGAGTTTCAAAACTTTGCAACCGATTCTTTTGAGTCTATTTTGTCTGAAGCTCGAAAATATCGCCTGAATTTAATTTTAGCAAACCAGTTTACAACTCAGTTGAAAGATTCAATTAAGGGTGCTATTTTTGGTAACGTTCCTAACAAGATTGTTGGTAGGATTGGTATTGATGACGCGGAAGTCCTTCAAAAGGCCTTCACGCCAACATTTACCGCTGAAGATTTAACTAAAACGCCTAATTATAATTCAATCACGACAGTTTTAGTTAATGGGTTCCCATCAGCTCCATTCACAATGAAACTTTTGCCTCCTTTTGGTAAATCTAATCCGGAGATTCGTGAAGGACTTCGAAAATATTCAGCTTCAAAATATGGTCGTCCTCGAGCTATTGTTGAAGATGAAATTCGAAGGCGTTTGAGTGTTAATCATGGTGCTAATTCATCTCAGCCGCAGCTACACCAAACTCAGACGCAACAAAAAAATCAAGTTAGTTGGCAGGAAAGGGCGTTCTCGGGCGTCTCTAATAATGCTAATGCTAATCTGAATGATCCTGATGGCAGTATTAAAAAAGATTCATTTTTGGATGATTGGCTAAAAAAGAGGGATGAAATAAGGAACAATAATTCAAATTCTAATATTCAACAAAATCAACCAGAGGTTCCTTTAAAGAGTAATTTAGCGAGAACTTTTCAGAAAAACATTATGCAGAACCAAAGTGTAAGTTCTTATAGTGCAAATAATTTAAATAATCCACAAGTTCAGCAAAATATTAAGCCGCAACAAATTCAAAATGATTCTGTAATTCAGGACATAAGAACTACGAGAACCTCTAATAATTTAAGTAATAGTTCTTTGAATATCGCTAAGAATAACTATAAAAAAGTTGATGACAGCGAGGTTATATTTAAAATCAGGTAGTTAGTAGCTACCTGATTTTATTTTTGACTAATCTTATAAGAGACAAAAAGATGAATAATGTTGATATTAAGTATATCAAAATCTCTGATCTTGTAGAGAATCCGTTAAGCATTGAAATATAAAGAACGGAGTAATAAATAATTAACGATAATATTATTGATATAAAAAGTACTTTTGGCTTTATTATTTTTTCGACAATATTTAGTAAAAAATCTAAAACGCTAGAGTGAAAAATACTTCGAAAAAGATTATTTTTGAAATTCAAATCTTTATGTATGAAATCTAATATCTTTTGGTAAGTTTGATTATTTTTCATTATTTCATTTCTCCTGAATATTGACTAAAATAGCGTATTTCTTTGTATAATAAATTTGTACGAAGTGTCATAATTATTGATATAAAAAATATAACAATTAAAAATAGTAAAATTGCATATTGCTCAAGAGCTGGGATTGAATTTAAGAAGTAATCAATATTTTTTATAAAAGGACATTTTATTGGGGTTTTCAAAACTTCACCAAAATTTAATTTAATAAAGCAATCAAATGACTCACCCTGTTGTTTAAAGGTTGGGATTCTGTCTTTAATTTTTATTGCAAAAAATTTGCTTTTTGATTCTCCAGGCTTAATACTAGAATTATTCCAATATATTATACCATCTTTGATTTTATAGTCTCCGCCATCAAGAAAGTCGGCATATTCTAGTATATCTGATATGTTGACTTCAAAACTTGAATCCTGAACCATTTTTGAATTATTGGTCACGGTTAATGTGTAAGAAATAATGTCTTTAGGCTGAAGCGGGCGTTTTGCTGTTGATTTTACATTATAAGTTAGGTTAGGATTTAGTGATGTTTTTTTGACTATATTATTAGATATAGTTTTCGAAGGTAGGATATTAGTTAAAAATATTGTAAATAATACAAAAATAATAGCAAAAATATTAAAAATCCACCATTTTAAATCATTTTCTAGTTTTCTTTTATAATCTTGTATTTTTTTACCCACAGAAGGGCTGCGGTAATAACCTAAAATAATATCTTTAAACATATCCCACCTTTTAACTTAATGCTTATATTTTAGCATATTTTTTATAAAAAAATAAGCTTTATTTGAATTTTTTTATAAAATAAGGTATAATACAGATATAAATTTTATTTATGGAAGTTCTGAATGAGAGGTAAGAATGTCTAAACAAAAAGAAAATAATTACGACGGTTCCCAGATTCAAGTTCTTGAGGGCCTTGAACCTGTTCGAAAGCGCCCCGGAATGTATATCGGCTCAACCGGTTATGATGGTGTTCATCATCTTATTAAAGAAATTGCCGATAACTCTATTGACGAAGCAATTGCTGGCTACGGCACAAAAGTTATTGTCCGAATTTTAGAGGATGGTGGAATTAATATTACAGATGATGGGCGTGGTATTCCTGTTGATATTCATCCAAAAACTGGAAAAAGCACACTTGAAACTGTCTTAACTGTTCTTCACGCTGGTGGAAAATTCGGTGGCGGCGGATATAAGGTTTCATCTGGTTTGCATGGTGTGGGTTCAAGTGTTGTGAATGCTCTTTCAACAAAAATGATTGCTGAAGTTGTCAAAAAAGGCCAACTTTATCGGATTGAATTTGAGCGAGGTGTTCCAACTACTGAACTTAAGAAACTCGGCAAAACTGACCGCGAAGATGGAACAAGCGTAACTTTTTACCCAGACCCAACAATTTTTAAAGAAACTGTAACTTTTGATTATAAATGGGTTGTTAATTATCTCCGTCATCAATCATATCTAACAAAAGGAATTTATACTCAAGTTGATGACGAACGAACTGGTGAACGGCAAGCTTTCTATTTCGAAGGAGGGATTCAGAGCTACGTTAAAAGTTTAAATGTTGGTAAAGAAGTTCTTTCTGAGCAACCATTTTATGTTGAGAAACAAGTTGAAGATTCAATGGTTGAAGTAGCTATTCAATATAACGATAGCTATAATGAGAATGTTCGTGCTTTTGCAAACAATGTGATTAACCCAGATGGTGGAACTCATGTTGTTGGTTTTCGAAGTTCTTTAACTCAAACAATTAACGAATACGCTCGCAAGAATAATCTTTTAAAAGAGAAGGAAGAAAACCTTTCTGGTGATGATATTCGTGAGGGCTTAACTGCGATTATCTTAGTGAAATTGCCAGACCCACAATTTGAAGGGCAAACTAAAAACAAGCTTGGTAATCCAGAGGTTCGCCGGTATGTTCAGCAAGTAATGAATGAGTATTTTGGCTACTATCTTGATGAAAATCCAGCTGTTGCTAAAAAAATTGTAAACAAAGCTCTCCTTGCAGCTCGGGCTCGAAAAGCAGCTCGTGCAGCTCGCGAAAACGTGATTCGAAAAGGTGTTTTGGACGGCTTGAATCTGCCGGGAAAACTTGCGGATTGCTCTTCGAAAAAACCAGAAGAATGCGAACTTTATATTGTTGAGGGAGATTCAGCGGGCGGTTCGGCTAAAAGCGGTCGCGATTCTAGGACTCAAGCTATTTTACCGCTAAGGGGTAAAGTTCTAAATACTGAGCGCGCCCGTCTAGATAAGATGCTAGCAAATAATGAGATTGTTTCGTTAATTAAAGGAATGGGTGTTGGGATTGGAGAACAATTCGATATTTCTGGCTTGCGATATCACCGAATCATTATTATGACCGATGCCGATGTTGACGGAAGTCATATCGCAACGCTTTTAATGACTTTCTTTTTTCGATATATGCGTGAAGTTGTTGAGGGTGGACACATCTATCTTGCGAAACCTCCGCTATTCTTATTAAAGGGTTCAGGAAATAAATACTATTATGTTTATAGCGATGAAGAACGTGACGCGAAAATTAAAGAATTAATTGAAGAGAGAAAAGCCCGTGGAACACAAATTAATCCAGAAGACAATGAGATCAAACAGGCTGGTCTAACGGGAATTCAGCGATATAAGGGTCTTGGTGAAATGGATGCAACACAACTCTGGGAAACAACAATGAATCCAGAAAATCGTGTCTTAATTCAATTAAAGCTTGAAGATGCTGAGCGTGCAGATGCAATTTTCACGAAGTTGATGGGAAGTGAAGTCTCAATGCGAAAGAGCTTCATTCAGACAAATGCGAAATATGTTAACCTTGAAGAATTGGATGTTTAATTATGGAAGATGAAAATAAAAAACCTCTTGAAGGTGAAATTATCGAACAGCAAAATCATTCGAAAGTTTTGGAATATCGCACAGTTGAAGATGTAATGGAGGATTCATTTCTTCGTTATTCAATGTCTGTTATTATTGACCGTGCATTGCCTGATGTTCGAGATGGAATGAAACCAGTTCATCGTCGTGTTCTTTATACGATGGGTGAAATGGGTGTTCGACCAGGCTCTTCATTTAAGAAGTCTGCGCGTATCGTTGGTGACGTAATGGGTAAATATCACCCGCACGGTGATAGCTCCATTTATGATTCGATGGTTCGTTTGGCGCAAGATTGGGTAATGCGATATCCTCTTGTTGAAGGTCAGGGAAACTTCGGTTCAATGGATGGCGATCCTGCAGCCGCTATGCGTTATACTGAAGCAAGGCTTGGTCGAATTGGTGATATTTTACTAAACGATCTCGATAAAGATACGGTTGATTTTCGACTAAACTATGATGGGTCTGAAAGCGAGCCTTCAGTTCTTCCGGCTAAATTACCAAACCTTCTCTTGAATGGTCAAATGGGTATTGCAGTTGGTATGGCAACAAGCATTCCGACTCATAATTTGAGCGAAATTGTTGATGCAACTGTTGAGCTAATTAATAATCCAGAAGCCAAGCTTGAAGATTTAATGAAATATGTCAAAGGCCCAGACTTCCCGACAGGTGCGGTAGTTTATGGTGGAGCTCCAATGATTCAAGCTTATCGAACTGGTCGCGGAAGCGTTACTATGCGTGCAGTTGCTGAAATCGTTGAAACTAAACGTGGTCGTCATCAAATTGTAGTTTCAGAAATTCCATATAATGTTAATAAGGCTTCATTAATCGAGAAGATTGCAGATCTAGTTAAAGAAAAGAAAATTACAACAATTGCTGACCTTCGAGATGAATCTGCGCGTGGAACGGTTAAGATTGTAATAGATCTTAAAAAGGATGCGTATCCAAAGAAGGTTCTCAATCAGCTCTACAAATTAACTCCACTTCAATCAAACTTCCATTACAATATGCTTGCTTTGGTTGATGGCGTTCAGCCACGAGTGCTTGGCTTAAAAGAAATGCTTGATGAGTTCGTAAAGCATCGCCGAAATGTTGTGCGTCGCCGAACAGAATTCGAACTTAAAAAAGCAAAAGCTCGTGCACATATTTTAGAAGGTTTGAAGATTGCGCTTGATCATATTGATGAAGTTATTGCAACGATTCGAGCTTCGAAAACTACAGATATTGCCGAAAAAGCTTTGTGTGAAAAATTCGGATTAACTGAAATTCAAGCAAAAGCAATTCTTGCGATGCAACTTCGCCGATTGACTGGATTGGAACGCGAAGCAATTGAAGCTGAACTTTCTGCTCTCTTGAAACTTATTGGCGAGCTTGAGGCAATTCTTGCTGATGAGAATGAAATTCTTCGAATTATTAAAGAAGAACTTCTCGAAATGAAAGAGAAATATGGCGATGAGCGTAAAACCAAGGTTATCAATCATGAACTTGGTAAATTCTCAGATGAAGAGCTTATCCCTGAAGAAGAAAGTGTGATTCTTCTAACTGGTGAAAACTATATTAAGCGAACTCTACTTGCAGATTATCGTCGCCAAAATCGTGGCGGAAAAGGTAAGCGTGGAATGACAACAAAAGATCAAGATATTATTGATCAATTAATTCCAGCAAGTACGCATGATTGGTTGCTATTCTTCACAAATAAAGGTCGAGTATTTAGACTTAAAGCTTACGAGGTTCCTGCTGCAAGCCTTCAAGCTAAAGGTGTGGCTGCGGTAAATCTACTACAACTCCAACCTGAAGAAAAAATTACATCAATTATTAAGCTTGAACAAAATAGTAGTACAGAAGATTACCTCTTTATGGCTACTGTAAAGGGTACTGTAAAAAAGACAGCACTTAAAGATTTTGCGAATATTCGAACAAATGGTTTGAATGCAATTAATCTTGATGAAGGCGATGAGCTCCGTTGGATTCAAAAAACTGATGGTCAGAGTGATATTATCGTTTCAACATCAGCTGGTCAAGCTGTTCGCTTTAATGAAAATGATGTCCGAGCAATGGGCCGTGCGGCTCGTGGTGTCCGTGGTGTTCGACTTCGACCAAATGATAGCGTTGTTGGAATGGATGTTGCAAAGGATGGAACACAAAAACTTCTTGTGATTTCAGCAAATGGTTACGGAAAAGCAACAAAAGTTTCGAATTTTGAAGTTAAACATCGTGGCGGAATTGGTGTTAAAGCCGCAATTGTAACCGCAAAAACTGGTCCAATCGTTTCAGTTCAAACTTTGCCAGAGGCTGTTTCTGATGCGTTAATGATTTCAAGCGGTGGTCAAACAATTCGAGTTGCTGTTAAAGATATTCCAACACTTGGTCGCACGACGCAAGGTGTTCGAATTATGAAACTTTCTGACAATGATACCGTGGCAAGTGTTGGTTTAATGGAAGAAAGTCGAGAGGAAGAATAATGCCAAGATATTTAGTAGTTTTCGTGTTGGCGTGGGTAATTGCGCAAGGTGCTAAATATATTCTAGAAATTCGAAAAGATAAAAGCGCAAAATTTAAGCGAATCATCACTGAGAGTGGTGGGATGCCAAGTTCTCACAGTTCAGTGGTGATTGCGCTAGCAACACTTGTTGGTTTACATGAGGGTGTTTATTCTTCAATTTTTGGTTTAGCTTTTGTATTTGCGATGATAGTAATATATGATTCAATGAAAGTGCGATTTTCGAATGGTATTCAAGCACAAAGAATTAATGAAATTATTGAAAAACAGAATTTAAAAATTAAAAAAGTCCGAGTTGTTAAAGGTCATACTCCGCTAGAAGTTGCTGTTGGCTCAGTTATTGGAATTTTTATTGGATATACGGCATTTTTACTCGGGTTATAGACTAAATTAGATAGGCTTCCAAGGCCTATTTAATTTTTTCTAAATTTTCTTTTAAAAAAGTGTTGACTTTTAAAAATCTATTGAGTATAATGGTTAATAGTTCAGCGCGCGGAGCAAAAAGCGAGGTTGAATAAAACTGAACTTTAACAATTTAATTGTGCAAATTTATCGTCAGTCTATTTTATAGATTTATCAATTTGATAATTCTTTTTATGGAGAGTTTGATCCTGGCTCAGGATTAACG
>CAURDS010000002.1:0-165366 GCA_963524215.1 uncultured Saccharimonas sp. (SeqCode) | reverse complement strand
AATCAAGAATGTCGTTTTAATTTTTATTAAATTTCCAGCGGTTCTTGTTCAATTTTTAAGCCAAATTTTTCAAAAACCCTATCCTGAATCATTTTTCTTGCTTTAGCCAGCTCATCATAGTTTTTAGCTGAAATATTTGTTAGAACTAAAGCATTTTCTGGATAAACTTTTATTCCAAAAAATTCTTTTCCCTTCAAGCCTGTTTGCTCAATAAGCCAGCCAGTTGCAATTTTGTATTTTTCACCAACTTCAAAGAGTGGTACATTTTGATATTTTTTACAAATCTCTGCAGCTTTTTCTTTCGAGATTATCACATTCTTGAAAAAACTCCCAGAATTTGGGATTTCCTCTGGGTCTGGCAATTTTTTTGAACGAATTTCAATTACCGCGTTCATTATATCTTTAGCTGTTAGATTTTCTTTATTTTTGCCAATATTCTCAAGTTTCTCCTTTAAAACCTTGTACTCAGGCATTTCTGGTTGAGATTTTGAAAGCTTCAAATTCACCGAAACGATAAAATATTTTCCTTTAGCATCATTCTTAAAAATACTATCACGGTAAGCAAAATCACATTCACTTTTTAATAAAGTTTTAATTTTACCAGTTGAGATTTCGAAAACTTTAACACTTTTCAAAATATCAGCAATTTCCTGGCCATATGCACCAACATTCTGGATTGGTAGAGCTCCGACTGTTCCGGGAATCATTGCCATAGCCTCACAGCCGCTAAAACCTTTCGAAACTGCAAAGTTAACAAAATTATGCCAATTTTCACCAGATTTTATACAGAATTCAGCACTTTCATTATTTTCGAAAACCTTTTCAAAACCTTTAATTTCATTTTTTATAACTATTCCTGCAAAGTTTTGATTCTTTACAATCGTGTTACTTCCACCACCAAGAATAAAAATCGGCAAATTATTTTTTTCTGAAAACTTAATCGCGTTCTTAAAATTTTCAATATTTTTTACTACCGTAAAAAAATGAGCTTTTCCACTAATTTTTATAGTTGTAAGTTTGCCAAAATCAATACCTTGCTGAATTTTTAGATTTTCGAAAATTATTTCCTTCATATAAATCAATTATATCATAAAAAATAAAAACCCGCCAAAAGCGAGAAAAACTGTGGTACACCCGGCAGGATTTGAACCTACAACCGCCTGGTTCGAAGCCAGGTACTCTATCCAGTTGAGCTACGGGTGCTTAATAAATAAATTATACCACACTTTTTTTATTTTGTGAAGACTATTTTTTAATAAATTTTAAAATTTTATATAAAGGATCACCGTTTAATGAATTGTTATAGTCCATTTCCTCTGAAAAATTATAACCAGAAATTGGCGATTTTTTATCAGCACTGTTATACGGGGAAATTATAAAAAACTCTTTATTATTCAAGAAACTACTATCATGCTCAATTTTTGGAGTGTAATCAGCTCGAATCATATCACCAGAACGATAAATTGGTGGTTCACCGTAAAACCAAATTTTACTTTCATTATTAGAATATTGTGCTGCCGAATAATATAAAAATCCGCCAACAACAATTGCTGCATTATTTTTTTTATTTCGAACCTTTTCAATCGCTTGGCGAATTTCAGTAATTTCTCCACCATTTTTAGAAATACCCTTTTGCAAATTAAGCTGGAAAATTCCAAAAATATGCGAAAAAATAATCAAAATAATCAATAAAATTGAAACACTCTTTTTATTTTCGAAAAGTTTAACCGCAATAATTGCCATTAAAATCGACACAAAAACTTCAGCCATAAGCAAATATCTGTCAACAAAAATTGAACTAAATGGCGGTAAACTTGCGATATAAAGCAAAAATATAGGAATCACCGATACCGAAAAAATCAGCCAGAAAATACTATTATTTTTTTCACTCCTCCACTTTTCGAATGCAAAAATTGCAATAATCAGAAGAATAACCATAGCTATCAAGGATAGCCAACCGTTAGTTTTGCCAGCATCAAGATAAAAAAAGAAATTCGATACCATATTTGGTATTGTTGTAAAATCAAGTGCAGGAATCCAAAACTTAGCTTTAACATAAGTAGCTTGCGAAATGAAAAATGGAATCCAAGGAATATACAAAAACGCAACAATCAAATGCGAGGAAAGCCATTTTTCAGCAAAAAAATTACTAAAAAACTTTTTTATATTATGCTTCTGCTTTCGAAACTTCAAATAACTAAAAAGATTAAACCTATTGTTTTTTTCTTGATTATTCGAAATATAAACTACTCTAAAAATCCATAACGAAATTGGAATCAAAGCATAGAGATACTGTGTCCAAATTCCAGCACAAACAGCAATAATATAAATTATTCGCCATTTTTTCTTATTTTTCATCGTATTTTCAACAACCCAAGCTTCATAAAAGGCCCTCACCGTTAAAATACTTAAAAATGCTACCATCGTATACATTCTGGCTTCCTGCGAATATCTAATTAACATCGGTGAAATTGCAAGAAAACCGCTCGCCAATAGTGCAATTTTCTTATTATAAAGTCTTTTTACTAAAAAATATGCCAAAATTATGGTTAAAACACCAAAAAATGCAGATAAACTCCTTAATGCAAAGTCGCTAGAGCCGAAAAATACACTCCAAATTTTCAATAAAAAATAGTAAAGTGGCGGATGAACATCAACAGATGTGTAATGCCAAATTTCAGCAAAATTGAAACGAATTATATAAGCCGAAAAAGCCTCATCAAACCAGATTGAGGCTTTCGAAATTGTTAAAAAAACAATAGTTAAAAATCCTGAAATAATTCCCAGAAAAGCAATTTTAGAGTAGAACTTTTTAAATCTTGAAAAAACCATACCCATGATAAGTCTATTATATCATAGCTTTTAGCTTTTCGAAATATTAAAAACTATCTATAAATCGCTCGGTAACGGAAAATTTCTAGCAAAATCTGCAACTTCTTTTTTAATTTCGGCAAGTTTTTTAGAATCTTCACGACACTTAATCGCAAGCTCCATCCATTCAGCAATTTTCGCCATCTCGGCTTCCTTCATCCCACGCGAAGTTACAGCCGGCGTTCCAAGTCGGATCCCGCTTGGCGCAAACATAGACAAAGTATCATTAGGAATCGAATTAGCGTTCAAAGTTAGGCCAATCGCATCCATTGCGCATTCGGCAACTTTCCCATCAATTCCAAAACTCGCATAAATATCAATTAAAATTAAGTGATTTTTTGTGCCTCCGGTCACGAGTTTGAAACCTCTTTTCGAAAGTTCTTCGGCCAAAAAATGAGCATTCTTTATTACCTGTTGAGCATAAATTTTAAATTCGGGCTGAAGTGCTTCATAAAAAGAAACTGCTTTTGCTGCAATTGAATGCATTTGTGGGCCACCTTGCGTTCCTGGAAAGACACTACGATCTATTAAAGTTGGGAGATTCTCGAGAGTTTTTTCTGGTTTTTTGAGCGGATTACCTACCTTCCCATTCGAAAGAATCATTCCACCACGAGGGCCACGGAGGGTTTTATGTGTTGTAGTTGTCACAACATGAAAACCGTAATCAAATGGGTTTTTCGAAACACCTCCAGCAATCAATCCAGCAATATGTGCTACATCCGCCATCAACATTGCTCCATATTTTTTGCCAATTTCAGCAATTTTAGCATAATCAATTTCACCAGGATATGCAGAAAATCCCACAAGAATAATTTTTGGCTTATATTTTTCAGCTAATTCTTCAATTTGCTTATAATCAATTTCACCATTTTCATCCAAACCATATCGCACAAAATTATAAATCTTGCCACTACGCGTTACTGGTGAGCCGTGCGTTAAATGACCGCCTTGAGATAAATCCATACCCAAAACCGTATCGCCAACTTCTAACCAAGCATTATAAACCGCCTCATTAGCATTTGCACCACTATGTGGTTGGACATTAGCATGATCACAATTAAAAAGCTGTTTTGCGCGTTCAATTGCTAAGCTTTCAATGATGTCAGTGTTCTCCTGACCACCATAGTATCTTCTACCAGGATATCCTTCAGAATACTTATTCGTTAAGACTGAACCAAGCGCTGCTAATACTTCTCTGGAAACATAATTCTCGCTTGGAATTAACTCCAAGCCTTCTCGCTGACGATTTTCTTCATTTTCAATTACGTCAAAAATCTTTTCATCAAACATAAAAAACTCTCCTTAAAAATTAAACTTTTCGAAACTAAAAATATAAAAACCGTCGCTATATCATATTTTTAAGTATATCATATTTTTAAAAAATAAAAAAATTCTTAGAAAACTTGTTTTTATTATACCATAAGTGATATAATTATTTTATGAACGAAGAACAAGCCTATTTAGAAAAAATCGGGAAGCTTATTCAAGAATCCCGCCTACATAAGAATTTGACTCAAGTTGAGCTTGCTGAAAAAATTGGCACCTCACAAAGCGCAATTAACCGAATTGAAAGTGGTAAGCAAAATATAACTATTGAAATGCTTGCGAGAATTTCAGAAGAACTTTCGAGCGAAATTATATCTGTTAATTCAAATAAGAAAACCAATTTTCGTGTTCATGGCGGTCACGAACTTTCTGGTGAAATTGAAGTTAAAACCTCAAAAAATGCCGCCGTTGCTCTACTTTGTGCTTCTCTTTTAAATAAAGGAAGAACGGTCCTTCGCCGCGTTGCTCGAATTGAAGAGGTTAATCGAATTATTGAAGTTTTAAATTCGATTGGCGTAAAAACTAAATGGCTAAATGATGAAAACGATCTCGAAATTACACCTCCTAAAGAATTATCTTTCGAAAATATGAATGTTGAATCTGCCAAAAGAACACGCAGTATTCTAATGTTTCTCGGCCCACTTCTTCACCAATATTCAGACTTCGAAATACCTTTTTCTGGTGGGTGTAATTTAGGAACACGCACAGTTGAGCCTCACCTCTCTGGATTAAGGTATTTTGGTGCAAATGTTACAGCACAAACTGATTTTTACAAAGTTTCGAACAAACCAAAAAAAGTTGAGAAGCCAATACTTTTGACCGAGCGCGGAGACACAACAACTGAAAATATAATTATGGCCGCAGCACTTTCTGGTCAAGAAATTACAATTCGAAATGCTAGCCCAAACTATATGGTGCAAGATTTATGCTTCTTTCTTGAAGAGCTTGGCGTTAAAATTGAAGGAATTGGAACGACAACCTTAAAAGTTCATGGATTAACAAAAATTGAGAAAGATGTTGAATATTATGTAAGCGAAGATCCTATTGAATCTTTAACTTTCGTAGCGGTTGCGCTGGTTACAAATTCTGAAATCACTATCAAACGTGCACCAATCGAATTCAACGAGCTTGAGCTCGCAACCCTCGAACAAATGGGTGCAAATTTCGAAATCAGCCCCGAATATCTTTCGAAAAATAAAAAAACGCGCCTTGTGGATATTAAAGTTAAGAAATCAAAACTGCATGCCGCGAAAGATAAAATTCACGCACTACCATTTCCTGGTATAAATATGGATAATTTGCCTTTTCTTGGATTAATCGCAACTGTCGCGGAAGGTCGAACCTTGATTCATGACTGGAGCTACGAAAACCGTGCAATTTACTTTACTGAGCTTTCAAAATTAAACGCTAAAATTGAACTTGTTGATCCACATCGTGTTTATATTTCTGGCCCAACAAGATGGAAACCTGCAGACGTTATTGCGCCAAGCGCCCTTCGCCCAAGTGTTGTAGTTTTGATTGCAATGCTTGCCGCGCCAGGAGTCTCAACCTTGAGAGATGTTTACAATATTAATCGCGGCTATGAAGATTTTGCAGAAAGATTAAATTCGCTTGGTGCAAAAATTGAAACTTTATTTTCATAATTTAAAAGACTCCCGAAAATCGGGAGTTATTCAATTGTTGAATCCTTTGTGCAATTCGCGATAATTTATCGCATTTTTAAGAACCGAGTTCGCAGCAGGAAACTCAAATGTCGGTTCATCTTCAAGTTTTTTAACGAGAAAATAAATAAATTTTAAATTAAACTTAACACAAGAAATCCCGCTCAGTTTTTCACCGTTTAAAATTTCAAATATTGTTTTTAATTCAATATCAACATCAGAACTTTCCGTTCCACAATCTTCTCCAATCAAAGTTTCAGCAGCTTGGATTAATGAAAATCTAATAGCGTCAATCAATTTAATCCTGCGGCGCGAAAAAATACTTTCACAAAACAAAGGGTGATAAGCTATAAATTCATTCAAATCATTCTTGAAGATATCAAGCATTTCCTTCGAATTATCAATCTTTATAAGGTTCAACTTTACCATATTATGTACCTCCTCGGTAAAAATCTATATAATACTATATCACACTTTTAAATTTTGGTCAAATAAAAAAGAGCCCTAAGCTCAAATTTACTTGGGGCGAATGATGGGGCTCGAACCCACGGCCTCCGGTGCCACAAACCAGCGCTCTAACCAGCTGAGCTACATCCGCCATAACTTCAACCATTTTAACACATAAAAACTTGAAAATCAAGCTTTAAAATTTTGGCTTAATTTGTGGGCGAAAACTTCGCACAACATTTTGAGAACTCGGAGTTTGCGAACCGTAAAAACCCGCCATTCCGGTTTGTTGAACCTCACCAAAACCACTTTTCGTCATTCTTATTTTTGTTGATTGATCAATTTGACCATTCGAAAGTGTATTTTTTTGCCTATTTAAATTTTGCTGCGAATAATTTGAAGCCCTTTCTTCTCTTTTGGCTCTAATCTGATCAAGAGCCGATCTTGAACTTTCCATTTTAGTTTTTTGCGCCATCCTTAATTGACCAAGTTGAGAATCTCGATATGAGCGCACTTTAGAATTTCTATAATCAATCGCTTGGCGCTGCGCAAAACTTTGTGAGCTTGCAGCACCAATTCTTCCACCAGACTGAGCTTTAGCGTATCCACTAGAATGAGAAACTTCTTCAAGACTTGATTTTACAACATAATCATTTAATTTCATAATACTATATTAGCATAAACACATTATTTTTTCAAAAAAGTCTTGCTTTTATAAAAAATGTTTGTTATAATAATCTCATGCGGGCGTCGTATAACGGCTAATATACCTGCCTTCCAAGCAAGTGATGAGAGTTCGATTCTCTCCGCCCGCACCATTTGATCTTTTTTGTTTTAGCACAAGCCTCCATTTTCTGGAGGTTTTTGCTTTTAGAAAATAATCATATAGACTTTTTTAAAAAAACTTGATATAATTGTTTTAGGTACGCCCCCGTAGCTCAGTGGATTAGAGTAAGAGGTTTCTACCCTCCTGGCCGTAGGTTCGAGTCCTACCGGGGGTACCAAATTATTTTATTTTATGGAAATTATTTTTTACTCAATATTATCTATTCTCGGCATAATTATTGCCGCTTTTCTTTTAACTATATTTTTGGTGCACCATATGTCCCTACACATAAATCAGATCTTTTCAAACTCTTCGAAACAATAAATCTTTCTAAAGAAGATATACTCGTAGATATCGGTTCCGGCGATGGAGTTGTTTTAAAAGTTGCAAATAATTTTAACGCAAAAGCTATTGGTTTTGAAATTAACCCTTTTCTAGTTTTAATTTCAAAAATTAAACTTCGAAAACAACAAAACTGCCAAATTTATCTTAAAAATTTTTGGAGAGCCTTCCCAATTTCAAACATTACTATATTCTATACTTTTGGCCACGCCGAGAGGATTGAAAAAATGCTAAAACTTGCTCAAATTCAGGCAAATTTTCAAAAAATGCCTCTACTTTTTATTAGCTATGGTTTCGAAATTAAAAACTTAAAACCTTTTAGAGTATCAGGCGCACATTATATTTATAAAATTCAGCCAAAAAAATAATCAAAAAGTCTTTTTTTTCATAACTAAATATGCTATAATGTGAGTATTGGGCCAGTAGCTCAGCCGGTTAGAGCACCTGCCTCTTAAGCAGGGTGTCGAGGGTTCGAGCCCCTCCTGGCCCTCCAAAATTTGAAAAAATAAATCAGCAAGAATATCTATCTGCTGATTTTTATTTTATATTAGCTTTGTCGAACTATCTCTGGAGTAATTTCGATGTTCGAACCAGCTTGAGCTTCGCCGGAAAGCATTTTTCGCGCGATAGTGTTTTCCACAACTCGCTGAATGACTCTTCTCATTGGTCGAGCACCAAGTTTTGGATCATAACCTAAATTTGCAAGCAATATTTTAGCTTCTGGCGTAACAGAAACTGTAATTTTTTGACCAGCAAGAGTTTTATTTACCCCAACAATCATCAAATCAATAATTTGCATCAGATTTTCTTTTGTGAGTGGTTCAAAAACGACAATTTCGTCAAAACGGTTCAGAAATTCAGGGCGAAATTCACGACTTGCAATTAAGTCATTTACAATGATTTCTTCAGCGCTTGTCGAATCATAACCACGAGAAATCAGTTCTTGAATTCGCTCAGAACCAGCATTTGATGTTGCAATAATAATTGCATCTCGGAATGAAACCTCACGGTTTTTTTCATCCCTCAAAATACCTTCATCTAAAACCTGCAAAAGCGCAGTTAAAACATTTGGGTGAGCTTTTTCAATTTCATCTAAAAGAACAACCGAGAAAGGCTTTTTCATCATTTGAGCAGTTAGAGAACTCGCGTCACGCGCACCGTCTGCAATCAATCTTGAGACATCGTCAAGGTTTACAAACTCATTCAAATCAAGACGTACAATATTATTTTCACCATTAAAATAAACTTCTGAAAGCGCCTTCGAAAGCTCTGTTTTACCAACTCCAGTTGGGCCAAGAAATAGAAATGTTCCAATTGGTCTATTTTGGTTTCGAACACCAGTTCTCGCACGGCGCAAAGCATTTGCCACAGCTGAAACTGCTTTTTCCTGGCCAACCATTCTGGCGTGCAATAATTCTTCAAGGTTTAATAAAGTTTCTTTCTCTTCATTAACATTTGCAGTAGCGATTTTTACATTCATTGTTTGTTCAATCGCTTTTTCAACTGAGCTCGCCGTTACAATTTTATTATCAGCAAATCCTGCCGCCATCTCTAACAAGCGCACTGCCCGCCCTGGCATTTCTAAATCAAATATATATCTTTCGCTTAGTTTAAAAGCTTCTTTAAGTGCTTGAAACTGATAAAACACACCATTTTGATGTTCGAAAATCAACAGCTTATCTTGCATAACCGCCAGTGTTTCATCGTAATTAGCTGGTTTAACCTGCAGCCTATTCATTGCCTGAGCAAGAGCTGGATTCTTTGCTGAAATTTGCAAAAATCTCTGTTCATCAAGAGTTAAGATTAACCTTAAAGCACCAGCCTGAATGATAGGAAGAAGTAAATTCGAAACGTCAACCGAACCAACACCATCTTCAAAAAATAGCTGGGCGTTATCAAAACAAATAATTATATTTTTAGCAGCATAAGCCTCGTTCAAAACATAATTCAGCAAATTCTCTATTTCACCTCGCCCTGGCGCTGCCGCAATCAAAGATGCAGCATCAAGAGAAACAACCTGTCTAAATTTTAAATTTGAAGGGATTTTCTCACTACCATTTGCAATTTTTGCAGCGAAAGAATTCACAACAGTAGTTTTACCAACACCGTCAGCACCAATCAAGGCAATATTCTGTTTTCCATTACCACTGAACTGCTCAACCATTTTCGAAACTAAATCTTTATGTTGCTCTAAATTTGAAGACATTAAAATATTGTTCGAAACCTGATTTGTAATATTCACCCCAAAACGATTCAAGGTTGGCGTATAACCAAACGACCAATCGCGGGCAATGCCACCAGTTTTAATTGGAATTTTAGATTGACTTATTAGTGAAAAAATATGATCATGCCACAAAACACCACGCTCTAAATCTTCAAAATCAAGATAAAACTGCGCAAGAAGCGTTTCGTAATTTGGAAAATTTCGAATTATTGCAAGAGTTAAAACCGAACCAGAAACGGTTTTAGTTTTTAACTTTTGCTGAATTTGTAGTGCAGTTTGAAAAATATTTTCAGGTGAATTTTGTGGAATCTGAACCAAACTTTCAATCGTAGTTTTTCCAAGTCCAAAGCGTGAAACAATAAACTTTCCACCAGAACTTTCTAAAACTACTTTTGCAATCTGCTCGCTTGTTGGATTTTTCGAAAGTTTTCCTAAAATATTACTAGCTAACTGTCCTTCAATATTTAAATCTTTTGTTGGCTCCAACCTATGAAGCTCTCCGTTCCACCAATGAACTAAAATTGTGATTATTGATGAAAATGCTAAAATTAGCCAGCCAAGAGCCGAATCCATTAAAACTAAACAGAATCCACTCAAAATTCCAACAATTTTTAAAATCTTAAATAGAAATAAAAATCCCCTAAGCCCGTTCATTAAACGGGATTTTTTTGCGCGCAAATCATTGTAATCAAAAATCATAAGAACCAACTCCTTTTTGTTTTAATTGGTTTAACTTCTTTTGATGGAGTATTTTTTTGCCAATTTTTAAAATCGTCCTTAATTTTTGGAATAATTTTCGGCGTCCAACCAGTTGTAAAAATTACAGCAAGAATAATTGGTAAAACTGGTGAAATCAACCATAAAATTAACATTATTAAACCCCAAATTGCTTTAAAGCTAATAAAAAATACACCAATTATCATTATTATCGTTCGTAAAAAAGCACCAATGAACCGAGAAAAAAGCTTATCAAAAAACTTCTTAATTCGAACTTCAATTGAAGCGTTCGAAACACCTAAAGCATCAATTTGTCGAAAAGGCGCAAACCAAGTTTTTACTAAAAGACCAAGCGAAAAAGTATCAATCGAGCGTTCAATTCCATCTAAAATTCTCTCAGCACGCCAAGCTAGCCCTTTCCCATACCACCAAGTTAAAAAAGACATAAACATAATTAAATTATACACAAATCTACAAATTTTTACAAGCTCGCATCAGCTAAACTCGCCAAAAAAACAAAGCAGGATTAATTCTTCAAAAAACTCTATAAACTTTCATATACATGTTTTCCCTACCACTTTTTTATATTATATGTTATAATTATATTATCAAGTCCAATAGGAGGAACCTTTCATGAATAAAAATATATCCTTAAGCGATATTAAAGACATCTCCAAGTCGCTATACAGCAAATGTATAGAACATGGATATAAAATAAAATTCTCATCTATAGAGTTTCAGCTACATCCAATTACCGACCTCACTATCGCCATTTATAGCCGTGGTGAATATGTAAAAAACGTGGGCGAAGTCGATTATATCGGCAAGAAATTTGAGCCGATAGATGAAGGAGTTAATATGTGCTTCGATCCCCTAGAGATCGAGAAAATTATCTTTAAAGGTATTACTATACTACTAGAGAATGGCGCAGTATTAATCTTAAACAAACAAAACTATGCTGTGCAACAAATAACATCAGTGGATGAAATTTCAGAAACTTTAAATTATCGCTATTCAATGATGGATAAGTCTTTCGACTTTGATCCATGTACTTCAGAAAGATATTATAAACAAATGCTGGGCTATAAATTTATAGACATCAGCAATAGGGCTCCAGAGATACTAGAAGGTCTAAAAGTAATGAAGTCTTTCGAAGAAGAGCTAGAAAAAGAAAGACAGTGTATCGCAAATCAAATTGAAGAGCTAGAGAGATGGTTAAATAATTTTGACCAAAAAGTCAAAGATGGTAAAATCATCACTCTTCCAGAATTAAATGAACGCGATTCCAAAATAGCAGAGCTGGAGTCGCTGAAAAATAGTCTGTAAGATTAAATTGCAGACTATCACAGAATCAGCCCTTCGGGGCTTTTTAAATTGCGCCAAAATTCTGCCCTTTTCTTGTTTTTTATGCTATAATTAAATAAGGCATTAGCCGTTGAATTTTTATTTAATTTTTGATGAAAGGAACAATATGGAAATAATTATAGCTACGCTTGGCGTTTTGTTTGGCGGTGGTAGCGCTTTTGCATATCAAAAAGTAAAAACCGCAAATGCAAAAAATAATTCAGATAAAATTATTGCTGAAGCCCGAAAAAAATCAGCTGAAATATTAGAACGCGCAAATGAAAAAGCCTTAAAAATTACCGAAAAGGCTAACGAGGATGAATCAGAGCGGCGAAAAGAAATTCGAAAAACTGAAAATCGCCTCGCAGAACGAGAAGAATCCCTCGACCGGAAACTTGATCAGATTTATTTACGAACTGAGAAACTTCGAAACAATGAGCTTGAAGTTGAAAAACTCAAAAATGAGATTAAAGAAATTCGCAAAAAGCAAGATGAAAAACTTGAAAAAATTGCGAAGCTTTCAAAAAAAGAAGCGGCTGAAAAAATTATGAAAATTGCCGAAAGAAATATGGCTCAAGATATGGTTAATCTAGTTGCAAAGCTCCAAAAAAATGCAACCGAAGATGCCGAAGAACGAGCTCAGGCTATTTTGGTTTCAGCAATGGAGCGAATTTCAAGCGAAGTAACAGCTGAACGAACAGTTACTGCTTTAAAACTGCCTGATGATGAAATGAAAGGTCGGATTATTGGCAAAGAGGGTCGGAACATTCAAGCACTTCAGCGTGAAACTGGTGTAGATATCTTGGTTGATGATACCCCTGGAATGGTTGTTCTTTCAAGTTTTGACCCTGTTCGCCGCCAAGTTGCACGACTTTCGCTCGAGCTTTTAATGAAAGACGGGCGAATCAATCCGGCAAGAATTGAAGAAGTTGTTGAAAAAGCTGAACGAGAAATAAACAAGGAGATTAATCGTGCTGGCGAAGATGCTGCTCGTGAAGTCGGACTTTCAGGTTTACCTCATGAAATGTTACGACTGCTTGGCGAATTAAAGTTTCGAACAAGTTATGGCCAGAATGTTTTGAAACATTCAACAGAAATGGCTAATGTTGCAGGCTTAATTGCCGAAGAAATTGGCGCAAACGTTAAAATTGCAAAAACTGCTGCGCTCTTTCACGACATTGGAAAGGCCGTAACCCATAAGATTGAAGGAAAACACGCCCAAATAGGTGCTGAACTTGCCGAAAAATACGGAATGGATCCCCGAGTCGTAAATGCAATTGCAGCACATCATGAAGATGTTGAAGCTACAACGGTTGAGGCAATTATTGTTAAAATCACTGACGCAATGAGTGCTTCTCGACCAGGAACTCGAAACGCTTCTGCCGAAAACTTTGTAGAGAGGATGCGCGAGCTTGAAAATGTTGCAACTAGCTTTAAGGGTATAAATAAGGCTTATGCAATTTCGGCTGGTAGAGAAATCCGCGTAATAGTTTCACCAGAATCTGTTGACGATCTTTCGGCAATAAAAATGGCACGAGATATTGCAGATAAAATTGAAAGCACAATGCAATATCCAGGCGTAATTAAAGTTAATATAATTCGTGAAACGCGCGCAATCGAATATGCAAAATAATAATTTCGAAATATAATAAAATAGCCTTCATAAAGGCTATTTTATATTACATCTTACAGTTTAATCCACTATTTTTAATTTTAGTTGTTGAGAAATCTTTACAAATCGGCTCATCCCCTTCAGTTTGAGCAGAAAATAGAGGAACCGGGAAATTACTATCATGGAATCCAATTCGACTTTCAATTCTTCTAAACTGACTATTTGCTCGACCAGTTGAATCAACTTTTGGTTGAATACCTTTAAAATCTACAATATTACCATTATTCATAAGCTCAATTTTAAATTCAGCATTATTCATTAAAGGTGTTAATCGAGCATATAAAACATCAGTTGGAGAAACGTTTCGCCCAATATTTATTACCATTTCGCAAGCATAGGTACTTGATCCAGCCCCAAGATCATCTGAACATTTTGTAAAAGTATAGTCATTTGTTGACTGTGCAGAATTTTCATCTCGACGAACAGTTGGTAGATTCGAACTATTCACAACTCGAGAATCCAAGCCTGAAGCAGGATAAAACAGCATTTCACTCGCACCATTTCCATCATCTGTATAAGGTGTATCCATACTTGTTGACGAATTTCCATTCCGTCCGGGAACATAACCATATAGTTGGGTTTTTAATATGGCTGGTCTATTTTGAGCTTGCCAATCTTTCAGAATATTGGGGTGAGCATTAGGATTATTTATCGAATCTAATGATATTTTTGAACCATTCGCCATATTATTTTTGGTATGCCACTTAATACGAATCTGATTAAAGCTCGAAACGCCTTTTAAGCTAATAACTGAGGGTGTCCCTTCATTACTTTGGCCCAAAAAGTCAGAAGTATCTGTTTTAATTTTAACACAAGTATAGGCTTGGTTTAAATCTCGATCGGTATTTCCTCCACCAGAACTTGTTTTGGTTTGCACTATAGTTTCACTACCATTAGCGCCAATTCCGGCAGTCGCTAAAACATAACAGTTACCAGACAAAATTGCCTTTGTCATTTCACTACAATCATATGTCTTACCTTCGAAAACTTTCTTACCAACATCTGCACCACCACAGGCACCTTTATAAATTCGCAAAAATCTTTTAGCGTCTTCAACTCCCGCCTGAGCACTATCATAAGCACTCTGTGAAAGGTCTAGCCTACTGGCCTGCTCTTGGTCTCGGAGCATAATCCGCAAAAAGCTCGCAGACATAATCGAGACCAAAATACTAATCATAATAACAATAAAGATTGAAACACCACCTTTTTTAAACTCTCTATTTGTCATATTTAATACCTCACCGGAAGTTCTTTAGTATAAGTTGTAACAATTTTACCCGCACTACCAGATTGAGACTGAGCCCACAAGTAGGCGTCTGCCGATTGGTTAAAAATTTCAGCAGGATCAGCTAGCGTATCTTTAGCAGTTCCATCAGAACCGGCAGTTCGCCATAATCGCAATCCTTTCGAAACTGTTCCACCGCGCACACGCAATTGATTGTCACAATTTTTCATATTAACATCATTGGCATTTTGGGAACCATTGACTGCACAAGTATTTATTATACCTTGAGCAATCAACCACGCATCAACTCTTTTCACTCCTTGATCGATAGTAATATCTCCGTCAGCAATAATTATAATCTGACGAAAATCCGAATCATTATTTACAGCTCTATCAGCATTCACAATATCGCTAGAAATTCGAATATTTTTACCATAGATTACTCGAGTTTGCTTATCAGCTGAAATTGAACCAAGCTGTTTGTTCGCATCGCCATAAACTTCAACTTTTGTATTTGTATCTTCGAAATTCTTTTTTGGAAATTTTGAAGCAATGTTTGAAATTAATGAATCAATACTTGATTTCCCTTGGCCAAAACTACTTTTTGAAGAATAATCCTCAATTGCCAACTTTCGAGTGCTTTGCGAAGATTCAGTTCGAAAATCTTTAATTTTCACACCCGAGAGTGCTTCATATTCAACCCAAGAACCAAGAACTCCTTGTTTAGTTGTAGATAAACTTGTTCGAATACCCGATTTTGAATAGACGCCATTTCCCCAGAATTGAACTTTTGGTTTCTTAACTAGCTTAATACAAATCGGTGCACCATGCCGCCAGTCTAAATTCTCTCGTTCTTGTTTGGCTTGCTCAGCCTGACTTTGGTTTGAATTCATCTTGTATGGCGAGATGGAAAGCGCTACACAATAACGGGTTCCCGCCTCGGCACCATCTTCAATTGAAGGTATAAAGTCAGCAACTCGAGTATCTTTATTAAATTTTCCATTTCCTTCTTTAACGACACGACAATTTTCGATTCCTTGATAATCTTGATAATAAAAATTTGAAGGCGAGCAAGTATCGCTATTTCTATTATCTCTCTTATTATTTTGAGTTACAAAACTCTCTTTATCTGAAGGAACGCGCCAAGTTGTAATTTTATATCTTATTGATGAAGTTTCAGTTCCACCTCCTGGAATATTAATTTCTTCACCATCATTAGGGTCGTTTGGTACTTTACCATTAGTAGGAACATCTAAATCACCACCAGAGCAGTTTCGAATTTTGTCAATTTTAACACAAGGTGTTATTTCGAAATCATAAGGAATATAGACACAAGCATCATTAGTAGTATTATTATACCTATTAGTATTATCAATATCTCCAGCAGCAACTCCATACGACATTTTTGAACATATTATCTTTCCGGCCATATCTCTGGTCACCCTAAAGATCTCCCTATCGGTATCTACTGCATTAATCGTATCCCAAATATTACCTTGATTAATTATCGTAGGCCTACTATCCCACGAGTCTTTATTCCATCTAAAATTATAATTATTTACTGAATAATCGCCATATCCATCATTTCTGACGGTTCGATAGTAGCCACTACCACTAACGCTTTTTCTATTAAAATCTTTACCTGTAACTTTATGTCTAAAAGAAACCCATTGGCCAACTTTAGCAGTCTGAGGATTATAGCGGCCATTACTCTTAAATCTTGAATCATCTGAATTAATTCTCTGGCTAGAATTCAAAACTGCCGCCTTAGTATCTCCTTCAACATTAAATTTAACTGGAGCTTTGACTTTTATAATAACATGATGATTATAGCAATGTCCAGGTTTACCTTCATGGTCTTTACTTCGGTCATAGTTTCCCTCACCATAGATATTCCAACACTGCCAGACATTAAATTGTATAAAGTCTCCATCTGAAAGTTTATCTATTTCAGACTCTTTAATAGTTATTTTAGTAGGCGGAGCAATACGGTCTGTCTGGCGGGAATTTAATTGAAAATCGAAAGAAGTACCTTGTCCCGTACTACCAAGGCTAACAGGCCCGCTTACTTCAAGTTTATCAGCATCTAATTGTCCGCTTTGAATTCTGACATTTGCGGCTGAAGCTTCAGCCGCTCCACGACAAGCCTTTGCAGCAATATTAAGGTAAAAACTCCTATTGCTTTTACTAATTTCGAAAGATTTCTCTTTCTTATAAATAGAGCTAACAAGGTCTCTACCATCTGGATCTGAAGAAATCCAGTTGCCAGTGAGTGACGCATTATTACCAGAATATGTATCAAAATATTTCGGCGTAGTAGAATCATATTGATCTTCATCTATTCTCCCACCTTGACAAGAATCAGCGAGACGATCTTTTACAGGTTGTGGTACATAATATGCATATGTATCTTTTGAAAATAACACAACACTAAAAATAGAAAATGTTAAAATTGCGTATAGTATAATTTTTTGTTTATTCATAAGTCAATAAAACCTCTCTTGTATTAATCTTTTAAATCTGAAGGTTTCATATAATCTATATACCTGATGCCTCTAATTTTCAAGCTCGGATTTTGATTTTTATCAACCATAGCTTTGAGGTCTTTAAAAACCTTCTCTCTATTATTGTTTTCAATAAAGAGCTTTATCGCCACACAATTAGTATCCTTCTCATTACCCGCTTTCTTCGCGATCTCATCACCTAAAGCTTTTGCGTTTCTATCATATTCATCTATTTTTTCTTCAAGGCTATTATATCTATTAATAATATCATCCCCACAAACCGAACCAACAGGGTTTTTCATTGCAGCAATATCATTTTTATTTTTAATTACTTGCACCACGTTTAGCCCTGCACTCAAAACAGCAATAGCTAAAACTACGCCAAATAATATTTTATGTTTCATTATCTAAGTCCCTCCACCTTAAAAATATTTCCTAAAATAATTATAAACAAAAGCGTTTTAAAAATCAAGACTGCATCGTAAAAAATCTATCTTACAATACATATTTATTACATATTTAACCAATCCCTACCAATAGAAACTTCAACCTTTAATTTAACATTTAATTCTGGAGCCACGTTCTCCATCTCTCGCTTTAAAATTTCTGCCACTTTTTTAGCATTTTCAGCTGGAACTTCCACTAAAATCGAATCGTGAATTTGCAAAATTTGCTCACCAAGCCCGGCTTTTACAATTTTTTCATCAACAGCCAACATCGCTCGCTTCATTAAATCTGCCTCAGTACCTTGAATTGGCATATTCTGCGCTGCTCGCTTTGCCATCTCGCGAATCATAAAATTGCTCGATTTTATATCTGGCATTGGTCGCCTTCGCCCAAAAAATGTCTCTACAAAACCTTCATCCTGAGCTTTTTTCAATGTATTATCCATAAGCTCACGAATCGGTTTGTGCGCATTAAAATACTCTTCAATATATTTTTTCGCCTCATAAAAACCAACTCCAATCGTGCCAGAAAGATTATGAGCCCCAACGCCATAAAGCACGCTAAAATTGATAATTTTAGCAACGCGTCGTTGCTCTTTCGAAACCTCATCAATCGGAACACCAAAAACCTCGCTCGCAGTCTTTGCGTGAATATCTAAATCTTTCTCAAAAGTCTCAATCAAAGGCTTGTCGTTTGCCAAAACTGCCGCCAACCTTAATTCAAACTGCGAATAATCTGCTGAAACTAGTAAATTCCCCCTTTTTGCCACAAAGCCCTCACGAATACGCCGCCCAAGTTCGGAACGAATCGGTATATTTTGCAAATTAGGATTGCTTGAAGAAAGCCGCCCCGTTGTTGTTACATCTTGCGTAAAATTACTATGAATCCGATTTTTTTCATCCGCTAATTTTGGCAAAGCATCAACATAGGTACTTTTTAATTTCGAAAATTCACGAAATTGCTCAATTTTTTCAATAATCGGGCTATATTCTCGTAATTTATCGAGCTCTTTTTGCCCTGTTGAAAAGCCATTTTTTGATTTTTTGATACCTTTTGTCGGTAGGCCCAAATCTTCAAAAAGAACTTTCGAAAGTTGCAGTGGACTAGCAACATTAAATTCTCGCCCAGCAATTTCAAAAATCTCCTTTTCAATCTTTGAAATTTCACCAGCAAATTCCACACTCATTTTAGCAAAAATCTCCGGGCAAATTTCAACGCCAGCTTTTTCCATTTTAAATAAAACCAAACTCATTGGGAAATCTAACTTTTCAGCAATTTCACGAATTCTTGGCAAATCTTCAAGCTTTTTTTGTTGACGGTCAAAAATAATCCGCATTACTGAAATTCGAACTTTCGAATCATCTTCATCTATTTTTTCGCCATAAATTCCACTTAAACTTTTATCGCGGATTAAAGCATTCAACAAAAATTCCAATTGCTCAATATCATAAATTTCGCCCCAATCTTTAAAATCAATACCAGCATTAAAAATTTTATGAAATGTTTCTTTCGCATTAAAGAAAACTGTTTTTGTATTTTTGAAGAAATCAGAAAATTTCGAAAATTCCATAAAATTAAATTCTGCAATATTTTCAAAATTCGAAACTAAAATTTTTAATTTTTGAGTATCAAAGTCAAAGAAAACCAAATCTTGCGATTTTTCGAAAAACTTTTCAGCAGAAATTTCTGGCAAAATATTAATCTCAGAAGATTTCAAAACTTCTTTAAAAAGCCCAATTTGGTTTTTATTTTTTGTTTCAAAATCCTCTGAGCCAGTTTTCATCTCTTTTGGAATTTTTCGCACCAAAGAGTTAAATTCAAGCTTTCGAAGCATTTTTAAAACTTCTTCATAATTAAAATTATGAATATCGGCATCTTCAAAGTTAAGCTCAACTGGCACATCAAGAAAAATTTCAGCAATTTTTTTACTCATAAATGCTAAATCTTTGCCATCTTCAAGTTTTTTTCGCCAAGCTGGTTTGATATTTTCAAGATTTTCATAAATTCCCTCAAGCGTAAAAAACTCTTGTAAAAGTTGCGTAGCAGTTTTTGGACCAATCCCTGGCACACCTGGAATATTGTCGCTAGAATCACCTTGAAGTGCTTTTAAATCTAAAAATTGAGATTGTTTTAATCCATATTTATTCTCAAAATATTCAAGATCAAATTCTTCGATATCCGAAAATCCGCGCTTCATTGCAAAAACTTTAGTATTTTCATCAATCAATTGCAACATATCAAGATCAGAAGTAATCAAATTTGCTTCGACTCCAAGCTTATTTGCCTGAACTGCTAGAGTCCCCAAAATATCATCAGCCTCATAGCCATCAGTTTCAAAAAGAGGCCAGCCTAAAGTTTTCAAAAAGTCCTTTAAAAGCGGAATCTGCTCATAAAAATCATCTGGCGCTTTTTTTCGCCCGGCTTTATATTCAGGATAAATCGCACTTCTTTTTGCAGTTGAAGTTCCTTTTTTATCCCAAGCCACAACCACATAATCTGGTTTTAATTTTCGAATAACTTCAAAAGCTAAACTAGCAAAACCATAAACACCGCCTGTTGGCGTTCCGTCTTCAAGACTTAAATTACCCATAGCGTAGTAACCCCTATAAAATACGCTTTTCCCGTCAATAATTACTAACTTTTTCATTACATTCCATTATATCACGCTTGGGGATATTTTTCACTTTTTCGAAAACTAAAATAGGGCAATAAAACCCTATTTTTCATTATGTAAAAATTCTGAGATTTTTATTGCCGCTTGAGCACCAGTCGCCGCAGCTACCACGACTTGCTTCTGTGCATTTTCAATTATATCACCAGAAGCATAAACTCTTGGGATATTTGTTTCGAAATTGTTATTTACAACAATCTCACCGTAGTTATTAACTTCAACACCAGATTTTTTTGCAAAACCAGAATTTGGGATCAATCCAATAAATTCAAAAATTGCCACAGCTTTAATTTCAAAAGTTTTTTTACCCTCTTCAGTTTGCTGTTTTATGAGAGCACCAATAATTTTTTCACCAAAATCAGTCTTTTCGAAAAGGAATTCCTCAATTTCAGTTTTCAAAAATAACTCAATTCTACCAGATTCAACTGCTTCAAAAAGTCGCTCTTGCAAGACCGCTTGCGCCGAAATTTCACCCCGAACTAAAAGCTTAACTTTTGAAAATCGGCTCAAAAACAGAGCTTCAGTTACTGCAGAATTACCACCACCAACTGCAATCAAATCTTTTCCAGTATAAAATGGACCGTCACAAGTTGCACAAGTGTGAACGCCTCGCCCAAAAAATTCTTCTTCTCGTGGCAAACCAAGCATTCTATATGAATTTCCTGTTGCAATTAAAACTGTTTTTGAATCAAATTTTTCGCCATCAATATCTAATCGCACAAAATTACCAAGATTTTCAAAACCTAAAACTTCACCATAATCAAATTTTGCACCAAATTTTTCAGCCTGAATTCGCATTTTTTTTGAAAGCTCAAGCCCAGAAATTCCTCCATCAAAGCCTGGATAGTTTTCAATTAAATCTGAAGTTGTTGCAATTCCGCCAAAAGCCGCTTTTTCAAAAACTCGCACGCTCAGGCCATCTCGTGCAGCATAAATTGCCGCACTCAACGCAGACGGGCCTGAACCAATAATTACCAAATCAGTCATTTTAGTTTTCCTCAAGACTTGACTGTGGGATTTCTTGAAATTCAGGAATTAACATCACAATAAATTTCAAAGGTGTATTTGGGCCAATAGTTTTTGAAGAATCTTCCTGATTAACTGAGCCCTGAGCACCATAAGCCTTATCCGCAGGAATAGATAATTCACGAATTCCGCCAACTTTCATTCCTTTTAGACCTTCACTCCAGCCCTCAATTAAGCCCCATTTTTTACCCTCTTTACGAAAAACAACTGGCGATTTTAATCTACCATTTTCAAAGCTTCCGTCAAAAACTGTACCATCGGGTTTCCAGCCAATGTAATAAGCCTGAAATTTCGTTGTTGAATCTGTAAATTCTTCACCATTGCCCTCTTTTAAATCTTTTTTCGTAAGCTCTTTTATGCTTGCAGCGTTAAATGCAACTGGGGCTTTTTCATACTCCTTAAAACTGTCGTAATATTTAGCCGAAAGTTCTTTCGCCTGCTCTTCAACTTTAGCTCGATATTCTTTATAAGCTTTTTGATATTTAGCCGTTCTATCTTGCCGAATTTTAGTATCGGCGGCTTCATTTTTATTAGCTAAAAAACTACCGACATAAAGTGCCACAGTCGAAACGACCGTTAAAATTAAAATCACCCAAATTGAATATCTCTGCCAAGCTGGTGTACCAGTTTGTAATGAATTTTTCTTTGTTGCCATCTTTTCTCCTAAATTATCTTTCCGCCATTTTTTATGGCTTTTTCTTCAATTTTTTGCATAATTTCCCGAATCTCTTCACCGTTCAAAGTTTTTTCGAAAGGCGTAATCTTAAATCGAATTGAAATATTTTTTGAGCCATCACAATTATTAAAAATATCAATCGGTGAAGTTTCAATATTAATTTCACTAAATTCATCAGAAATATTCTCAAAAATACTAAAAATTTCAGCAAATTTGCGATTTTCTTCAACGTTAATCGAAATATCGCGCTCAACAGATTGGAATTTCGAAAAATCCCTAATTTTCACATTCGAATTTTCAATATTTTCAAGTAAAATTTGTAAATCGAGCTCAAATCCAGCAGTTGATTCTGGTAGTTTTAGCGCTTTTTGAACTGATTTTCTAAACTCACTAATCACACCTAAAATCGTTACTTTGCCATTTTTAGAAATTCGCATTAAAGCCGAACGTTTTGGTTCAAATTCAGTTGAAAGTGGTGATTTTTCAGTTTCAAATTTTACAAATTCGACATTTAAACCAAGCTTTTTAAATAGAAACTCTGCATAATTCTTTGCTTCATAAAATGCATTTTCACCCTTATTTTTTACATAAACGAACGCCAATTTCTTCTGTTCAACTGGCACATTCTCATCATTTAAACCGAGTGATTTTTCAGTGATTTTATTCATTTCGAAAATTGCAAATTCACCAAAACCTGCACGAATATTTTGACTAATTTTAGAAAGCAAACTTGGCATTAAAGTTTGGCGATAATATTGTAAATCTGGCGAAATAGAATTAATAATCTTATAAGAGTTTCGTGGATCTTGGCCAACCTTTTCAAGCAAATCACCATGAATAAAATTATAAGTCAAAACTTCATTTGCGCCACTTGCTGCTAAAATATCACGAATTTCGGATTGAAGCAAGTCGATTTTTGCTTTTTTTACCGCTTTAAAAGTTCGACTTGGTAGTTGCAATTTAATATTATCATAACCGTTCAATCGCCCAACTTCTTCAATTAAATCCTCTTCAATATGCAGATCGTTTCGCCAAAATGGAATTATAAAAGTTTCAGGATTTTCATTTTTTGCTAAAATTCCAACATTTTCCAAAGTTTGTTGAATTTCTTCATTCGAAAAATTTGTTCCCAAAACTTGGTTGATTTTATCTTTCGAAACTGAAATTTCAGTTTTATTGTAATAAAAATCACCGTTTGAATCTACGACCTCACTCAAAGATTTTCCACTAAGATCCAAAATTCGCACACCAAACAAATCAAGAACTTTTCGCGATATCATTTCTGGCACACCTTTTGTAAAACGCGTAATTGCCTCCGAGAAAATTCCATGACGCATTTGTGTATTTCGCAAATTATAAAGATTAAATGTGGCGCTTTCCACTAAAATTCGTTTTGTATTTTCATCAATTGTGGTTGAAGCTCCACCCATTGCGCCAGCAAGCGCCACGGCCGTTTCAGCATTTTCACCAATTGCGATCACGATATCTTGGTTGTTCATTTTGATTTTTTTGCCATCTAAAAGCTCTAATTCTTCATTTTCGAAAGCTTTTCGAACGGTAATTTTGATATTTTCGCTACCGTTAATTTTTGCTAATTTATCAAAATCAAAGGTATGGAGCGGCTGCCCAGTTTCAAGCATAAGTTCATTCGCTAAATCAGTTATCGAATCAATCGGCCGCATTCCAGAACGCAAAAGATAAGTTTTTGCAATTGTTAAATTTGGATTTTTTAAAATTTCAGAGATATCAAAAACTGCCGCCGTGTAACGTTCACAAATTTCAGGATCTTGAATTTCAACTTTAACCGTTTTATTGCTTTGAGCTTTAAAATTCAAGCCTCTTATAAAATCTGGCTCGACAAATTTTTGGCCCAAAATCCCCGCAACTTCACGAGCAAAACCGATAATTCCAAAACAATCTGGGCGATGAGTCAGACTTTTATTTTCAACTTCAAGCAAAAAATCATTTAATTCAAATTTATCCGCAAAAGAATCACCAGCCTGAACGCCGTTTTCGAAAACCTCTGGTGAAATTTCAAGAATACCATCATGTTCTTCGCCTAAACCAAGCTCGCGAAGACTTGCAATCATTCCGTTGCTCATATGGCCCATTAGTTTTCGTGCGCCAAGCTTAAAGTTATCACCACCAAAAGTTTCCGGCACAATTGACTCCGGCGGAAGCCAAGCCACAAAAATTCCAGCTCGCACATTTGGCGCACCGCAAACCACCTGAATAAACCCGTCTTCATCGCGAGTAATATTTTTTCTTACACCACCATCATCAATCTTACATAGGTTTAAATGATCTGAATTTTCAACTTTCTGCGCAGAAACAACCTTAGCAATAATCACATCTTTATACTTTTTGCCCAAATTTTCAATACTTTCAATTTCAACCAGCCTTGCACCAATCAATTTCGAAAGCTCACCAATATCTGGTAAATCTGGAACAAATTTTTTAAGCCAATTTACTGAAATTATCATTTATCACTCCTTCTTAATCCAAAAATATTTCTAATCATATCAGCAATAGGTTTTTCGAAAATCTTACAATAAAAACGTTGCCTTCCTCTACTAAAAGCTTCGCAACGAGTATCTTCTTCTGTAAAGGCCGAAACTCCGGCAAAAAATACAATAGCTGCGGCAAAAAATATAAAAGTAACCTTTAAACCCGCTAAAGATTGCTTTTTGTCTATTTCTCTCCATTCCTGATCGGTCATTTAAAATTCCTTTAGAAATTCTAATTTTGCGCTTTCGAAATAACGAATATCCAAAATTCCATATTTAAGCATTACAAGGCGTTCAATTCCCCCGCCCCAAGCAAAACCACGATATTTTTTACTATCAATTCCAGCAGCTTCCAAAACATTTGGGTGAATCATTCCACAACCAAGCATTTCAAGCCATTCACCTTTTTTGCCACCAAGCGCCTCAGGTTTCTCAATTAAAAACTCAAGGCTTGGTTCAGTAAACGGAAAATAGCCTGGCTGAGTGCGAATTTCTAGTTTTTGGCCATAGTATTCTTCGAAAAAGGCATGAAGCGTGCCAAGCATTTGTGCTAAATTCGCAGTTTTACTCACAAAAACACCCTCACATTGATAAAAAGTATGTTCGTGTGTAGAATCTAAGTCTTCATTACGAAAAACTCGCCCATAAGAAACATGCGCAATTTGCCCTTCCTCTTCGAGTTGTTTTTTGCCATGTTTCAAAACACGGTTTTGCATTGTTGAGGTGTGAGCTGGTGGAATAAAGTTTTCTTCAGTTCGAAAAGTATCGTAGCCATCTCGTGCTGGATGGTTTTCAGGGAAATTTAACGCACCAAACATATTCCAGTCATTATCGATCTGGCGAGATTCTACCGCCTCAAAGCCCATTCGTGTATAAATATCCACCACTTTTTCAAGTTCTTTTTGGAGCGGATGTTTCGAACCATTTTCCGCGCTCAAAAGTTGCGGTTTTCGAGAAATTTTATCGCGAGAGCTTTCTGCAAAAGGTGCCGAAATATCAATTTCTTCAACTTCGGCATTTTCTTTTTCTTCAAGTTTTTTCGAAACTTCAGCCTGAATTTCATTTTTTAAATCATTCACTTTTGCGCCAAATTCACCTTTTTGCTCATTTGGTAGAGTTGGAATAATTTTATAAAGTTCTTTAATTTTTGACGATTTTAAAATATCGCTCGGGTTTTCGAGTGCCTGAAGTTCCGTCAAAAGTTCATCTCTAATCTGTTTAATTTGTTCCATAATTATCTTTAATTATACCATAACAGTATCTTTTTGTCGATTTTTAAAAAATTAAACTCGCTGTGATGCCACCCAAATATAAAGCCCAAGCGCCACTAAAATTGCCACAAAAACTAAAAGCCATATAAAAGCTAGCCCTGTGGTTTCTTTTGTCCCTTCAAGATACGCACTATCTTCAGGCTGAACGATTTCGCCTTTGCTATTTGGAGTTTCACCCCCCTCTTTAAGTGAGTTTTTAATCTGTTTTTCACGAAGTTCTGCAGCAATCTTTTCTTGCAATTCAGTTCGATTATCATCTTGTTTTACATACAAAGCCATGTCTATATTGTATCAGATTTTGACATTTTCGAAAAGTTTATGATAAAATATAAACATAAGTTAAAATAAGGAGGGAAGATGGCAACAAAAAAAGCCAATTTAAAGAAATCTTCAAAGACTGCTCACAAAAAAGTAACTGAAGAAATTTCGAAAGTTGAAAAAACGGTTAAAGCTATCGTTAAGAATGATAAGAAAACTGATACTATCTTTCTTGAGGAAATTTCAAAACCAAGTTTTATTTCAGCAGTAGCGCTTGAATTTATTGGAACATTTCTACTCGCGGCTGGCATTATTATTAGTCAAGGTCAACCAATCGGTGTAATGTTTATTCTTATGTCAATTGTTTTGATTGCTGGAGGAGTTAGTGGAGCTCACGTTAACCCATTAATTACAATCGGCGCTTGGGCAACTCGCAGGATTAACACAATTAAAGCTATTTTTTATATTATTGCTCAAGTTTTAGGTGCGATGGTTGCTTTTATGCTTTTAAATGCCTTTGTCAGCACACAAGATACTCTACAATCATATGGTCAAAAACCAGCTCTATTCACTGTAAACCCTATCCCAAAAGACAAGGAAATACTAACACTTGCTGCTGAATTTATTGGCTCATTTATTTTTGCATTTTCTGTCGCAACTATAACTTCCAATAAAAAGAACGGAAATATGGCAAAAGCACTTGGCGTTGGTGGTGGTTTATACTTGGCAGTTTTAATTGCAGGATCTCTCGCAACATCAATCGGATCTTCAGCAATAATTAACCCAGCAGTAGCATTCGCACTTCAAGCGTTTACTATAAAAGAACAGAACGTTCCTTATGCGATAGCAATTTATATCGGTACAGCGTTAATTGGCGGAATCCTTGGCTTTGTGCTAAATCACTTAATCCAAAAATCAACTGAAGAAGAAAAATAATTACCAACAATAAAAAGAGCAGCTTTCGAAAGTTGCTCTTTTAAATTTATTTTATTCACGAGGTTTATCAAGTATTTGTGGCTCAACTCCAGTTTTATTATCTTCACCCGAAATTTTCACCACATCTTTATCAATTTTACCAAGCTCTTTATGAGCATTATTAAAATGATTAACAGTTGTGCCAAGCGATTTTCCAAGACGTTGCATTAGATCTTCGTATTTCGAAATATGCGCGCCCAGCTGGCCAACTCGCTTTTGAATCTCTCTACTCTGCTCTTCAATTTTTAACGATTTCAAACCTTGCAAAACAGTTTGAAGATACGCCATAAAACTAGTCGGGCTAACCACGATCACGCGCTTATCACGAAACGCATATTCGATCAAATCTCGCTCTGAACTCTGCGAACCAACAACTCCAGTTAGAGCATCATAATACAAACTTTCGCTAGGAATAAACATAAAAGCAAAATCCATGGTGTTTTCATTCGGGCGAATATATTTCGAGGTCTCATCAATCCGCATTTTTAAATCATCGCGAACTCTTTTCGCTAAAATCTTTCGCTCTTCACCTTCAGATTCAACCATCCGATTATAATTTTCGAGGCTAAATTTCGAATCTACTGGCAAAATCTTATTTTTATCAAGAAAAATAGCTGCATCAACAATTTCGCCATTTTTAAATTTATATTGAATCTCAAAAGCATTCGGTGGCAAAACGTTTTCAAGAACTTGCTCAAGATAAAACTCGCCTAGAACACCACGCTGTTTTGGATTTTGTAAGGCATTTTGAAGTGTTTTTAGCTCGTCCGCAACATTCACAACGCGGCTATTTGTTTCATCAAGCTTTGTAAGCCTTTTCGAAACCTCTTCAACAATTTTTGAACTCTCAGAAATCTGTTTAGCCATTGAATTTTGAATTTGAAAATTATTTCTCTCAAGCTTTTCTGAAACTTTCTCGTTAAAATTGGTTAGGTTGGCGTCAATATTTTCACGCATTCTGTTTAAGCTTTTATTCAGCTCAATTACATCCATTTTTAGCAAATTTACACTTTGGTATTCATTTTTCGAAGCTACAATTTTTGAAATTCGAAAAGACTGAAAAATCAAAACCGATGCCAAAATTACAATAATGATTATTAGTACAATTTCCATTTATTCCCTCCTTTTAAAACACAAAATACCTAATAAAAAATACGCGAACGATAATAACTATATTAAATTATAGCATGTTTCAACAAAAATAAAAGGCGCATTTAACGCCTTTTTAAGTTTGAATTTAGCGAATCGCCACAAGAGTCATATTCATACTTTGAGAATTTGCCGTCCAACTAATAATTTCGTTCACTGTTCGGCCAAGCACGCTTTTTCCCAGAGGACTCTCGGCAGAAATCTTACCAATAAGCGGATTTGCTTCTAAACTCTCAACAATTCGAAATTTCATAATTCGCCCAGTTGCACGATCGAAAAGTTCCACAAATGAACCGATAGAAACCTTCGAACTAATTTTCTTGCTCCTAGGTAGAATTTTTGAATTATGAATTTGAAAATTCTTTTCATTAATTTCACTTCGTATTGCATCAATTCGTGCAAAAATATCATTTTGCCTTAGTAAATCCTCTTTAACATCGCCATCGCGAAGCTCCATTTCGAGCATTTTTTGTTCATGCTCAAGCTTTGTAATTTTCTTTTTCAATTCTTTAAATCCTTGTTTACTCAAATAAATTTTAGTGGTATTTTTCATAATTCCTCCTTTTGTAGCAATGCTACGTTTATTATTATAACGAATCATTCTTAAAAAACGCTTAAATTTATTATTTTGTATTTTTATGATATAATCTAATTATATGAATAAACAAATTCTAAAACTTAAAAACCAAAAAAAGAGTGATTCTGTAAAAATTATTGCATTAGTAGGATTGGCCGGAAGTGGCAAAAGTACCGCTACAAATTATATAAAACAAAAAGGCTATCCGAGCGTTTATTTTGGTGGAGTTGTAATGAAAGCACTAAAAGACGAAAATCTCGAAATTACACCAGCGAATGAAAAAATGATGCGTACAAAACTACGTGAAAATTTTGGCAAAGATATAATTGTAAATAAAATTATTGAGCAAATTCAAAATCTCATTAAGTCTGGCCAAAAACGTATTATCGCTGATGGTCTTTACACTTGGACTGAATATAAAATTCTCAAAAAACACTTTCCAACTGAACTAAAAGTTATAGCATTAGTTCCACCAAAAAATCTTCGTCACAAGCGAATTTCCTCTCGCCCCGAGCGAGCAATGACTTTAGCCGAAATTAATGACCGTGATTTTAATGAAATTGAAGTTCTTGAAAAAGGTGGCCCAATCGCAATTGCTGATTATTTCATCGTAAATAAAAATTCAAATCTTCGAACTCGCCTTAAAATCGACAAAATTCTTAAAGAAATCAACTTTTAAAAAACTCGAGATTTGTTTACTCGAGTTTTATTATTCTAATTTACATTTTTTCTGGAATTTCAATTCCTAACAAATCTAAGCCGTTCTCGAAAGTTTTCGAAACTTTTTTAAGAAGAGTTAATCGTGCAGATTTTTCAATTTCTGGAGCATCGGAAACTCGTGTTTTTTCGTAATATCGATTCATTTCGCGCGCTAAATCATAAAGATATTTCGAAATTTTATGCGGCTCCAAATCTCGAACCGCCATTTTAACTGTTTCAGGAAAGGCTAAAAGTTGTAAAATAATATTTTTTTCAGCCTCAAAATCATATTCTTCGAAATCAACAAGCTCAAAATTTTGCTCTTTCCTTAAAATATTATTTACACGAACCGCTGAATACTGAACATATGGGCCAGAAAATCCAGTTAATGCAAAAATATTTTCCCAGTCAAAAAGAATATTAGTTCGCCTATCTGCTGTAAAATCTGAGAATTTAATCGCACCGAGTGCAATTTTTTTTACATCTTCTTCACTCACATCTCGACCGGCAACAATTTCACGGGCACGCTCTTCAGCTTTATCAAGTAGCTCTTCCATCAGAATTACACCTTTTCTTGAAGACATTTTCTCACGAGTCCCATCTTCATTAAGCTGGTCAATCACACCAAACCAAAGATGATATAGATCAGTTTTAATACCAAGTTTTTTTGCCATTGCAAAAATTTGTGAAAAATAGAACTGTTGCTCTGCGCCAACCGAATAAATAACTTTATCGGGAGCGAATTCTTCTTCCCGGAATAAAATTGTCGCAAGGTCGTTTGTAGCATAAAGTGCTGCACCATTACTCTTCTGTACTAAAAGCGGTACATCAAAACCATATTCTTCCAGAGGAACAATTACCGATCCATCTTCATTTTGAACCGCAACGCCGCTTTCAATTAATTTTTGAACCGCTGCTTTTCCTTTTGGCGCAAAAAATGCTTCACCATATTCATAATCTGTTGAAATTTTTAATCGTGCCATCACATCATGAATATGCTTAAGGCTAATTTCTTTAAATTTATTAGAATAATTTAAAGCCTCTTCATCACCATTTTCAAGCTTCAAAAGCCACTCTTCAGCCTTTTTCTCAATTTCGCCACCTTCACCTTGCTCTTTCATTGCGGCTTTAGTTTTAATATAGACATCACCAAGCTCATAAACTCCACGCTTAGCTAGCCTTTCTTCATTTGAAAACATTTCGAATCCAACAACCCAAATTCCAAAAGGCGTACCATAATCGCCTAAATGATTGTCCGTAATAACTTTCCATCCAGAAAATTCAAGTAATTTTTTTGCCGCCCAACCTTGGTTTCCAGGTCGCAAGTGCCCAACGCTGTAAGGCTTCGCCATATTTGGACTTGGCCCATCAATTAGAGCAAGTTTTCCTTCACCTTCATTATTTGAACCAAATCTATCGCTAAATTCCTGACTCAATATTTTTTCAAGTTTTTTTGCCGAAACTCGCAAATTCAAAAAACCTGGCCCAGCAATTTCAACATTTTCAAAAATTTCGTTTTTCGAAAGTTCACCTGCTAGCTCTTCAGCAATTTTGCGTGGATTTTTCGAAAGTTTTCCTGCAAGCTGCATTGCAATATTCGTTGCAAAATCACCAAACTCTGGCCGTGGCCGCGTTAAAGAAACCTCGGTCTTAATATTAAATTTTTCTTCAATTAATTGGTTAATTATTTCTGCAACTTTATTCATATAGTATATATTAACACTTTTTATAAAAAAATAAAATATGTTATAATAGAACATATATGGATAACAGTAAAAAACTAAATGGATTAACCGCAGCAGAAGTTCGAAAAAGAATCTCACAAGGCTTGGTGAATGATTTTAAAATTGATAACAATAACAGTTTTTGGGAAATTGTTAAAAGAAATATTTTCACACTTTTTAACTTTTTAAATTTTGCAATTGCAGTACTTTTAGCATTAGTTGGCGCTTGGAGTAACTTAATTTTCTTCGTTGTAATTATATTCAATGCGATCTCTGGAATCGCCACAGAAATTCGTGCTAAAAAAATGATCGATAAGCTCAATCTTTTAAGTAAAGAAAAAATAACCGTAATCCGCTCTTCTCGCGAGCAAAAAATTATGCCAGAAGAAATTGTGATAAACGATATTCTTAAACTCTCTGCTGGCGAGCAAGTTCCATCCGATGCGGTTGTTTTAAAAGGAGTTTCCGAGGCTAATGAAGCCATGCTCACTGGTGAGAGCGACCTTGTTCTAAAAGAAAAAGGAGCAGTTTTGCTTTCGGGTAGTTTTTTGGCGAGTGGCTATGTTTTAGCAGAAGTTGTACACGTCGGCGCTGATAATTACGTCTCAAAATTGATGGTTGAAGCCAAAACGCACAAGCCAATTAATTCAAGAATTCTTAGCTCCCTCGATAAAATTGCAGGATTTACTAGTAAAATTATTATCCCATTTGGTTTAGCTTTATTTTTCGAAGCACTCTTAATCAAAGCTCTTCCTGCTAAAACCGCTGTAATTTACACATCAACCCCGCTTCTTGGAATGTTACCAAAAGGAATCGCCCTTCTCACAATCACCTCTCTTTTAACGGCGGTTATTAAACTTGGCCTTCGAAAAGTTCTTGTTCAAGAAATGTATTCAGTTGAAACACTTGCCCGTGTCGATACTCTCTGTCTTGATAAAACCGGCACAATCACTGAAGGAAAAATGAAAGTTGAAGCAATCCATAATCTTTCAAAAAAGTTTTCTGAGGCCGAAGTTAATGATTTTCTTGCAACTTATATGAATTTTAGCGAAGACAACAACCCGACTGCACAGGCAATTCGTAAATATTTTTCAAAGAATAAAACTACCTTAGAAGCAACAAATATAATTCCTTTTTCAAGTGACCGAAAATGGGGCTCAATGGAAATTGAAGGAGTTGGAACACTTTTTCTAGGCGCGCCTGAAATGATTTTTGGCGAAACCCTAAAACAAGCAAATGAAGCACTTTCTCGTGGCTCACGTGTTTTAGCTTTGGCTTTTTCGAAAGAAAAAATCGATAATAAAAATATCAAAATACCTGCAAAAATATCAAAGCTTGCTTTAATAGAAATCACCGACCCAATTCGCGAAGGAGCACGCGAGACACTCGAATACCTACGTTCGCAAAAAATTGATCTCAAAATTATCTCTGGTGATAACCCGATAACAGTTTCAAATATCGCAAGAAAAGCCGGTTTTGATAATTTCGAAAGTTATATTGATTGCTCGAAAGTAAAAGATTACGAGCTCAAAAAAATCGCTGTAAAAACTGCAATTTTTGGTCGAGTTTCACCGCACCAAAAAAAGCTAATCGTCCAAACTCTTAAAAAAGCTGGGCGCACGACCGCAATGACTGGTGATGGCGTGAATGATATTTTAGCCCTACGCGAGGCGGATTGTTCAATTGTGATGGCTGAGGGTGATCCCGCAACAAGACAAATCGCAAACCTCGTCTTGCTTAATTCTGATTTTAATGATTTACCAGAAATTCTTTTTGAAGGGCGCCGAGTTGTAAATAATATTGCTCGAATTGCACCAATTTTCTTAATTAAAACAATCTATTCGTTCATTTTGGCGATTATTTGTATTTTAAGCGCTTTACTATTTGATAAAAATCTTCTCTTAATTTTCCCGTTCATCCCAATTCAAGTTACATTGATCGACCAGTTTGTTGAAGGCTTCCCACCTTTTGTTCTCACTTTCGAAAAAAATATTCAACCTGTTGAAAAAGATTTTATTAAAAAATCACTCCTGATGGCCTTACCTAGTGCATTAATGGTAGTATTCTCGGTTATTTTTGTACGAATTTGGGGTTCACTTAACGGCTGGATTCCTCAAGAAATTTCAACAGTCTCGTATTATTTACTCGGTTCGATCGGAATGCTCTCAGTAATTCGCGCTTGCCTACCACTTAATTTCTGGAGAATCCTTCTTATCATTTGGTCAATCAGTGCGTTTATAGTAACCGCAATTCTCTTTAGACCACTGATTGAAATTGGTGTGCTTTCTGGGCGTACTTTCGAACTTTATGCAATACTAATGATAATTTTTGCTATAATTTTTATTATAATCGAATGGTTGAAAAAACGTTCGAAAAGTGATACAATTAAAGCATAAACTGAATAAAAGGAGTATCTGAAAAATGACAATAGACCAACAGTTTGTTGAATATATCGTTAAGAATTTAGTTGAAAATCCAGAAGATGTAAAAGTTGAGCGCACAATTGACGAAAAAGGTGTTTTATTAACTTTGGTCGTGAATAAAGAAGACTTGGGCCGAATTATTGGTCGCCGTGGAGCAACTGCACAAAGCCTTCGTGCGCTTCTTCGAGCTCTGGCGCTAAAAAATAATGCTCATTATAATCTAAAAATTAGCGACAGTGAAGAAAAAACTGAAGTTGTGGAAAATTCAACAGATACACCTGTGGAAAACACAAACACTTTCGCAGAACAAACTCGAAAAGAGCTTGCAGAATTAGACGATATTGCGTTATAATATAAGTAGTTCAGTTCGAAATCTGTTGTGGAGTTTTAGATTTCGAAAGAACTGCGGAAAAACAAAAAAAGTCAAAGCTCTATGCGAGCAAACTGAGGAAAGTTTGAGAGCTTATACTTGTTAAAAATCTAGCCATAATATCTTGGCTAGATTTTTAGTTTATTCATTTTGCAAAAAAATCTAAAAAATGGTAAAATAAATTAATATGAAAATTCAAGTGATCACTCTCTTCCCTGAAATGTTCGAACCAGTTTTAAATAATGCAATGATGTGGAAGGCGCAAAATAAAAATGTAGTTTCTTTTGAAATTATTAATTTACGTGATTTTGGTATTGGGATACGCAAGCAAGTTGATGACATTCCCTATGGTGGAGGAGATGGAATGCTCTTGAAACCAGAGCCTCTTTTCGAAGCAGTTGAATTTGCAAAAAATAATTCGCCAAATGCAAAAATTATCGCAATGACTCCAAGTGAGAATGTCTGGAATCAAGAAAAAGCCCAAGAAAAAGCTAATTCTGGCGAAGATTTAATTATTTTATGCGGACGATATGAAGGGTTTGATTCACGAATTTTCGAAATTGTTGACGAAAAAATAAGTATTGGTAAATTTATTTTAACCGGTGGCGAAATCCCTGCAATGGCAATAATCGATAGCATAGTCCGCCTAATTCCCGGCGTACTTGGTGGCGAAAAATCAGCTGAAATTGAAAGTTATTCAGACGGTGATAATCTGGAATTTCCACAATTTACAAGACCGGCAGATTTCCGCGGAATGAAAGTTCCAGAAGTTTTGTTAAGCGGGCATCACGCTAAAATCGAAGAATGGCGAAAAAAATATTCAAAATAGATTTTTTTGCTTGATTTTTCGAAATATATGCGTTATAATGGTTGTATATTTCGAGTTAATCTCGGGGTGTGGCGCAGTTGGCTAGCGCGCGCGGTTTGGGACCGTGAGGTCGAAGGTTCGAGTCCTTTCACCCCGACCAATACAAGATTGTTACAGACATAACTTTGACGAGTTGTGTCTTTTTTATTATGAAATAATATTGACTTTCTAAAAAACTTATGCTATAATTTATCTATATTATTAAATTAAAAACAAAAAGGAAAAATAAATGTCAAAAATCGTTGTTGCACTTGGTGGCAATGCTTTACAAAAAAATGGTGAATTAACCGCACAGGTTCAAGAAGAAGTTGCAAAAGAAACAGTTCAAAAGCTTATTCCTCTCATTAAAGATGGTCATGAGTTAGTGATTGTTCATGGTAATGGCCCACAAGTTGGAAATCTAGTCCTTCATGAAGAAGCCGGAAATTCACCTTCAACCCCTGCAATGCCCCTTCATGTTAGCGTGGGAATGACTCAAGGAATGATTGGTTATTGGATCCAAAAAGCTTTAAAAGAAGAACTTTCAAAAAACGGAATTTCGAAAAATGCTACAACCATTGTTACTCAAGTTGAAGTTTCGAAAGACGACCAAGCTTTTAAAAACCCAACAAAGCCAATTGGTCCATTCTATTCCGAAGAAGAAGCTCAAAAGGTTGCAGCCGAAAAAGGTTATGTCGTTAAAGAAGATTCCGGGCGCGGATGGCGGCGAGTTGTTCCTTCACCAAAACCAATCCATATTCTTGAAAGTGATGCGATTATTGACTTTATGAAAACTGGTGCAATTGTTATAGCGGCCGGTGGTGGTGGAATTCCAATAGTTTCAAATGGAAAGAATTCTTTCGAAGGAGTTGATGCCGTGATCGATAAAGACTTTGCCGCAGAACTTTTAGCTGAAAAAATTAACGCCGATACACTATTAATTTTAACCGGTGTTGATAACGCAATGATTAATTATGGAAAAGAAAATCAACAAGCTTTGAGTGTAATTTCACCAGAAGAAGCAGAGAAATATATTAAAGAAGACCAATTCGGCGCAGGTTCAATGCTACCAAAGATCCAAGCTTCACTAAAATTCGCAAAAACTGGTGGAAAAGCAATCATTACGAGCCTTGAAAACGCTCAAGATGCAATTTCGAAAAATCTTGGAACAATAATTACACAATAAAACCTAAAATTAGCCTCTCGAAAGATTGGCTAATTTTATTTGATTAATATAAATAAAAATAAGCGCTCCCTACTTGAAACGCTTATCTTATTTATTTTATAAAATTAGATTGTTCGAACGCGAATTGTATCGGTTCCACCAACTAATCCAGGTTGACGACCAGAAACAATAACAACTGTTGCTTTCTCTTTATTACCAAATGTTCCATTAGCTTTTAGTTCTTTTGCGAGTTCAAGACCAGCAAATTCACCATCTGGGCGGATGAAGCTTCGGGTTGCATAATTCAAACCAAGTTGTTGAGCAACACGATTTGAGCTTGTTACGGCATAAATTGGAAGTGCTGGGCGGTTTGCGGCAGCAGTTGCAGCAGTTTGTCCAGATTTAGTTTCAACAATTAAAGCGTCGGCATTAATTTGTTCAGCAAGTTCAACTGCAGCAAGAGAAATTGCATTTAAAGCTTCATCTTCACCGCGCTCAACAATATCATCAATTGGCGAAACTGCTGCGTGTTCTTGAGTATACATAATAACATCACGCATCGCTTTTACGGTTTCTTCTGGGTATTTACCAGTTGCAGACTCATCTGAAAGCATTACAACATCAGCGCCTTGAATTACAGCGTTAGCAACGTCAGAAACTTCCGCACGAGAAGGTTGTGGATTATCAACCATTGAACCCATTGTTTGAGTTGCAACAATTGAAATTTTTCCATGCTTTCGACAAAGAGCAACAGCTTTTCGCTGGATAATCGGCACAACTTCTGGAGCAACTTCATAAGCCATATCGCCGCGAGCAATCATTACACCATCAGCAGCAAGAACGATTTTTTCAAGTTCTTCATCAGAAACAGCTTTTTTAGTTTCAATTTTCGCAATAACTTGTGCTTCGCTATTATGACTCACAAGAAGCTGGCGAACATTCTCAATATCTTCAGCAGTTTGCACAAAGCTCATTGCTACGTAATCAATATCTTGAGTTGCACCGAATTCAAGATCCCGCATGTCTTTTTCAGTAATAACATCGCCACCAAAATCTGTATCTGGCAAGTTTAGGCCTTTTCGGCTCATCAAAGTTCCTTTATTTAAAACTCGCAATTTAATTGCAGTATTTGAGGGTACTTCAATAACTTCTGTTCGAACCTTACCGTCAAAAATATAAACAGGCTCACCAACTTTAACTTTTTCGGCCAAGTTGTATTGAACTGGCAAATTAGCCGAACCATCATGTTGCTGAATTGCGTAGTCAAGAACCAATTCATCACCTTCATTAACTTCAAAACGATTATCTACAATATCTCCAAGACGAATCTTTGGACCTTGCAAATCTTGCAAAATTGCAATTTCACGGCCTAGCTTTTTGCTAATTTCGCGAACTGCTTTAATTTTTGCAGCATGCTCTTCATATGAACCATGAGAGAAGTTCAATCGAGCTCCGTTGATTCCTGCGTTGATAAGTTTTTCGATCATTTCAGGGCTGTCGCTTGCTGGGCCGATCGTAGCCAAAATTTTTGTTCGTTTGTAAACATTATTTTCCATACTTATATATTATACCACTTTTATTTTTATTAAAAAAGGGGTTGCATTATTTTTTAAAGTTTGCTATAATTGAAAAGAGTTGCTGCTTTATCACCCCAAAGCTCAACTCAATGGTCTTATCGTCTAACGGTTAGGACACCAGGTTTTCATCCTGGCAATCCGGGTTCGATTCCCGGTAAGATCACCAAAAAGAAATTATTTAAAATCACTTTTCGAAAGATTAGTGATTTTTTAGTAAAAACTGATATTTTTTTCAGCTCACCTTAATCAATATTATAATATCACACATCATAAGATTAAATCTTATTTTAACTTCAGAGATTTAAGCATAGTTTTTTCATAATAGTTAAAATATATCTATTTTTGAGCTAACGGAAAGTATTTTTCAATATGGTTTTATTGCTTCCCTATTAAGAATCATATTTTCTTAAATATTTATTGAAAAATCTAAATAGAAAGATGCATCTTACAAAACTAGATCTGTACAAAGCTACCCAAAAAAAATAAAAAGCCAAGATAAAACGTTTAAAACAAACATTTTATCTTGGCTGGCATAAAAATACAACAAATAAACCTACGATAATAGTTAGTAAATTACTTTTTAGTGGTTAGAGCTTGGATTGATGAACAAAACAGAGCAAATAATTTACTTTCAATTGATTATAAAATTAAATCAAAAAATATAAAATATGGCAGAATATTAATATAGTCCACCTCCTATTTAGGATAAAAATATTTTATATAAACACCATACACTTCAAGCATAGCCCAATGCACTTCTTCTTGTATGTTGTTTTTATTATATCTTATTAGAAATGGTAGTTCGTTAAATATTAAATATGCAAGCTCGCACATAAATTTATACTGATTGCCTGCCAACGGCACCGTACCATGAAGTATAGACAGGTTTACCGCCTTTCCTTTACTGGTGTTTTCAAGAAAATATTCCATCAGCTGCTTAAAATTGTTACTATGGACAAAAGGATTACCTAGAAAATCAATTCTATTCCTAACTGTTTTATTATCTAGTAATACTGCCAATGATAAGGCATTCTTTTGCTGAAGGTGGTGTTTTTTAGCAATATCAGATAAACGCTTATCCATTTTTGAGTTTTTAGTGAATTCTTTATATAAAGACTCATCTGATATACCGGTATATTGCGTAAAATTTTTAAAAAACTCTTCATCACAGGAACACAAACAAAATATTTTACTTTTCTCTATGAAGTTTCTTGATATCGAATGAAATTGAGCGTCAAAACCACTACATACTAAATTTCTCATAGTTATTAAATCATGGGTTATGCCACGCATTAGAATGACAAAAGCAATATTATAAGCTGAATTGTATTTTTTATTGCCAACCACAACATGACCTTTTAGGAATTCTTCTGAAATATATTCATATGCTAATATATAAGAGACAATGATTATATCAAAGAAACAAATTATTCTTTTTATTTCTTTATCTCTTAGTATTGGAGTAGGCTTAATCAATAATGGTTCAAATTTTTTCATATTTGCAATATGAAAATCAACTACTTTATCTTTGACGCCAGCTTCTTTAAATATAGATTCTATCATTTTAATATAAATCATGAAAATATTATATCATATTCATCAGGAGATTATATAATTATGAGCGATAACCAAGATTCACAAAACAATGATGTTCCAACGCAAGAGTCGGCTACTGATACTAGCAATCAAGATACTAAAATATCTTATGACACAAACGGCGAAAGATATATCAGAACTACCGAAGAAGAGTAGCTCCCCTTCTTATAGCAATAAGCCATTTATCAAAAAACATTATAAACACACCACTTAACTAAATAATCACCGATATTAAAAAACGGCGATTATCATTTGCTCAACAGGCCAACAAAAAACCGTTAGCAAAACAGAGGTAAAATAAAATATAAAAAATACTTGCCTAACAAATTATTTTAGTCTTTTTTATTACGAGACTGTGGTATTCATATAACCACGCTTTGCCATCACCTCATTAAAAAGTCTTGTCCGTATATAGCAAGTCACCAATCCAGCCAAATAACATTAGATTACCGCTCACACAACGTAACAGAATACCATCTGTCTTGCTGATATAAAAACGGTCAATTGGGAAGAAAAAACTACACCAAGTTAATATTTTATATGTTTTGTAGCCTTTCATTATAGTTCAGCTACTTTCTTAAAGGTGAGCTGCGGAAAGCCAACAATTTGAATGCTTTTATCTTTCTTAATAGTCACTTAAACTTCTTTTTTTAACCTTGCTACTAAAATCATCTTTTCCAGCAGTTAGTATATAAGATTTGCCATCGACGCAGTCAATCGTTTCGGGATAATCTTTACTATCACTATCAATTTTTATTTGGTCTTTCACAATAAAAAACTAGCCATTTTATCATAAGTCGTATCTACCTTATACCTACCACTAGGCGACTCATAAAGATTTTATTGAACTTGTTAATTCTTATCTAGAAACCATACTTTCAGCCACTGATATTATTGAAGAGGATACGATATATAATAAGCTAGTATTAAACCTCCGAGCTGGCGACAATGACGTATATGTTATAAAGCTAAATCCACCATATAATTTGATGGTGGATTTAAAGAAAATTCCATTTGGCTGGGATGGAGGGATTCGAACCCCCGAATGCCAGGACCAGAACCCTGCCAACCAATAAGAGTATTTGGGCGTATAGACTTTATCAGCAGTGATAAAAGTCCATATTTTCATTTACTTAACGCTTTCTGCGTCTTATGTTCCTATAATATCATACCCAAGCTAAAAAGTCAATACCTAAACATAAGTTTTTTCTGAAAAAGGTATTTTAAAGTAGTAAATCTCTTCGTTGAAAATTCTTCGATAAGAATTACCAAGTTTATTTTGAAGGTGATGAAGGTAAATTTGAGTCGTTCGAATATCTGCGTGTCGTAATAGTTGCTGAATTTCATAAATATCTGCACCCCGTTCGGCTAAATTAGTCGCGAAAGAATGTCGAAGTTGGTGCGGGCGAAAATTCTTAAATCCGCATCGTTCAAATTGCCGTTTTAAGCGCTTTCGGATCGCCTTTACAGTCAAAGGTTGTCCAGAAGCGCTCGCAGGGCTTCTCCATAAGAAATCGTGGTCGAAAAGTCCATTTTTAGCAATATAATTCTCAAGTTTTAAGCTGGTTCTGAACGAAAAATAAACATAGCCAAACTTTCGCCCTTTACCAATTATCGCAATTCTCCCCTTTTCAAAATCAATATCGCCAACCTTAATATTTCGAAATTCTGAAATCCGTAGACCACTTTCGAACAACAAAGCAATTGAAAGTTTCTCGAACTCTGGTGAACTTTTCAAAACATATTTAATTTCATTCTCACGATAAAAGATATAATCTGGTGTTTTGTTTACTGATTTAATTTTCTGAATCATAATCGGTCTGATTTTTGGTTTTCTCTCATAATACTCCACTGCCCACCTCAAAAAGCACCGCAAAGTTTTTAGTCGTGTGTTTATTGTTTCCACGCTATAAGTCCTACCTGTCAAATTGCCCGAGAGCATCCCATTTTTCCACTCAATAAAAGTCTCCAAATCAAGTTCAAAGATATCATCAATCATCGTCTGCTTTACAAATATCCGCAAAATAAACTTCTTCGTTCCAATTGTTTGCTCTGTTAAGTTTGTGATATTCTCGCACCAATTTAAATATGTTTCAATTTGTTCATTAATCATTTCATCTCCTCTCACTCTATATAAAATTAAAAAGAATTAAACAGAAATTCTATATAGAACTAAACTTCGTTAAAATTTGCTAAAAATTTCCCCTCCATTTCAGAATCTTCTATTGATAAAAATTGCGTTCAATGTTTTAATATTTTACAAATTTACATTTTATTTCCTTATATTTTACAGATATTAGAAAATATTATATAATAATTTAGCTAAAACGCAACAAACAACACTTCCACAAAGTGTTTTTATAGTTTTGTCAAATTGTTGTAAATTAACTTAAATTAAAATTATGTTTCATTGCTTGAAATTTAGCGTAGCTAGAATTATTAAAGCTTTTCGAGGTTATTTCATCGCATTCATTTTGTTTTTTCCGCTCTCGCTTTTCAGCTAATTTTGAAATTTGTCTATTTAGAAATTCTCGCATTATTCTTAAAGTTTTTTCAAGGTTTTTCTTACTCCAAATTTTCGCAAAATAACCCTTTTTATCTTTAATTTTACCCGCAAAAGACGCATTTTTCATCATTTTCACGCTCGCCTCGTTCTCTTTTCTAAAATTATTCTGGATTTTTCGAAACATCGTCAAAAAAATATTGCCATCTATTAATTTATTTGCGTCGCCAAGAGCTTCACGCATTTTTGAATTTCGCAAATCATCGCGAATAATTGTTATTTTTTTCATATTTACTCCATCTATTGTTATTTTAGAGTAAAATTCGAAGTATTTATTTTCAAAGAAAAATCACTCCAATATCGTCGTTTTACCGCGACGTGGAGTGATTTTAGTGATATTTGTACTAATCACTTTTAATTATATATTATATTTTCTCAAAAGTCAAACTTTTCATTAAAAAATGCTAAGCAATAAAAAATAAAAACCGCTTCAACAGCGGTTTTTTAGAAAACATTAAATTAGTAAACTTTTATTTCTTTAGCTTTTATTAATTACAACTAAGCCAACTCCCCCGTCGCAATCATCGAAACAGTAACGTCAAGCTCTTGAGTAATTCTAGCCAAAGATACCATCGTAAACTCAACATAAGTCGTAGTCACGACTGTGCTAAATACAGTCAGCGGGTTTATTCCTGCATTCAAAATTTGAACCGCTACAGCTGGTGGATTTTTAAACGCTTTAGGAAACTCAATCCTAGTCTTTTCATTCCTTTGGCGGAAGAAGTTAGCGTTCCAATATGTCTGGTCGAACCACTGTGTATGAACTTGTTGCGTCTTATATTGAGTAGCCAAATTTCCAGATTGAATGATTTTAACGTTAGATTGTTTTAGTTTGTTTGGTTCAATTGAATTATCATCAATATTTTTTCCGCTTGCCAATCCGTTACTAAAATCAACTACCGCCTTGGTATTAGCCACCATTTCGTCTAGATCTTGCGCCGTTAGTGGAGATAGCGGCACAAAATCCTTATTGGGGTGTGGTAAAGTTAACTTAGCCATTATTTCTTAGCTCCTAGCTTAAAGATTGGTTTAAGCCCCGCAAAAGCTGTAGCAATTGCACCGGAAATTGCCAAAATCTCTTTCGTCGCATTTGGAATTAAAATCACGCAGATTGTAGCAATTAACATATTCGTTAAAATTCCAAGGTCAGCGATGAAATACACTGTAGTTTTAGTCTTCTCGCTAATTCGTGGCTCATAATCTGTATTTGCAATATTCTCAACCGTATTTTTCTGTAAATCTTCCAACATTTTTAGCTCTCCTTCTGTTAGTGGTCTTGCATTAATTTGAATTAACTGCTTTTTCTCTGCTTTTTTAGAATTTTCAGCGTTTCCGCTATTATCTAAATTGTGCGACATATCTTTTTTCTCCTCTTCTTGAACTGTTAACCCTTGGTTCTCAGCTGGTTTTTCTTCTGGTTTAGGCTCATCCTCGACCATTTTGCTGACATCAGCAATATGGTTTTCCACAGGGTTTTCTACAACTGGCTCAGCTGGTTTCAGTTCTTCAACTGGTTGTGGTCGATAATCAGTTTTCGTGCCATATTCGCCAACTGGGATTTCAGTTACTGGTGTTAATTCCATCCAAACATCAATGCCATTTCGTTTAACCAGAGCGAACCACATTCCGTCGTTCTGGACAACTTCTTCTGCTACAAAAGCTCCTTGAATTTTAACCAAATCACCAGCGTTAATTTCGCCATCGATTTTATAGCCATCGCCATCAACCTTGACTGCCCAGTTAGCTGGAATACCGTTTTCTGCCCAAGTGAAACCTCTTGGACAAAGAGCATCGATTTTTAGCTCTCTTCGACCATCATTGATATTTACTTCGGCAACTTGAAGTGCTGGGTTGATTTTAAAGTGCGAACCAATGTTAATCACATCATCAATTGCTTCAGGTTGTGGTGCTGGTGCTGGTGCATTTTGTGGTTTACCTGTATATCTAAAAATTGTTAGATATTGAACATTGTTCCAGCCTGCTAATTTATCGTGATTATCAGTATGAATACCATTATAAGCATGCGCACAGTGAATAATATTGTCATTATCAAGATAAATTCCAGTGTGTCCATTCGCACCCAATGTATACCCTTGTTTACCCCAGATGAAGATATCACCCCTTTGTGTAGGAATATAACCGTTTATATCTGCTTCAATTCGTTTAAAGCCGAATTTTGGCAAATCCACAAACTCTGTTTCGGTATTACCAATACGAAAGCCTTGTGGTAAAATTCCAGCGTAAATCAATGCGTGGTAAATGGCGCTCGAACAGTCGTAAGAATTCGGGCCATTTCTATAGTCCATCGAATAATTAACTCTGCCCTGCCTTTGCTGAAACCATTCAATTACTTTGTCCATTATTTCTTCTCCTTTCTTTTAATTCTCGCTTTAATTAAGTCTTTTTCGTATTCTTCACGCCAAGCTTCGATTAAACTGTCAATATAACCATTACCTCCTAATGCTTTATATTCTTCGAACGCTCGCTCAATTTCATCGACCTTTTCAGGTTGAGTGTTTATCATCAATAAAATCTCATTTCGCTTGCCGTTTTTGGCATTATTCCTACCAATTTCACGAACTTCTTTCACATCTTCTTTGATCTCTGATATCTGGTTGTTTACGCCTTGAAACTCTCCTTTTAGCATTTCTTTCAGGCCATTTTTAGCGTGCCGAAAGAGTGTCAAAACTCCACCAATCAGCCCTATCAGAAAAGCAATAAAAGTCCCGATTTCGCCAACTGTTATTTGCATATTAGTTTTCAGCTTCTCCTTTAAATTGTAATTTTCTATCTACCCATATTTTAAAAATAAATAGTCGAGTGATAAAACCGCATCACCAATTATTCTTAATGAAGTTCAGCCTAATTTTCACATCCACCTTCTGCGAGGATATCGTTTGATTATTTCGGCTTCCCTCTCCATCCGTAAATTCCATATATTCAGCTGTAACAATAATGTCATCATCATGCCTAATTATCTCAAAATATATTACATTCCTTATTGAATCATTAGAGCTAATTTTATACTCATTTTTTGATCCCCATTGTCCATTAAAACAGTAGTGGTCGATAATCAAACCTTTGCGGTTCCTACCAGGAAAAACCCTTTTAGTCTTATATCCGTTCGCAAAATCTCCAGCTGGCAAGCTAAAATCCAAAGCAACACTTTCACCATCAAGTGACATCTGCCAGAAATCAGAATTTTTAACAAAACTATTAACTTTCATCTATTGCATCTCCAAAAATAGCATAATATCCTTTTCCATCACCTCTTCCAGATACATGGACTTCGTTATTATTAATGATGTTAACAGGGCTACTTGGTCTCAAGCATTTTTCTAAGTTAAGGACAGATGAGCTATTTTCTCTAAAAATAACTGTTTCTTCCCAAAAATAAACCATCGGCAAATAACCCAAATTATGTTCAATAGTGCTATCATTTCTAAATGTCCCAAAGTTTAAAATCTTCAAGCTTCTATTTCTTGAATCATTTAGTATTCTTCGCTTTAATGGTGTCACTTCTTCAGTGTAATCAGGCGGAGCAATACCAATTAAACGCACATAAACTCTTCGCGGTGGATCAACTCCTCGAATAGCAAACCGAATAGTTTTCTCTAATGCACCCACAAGAAAGTTTTCATCTCCACTTGTCCAAAAACGGAAATCTCGAGCATCTGAAAAGTTGCTATTAAAGCTATATTCCCCCATAATCAATGGCACAAACGGCAGGTTATGTGCAATATCAAAAGTTTTAATATTACTCATAAAGCTACCGTTATATTCAAAAACTATAACAGGCTTGATAAATTCACTTCGATCAATAAATTTATTAGGTTTCATTCTCTAAAATCTCAATCACATCTTCACCAACCACGCTAACCCACTCACCCACAGCCCCAGTTTTAGGATGCCTTCCAATTAAAATTCGTCGAGTGCCATTTTCTTCCGAATAAACAAAGCCGTCCTTATTAATTTTGGTCAAAATCACCCCATTTTTTGACACAATCAGCTCACCTGTAGTCTGGTTTAGTTTTATATTTCCACCCAGCGAATTTACCACTCTATCGCCCTGAAATTCAATATTTTTTTCAATCGCCATTACGCCAATAAATCCTTTCCGTCCAAAATAGACTTATCCAAAATAAATGATTTCGAAACAATATGCGGCTTTCCAGTTATAGTCGTTTCATAACCGCTATCGCTTAGGCTCATCTTAATACCTGTTACCAAATAGTCGCCTTTATCTTTGTAATTCACACTAATAACATCTCCCAATTGCAACGCTGGATTACCTTTAACTTTCATTGAAATTGTTGGCGAAAAACTAGCATATTTCTTTAAAATATCTGTCGCAAAAAGGTCGCAGTTGCGATAATTGCCAAAATATGGATTGTCGGTAATTTCGATCGCTTTTTTACCGTAGCGTTCCATGCTCTCGCGATCAAAAGCCTCATATTTAATGGTATCTACGATTTTTGCACTCTCGCCCCATAGTTCAATTTTTGATATTTTTGAAGGGCTTGTTCCTTGGTTATTAATTGTCAATTTGTAGGCATTAGCAAAAAGCTCACCTTTCAATTGAATGCCAGAATTGTCAATTTTCTCGCCTTTTTTAAATTCCACCCAACTTTCACCAGTTTTTTGACCAACACTAATCGTCTGCACAGTCCAAGCAGGATCATCCAAGCTTAGCCATATTGATAAGCTCGCGCCGGGTTCAATTTTCCATTCATCTCGTCCATCCGCACTAAAAATTGGCTGCAAAGGCTGGACTTCTCGCACATCACTTTTAATGCTAACATAATTAACCACATCATTAGCTTTTTCTGTTTCAATGTCAATAATATTGCTTGCATTAAATATCATTACTGGTCTTTTGTCCAAATTACCACTGCGATTTTCAAAACGAATTATCCCTTGCTCATCAAGCCACAATAAACCATTCTCGGCCTGAACCAAATTCTTTAATATCGTGCTAACATCGTCATCATTTTTAAAATAAACAAATGGAATTATGTTTTGACCTTTACTTATACGGTATTGGTTTTCATCCATTCCGTATTGCTTAAATATTTCTTTCAAGAGCACATCGGTTGAAACATCTCTCAACATAACGGTTCGATTAATTTTTGTTTCAGCAATATCACTCAAAAAGTCTAACGCAGACCAAGTAATCGTTTTATCATTATTGTAAGTCGGTATTTTTTCAGTATTCCCAACAAAAACTGGCACCGTCCCTACATTTTTTGCGCCCAAATAAAGCCTTAAAGGTCGTTTTGGCAGAATATATTCAGCAATCGGGCTCTTTTTTGTTGTTTCGAAAAATGAGAAATAATCATCATAATTATTTAGCTTTATATCAGCTATTCCAGACTGCACATTATACGGAAATTTAACCGAACGCTCCACGCTCATTTCCAATAAGCGATCAGAAATATCATCATACTGAAAAGCATCCCAAACTTGCGCTGGGTTTCCTTCTGGCGTAGCCAATAAATCGCCTTCATCTAATTTAGATTTGCCAAGAATGAACCAATTAGTTGATTCATTCTTTTTGCGAGTAAAACTCATCTTTGCTCGCCAATCCAAAGCTACAATACTACCAGCAAACGCCTTATTAAACCTTTCACTAACAATCTGCATTTATTAAATCTCCGTAAAGCTCACTTCAGCTTGCTTAACCATTCCATCAAAGCTTATCACTTCTCGCTTACCAAGCTCCATATAGACCGGAACATTTACCACATTTTCCATTCCTTCAATCGTTAATTTCACTGGCTCTTGATTTTGAATTTGTCGGTCATAAAAGCCTTTAATTTCGTTAAATTCTTCCTTGGTCGGGTAATTCCAAGTATGTCCCCAAGTTCGCTTTCTCGCACCAACAACATAGGTCGTTAGTGAGTTATCAAGCGTTTTAACTTTTTTAACATTATCCACCGTCGTTTCTGGTAGTGGCACTTCAACAATTAGCCATTCAACAGTCTTAGTAGAATCGCTCAATATTATCTTCATTACGCAAATCTCCTCTTATCGTTTAGCTCTAACTGCTCACGAATCAATTCAGCCACCTTTCGTTGTTCGGCAGGGTTTGTTGCAAAAGTTCCGCTCACGTTAATAGTATAGTTATTGCCACCAGTTCCACCAGTTTGAGAGTTGATTTTATCGACTAGGCTCGCCATCTTGCTTTCAGGCACAACCCACTCGTTTTCACCACCATCACCAGCCCAAATCAAGCTACCACCACCTTGCGGACTCACAATTCCACCGGTATACATTCGTGGTATTTTCATTCGTGGCAATTTACCGATATTTACACCTGGAATTGCATTTATTGCACCAATCGCCAAGTTTATTAATTCAATTGGTCCATTAATGTAGTTCTCTATAAAACCAAGCACCCCGTTAATAGCATTTTTAAAGACTTGCCCCATGGCATTTCCAAATTTCCCAGCAAAATCAGTAAATAATCTACCAAGACCATTCCAGAGCGAGCCAATCAGAGTTCCAAAGGCCTTCATCAAGCCGTCAAGTATCTGCGGCACAGCCTTAACTAACGCTAAGAATAACATAATCGATGCCTTAATCATCATAGTTATATTTTGAGGATCAGTCAAAAATGCTACTAAAGTATTAATAATCGTCGGTAGTGCTGCCGATAAAGCTTCAATAATCTGTGGTAATGCCTCGATCAACATCATGAGCATCTGCATACTACCTTTAAGAATCATATTTAACATATTTGGGTCTGAAAAAACTGCCGCGATCACGCCAATTAAGCCTATTATTCCTTGAATAAATTGAGGAGTAAATTTAACTAAAGCTTCGATTAAAACTGGTAAAGCTTGAAGTAAAGCTTGCGTTAGCGTTTGAAGAAGAGAAGGTAGCATTGCTATAAGTTGAACAATGAGTTCTACGGCCACTGCTATGAGTGGAGGTAATATAGCTTGAAATAATCCTGGCAGCTCAGCGATAATTATTGGAGCTAATTGAGTAACAAGACTTACAATACCTTCCAGAGCCATTTTTGCTACTGGTATTATATTTCCAGCAAAAGTTTTTACTGATTCCACAAATTGTGGCATCATATCACTAAGAGTGCTAGCTTCGCTTTCCCCAACTAAAGCAGTCAACAAATTACTCCAGCTCGCCTTTACTGAATTAAATGACCCGCTAATGGTAGAACTAGCCTCTTTTGCAGTTGTTCCAGCAATCCCCATATGTTGCTGAACTACGTTAATTGCCTGAACAACATCGGCATAATTATTTAAACTAAACTTTCTACCCATTGCTTCAGGCATTTTCTCAGCATCTTTCAAAAGGCGCTGCATTTCTTCTTTAGTACCACCATAGCCAAGCTTTAAGTTGTCAAGCATCGTATAGTTCTGTTTAGCGAATCCTTGATAAGCAAATTGAATCGACTCCATGGACGTTCCCATCTTATTCGCATTATCACTCATATCGGTGATAGCCATATTCGCATACTCAGCTGCTTTTGCCGTATCTCCACCTAAACCTTGAATCAGTGAAGCTGAAAAGCTTGTTGCAGTCTCCATATACTGGTTTGCACTCATCCCAGCAGTTTTATATGCTTGATCGGCATATTTAAACATCTGGTCAGCCGAGCCCTTGAAAAGGGTTTCAATACCGCCAGTTAATTGTTCGTAATCAGCATATGATTTTACTGCAGCAGTGGCCAATCCAGCAACCGCAATAGAAGCCGTAGCAAAGGCAGCTTTAAATACACCCGCCATTTTATTGGCAAATTGAGAACTCTTGCTCGATGTTTTATCAACACCTTCATCTACTGATCTTAATTTTTTATCAAGATCAGCCGTGTCGGCAGTAAAATCATAATTTACTTTTCCAACTGTGCTCATATTATTCCTTTATCTTCGCTCTCTTGCTGTAAGGTTTTATTGACTTGTCGAAAGATTCAACAGGCTGTTTTGACATCGAAGCCCCAAAAGCAATCATCGAACCTCTTGATGTCTCGACCAATTTCGAATACCAAACTTTTCGGCATCCTTCTAATAACGCAAACATTTCATCAAGATCTATTACATTATTTCGAACATCTCGAATTGCTTCGTAGCCCAAATAATATCCAAGTTCCGCTACGAGATAAATCTCGGGCGACACTCTATCGCTTTCAAAATCTCTCCGCCTCTTAATTCTATTTTGGCAGCGTTTTTTAACATTTTCTCGCTCTTGTTCGGTCATTAAATCAAGTATATTACTCATTATTCCTCCCTAAAAATATCATTCAAGAGCTCGCCGACATTTTCAATTCCAATTTTACGAATCAAATTTTTAGATTTTTTCTGTGTCTTAGTTCCATCATCAAATAAATCTACAAACGAACCCTCAATTTTCGCTAAAATCGCGCTCATTTCATCTATCAACTCCGCCTGTTCAGTTTCCGTTTTGGCCGAATTGGCACGATCTTTAAGTTTATTCATCTCTCGCATATTCTCGAATGAATCTAATTGCTCACCAGCACCAGGTTTCCGAACAATGAAATTAATCCCATCAATTTCCACCTCACGAGTTTTATTTTTAGTATACTTTGTTGTGCTAATCGAAATTTTCGACATATTATATCTCCTAATGTTAATTTATATATCACCATTGTAAAGATAAATAGTCGAGTGCTTGAAATCAGCTCATTTTCGTTGTATTATAGCTATATAAACTTAACGAAAGGTAATAATGTTAGAGAAAATCACAGGTCAAAAAACTTTTAAAGAAGCTTTTAAAAATGTCGTATGGTTCAAATTCACGGTCATTGCCTTGGTTGGAATATTTTTAATCGCTAGTGTCGTGCATGCGATCAATAATCCAGCAAAGCCAACCGCTCCAGCAAATACTAACACTCCAGCAAAACCAGATCAGCAACAAACAGCCAAAACTCCAAAATTGGTAGAAAAAGCAACCTATAATACAGCTTCTGGAATATCTTTTACGGTTAAAAAATCAACCGATTTAGCTAACCAGCCATATTATAATCTCCAAGCAAATATTTCAAAGAACGACCCAGCTTGGCGCAACAAAGCAAAAGAAGTTATTAAATTCATCAGTGAAAAAACCCAGCAAAAAGACTTCTCAGTTTCTATATCAGATAAATCAACCGGAACAGACTTACTCAACTGGAACACCGGCAAGAATAAAACAATCTTCTACACCTACCCAGTAGGATCTAACGAATCTGAAGCTTTCGACCTATAATCAAAAACAGACCTTCAACGGTCTGTTTTAATTTTATTCGCAAGCAATTTTTATTCCAAGCTCTCCTGCATATATCTATACACTATTCTAATGACCTCTTGTACGTCATCATTAGTATTTTTATATTGGATATTTTCATATGCTATTTCTCCGTATCTTCTAATAGCTTCACTAATAAGAGCGTGAACGAAAGATTGAGTCGCCCCGTCAACTTTATTAAAATCTAATGTAATTTTTTCACCTTTAGCCAATGTCGGTAAAATTTTTTCTTCCCGTATTTTTTTAGCTAACTCTTTATTCTCGGCAAAACTGCCAACTTCTTTATACATAACAATCATAGAAATTTAGGCTCCTTATATTTAGTTCTTTTACGATCTCGAATAGCGTTATCATACACTGTACTTATAAGTTTTAAAATAGCTTGAAACTCAGGTGTATTATCAAGGGACATGTCTATAGCAACTAAAGTGCCTTTAAAATCTCCCTCTATGAGAGTGCTTCTATGCGGATCATCAAATGGATCTGTTTTTAATTTAAGTACATTATTTCTCTTATCTCCTTTTAGAAGAGTATATTCAGCCTTACCAGAAAATATAGTAAAATAACTCCTCGTAATTCGTGCTATAGATTTAGTAAAGAATAACCCAGCACCAGCATTATCTACCGTTCCACCCTCTTTATGCGTAGTTCCAGTAATTCCCGGAGTAAGACTAAGCTTGATAGCTGAAATATCATCTTTAGGGCGCCAATATTTGTTCATGCTTTTCCATATACCAATTCCCGTATCACATATACCTATGCTAATCTTATTATTTTTAGGATAATAATTAGCCGCAACTACCGCCCCCTTATCAGATAGAGAATGTTCAAGAACATTTCTAACTAACTCTCCTATTATATACTTGATAATTCTACTTTCTTTCTCGGGCAGGTGCAGTAATGGCACCATTTCAGCGATAAACTTAGATTGATCATCGGCGGTTTTTATAACCTGTAAAGGTATATATCTCCCAGATGATTCTTTCTTGTTATATCTAAAAGGTGATTCTGTCTTTAGAAAATTAAAAAGCCCCATAGAATCAAGATGTTTCCCGTTATCTGGCAGTGGCAGCTCAATAGAACTATTATCCTTGCCAGATTTTATAGCTAAAGCAGCAGTAAAAGCTAATATAGCTGGATGTACAGTTATCCATTTCTTATGAGTTTCCACTTTTAATATATCAGGGTTAGAAAAATCAATAGATTTAATAAACCTTGAAAAATTTCTTAAGTGAGCTTGATTAGATAAAAATATTCTCATATTTAAATTATACCCGTAGGTCGTATTTTTGTCAATATACGATCTACGGGTATTTATATACAATCCTTCACCCCTACAAATGGTCTATGATTCCTACCCAGTTACTGCTTTTGTTGCCTGCGTTGCAACATCATAAACCGACTTTTTAGTTAAGTCACCAGTTCCAAATCGCACATAGCCCTTGTCAGTTGGCTGCGCATTTAACGTAATTTCCACGCTCGGATCATCGCTTGTTGTCTGAGATAGCTCAAAATCCACATTCACTGTAGCTTTAAAGAAATGCACATCATTTTCATCAGTTTCAGCGCCTTTTTGGTGCATATTTACTGGAAGTTCTGCTACTTGAACATTCTTTCCACCAAAAGTTACTGCACCACCGCCAGCAGTACTTCTTGCGTAATATTCGGGGAATATTTTACCCAAGAAATCCAAGCTTGGTAGGTAGAGCGTAAAAGTTGCCTCCGCAGTATCCACTACATTAGTTCGGCGTTTCGAAGTTCCCGCTTGAGTATCTTTTTCCACCGTTTTCATCGCAATTTTGGTTTTAATATCACCCAAAAACTCCGCTGGAATTAGCATATTACCAAGAGCAAGTTCCCAAAGACCAGCGTTTAATGTTTTTTCATCTATCGTTGCCATTTTTGACTCCTTTATTGTTAATAAATTATCTCTCCACTTATTGAATAAACCACTCTTCCTTGGCCATTCTCTCCTACATTCGAAATCGTAGAGGGTGGCATAATCGCCACATTTCGAACTTCTTCACAAATTCCATCCACGGCTGGTAATTCATTAATTGCGTAGTTTTCTCGCAAAAATTCAGTAACAGATTCAAGCTTTTTCAAGCCCTCAATATCGTTCTCACCAATACTGAAAATCTCATAATGCTGAACTCTTCGCTTACCGCGTTCTCCATTTACTGATATGTTCGAGATATACAAGCCAGTTTTACCAAGGCCAAGCTTCTGCCAGAAAAGATTTTTATCAATCTTACCAAATCCGTTATTTTCAAGGAGTTTTAATAAATTTAGTGTAATCATTTATCTCCTTTCATAATTATAAAGCCTTCTTTCTTAGTTTGATTACCAGCTCGTTCCAAATAGTTTATCGTGCCTGGATTTTTACGGTTTTCAAAGTGTCTTCGCCGAGCATAAGGTATTCGACTGTCACCAAATACCACAGAAACCCCATTTGGTATTTTTTCCACTCGACCATTCATTTTTAGATCACCAGATAGAACAGGAGCAAGCATTCGAGCTCGACCAAGCGTTTTTTCCGCCTTAGCCTCAAGCTCTTTTTGCATATTCAATCGCTGAACTTGCAAATAAGCTTTCATCTTGCTGTTAAATGTCACTTTAACTTTCGCCATAGCTCGCCCTTTCTAGGGTTAATTTTAAATGTTCAACTTCATTGGTATCAAAGTTTTTACCTTCATGCATCGCAATAATAGTGTAGGTTTTGTGATTTATTCGAATACCATTACCAACGGCATCTACTGGAATATCTTCAGGTTTTACAAACAGTATTGAATTTTCTGCAAATTCTTCACCGTTCGTGCCTCGTTTCATTCCAGATTTTTCACGGAATACACCTTTTCGGTTCGCTAATTCTTCTTCAATTGTATTACCATAAACATTCCCGCGATTAACTCGCAAAAATGAATATTCCGTTTCAGAAAAAGTGTCGAATATCCTCATAAATAGTCTTTCCATGCCGAATTCCACCGTTAGAAATTCTATACTTTGCAATCAAATCTGCGTTCTCTTCGCAGAATTGAGCGTAATAATTGGTATTTTCTTTAAAATCCACGCTATAGCCATCTACGGCTTTTCTTGAAATACCCGCATCGTGGCTTCGCTCCAACTCACTGATATTAAACAATCGCGCATACAATATCTTCAGCCCCGATGTCCAATCAGTCGCAGAATCAAACCCACCATTCAACAGTCTATTCAAGCGTTCCGAAGTTAGCTCATTCAAAATTGTAAAGTTCTGTTCTTCATAAGAAGAGAGAGGGCGTCCGATTAACGCCACAATCTCATCTTTTGAAATCGGTTGTTTCATCTTAGCCCTCTCCTTTCAATTAAGCCGCATTTTTGATAACTACACCAGATTTAACTTTAGTCAAAGCACCACCAGCGTAAATTTCTTGTAGATACTCTTGTTTATTCTGGCTCAATGAGAAGTTTGTGTAAGCTTCAATTGAATTATCACCAACTGTTTCATAAGCATCACCCACAAACATTACAGCCTGAACACCTTCTGGTGCGAACCAGCTTGGAGTAAAGATTTCTTTAACTTCCAAAGTTCCAGCAATATCACCACCAAGTGGGAACACCAATGCACCACTCTTAGTTTCAGAAAGTTTTAGATCAGCCTTTGCAGATTTACTCATTACAAGGTATATATCACCTTCTGCCACGATATTTGCAGCCGCTTTAACGATTGATTTATAAAGTGGCTCGCCTGTTGTTGGAGTATATTCAGTAGCAAAAACACTATTTTTAGCATCTTCTAGGATTGAAACAAAGCTATTAATTTTGTCATCTTCACCACTTCGACCATCGCCAATCACTACTGCTCGTTCAATTTCAGCAATAATTCGTTTTGGCAAAGTTTCAAGCACGAATTTCACCAAAGCACCAGTATCACGGTTTTCTACAATATCTTCTTTGTTCAATTTTAGATAATCATAGATGAAACCAGCACGAATCACACGATCAGTAAATGTTAGTGTTGTTTCTTTTTTAGCTGTGCCACGTTTATGTCCTTGTGCTCGATTACCAGCCGTTTCGGCATCGATTCGACGAACTGTTAGACCAGTTTTATTAAGAACATTCCAAATTGTTCCAGATTTCTCAATTCCATCGCTAATTGCTGAAACCATTGCTCCTGGTAGTAGAGCATCAACATTACTAATACCTTTTTGCGCTACATGATCAGCCCAAGCTTTCTTCACTTCGTTAGTATTAGCACCAGCGAATTTCTCAAGAATTTTCGCATAGTCGTTCATTGCCTCATGAGTTTCAAGGTAATTGCTTGAAGACTTCATAGTTTGGCTTGGTGCTGCTTTTGAGATAGCATCTTTCGCAATTTCTTTATTCATTTCTTCCTCTTTCTCTTCGTTATAATTATTATTTTCGGTTGAATTTTCAGCCTGCTCAACCTCAGGTTCATCGTCTGCTACAACTTCAGGATAAACTGTAGTTGTAGCCTCTTTTTTCAAAACTTCTGGAGTTTCTTTTTCTTGGTTCATTTCTTCACCTTTCAGAGATTTTACGGCCAAAAGCCTTGCTTCTCTGTTAGCTCCGCGGAAAACCAAGCTCACCTCAATAATCTCAGCGTTACTAATTGTTTCGCTTTCAAAATTATAGTCAAAATCTGACATTGTAATCGAGAACGCATTCGAGAGGTGTCCTTCTTCAAGAAGTAGCAGCATTTCTTGTGCTATTTCTCGTTTTGAGATACCTGCTTCAAAAATCAGCTCACCATTTTCGTAGAAAGCACTACGCACCGATCCAATTGTATCTCGAACATCACCAGAATGGTTTAGAATCAGTGGAATATCCACTAAATCATTCACTCCTTCTGTTGGAATTGCTCCAGCTCGGATCTCGCCACCTTGTTTTAAAGGTAGGCGAAGGCTCGCAACGTCCACTTTCTCATAATGGCGGTCTTCGTTCACACTCGATGCCACAAACCTAATCCTTCGCTCCTCATTTTCTCCCACGGACTTCGAAATTTCAGTTTTCAGCTCCAGTGCTGTTTTCTTAACTTTTTCTGCCATATTTCCTCTTTAAATTTACTATTACAAATTAATATTACTAGCAAATAGTCGAGCTATACAAAATAATTAGATAATATTGACTTTTTAGCTGTTTTGTAGTATTATTGAAGTATAAAAGAACGGTAATGCGCCCGATTTTGGTTCGGGCATCGCTGCCGTTCTTTTACTTTCTCGCGTCGAAAAATATAGACAAAGAAAAACTCGTCAAGAAATTTCCGACGAGTTGTTGAACTGATTTAATTATAGCAGGTTTTGAGGTTTTTGGCAAAATTAGTCTATTAATTCCTTGATTCTGCCGGGGACGGAGTCGCTATTTTTAATCCCAAAAATTATCTTATCCATATCATCTTCTTCTATGGAGCCATCTGATATATACTCAAAGTCCTCTAAAACTAGCGATTCTAAGTTTATCTCGTGAACGGTGTTACAATCTATTGCTGTTTTTAGAGGGAAAAAATTATATTTACCGCCTTCAATACATACTAATGTGTCTTCAGGATTTCTACCCATTTTATATAATATCGAGTATTTTTTGTCATATTTAGAAGATCCATTAACTAGAAACAGTTCTCCGCTCTCAGGAGCTCTATATAAAATAACAAAAACATGATGAGTTTCCGAGTCGAAAGGTGGATCGCCTTTATATCGAAATACTAATGATTTTTTAGCAGTATATTTAAATGCCTCAAATAATTGCTCCTTAGAGAACATTTTATTCTCCTAGAACTTTTCTTATAGCTTCTTGATCTCTGTAATATTCTTTTGAAGCAGCTAGATGGTCTTCATCTATGATATTGAAAAATTCATCATTATCGGGATTTTCAAAAAAATCTTCATTATTGATTACGACTCTAGTCTTTGGCTTTGACGTATCGACAAAATGATCTTCAAGTCGTTTCCATTCTGGGTATCTGTGACTTATTTTATCTGCAAGATAGAAATTATCGAACTTACCGAAAGTGCTCCAGGAGAATTCAATAGCTTCTTTATCAGTTTCGCTTAAATAGTCATCGTCAATAGATACTCCACCTTCAATCCAGGTGTCTTTCTTGTCTGAATTAAAAAGTTTCTCTAGAAATGCATACTCATCATCATTAAATTTCCACTCGGTTAATTGAGCAATATCTAGAGCCAATGAAGATACGGGGCCGTGTGTCATAGCATAGTATGTATCACCAGAAACAAGCCTACCGTATTTTCGTATATGATACCTATCTGCTGCCCAAATAAGTTTAATAAGTTTGACCCTATTAATCTTCGGAATTTTGGAAACTTTAAAGATATATCCTATTATTTGGGACATCTTTACGACTTTTGTCCTAACCATAGACATATTATACCACCTTTTACCCTAAAAATCAAGTATCTATTATTTACACTCCTATTGTAGCATAAGCGAGATAATAATGTCAATAAACAAAAGCCTCAACGGCGATTAAACAGACTGAGGCGGGATATTTTTATTATAGTTTGTCCTTCGACAAAACCTTTTGATTTTAAATCAATAATTTAATATGTTCTTAGAACTTAGCACTCCATTTATAAAATTGAAATGTGCATATCGATTCTCATACTTACAGCGATATATTTGGCTTTTTCCGAGAGAGCTGTCAGAATCACTATATTTTTCACAAGCTTTCTTGATATCATATATATTCGATAGACTATCTATATTTGTGTCAAGTGTTATCTTTTCATATTTTTTGCCAGTTAAGTATAAATTATTGTTGGGTTCTTCCTTGGAAAAAGATATTTCAGTTTTACCATAAATTGTTTGTAATAATCAAAGTTCAGCAATCTTGATTTTTTAAAAGACTTATGGTATTATAAGATTATAAAAGAACGGCGTAGCCCCTCGTTTTGGTCGAGGCATTAGCAGCCGTTCTTTTGCTTTTACTTAATTTTATGGAATTTATCACCGCTCACAACGATTAAACTATCTATTTTATCGTTATTCTTCTTTATCGAGATATGCTTTTTAGCTTTTTCAATAACATCATTCACATCAATATCTTGATTATAAACATCAAGGAAAATATTTCGCTTACCTTTATCCGTAGCATGATATATCTCATTTCGAATGGTCATAGGCTTAATCTTACCTAAAATACTCTTAAGCTCCCACGCTTCACCATTAATTAAGAAATCATTAGTAATCTTACCTTTTCCCCAAGGTATTCTCTCGACATTATTAAAATTTTTCACCAGCCTTTCATAAAAATCTTGCTCATGAGGATACATATACTCAGAGTCATTTTGATTGAGTTTTGAATAATCAAAAATCTTGTCTCTTTCTTCCTCAATCCCAAACTTCTCCACGCAAGAACAGTTCGGGTGAGCACCAGCTGTATCAATATCAGCGTAATCATTGACACGGATTTTCGATTTACCAATTAGAATTCCACCCTTTTTAACATAGCTTTCAGTTACATTAACTCGCCGGCCATTCATTCCACGGCAATATTTGCACGGATTGGCACTCACCACCACCCATTCTTTATAAATCTGCACGCCAGATTCATTCTGAATTTGCACACCAGCCTCCACACCAGCCAAACCGTGCGCTCGGTGTGTTTCAGTGCGAGCTATTCGCTGAATTCGCCACTCTTCGGTTTTTGTTATATCTCGCAAGCTACGAGCTAACTGTTCCTTATTCCAGTCTTCCATTTCTGCTTGAGCAACTCTGTCAGCAATCGATCGTGCCGTATCTTCACTAAAACTCTTAGTAAAATCAGTTATCATTTTGTCATAATGTTTTTTCAGCTTGTCAGAAAGCTTAAATTCGGTCAGATCATCAGTCGATATGTTGTTTTGCTTTAATATTGAAACAAAATCACTCCAAGCCACCACACCACGGGTTACCAGCACGCTCAGCAATATCACCTTTATTCTTTGTTTGAATTTTTCACGATCTTTATCGCCAAGGTCAAAATCTTCGAAATCACTATCAATAGCTCGTTCAATCTGCTCATTGGTCATGTCACGAAAGACAGTTTCTAATGCATTCTGGTCTTTATCTTTTTGTTTTTCGTTTTTTGTTTTTGGCTCAGCTTTTAAACAGTGATGATCTCCGCACTCATTGCAGATATGCGCGCTTTTTGCGTTTAAATCTTCTGGCGATTCTTCAACTTCACCACCGTCATCAACTTCGGGCTTGTCGTTCTCAATTTTTGGTGGAGTTTCACCCATTTTAAGCGTTTTATAGCCATTGCTTAGTTCAAATGCATCAACTATGCTATCCAATGAATACCCCATATCTAAGCCAGCTTTAATTAAAGTCAATTCAGCCACTTTACGCTCAGTCTCAATCTTCTCTTCTTCAGCTACACCTGGAATATCAAGGTCAAAAGTTATCGCAAAGCCCAAGCCGCCTGTAATTCGGTTCAATTGATGCGTAAATTCACTCCAGATCCGTGTTGCAAAAGGCTTAATTGTGTATTTAATAAAAATCTGCTCATCCACTCGCACACTGGCGTAAGTATTGTTATCATTTACACCTCGAATACTCGCCGGCACACCATAGATGCTGTCGATTTTCTTATTAGCTTGGTCGAACAAGCTTTTTAAGTCGAGATTCTTATTGCTTTCAGCAAACGGCACCCACTCAATCTGAGCATTAACTGGCTTACCTGTTGCACTTTCAATTGGGCGATGAACATAAACCACATTATTGTTACTTCCACTGCCACGATGTCGTGCTTGCAGATTGTCGACAATATTATTATATTCTTCAACACTTCCAGCGGTAATAATAAACTGTCCAGCTGGAACAGCACCATTTTCAAAATAACCAGCTTGATAGCTTGCAATATAATCATCAATCGATGCCCATTTTCGAGCGGCATCAGTCGGGCTATATCCTCCGCTCAAATCATATGGATTAACCCCACTTCGAAGTTCAATAATTTCATAATCAAAATACTCATTAGAACCAACTCGATAGCGTTTCTCTTCGCCAACATAATATTCAGAAACTCCCTCAAGAATAGTAAATCCTGCTATATTTTCAGGAGTAATTTTTTGTCCAGTTGTTGGAGCGCCGTGTTCATTATAGCTCCAAACCAAAACATAAACTTTAGGAAAAACCAAACTTAGGAGTGCTAAAGCCTCGCGAAAAGTTGCACCGCTCATCTGTTGATTTGGGTGATATATTTTATTCATCACCACCGAATCTTGAATTGTTTTACCGTTATTGTCTATTGCATACGGCCTAATTGTCATAAATTCATTCACAATTCGTGAAATAGACGGATATGAGTTATCATACGACAACCCTTTATAAAATGCATGCGCACCTAACATTGATTTTGGCCGATTGAAAGCGTGGCGCAAGGCGCTCTTCTTTTTCATATTACCGCCGACCAAACGGCTAAAAAAATCTCTAAACATATTTAAACTATAAGTTCAAATAGTCGAGTAAAACAATTAAATTAATGATATACTATAGATATGAACGACATACCAAAACCAACACCAGAATTCAACCAACTACTCGGAGAAGCCGACTATCTTATGAGTATAATCTCATTAGAGGTTCAAACCAGAATAAACTCATTTAATCCAATAGCTGATAATATAGAAGCTTTTAATCGCTTCCCCAATATAAAAAATGATATGTTAGAGAACCTAAAATACACCCACGGAAAATATGAGCTTATAAAGAAGTTCGAGAAGACTCTACCCGGGCAGAGAATTTTATGCGGTGGATACGATCATAATAAAGTTGAGATTATTTTGAGAGAATATAAAAAGATAGTTAAAATGCGCAACTCTATTGCACACAGTCTCCCACATAATCTTAATGGCAAATATGTGAAAATACATCGCAGTATAAACAAAAATAAGATAGTTAAGGATACAGTAGTCGATGAAGCTTTCTTACATGATTTTATACAACAATGCAAAGAGCTCATAGATATTTTACACAATCCAGACTTCAATTCGGTCTTTCAAGAATTTATGATAGTTATAAATAAACATCTAGACATCGGTTCTATCGTATCAAACGTTCGCTCAGATATATCAAAATTTAATTTAGCTTCAAATATAAAGATCGATGTAAGTGTTTTGACTAAAATGGCGGATTTAACCAAAAAAATATCAGAAAAACCTACCTCACTCCAGCATAAACAATAGGCTTAGGTTTTGGTGGGGTATAATAGCACAAGATGCAGGCATCAGCCAAGTCAGGGCTTCGATTTCCCCGCTTCTTATAGTCCCCCTTGCTTTCTACTGCTCGCTTTCCTTTTTTATCCATACTCCAAGTTCTGGTCGTTAATTCTTGGAGTAAATCAGTGTTATTTGGCAGTTGTATTTCATCAATTACGCTTTGCAAATGAAACCACGCTTCGCTAATCCAATTTGGGTATTTGTCATCATTTACCGCCTTTTGCGCAAAGTTAATACCTTGAATATTATAATTTTTAGCTAATAACTGATCAGTCACACCACCACCAACTCCCGTGTCATCAATCTTGATTAGCACTTCCTTATCTAATTGAGCGAACTGTTCTATCTTCTCCACAAGCTCATTAGTTCTGAGTTTTTCATACACTTTAAAGTCAATTGTCTTCAAACCTTTACGCTTCCATAACACAGAGCGGTCATCACCAAGTCGTGCCACATCGACACCTATTTGAATTTCGCCGTCATCTTCTATCTCTCGATCCATAGCGTTTAACACTCTATCACGGCTCAAAATAGCGTTTTCGATTTGTGAAAGTGGCTCACCAAGCCAAGTATGAGCGAACTCTTGCGGGTTGTTTTTCTTGTCATTCTCCATCTCAATTCGCATCACATCTGGAAAAAGCCCGTTCTTTTCTAGCACATCATAATTTACCTTAATTGCATAAGTATTATCTGGCTTTTTCATCACATATTCAACATAGACTGGATCACGCTCAGTATCTCGGTTAAAGGTAAAAATAAGCCTTGAGTTATCTTTACGCACAGTGTTTTTGAGTAGCGTAATAGAGCGCTTCGTAACGGTGCTGGCTTCTTCAACCCACGCTTCGTCAATATTTGGAATAGATTTTAAGCTTTCGACATTATCATGCAAACCTTTAAAAATCCATTCGCTTTCAGTCCTTTTATGTTTTATAGAATCATTAGTAATTATAAATTCAGTTTCAAAGCCATAATCAAAAATAATAGCTTTAACTAAAGCATGCGTTGAGTCTTTAATTGAGTTTTGAAATTCTCGGCAATTTAAGAATTTCAATCTCTTTTCTCTTGCCCTTAAAACTTGAGAAAGGGCGACATCGTGGCTCTTTCCACTCGATCGCCCACCATAAAAAACAAGGTTTCGCCATTTGTTCTCTTCGAACAGTGGCTTAAATTCAATCGGAACTTTAACTCTCTTTCGGATTATCTCCATTCACAAACTCCAATGTTGCAACAGTTAGCGTTTCGCCATTCGACACTATATCTTGCTTTTCGCTAAATTCTGTGGTTGTCTTCGCAATGAATTTAGCCGTATCTTGCGCTATCTTCTCATCTTCACTATCCAAGCTCTTATCTAGCACTCTTTTAGCTTTACGAACAAGCTTATCTTTTGAAACACCTTTTCCACCAATTTCCACCACAATATCTTCTAGCCATTCCAAATTCTTAACTGTAATATTTTTTGCGTATTTTTCAGAAAAACCAGCACGAATTGCACTTTGTAACGCATTCCCAAAAGTCGGAGAATCAGGCAAATAATAATACATACCAAATTTAATCTGCTTTGGTGAAAAAATCCGCTCTTTACCTTTTATTCTTTTAGTCGCCATAACCAATCTTTCTAAGCATATCTTGTTTTTCCTTTTCTGAATAATAATCAGTCGTAAGTCTTCTTGTCCAAGTTCCTTTTTCTGAAATAAAATTTATTTCTTGGCTATTAGATTTTGGCTTTGGTATTTTAGTTCCCATAGCGTAGCTTACACCATATTTTAACCCAGCATCTAGTAAGCGTTTAACTGTTAAGTGTTTCTTGCGCTTAGCTATTTCAGAAAATGGCTTGAAGTTTTTAGTGTAATACCCTTTTGGAGCAAACCAGCGATGGAATACTATAATACCCATCCTACTTTTAACATAAATTGAATGCTTATCGTAAAAAATAACTATTGAATCATCTTCTAGCTTACGAATTAGTATTTTTGAACTAAAATTAGGATTAGCCATCTTTCGCCTTTCTGCCCAAAAATAAAATGAGCACACTAAACAATCTTTTGACTGATAGTGTGCCCATTATTCCCTTATGTATATTATAGCATGTATAGAGTCTAAAGTAAATCTATTCTTTAGGTGAAAAAGCTTTAAAGAGTTCACCAAAACCAGTTAAGTCTGACACTTTCAAAAGAGATTCTAATTTAGGTGATAAATTAACATCGCCATTAATAATCAACCCGGCTTGTTTGATATTTTCAGCATCGCCTCTAATTAAACCTTCTGAGTAATCAATACCTTTAGCAGCTAGAGAAACTCCGATAAACATAGTATCACAATCCATCATTTCGGAAAAACTTTGACAAGAGATATAACCACTTTCGAATAAATATTTTAAACAAGCAGATAACATAGCTTCGCTGCCCGAAATATCTTTTAAAACGTCTATTAATTTTTTATTGTCGCCATAACCAATATTAAGACCATTTTGAGCTGAAAAATATATTTCTCGCAATACTATATTGGGTGTTTTCATATATTGAGCATATAGAACCGCTAAGATTTGTTTTGCGATTTCTGTTAATTTTTGCATTAATTTCTTATCCTTTCATTTTTATTTAACAGCTCACCCCCCCCATACTTACATTATATCATATTACAGCTTTAGCTAGTTATTCCACCTCTTCCCTAGTTAAAGATAAAACCCTCGACAGTATAGGTTTACTTTATCTCGATTTCTTTACCTTTGTAATAGCATTTACCATCGATAAAATCTATATCGTTCCGCCAAAAATCATTTGAATAAGTTCGGCAGATTTTGATTTTTCGAAGTGTGTCGGCACTGTGTTGTGGTGGTTCATTTTGAATACATAATATGATTATAAAAATGAACCAACCTATCGAAAATAAAACCAATGAGATTAAAAACACTTTTGCCCATTCTATATCTTTAAACATATTCTTTATATTTCCTCTCATTTTCTAATTCTTTTTTATAACATTCTTCGCATACTGGATAACCGAAGCCGTATTCATTATGAATTGCTTTACTAGAATAACCTTTTCTATATTGAAATTCTTTCTTGCAATCTGCACAGTTTATTATTTTCTCCATATCGTAGCAGACTAGGGGACAGTTATTTGGCAATTCATACTCTTCGTATTCTTGTTTTTCAAAATTCCATTTTTCCGCTTTCATTTTATGACCATTCTTCGAGTTTTTCTTCAAGATTTTCTATTTTAGACCAAGCTTCGCATTGTTCTTTAAACCACTTTTTGTATTCTTCTTCCGAAATATTTGGGCGGTTCATTCTTTTGATTGCTTGAAGTAATTCATAATATTCCCAATACATTTGTTCTGATTTAAACCTATGTTCAACTATCTTTTCTCCGTTTTCATCATATTCATTAAGAATAATTGTGAAATCTTCATCCGCTTTGTTTAGCATATTTTAGTCCTTTTTTATTCTCCTAGTATTTCTAAATTCAATAAATCCTTATACTCCAATACGAGGTCTTGTGATTTCTCGCAAAGGAGATTAACTCTTTCACTTATCTCCTCGAGTTTATCCGCTTGTTCCCACATTTCTCCCCTTGTTTCAGGTGGGTTCTTAAGATAGTTCCAACATGTGCGATTTTCAATCACAATTTGTAGCGATAGTTCTGCAAGGATTGCCACTATTTCTAAAAGTTCTTTATTAGTTGGTTCTTGATTGTTCATCTTATTCACCTTTTCTATTTATAAAAATATTTAGGTTTTCTTTTAATTCGCGCATTTCTTTGCTTAGTTCTTTATGCTTATCGAACATTTCTTTGAATTTATCAGATGATAGTTTTTTAATAAGTTTTTCTTTGGTTAGGTTCTTACGAAGATGTATGAATGTTGTGAAATAGCTATCACCTTGTTCTATTCTCAATTCATATCCATAAAAACTATCGCCAAAAAGAGTTTTCCACTTTCCATCTTCAAATACTAAAGTGTTTTGATTAATTAAATCTGCACTATCGAAACCATCTAAGTCAAGGGTCATTCTTTGATGAATATACATAATAATTTGACCATCTGATTTTTCTTTTGTTGTTCCTTTTTCATCATATATAAGAGGTAGTCCAGTTCGTTCGACTTCTTTTCGACACAATTCTTCTATAAGTTTAATCACTTCTTGATCTGTAATTTTCATATTTAATCCTTTTTCCTGAGTTGAAACTATTCTTGGTGGCTCTGGTAGGCTCATCCAGTAAATAACTTCGCTTTCTGTATTTTCAAAACCAATACCATCATCAAAATCAATCCAAATATCTGTATATACTCCACCACTTCGAGGTGTCCAAACAAGAACTTCTTCATCTATTTCAGGTGTATATCCATCCCACATAGAGTCGATTCTACGGTTTTTATAATATTCTTTTTGGTCATCATCAAGAGGTCTTGCAGTGAGTTTATTCCATTTCATATTTTCCATTATTTTTTCTCCAAAAATTTAATTGCTTCTTCTTTAGTGCCAAACCTCTTCATCTTTTTATTGCCTTTCGATTTCATCACGATGAAAGCCATAAACATAAAACATAAATCAATCAGCACATTACCGCTTAACAGATAATGGTTGAATAGCAACATTAAAGCAATCATTGTAAATGAAAAGATGTCCGCTAATATTGATTGTATAAGTGTTTCGTGAACTATTATAAAATTGTTTTTAATATTTATCTCCTTTAATATTATTGAGGTAGGGCAGAAACACTTGAAAATTGCTTATGATCGTGTTAAAGGTGCTTGTTTCTGCCTAATCCCTCAAATCTGAACATAACCCTTATGTGCGGAGACACACGCACACAAGCACCTATTATTATACTTACAACTTCTTATTAAATATTATTTGTAATTTTCGTTATGCTCAGGTTCGAGGGGCGAAGTTTTGGCTTCGCCAAGTCTGCTATATTTTTTAGAACATTTCGCAAAAGAGTTGTAGGTTTTGCGTTGCCCAGTTTAACGCCATATGGCAGGGCGAAGAATTAAGCCGCTAAAGCAGTTTTAGCTTTACCACGCTTAGATTTTAGACCGCCGATTTTGCCACCTTTCCGGCCAGCACGCTTAGCTAGCTCTGGATTGTTATAAAATCCGCCAGTTTTGCCGTTTTGCCCGCCCTTTTTGCCGATTCGGGCGTAAAAATCTTTGCCGAATTTTTCCTTATTTTTTGCGGCGGTTTTTAAGCCACCTGTTCTGTTCCCTGCCATTTCTTTCTCCTTTTAATATTTAATTTCTATATAACGCTTTCATAGAGCAGGGATTATCTCAACTGATATCATCTGTCTATTAGTAGATTTATCGATAACTTCGATTTTCATATTAAAGTCCAATCATCCACATTATCAATCGAAATAGTCCAATTATTATCGCCAAGCAAATCAATGTTCCAATAATCGTTCCAATAGTTTCCGGCAAATCTTTTTTCATATCTCCTCCTTATTTATTGATAAATATTTCGACTTGTTTTGCGCCTTTTTTGAGCAACCAGTTACGAGCATAAGTTGCATCGTTTATGGTTTTATAGTTTTTAGAGTACTCAACTCCTTTTTCATCTTTCCATTTAATTGTAAAACTATTCATTAATTAACTTCTTTCGTTTTCTGCGTTGTTTTTTGCGTAGTGATTTCTTACTCATTAAAATTCGACTTTCTTATGTTTTGGCTCACCGAGATAATCTGTAATAATTTGAATTGCCTGATCGTAGCCAACGGCAAAATAAGCCGCATATCTATTTGAACGTAACTTTTTTAACATTTCTGCTTGTTCTCGATAATGCTTATTCGCCACCATTTCGCCATTTTTCTTATAAAGTTTCGTGCCTTCTGCCTTCAGCTCAAGGAACATCCCATTTCTTAGAAAGATTAGATCATTATTATCATCTTTAAGTCTAACAACCCCACTTTTAGCGATAAACAAGTCAGGCCAAGCTCGTCCTTTCTGAAATTTCTTGTGCTTTGCCGCTTGACCAGGTGTCATCTTCATACCTGAACTAAAATCGGTTCGAAATAGCACGTCAGGGTAATTCTTGCGCAGATAATCGCAAATTTTAAGGTGTAAGAGTTCTTCTTTCTTGATCATTCTAGCTCCTTAAAAAGGAATATCGCTTAAGTCTACTGGTTCATCGAAGTTTTCAGGTGCTTCAGGATCTTGAGTTTCAGGTTTAGTTTCAGCTTGAACTTTTAGATTGTCGGATTTTGGCTCATAGCCGTAAATTCGGCGGTTGATCGATTTTTTAACCTTGCCATCCTTTTCATAAGTTCGGTCTTCATCTTCGCTAACTTTGAACCAAGCGGTGCAGCCAATTGTTTTCTCAAGCAACACTGCAAAATCTGCCAAGTTTTTAATTTGCTGGATTTTCTCACGAATCTTTTGTTTAATATCTTCATTTTCTTGGTTGTGAACTAAAATTCTGCGCACAGTGTCAATCGAGATTCGACGCGTGTCCGGAGTATGCAACCAAAGCCGCGCTCGATCTTCGGCTGAATCGTTTTCAACAAAAATTTCTGCGTAAGGCTTGTCATCATGCTTATCAATCTTAGTTTTAGCAATCTTTACTTCATGCACACCAAATCCGAAGTATCCGCTTTCTCTAGTTTCTTCTGGTGTGATTGTAATGTTTCTAAGTTCTTCCTGAGTCATAAAATCCTTTCTTAAAATAATAGTTTTTCTACTTCTTGTTCCACCAAGGCGAGTGCAGATTGTTCAAAATAAATCGCTCGCTGAATTTCTTTCTCAAAGTCTTTGCGGTTAAGCTCGAAGATTAAGAGTTCAAGCTGTGGGGCAAGAGCAAATGAATCTGAATACATTGCAAAATAGAGTTTTTCGAGTTTCTCATTCACTGCAAAGTATTGAATAATCTGCTGTTTGTATTCGCTAGGTGGTTGTTTTTCGTAAAAGGCGCGAACTTGTTTCCAGTTGTCTAAACATTTGATTTCAACCGCTTCGGTGATTTCGCCATTTTCATTTTCAATCTCGCCATCTGGTGAACAAATGATATTTTCGTTAATATCAGATTGCCACACCCGACCTTCGATAATTTCTTTGCCAAGTTTTTGCGCAACTTTTTCACGCGCTTCTTCTTCAAGGATTTCACCACGAAGAGCAGCAGAATATTTGCGACCATTCAAGCGATCTGCGTAATCATTCTCGTTGATTGGTTTTGCGATTCGTTCAGCGATCAGTTTATAAATCGCATCGCCAAGTTCAACTTCACACTCTTTTTTCTCAACTTCAGTTTCACCGATCAATTCTTTAAGTTCTTGAATTGTTAAGTTTTTTGGTTGGCCTTTTTGGTTCAAAGGAATCTCGATTTTTAACTTTTCTGCAAGCTCTAACCATTCAGATTTTAAAACGGTTCGAGGAGTTCCAAATTCTTTAGCTTTACTTCCGGAAATTTTACCTTCACGGAAGTGTAGCCATTCATCCGATCGTTGTTCAAGGTTTAAGATTTTCATTATTTCAATTTACCTTTCAATTCATCTTTAATTTGGATCAATTCTGCAATTACTTCGTTGTTACCTTTAAATTGATTAACTCCTTTTACGAAATTGGCTTGAAGCTCTTTGAGGTTTTTTGAAGATTTAAGCTGAGCGATAAGTTCTTTTGACTGATCCACAACTTTTTGCTTTTTAAAGTCTTCGAACTCTTCCATTTCTTCAGATGAGGCAATCTCACCGTTGTTTAAATAGCCAAGAAGTGAGAGTGCACGACCTACACTGATTGTTTCGAGTTTTTCAAAGGCTTTTTCGCTCTTCATTTTACTTGCTGGATAATATGCAGTTCCTGTTGCTTCGGCTGATTTTTTTGATGAATCTTTTATGATTTCTGCATAAAAGATCATTCCACCATCTGGTTGCGGTTCTGGGTGAGTGGTGATTTTTGCTCGCGGATTTTCCTTACGAAATTCGACAAGTCGCGCCGAAACTTTAGCATAATTTGAACCTGAAATTTTAACAGTTTCTATCTTTTTCATTTTAAAATCCTCCTTCGTTATATTCTCGCCAAGCTTCAACACTAGGTGATTCTTCCCAAAAGCCGATGCTATCTAAATATTCGTTAAATTCTTCATCGAATGAATCGCCTGTGATTGTAGCGTAGTTTTTGCCATCACAATCAACGTCTTCAATATATGCTTTTTCTTTCAAGACGATTTCAAAGAATAATTCTTTAATTTGTTGGTTGGTTAATTGGTTGTTCATAAATTTTCTCCATTATTTCATAAATTTCAAGTAAGATCCGTTGTTGTATGCGCTCCAAGCTCGGTAACCTTGTGATTGCCAGATTTTGAAAGCAATCTCTGTATTCTTGGCTGGATTTGCTAGAATATATCGGCTATGGCCGTGAACGCTGTTAATTTGGAATAATCCATAGTCGTAAGTTCCATCTGTATTTAATCCGGAGTTGTCTGATCTCGGATTACAACCGCTTTCGGCGCGCATAATCGCTAGCATGATTTTTGAATCCCACGGGTATTTTTCTACCAATTCTCGAAACTCTTCGCACCAACCAGCAACCTTTGAACTCGCAATTTTGGGCGAGGGCTGAACTCGAACCTCCACAGTTCGAGCTGAGCTTGATTGTTTAGTCGCAGCTTCGAGAGTTAGTTTTAATTGTGGCGAATTCGCCATATTTGGACTTACTTGTTTTGGTTTAAATTTCGAATAGTCTCAACTATTTTGTCATTTTGGACTTTGGCGTTATTTTCGCCAATTTTAGTTCCAGCGTAGAATGCAATGCCTGCAACTACAGCGGTATAAATTACTAAAGTTTTAATAGTTTCGATTAATTTCTTATAGTTAAATTTCTTAATATTTTTCATTTTATTTTCTCCTTGTTTTTGTTTTGTTGGTTTGAGTTCAATTTTAGAGTTCTTGATTTTCTCGAACTCTTGTTCAAACTCGGTTTCATTAATTTTGTTCATAATTCCCTTTCTCAGGCTGTTCAAGCTGGTAGCTGCATTTGCGAGATGACAAAACCCGCAACTGCTCGGGTGGGCATCGCTATCAGCTCAAATAGCCTGAGAAATTATTAAATCTTCGAAATCTATTCGTTGGTTTTTCTTAATTCTTTACTATTTAAACCACTTTCGAAATCTTAGATTGATTTGATATAATTGCCAGATTGTTAAAGTATGAATTTATTTATAGAGTTTTTCTTGTCTCTATGGAATGATTAGTACAAATCTCAATCACTCCATTTGAAACAACAAAAGAGCCGACACCACTGCTGATGTGTCGGCTCTTTTGTGTTTTCCAAGAAAGGAAATTATGAAAAACACGAGTCAGTCTATACACCTAACTCGTGTTCTTAATTTGGCTGGGATGGAGGGATTCGAACCCCCGAATGCCAGGACCAAAACCTGGTGCCTTACCACTTGGCGACATCCCAATACCCAACCATTTTACCAAATTATAATCTAAAAATCAAGTATTATCGTGGACATTTTTTAGCAATTTCACGCGCATTTCTAGTGATTTGATCAAGTAAATTTGCCTTTCGAATATTTTTATAAAGAACTTTAGGCATTTCATAATCTTTATTTTTCAAAGCTTGTTCAATTAAAAATAACGAAATTTTTGGATTTTTTGGTAAAATTGAGCCATGCAAATATGTTCCGATCACATTTTTATAAATCGCACCCTCAAAATTTCCGTCAGGCGTGTTTCCTGCACCACTTTTAACGCGTGCCAATGGCTCATTCTCTTTCGAAAGATAAGTTTTTCCACTATGGTTTTCATAACCAATAATTTCACCAAATTGATCAGACTCTTCAACAATATTGCCAATCATTCTCTGTTCACCACCAACCGTTTTAACACCCTTAAATAAGCAAATCCCTTTGATTTTATTACCATTTACAGTTTCAAAAGAATCACCAAAAAGCTGGTACAATCCACAAACCATTAGCATTGGTACACCTTTTTTGGCAAGCTTCCGTAAATTTGGTGCAATTTTCATCAAATCATCTTGAATTTGGCTCTGGCCCGAATCCTGACCACCACCGCCAATAATAATATCAACATCCTCAGGAAAATCATCTCCAGGATTATATTCAACAATTTCGTATTTTATTCCACGAAGCTCCATCTGTTTTTTCAATGCTAAAATATTGCCATAATCACCGTAAATATTCATATTTTTAGCATAAAGCCACAAAATTTTTAAATTCATAAAATCTTCTCCACTTCTGAAATTTTCGAAAGTTCTTTTCGAATCTCCAACATTGCCGTATAAGTTGCATAAATCCGCTTATCTTTTTTTCCTTTTTCGATAAAATCAATAACGGATTCAGCAATATCAATATTCACACTATCTTCTTCGAAATCAACATCATCATGAAAAAGTCGAAGCGCCATATCATAGGCTCGATTACCTGAAATTGCTTGAACGCCAGCGTACTTCAAGACTGAAAAATCTACATCCCAAAGCCAGCTCATATCACGGCCATCCGCATAATTATCATTAACTGCAATCATTGTATCATATTTATCAGGCTCAAAATTTCGCAAATTTATTCGAAAACCAGCTGGATTTTTAACTAATATAATCTCAATTTCTTTACCATTAATTTTTATTTTCTCGCCTCGACCAAAAGCTGGCTGAATTTTATCTGCCGCGCAAATTACTTTTTGTCGATTGATTTTAAGCTTTTCAGCATTAAGAATTTCTTCAACCAAAGCGATCGCAGCAGTTAAATTTAAAATATTATGAATCCCGCCAATTTTGAGTTTAAACTCATCAGTTTTTCCACCCCAAGAAATTTTTGCAATATTATTCGAAAAATCCTCAAGCAAAACATTTGCTGAAATTTTTCGATGTGATTTTTTAGAATTTTTTAGATGAATTTCATCATCATTTGGGAAAAAATCTGCCAATTTTTGGTTAAATCCAAACTTAACAACTTTTGAAAAATCTTTCGAAAATTCCTTTTTACCCAAAAAATTATCGTTAGCATTCAAAACAACCGATCCAGAAGTATTTTCACCAATCTTATGCAATAATTTTGCAGTATAGTCAATTTCGCCAAATCGATCGAGCTGGTCGCGCATCACATTTAAAAGAAGAGAATATCGTGGCTGGATTAACTTTACAAAATGAGTTGCATGGGCTTCATCAAGTTCTAAAACAGCAATATCAGCCTCAAGCTTACCACTCCAATTAGCTTCAGAAAGAATTGCCGCACCCACACCACGAACAAAGTTCGAACCAGTTTTATTCGAGAATACATTTAAACCTTGACTTTCGAGCAGTTCAACAACCATCTTTGTAGTTGTAGTTTTTCCATTCGTACCACTAACTACTACAACACCATATTTTAAGCCTTTTAGCATGTTTGAAATAAAATTTGGATTAATTTTTTCCATAACAAGCCCAGGCAATGCCGAACCGCCACCTTTCAATCTTGAAATCGCCTGAATAATTTTTCCAATAATTACCAAAATTCTATTTTTCATTACTTCCTCGGTTTTGTTATGTTTGCGTCTCTACCATAAAAAGGTAGCGCAATTTTATTATTTTTGCCATTTTTCAAGCTTTCGAAAGCAATTTCTCGCCAATTTTCATCACTTTTCACTGCGACAATTGGAATTTCTAAGCCATCAGCTAAAGTGTTTGCAACTGAAGCTCCGATTCTTAATCCCGTAAAACTCCCCGGCCCCGCAAAAAAACCAATTCCAGTAAAATCTTCATATTTTTTGCCAATAGAATTCAAACATTCCTCTAAAAAAGCCAGAATATCTCGCGCCATATTTCGGCCCAGTTCTTTTTCGAAAAAGTTTTCATCAAGCCAAATTTTGCATTTCTCTGTTGATGTATCTAGAAATAAAATCATTATGCTTCTCTCACTTTAACTTTTCTTTGATTTTCATTTAAACTTTCAAAAACCAGCTTCAAATGCTTTTTTGGCAAAATTTCAGCTAGATCACCAGCCCATTCAACCACTGTTACATTTTTTGGATTACTTAAATTTTCAGCAAGCTCCATTTCCATAATTCCATAATCATTCAATCTATAAAAATCATAATGCGAGAGTGTTAGCTTCTTACCTTCATAAACCCGCGATATCGTAAAAGTCGGGCTTTGAACCGTTTCGGAAATACCCAAACCTTTTGCCAAACCTTTCGTAAAAGTAGTTTTTCCAGCACCAACATCACCAATAAGTTCCAAGACTATTCCTCCAGAAATTTGCCTGCCAATCTCTTCACCGAAAGCAATCATTTCATCTGTTGAATTTATTTCTTTTTCGAAATTCATAATAATATAATTATATCACGTTTCAGGATTCATTCAAAATATCGAGTATTTTATCCTTTCGAAGCTTAAAATTAATCAAAATAACTGCCAGAATCAAGCAAAAATAGCAAATTAGCATTTCACTAAAGCCAAAGCTGATTTCTAACTGCGCTCCTTTGATTTTTGAAAATTCACCAATTATAAAAATTGAATATTTTAAAATTAATTCTGCTATAAAGCCAAAAAAATGAGCGATTGGTGAGAATATTGCAAAAAATCCTGTTAAAAAAGTTGCAAGCATCGCACTTGGCACAAATGGTAGAACTAGCATATTGGCAAATATTGATATTACACTAACTGCGCCAAAAGTAAAAATTATCAGCGGAAGTGTTGCAATTTGAGCGCTAAAAGTTTCGAAAAATAATTTTAAAGCAGAATTTAGCTTTTCTGGCTTTTCGAAAAAGATTTTTTGCAATAGTGGCGAAAGAATTAAAACACCAAAAAATGAAGCAAACGATAATTGCCAGCCTAGATTAAGCAAGTTCGAAGGTTCGAAAATTAAAGTTATCGCTGCTACAAAAGTTAGAAGAAAATATGCTTGGGTTTTTCTACCAAAATACCATAAAATTAAACCAAAAATTGCCACAATCCCTGCACGAATCATTGATGGCGTAAATCCAACCACAAAAACAAATCCTAAAACTAGTAAAATCGCTACAAATAAAGCTATCTTTCTTGAAATTTTATTAAAAACTCGCTGGGCTGCCATCACTAAAACAGTTAAATTATATCCACTCGCAACCACAATGTGCGTTAAAGCTGTGATTGTTAAGGCTTTAGAAATCTCCTCCGGCAAAGAATTTTTCTGGCCTAAAAGATAACCGAGCCCCAAATCAACCTCTGGTGAAGGAATGAATTTTCGAACTCCTTCAGCGAAAGAATCTCGCATATCGCGGATAAAATCACTCTTTGGGCTAATCTTTATAAGTCTTCCTCGATGAATTGAAATCGCAAAATCACCAAAACCTTCAGAAATTTTCCCTTTTACTAAAATCTCATCGCTCCTACGAATTTTTTGATTTGTTTTTAAGCTAATAAAAGCCTTTCCATTAAATTGTTCATTCGAAATTTCTATAACTTTTGCACGAATTTTTAAGTTTCCATCTTCCTTAAGATCTGGATCTTCAAGAACAGTAGCTCGAACAGTTACATCTTTTTTAATATTTTGTGCGATCTTTAAATTTCCGAAATTATAAACTGAGCCTCGCCACAAAGAAAGCAAAATTCCAGCGAGCAAGACTAAAATTAAACAAAACTTTCGAGCAAAAATCCAAGAGAATAAGAATAAAATTATTGCTAAAATTAGCCAAACAATTGATTTAAGACTTGTATTTTTCGAAAAAACTGAAAAAATAGCGCCACAAATAATTCCACCAAAAAATACAAAATTAAGATAAAATCGGTGAGTGCAGCCGCTTATCATTCTTCAAACTGACGTTTTTTATTACGATAAATTCGGTAATTCACAAAAACTATTGGCAAAATTGACAAACTCGAGATCAAAAGCATAATCCTCATTGATAATTCACCTGATGGGTCCATTCCTTGAAGCACAAAAAATAAAATCACGAATAAGGAAATATTAATAATAGAAACTGTATTCATTCCAATTTCATACAAAAACAAATATTGTGTGCGCATTCCGGATTCATCAGCTTCACCATATAAACCTTTGAAATTCGCCATATTGAAGCCACTCATTGCCATTGCAGCAATAATTTCTAAAACTCCAATTAAAAGCGGATTTGACGGAATAAAAATTCGAAGCAAAAAAACTAACGCCACAAAAACAGCCCCAATTTTTAAAAGTCCTCGCTCTTTATTTTTATCAATCACTTTACCATAAATAAAAGCTGCAACCAAAGATGCAATTGAAGAAATTGAAGACAAAATTCCAGCTGAACCATAAGCATTAATACCTTTCAGCAAAAAGACCGGCACAAAAAAGTTCCAAATATTTAAATAACTCCAAAACATTGCAAAACTATAACAAATAACTAGAAGATGCTTATAGTTTCGCCACGGAAAACCTCGAAAACTTACTTTTCGAACAAGCTTCACTTGCTCTTTTGTTGTTAAGAGCGGAATCGTCGTCAAAATTAAAATCACCGAAGATACCACAAAAAGCTTCTCAACTCCAAAAAATATCGCAAAAAATCCACCAATTGCAGGAGCTATACCATTCGAAATATACTCCAAAATATATGCAACTCCAAGCTGTTTTCCAACTTTTTTGGCAGTTTTAGCTTTCGAAAAGTTAACATTATATGATATATTATCGACCGAAACCGACATTCCTGTAAAAATCTGACCAATAAGGGCCATAATCAAACCCATTTCCTTACCAAAAATTCCCATCGAAGCTATTAAAACTAAAGCTGGAATAAACAAAATATTTGCAAGTAGCATTCCGTGCTTTGGGCCATTTTTTGAAATATAGAAAAAAGCAATTATCGAACCTACAAATTTTGCAATGTAATAAATTAAAATACAAATAGGAACAATCCAAATTGAATTCGTAAACTTATATATAAAAATTAAACTAAAAGCACCTGTTAATTTTATCGCGAAAACTCGCATATTTTTTGAAATATACAAAACAGCCATTTCATCAAAAGAAACATATTGCCAATAATTTCGAATTTTAAAAAAAGGTTTTAATATTTTTTTAATCATAAGTATTTATATTTTATCATATTTGGCAAATTTTTAAAAGCTCAAAAGCTTTATTTTAACCATTAAAAATGTTAAAATAAAAGTATGAATATTTATTTTTCTGGAATTGGCGGCGTTGGAATTGGCGCTCTTGCAAGTATCGCCCACAGTGCTGGCTATGGTGTTTTTGGTAGCGACCAAAATTCAAGTTTAATGATTGAGGAGCTTTCAAAAAAAGATATCGAAATTGAAATCGGCAAACAAGATGGACATTCTTTAAAGCAAAAATTCATCGAAAACGGCATCGATTGGTTTGTTTATACTGCAGCCCTACCTAAAAATCATCCCGAACTTTTAACGGCAAAGAAATTAGGAATAAAAATTAGCAAACGCGACGAACTTTTGAACGAAATTATCAATTCAAAAAAACTCAAACTTATAGCAATTTCTGGCACTCACGGCAAAACTACAACCACAGGAATGGCAATTTGGGCTTTTCAGCAATTAGGAATTCCAATAAGTTGGTCGATCGGTACAACAATCTCCTTTGGTGCGAGCGGTTTTTATGACCCAGAAAGTGAATATTTTATCTACGAAGCTGATGAATTTGACCGAAACTTCTTGCATTTCACACCAATGGTTAGTTTAATCACTTCAATTGACCACGACCACACCGATATTTATAAAACTGAGAAAGATTATTTTGAAGCTTTCGCAGAATTTGGCTCGCAAAGCGATTTTATTATTTCTTGGAAAGATCAACATCCAGAAATTTTCAAAAACCTAAAGAACAAGGTAATTTTATCTCAGCCAGAAGATAATATTAATCTTCCTGGAATTCACAATCGAAAAAATGCTAGTCTAGTTCTTGAAACTATTGATTATTTAGTTGAAACCCAAAATCTTAAAGCTCCAAAAGATTTTTATGAAAAAGCAATTTTAGCACTAAATAATTTCCCTGGTACAAATCGCCGTTTCGAAAAAATAACAAGCAATGTTTATTCTGATTATGGTCATCACCCAAAGGAAATTCAATCAACGCTTCAAATGGCAAAAGAAATAGCTGAAAAGCAAGGATTTTCTGGAGTATCATTAATTTATCAACCACATCAAAATATTCGACAAATTGAAGTTCAAGATGAATATACGCCAGAAATCTTTGAAAATGCCAATGAAGTTATTTGGCTGCCAACATATTTAAGCCGTGAAAACCCAGATTTCGAAATACTTTCGCCAGAATTCCTTTCAAGAAAAATATCAGAAAAAACAACAATTTTAGATTTTTCAGATAATCCAAAAGAATTAATAGAGAAGATTTTAAGTTTAAAAGCAAAAAACCGATTAATTCTAGCAATGAGTGCTGGCTCACTTGATGGCTGGATTCGAAAAAGATTAAAATAAAATATATTCCCGCAAAAAAAGCGGGTTTATTTTTTAATAAAAATAAAAAAGCGGAAAAAAACCGCTTAGAATTCAAAATGGTGCGCACGAGAAGACTTGAACTTCCACGAGCCGAAGCTCACTAGCCCCTCAAGCTAGCGCGTCTACCAATTCCGCCACGCGCGCAAAACCATTTTAATTATATCAAAACTACGGCGTCTTGTAAAGAGTTGATTTTGAAGCAGACCAATATATTACATCTGCATATCTATTGAGTTCTGTTACAAAAGTATTATTTACTGAATATGGCTGAACTGATTTTCGAAAAACATAACTCGTTTTAGTCTGACCAAGACCAATGGCGACCGAATTAGCTAACCAACGTTGAGCAAATTTAGTTATTTGTAACTTTTTCTCATTCGAGCTTTGAGCGGTTCTTGAATTTAGCAAAAGATCATCGGCAACCGCATCATTATAATTTGAGAAGTTCAATCCCTTTTGGCCAGATTGTGAAGAATGCCAAAAAGCGTAGATATCAGGATCAGCACCAAGATCAATCTCATAAACTAAAATACTATAGTTTCTTGGCTGGAGTATTGATTTAACAAAAGCTCCAGTTTTATCATCTTTATCAATTACTGTTAATTTTACATCAAACCCGAGTTTTTTAAGCTGACTCTCAATTTCTTCAGCAGCTTTCTTATAGTTATAAACACTAGTTGTTGCAATATTTAAAATAGCTTTCTTACCATCTTTTTCTAAAATACCATTCGAGTTTTTCTTCCAACCAGCTTCATCTAATATTTTTTGCGCTTGGTCGAAATCATATTTAGGAACGCTCAAATCTTTAGTATTTAAAAACTGATTCAAAGTTGGAAAATCAAGTTTATCAATAAATTCCATTTCTTTTCGAACTTTCGAAATATCAACCCCAGTTTGAATAGCTTTTCGAACCTTTAAATCTTTCAAAACTGAATCAGAATTATTCAAAAAAGCATAAATTCCACGATTAACATTAGTTTCTCGAGATTTTAATTTATCCCGCTCAGATTCTGAAAATTCACTAATTTTAAGACTTGGCGATGCGACAATCTCACCAGAGATCAAAGCATTTTTAAGCTTAGTTTCATCTTTAAAGGCAATAATATCAAAGTTATCAATATAGGCCTCACCTTTATAATATCGCTTGTTTTTAACTAATGAAATAGTAGTTTTATCACCATCATTCTGAACAGATTTAAAATTAAATGCGCCAGAAGTTATCGGGCTCTTTGAAAAAGCACTTTCGCGGATCTTCTCTATTTGAATATCTTTTAAAATATGCTCTGGTAATATTGAAAAATTAAAACTATACAAAACAGAAGAAGAACTTGATGGCACTTTAACACTGAATTCATAATCACTATTTTTCGAAATCTCAACGTTTTTCCAGGCTTTAAAACCAGAAGGATTAATTGATTGTTCCCTCAATAGTTTTATAGTGAAAATTACATCATTGGCTGTTATCTTTTGGCCATCAGACCAAACAGCATTGTTCCGCATTTTAATTTTAAAGTTTTTATAGTTATCAGATGTTGAAACAATTTCAGCTAAATCGCCCTTCAAATTTCCCGTTTCATCAATATCATAAAGACGAGAAAAAGCAATTTGTTCGAAAGATTTTTCAGTATCAGTTGAGGTAAATAATGGATTCAAGGTTTTAACTTCACCCAAAATTCCTTCTGAATAAGTTCCTCCTCTATAAAAAATATCCTCGCTATAGTTTTCGGCACTTAACCCGCGAAAAACACCAACAGAAAAAATCAAAATAGATACAACGCAGATCCAAGAAATAACTATTTTTCGAACATTTGACAAATTCTCAAAACGACCAAAAAACATTTTTCTCGTGTGAGAAGTAATAGCCTTTTCAACTAAATCTGCTCTTTCAGCTAAAGTAGCCTTATTATTAAAAGTTTGAATTGTTTTATTTTTTGAAACCTGATCTCTTTTTTTTTGAGGAATGACAGAAGCTCGTCTAACCTTCTTAGGGCTATTTTTAAAGTCCATTAAAACTCCTTTTTATTTAGGCAAAAGCAAAGTTGTAAGAATTGATGCAACAAAAATAAATGCAAAGAAAACTGTTGCCCGAAAAATACTCTTTTCAACACCGCGTCGCTCAGTATAAAGCTCGCCAGAAGCCCCAAATCCTGCCCCTAAAGTTGCTCCTCGTTGCTGTAAAAGCACTAAAATCATCATTAAAACGCCAGAAATAACAGTCGAAAACTGCAAAATAATATCAATATTCACTATAAAATCTCCTTTTCATCTTCAATTCTTAAAAATTGGCTCAAACTATAATTTAGCAAACTCATAGCTGCTCCTACAATTACAGAATTCCAAAATCCCATTGAAATATTTGGTGCTAAAAGTATCGAAATCCAAACAATCATACCATTAACTATCAGCGTAAAAAAACCAAAAGTCAAAATAATCATTGGAAGTGATAAAATTGTAAGAATAGTTTTAAGTGTGCTATTTACAATTGAAAAAATTAAACCAGCAAGAAAGAAAGTTCCCGCGCTATGGTTACTAACATTTCCGAAAATAGAAATTAAAATCCATAATAAGAAACTATTTAAAAACCACCGATTTATAAATTCTATCAACTGCTTCTTCACATATATAATTTTATCATATTTTAACAATAAAAAAAACACCTTTTGGTGAATTTTCTAATATATTGGAGGGTCTGATGGGGCTTGAACCCATGACACCCTGCTTAAAAGGCAGGTGCTCTAACCAGCTGAGCTACAGACCCACTCGCTGAATACATATTAAAGTATATATCAATTATTTTTAAAAGTCAAGGGTTTTTCTCAATTTTCTTAAATTTAAATGAGGTTATACTTAGAATAGAAAAAATAACTCCCACCAAAATAACCCAACTAGCCCATTTTTCAAGCGGCTGCGAAATACTTTTCGAAAGTAAATCTGGTAAAAAAACTTTTTCGAAAAATGAAAGTGACACTAAATATGTAAAAATCGCTGAAAATATCGAAGAAAATATACCAAAAAGCCATTTTTCTTGTTTTGGATTTTTTGCTAAAATTACTAAAGCTGGTGCTAAAATTAGAAACAAACCAACAATTCCGCTCAAAGTTGATTCTGGAATTACTAAATTTGAAGTTGTTAAAAAATTAGCAATATCTTTATTCCAATATCTATTCAAAACAATTCCCGAGAGAACAATAAGATTGAAATAGCCCATTTTACGCCGAGAGAGTGTTAAAAAAATCGAAAGAATTACAATAAAAATAATTGTTATCATAGCAATATTATAGCATAAGCTCTAAGGATGCTCAAATTATTTTATAAAAATAAAACAATTACACTAATATATTACCTCATAAAATAGCCGAGCTATTAAATAACTCGGCCAGCTACTTAAAATAATAATTTTTTAGATTTCTTAAATTCTGCCAAAAGTTCTTTTTGTTTTTTCGAAAGCTTTGTAGGAGTTTCAACAATAATCGTCACAATTTGAGCACCTCTTCTTTCTGTTCGAAGGTTAGGTACACCGTGACCTGAAAGCTTAAAATCAGTATGGCTTTGTGTTCCAGCTGGAATCTTCATCGTTAGCATTCCATCGATCGTTTCAACCTCAATTTCAGCACCAAGTGCGGCATCTATCATTGAAATTCTCTCTTCGCTTAAAATTAAATCACCTTCACGCGTAAATTTTTTATTAGCCTTAACATAGATATTTACATATAAATCACCTTTTTCGCCGCCCTTAATTGCTTCACCGCGGCCAGAAAGCCGAATTGTTGCGCCATCGTCAATTCCTGCTGGAATTTTAAGTTTTATTGTTTGCTTTTTACGCAAAATTCCAGCACCACGGCAAACTGAACAATTTTGCTTTGGAATCTCACCACGACCATCACAAGTCGGGCAGGTTACAGTTTGTTGAATTGGGCCAAAAAGAGTTTGAGTGGCACGAGTTTGCTGACCGCTTCCATTACAATCTGGACATTTTTGCATTCCATGACCAGGTTCTGCGCCAGAGCCATCACAATGATCACACTCATCATCTAGATTTAATGAAATTTCAGTTTCAGTCCCAAAAACCGCCTCTTTAAAATTCAAAGTTAGATCTACTTCAACATCGCGGCCTTTTTTATTTTTAGAACCACGGCCATTCGAAAATCCGCCGCCAAAAATTCCGTCAAAAATATCACCGAATCCGCCACCAAAATCAAAATTAACATTCTGACCTGAAAATCCACTAAAACCTTCGAAAGGATTTCCGCCAGAAAATCCACCAGAGTTTCCGCCAACTCCTGCATGACCAAACTGGTCGTATCGCTGGCGTTTTTCTTTATCTTTTAAAACTTCATAGGCTTCATTAACCTCTTTAAAAGCTTTTTCGTCTCCTCCTTTATCTGGATGAAGCTCAACTGCTTTTTTTCGAAAAGCCTTTTTAACTTCATCAGCACTGGCGTCTTTTTTTACACCTAAAATATCATAATAATCTGTTTTGCTCATATAATATATTATAGCAAATTAGCACTTAAAGAGCAAGAGTGCTAATTATTATTTTCTATATTTTTAACTTAGATTCCAGCCCATCAATCTGAACGTCAATTTCATAAAATTTTGAATCGTACGCACGCATTTTATCTTCAAAAATACCACTCATTGATTCGTAAATATCCTTATTATCCATTTCATCCCTATTGGTATCACGCATATATTGAAGTTCCTCACGCATTTGTTTTTCAAGATCTAGTCTCTGCTCTTCAAGCATTTGAATTTGCGCCTCAATAACCGCTCGTTGATCCTCCACTGTAATTTCCCAGCCAGTTTCTTTGTTTCCATTTTGATTATTTGGATTAAATTTTTCCATATCCTATATTATATCACCAAACCAGCTTTTCATCAATAAACTTCATATAAATCCTTAATTAAATAGCTCACTCTTATAAAAGCTATTCAACAGTAACCGTAACCGCATCGTGCGGAACATAAATATTTCGAGTAAATCTGCCCATATTTATTTTACCAAACATCGTTCTATAGTAAAAAACTCCTGAAACCTGAACCATAATTTCCCTATTAATCCTTAATCTTCTTGTCAAAAATTCTCTCCATTACTGAATAGCATTCTAACTAAAGAATGTACTGCCTGCAAAACTATTATCCAGATGAAAAGTAACATCACGAGTGTTAGTTTTAGTAATAAAAGAAAAACCGAAAATAAAAAAAATACTACGGTAAATAAAACAATTACTACGGTAATAAATACATTTTTAACCGTATTAAATATCTTTTTCGCCATAGAAAATACCTCTTTCTAAAAGTGCAAGCCTTGGGTGAGCGCCATTTAATTATAATAAATAAAATTGAAAAAATCAATGCGCAAAAAAATGCCCAGTTTAACCTGAGCATTTTTACTTTTCGAAAGGTGGATTTTCGAATTATTTTTTATCAATGACTTCGCCTTCAACTGGCTCGTCGTTATCTTTTTTGCGAGAAGTTTTAGCTTTCTCGTCAGCTTCACCCGCATTTTCTGCGCTTTGTGCTTGATACAATTTTGCGCCAATTGGCATAATCGCATCTTGAAGATCTTTAGCAGCTTTTTCAAGCTCATCTTTACTCTCAGTATTTTGATGCTTTTTAGCCTCTTCAACAGCTTTCAAAATTACTTCTTCATCTTCTTTCGAAATCTTATCTTTGAATTCGCTTGGCATTTTTTCTGCCTGATAAATAGCATTTTCGAGTTGGTTTTTCGCATCAATCAATTCACGTTTCTTTTTATCTTCATCTGCGTGAAGCTCTGCCTCTTTTTGAGCTTTCTCGATATCTTCTTTGCTCATATTGCCTGAGTTTTGAATGGTAATATTATTTTCTTTACCAGTTCCCTTATCTTTAGCAGTAACTGTTAGAATTCCGTTTGCATCGATATTGAAAGTAACTTCAATTTGTGGAATTCCTCGTGGTGCTGGTGCAATTCCTGAAAGTACAAACATTCCAAGAGATTTATTGTCGGCAGCCATTTCGCGCTCACCTTGAAGCACATGAATTTCAACTTGTGGCTGGTTGTCAGCATATGTTGAGAAAACTTGAGATTTCGAAGTTGGCACAGTCGTATTTCGATCAATCATTGGAGTTCGAACACCACCAGCAGTTTCGATTCCAAGTGTCAAAGGCGTAACATCAAGAAGTAGCACATCTTTAACGTCTCCGGCCAAAACACCACCTTGAATTGCAGCACCAACAGCCACAACCTCGTCAGGGTTAACACCTTGAGTTGGCTTTTTACCAAAGATTTTTTCAACTTTTTCAACCACAGCTGGCATTCGGGTCATACCACCAACCATCACAACCTCGGCGATATCGCTAGCTTTTAAATTAGCATCACTCAAAGCTTTTTCAACAGGATCAGCTAATCGATCGATTAGATCAGCAACTAATTCTTCAAGTTTTGCTCGGGTTAAAGTATATTCAAAGTGTTTTGGACCATCTTCATCAGCTGTCAAGAATGGTAAGTTCACTTCATAAGATGTTGTTGAAGAAAGCTCTTTTTTAGCTTTTTCAGCTTCGTCCTTCAAGCGCTGCATTGCAGCAGAATCATTTTTAAGATCGATCCCTTCTTCTTTCTTGAATTCTTCCAAGAAGTGGTTCACAATGCGGTTATCGAAGTCTTCACCACCAAGGTGTGTATCACCATTTGTTGAAAGAACTTCAAACACACCATCAGCGATATCAAGAACTGAAACATCGAATGTTCCACCACCAAGGTCGAAAACAGCAATTTTTTCATCTTTTTTGCCGTCCAAGCCATAAGCAAGTGCGGCTGCAGTTGGTTCGTTAATAATTCGTTTTACTTCAAGACCAGCAATCTTACCAGCATCCTTAGTTGCTTGGCGTTGACTATCATCAAAGTAAGCTGGAACGGTAATCACGGCTTCAGTAACTTTTTCGCCCAAGAAAGCTTCAGCATCTGCCTTGATTTTCGAAAGAATCATCGCTGAAACTTCTTCTGGCGTATATTCTTTGTCACCCATTTTTACAGCAACACCACTACCTTTTTTCACAATCTCGTAAGGCATAATTCCAAGATCTTTTTGAATCTCATCATCAGAATACTTTCGGCCAATCAAACGCTTTACGCCATAAATTGTATTTTTTGGATTTGTTACGCGTTGACGTTGTGCTACTTGCCCAACCAAACGATCACCTTTTTTATTGATTGCTACAACTGATGGAGTAGTTCGATTTCCTTCTGCATTTGTAATAACCTCAGGTTTTCCTGCAACCATATACGCAAAAGCACTGTTAGTTGTACCAAGGTCAATTCCAATAATTTTTCCCATTTTCTCCTTCTTTCTTTATTAAATTTATCTGCTCGATAGCTTCCCTAGTCAATTTCGAATTTCTTAGCCCATTCGGATTTTTCAGAAAGCTTCTCGAAAGTTATTAACTATTCTATAAAGCGCGCCTCGCAATTCGTTTCACGCTTATATTTTGATTATACGCTTTTAGCACTCACAAGTCAAGAGTGCTAATGATGTATTATTTACAATAATAGTTATTTTACTTAATTTATAGTATAATATACTTAATAAATACTATTTAAAGGAAGGATTTATGTCAAAACCGAATGTTCATCAAAAAACTATCTTGAGTCTACTATCGGATTCTAAAGCTGATTTCTTAATCCCAGATTATCAACGACCTTATGCGTGGAATCAAGATCAATGCCAAACCCTTTGGGATGATTTAGTTAACTTTACAATCCCCGGCGGAAATCACGAAAAATTTAACTCCAAAAAGGATGAATATTTTCTCGGTTCAATTGTCGCTTTCCAAGAAAACGATAAGCATGAGATTATCGATGGACAACAAAGATTAACGACTTTTATGCTTATTTTGCGAGCCTTCCATAAAGAGTTTGAAAACCGCCAAGATAATGATGGTATTAATATTCGCAAAAACATTGAAAAATGTATCTGGAAATATGACGAATTCGAAAACCCTCTTAAAGATGAACTAAAAATCACTTCAGAAGTAGCTGGTGATGATGACAAAGAAGAATTTCTTTCAATTTTAAAAAATGGTAACGCACCAAAAGAATATAAAAGTCAATACGCTGAAAACTTCAGATTTTTCGAAAATAAAATTCGAGAAATGCGTAATTATAATTCTGCAAACAATCAATATATTGTCACTCGTTTATTGAAAAACTGTGCGGTATTATTTGTCGAAGCTGAAACACAAGATTCCGCCCTTCGAATTTTCTCAACATTGAACGACCGCGGATTACCTTTGGCTGATGCAGACATCTTTAAATCAAAATTCTATAAACTATATTCTGACAAAAATCAAAAGAATGATTTTATTAAAGAATGGAAGAAACTTGAAGAAATTACCGAAGAAATTTTCAATCCACAACAAGGCACGCCAATGGATGAACTTTTCACTAAATATATGTATTTCTTGCGAGCAAAAAATGGCACAACTGGAAGCACAACTGAATCTCTCCGGAATTTCTTCCGCGGCGAAAATCAAGACTTCCCTTACTTCAAAGGCGAATCTACACTTGATGATTTAAGCGATTTAGCAATTTTCTGGAAGAAAGTTTATTCGCAAGATGAATCTTTCGGCAATGAAGTGCTTCGAAAACTTTTTATTTTGCGATACTCCCCAAATACAATGTGGGAAAATATCGTATCGGTTTGGTTCTTGCAAAATCGAGATTCAAACGATGAGATTGATTTAAATGCATTCAATCTTTTTCTTTCAAAAATAACAAACTTCGTTCTTGGTTATAGCTTAATAAATCCTGGCGTAAACCAGCTCAGAACTCCAATCTTTAAAGAAATGAGTGAAATAGTTAACCATAATAACCTTGTCCCAGCTTTCGAAAATCATCTTTTTGATGAGAATTCTCTTCGTACAGCTTTCGATAATTTCGAATTCAGCAATATGAAAGGAATTACAAAATCATTTCTTGTTTGGTTTGCATTTTTAAAAGAAAATCAGCAATTATTAAGCTTAAAAGAACCACTTCAAATTGAACATATCTTTGCTAAAAAACGAGCTGAAATTAATGGAATTTCCGATAAAAACCTAATTGAATCTATTGGGAATAAGATTATTTTGGAAAGCTCAATAAACATTAAGGCTTCAGATTTTGAATTTGATGTCAAAAAAGATTTTTACCTCGGTAAAAAACGGCGTGGAAGTTCAAAAGAGCCAAGTAAAATTGCAGAAATTATTGATCTTACAAATCTTGACAAATTCGATGAAAATGAAATTATTGAAAGAAAATCACGGATTATTGATAATTTTATTGAAAAACTTGAAAGTGAGAATCTGTTAAAATAAGAGGACTATATGATAAATAAAGTTGCATTAAAAAAATTTTTCGAGCAAAATAAAGAAGATTATTATTCTCGTAGAAACTCTGGAGATATAGAAAAATACGATGAAGAATATAAATGGCAAATCTTACCAAAATTAAACAGTGAGCTTTCAAAAATAGAAATATGTAGCGAAAATTCTGAAAAAATAGCTAAACTTCTTTCGAAAAACCTCAATAATTTTTCGCATTGGATTGATATGGATGATCTACAAGATCTTTCAAAGCATCCAAATTTTTATCAAATTTTTGGATATATAAAAAAATCAAACCCAGAAACAATAGTTGAAACAATTGAGAGTGTTGATATAAGTACAAACTTTCTTTCTAATAAAAAATTCGCACCCTCAACTCTTGGCTATATACTAACAGCTTTTGACTGTAAGAATTTCTCTCTTTACAGGGAGGAGATTGCTAAAGAAATTTCAAAAATATGCTCAATTGAATTTCCAAAAAATAAGGGCGAAAAATATAAATTAGTAAATGACGCTTCAAATTTTATAGGAAATTTAGTTAATAAAGATGGAGTTTTTGTTGACAAAAATGTGAATTTACTAGGTCAAGATTTTATCTGGACAGAAATAATGTACAATAAAAATCACACCAATTAGAGGTATGATTTTTTTACTTTAATTAAAACTTCAAATATACCCAATTCTCAATCTCTGGCGCATCCGCTGAGTTTTCTCGTGCAAAACTCAAAGCATCATCTTGGCGTTTTTGATATTCTCTTGCAAGTTTTTCAAAATCTTCGTCACCTTTATCAACCGAATTTAAGGCTCTCATTGCAATATTATATCGCGATACTTGATTTCTCACAAGCATATCAAACGGTGTAGTTGTTGAACCTTTTTCTTCATATCCGTTAATTTTAATTCTTGACGGATTTTCATAATCAAATAAAATTGATCTGAGAGTTTTAGCGTAACCATGAAAAGCAAACATAACTGGCTTATCTTTAGTAAAAATCTTCACAAAATCGCTTTTCGAAAGTGTATTTTCGAAAGTTCCAATTCCTTCACCACATAGTGCCTGGATATAAACCAAACGAATTTTAATTTGCGGTGCATCATGAAGTAAAACTTGAAGCGTTGCAACTGTTTCTTTAAAAACATAATCACCACTTGCAGCCAAAATTAAATCTGGCTCATCATCTTCTGGAATTAAATCCCAATCTGTAATTTCCTGATTCTTCCAAGAATCAAAAACAAATATTCCGCCATTTTTAATCTGTTTTCGTGCACTTTCAAGAGAAAAATATCTTGGTTCTGGCGTTTTCCCTGCAACCAAAACATTAATATTGTTTCGAGTTTTTAGCATTTTCGAAATAGCTACGACAGCCGAATTATCATCTGCCGGCAAAAAAATCTGCCCAATTCCATTTTCGCGGCGTAAAACTTCATCAATAAAACTCGGATTTTGATGCGAAAATCCATTGTGGTCTTGCCGCCAACCAGTTGAAGTTAAAATATAGTTTAAACTTGCTAGATCACCTCGCCATTTTACTTCTTTAGATTGAGCTAAGAACTTCGCGTATTGATCCATCATTGAAGAAATAATCGGTGCAAAGGCTTCATAAGAAGTTAAAACTCCGTGTCGCCCCGTTAAAATATAGCCCTGCAAAAGCCCCTGCAAGGAATGCTCACTCAAAATTTCCGTCACACGGCCATTTTTCGCCAAGTCCTTTTCCCAAGGTTTGATTTCTCGCTGCCAAGAACGTGAAGTTGCTTTAAAAATAGCATCTAATTTATTCGAATAAGTTTCATCAGGGCTAAAGAAGCGGAAGTTCTCTGGATTTTTTTCGAAAATTTCTTTCAAAAAATCACCAACCGCATTCATCGCGAGTGATTTCTCGCCCGCTCTTTCATAAACTTCTGGCAATCTTAATTCTGCAAAATTCAGATTTACATCTATAAAATGATTTTGTCCAATTCTGCTTGATTTTTCTGGTAAAAAATCATCAAGCCAAGGTTTGAATTCACCTTTTTCGAAATCAAAAAGCTCTTCAAATTTATAAGATTTCAACCAATCTTCAAGTTTTTTGATCTCTTTTTCATCACTCTTAGCATTTAAAAGTGGAACTTGATGAGCAAGCGAATTTCCTTCGATTTTTTCACCATTATTTTCAGCAACGCCAGAACTTCCCTTCTTACTTCGCATGATAATCATAGGCAGTCGCACAAAACCATTTTTTCGGCCAAATTTTATTCGTGAAACATCTCGAAAAGCGTTCGTAAAAACTTTTGAGAGTTCAAAATCGAAATCTTCAGCAGAATATTCGTCAACAATTCTCGGTTCCCAACCTGCTCCATGAAAAAATTGAATCAATTCAAAATCACTCATCGATCCAAAAATTGTCGGACCAGAAATTTTATAACCATTCAAATGTAAAACAGGTAAAACTACCCCATTTTCAACTGGATTTATTAGTTTATTCAAATGCCAAGCTGCGGCAATTGGGCCAGTTTCGGCCTCGCCATCACCAATTAAAGTGGTCATTACAAGATTCGGGTTATCCAAAACCGCTCCGAAAGCAGTTGAAAGCGAATAGCCAAGCTCACCGCCTTCAAGAATTACGCCTGGCGTAAAAGGGCTTGCATGCGACGGAAAACCGCCTGGCCAAGAAAAGTTTTTCGAAATATAAGCAATACCTTGTGAATTTCGAACTGCATTTTTATCGATCTTCGAAAGAGTTTCTTCAATAAAAAGATTTGCTTGAAGCGCCGGAAAAGCATGGCCAGGCCCAAGCATAAATGCTGTCTTCAAGCCGCTTTTAGCAAAATCAAGCTGTTTTTGAATATTTAAAAGATGAGCATAAACATGATTTACACCAGGACAACTCCCCCAATGCCCAAGAAGTCGGGGTTTGATATCATTAAATTCCAGAGAACGATTTAACAAAAAATTATCTTGCAAAAAAATTTGCGAAACCGTTAAATAATTCACCGCACGAATAAACTTTTTAATATTTTCAAGATTTTGCCCACTATTCATACGTTATATTTTATCATATTTATGCTTAATTTTAAAGTTTTTAAAATTAAAAACCGCCTAATATTAGACGGTTCTATGACTAAGAGGAAGTGTCCTCAAAAAATGAAAAAAATACTATACAGACTCTATTTTCTATTTATTATTAGGCTAACCCGCGAGTCACAACCTTCTAGAATAAGGCGAAACGGATCAACGCTTATAATAATATCACATTAATCACATTCTGTCAACAATAAAATTACTTTCGTCCGACTTTAACCATTGCTGCTCGCAAAACTTCACCCTTTAAATTATAACCAGCTCTAAGTTCTTCAACAATAACTTCTTCTTCTCCTTCTGATCCTTCATCGAATTGAATCGCTTCATGAAGTTCCGGATTAAAAGTAACACCTTTCGAAGAATCAATTTTCACAACGCCCATTTTCGAAAGATTTTTTTCAAGATTTTTACTCATTTTAACCACATTTTGCGCCCAAGAATTTTCCGCCAATTCTGTTGGTAAATGTGAAATTGCGCGCTCAATATCATCAATCATCGGAATCAATGCCAAAATTGCCTTTTTCTCGCCCAAATTTTGTGCATTCGAAATTCGGCTTTCAACATTTTTGCGATAATTTTCAAAATCAGCACGCGTACGCTGCAAATCATTTTTTAGCTCTGAGTTCTCTGCTTGAAGATTTTCGCACTTTGAATCTTTTTTAAAAAATCCACTTTTTTTCTCATCTTTCGAAACTTCTTGATTTTCTGCCAAATTATTCTTTTCCATCTTTTCCTCCTTAAATTATAATATCTCTTCCAAAAATTCACCTGTCTTTTGGACCAATCGTACCACTTTTCCATAATTTTGGCGAGTTGGTCCAAGTACGCCAATGTAAGAATTTTCTGAAAACGGACTTTCGAATTTTGAAATAATTAAACTAGCACCCGAACTTTTGCCAATTGGATTCTCACTACCAATATAAACATTGAGCGGCTCATTTGGGGTAACTTCACGAAGCCATGGTTCAAGATTATCAAGAAGCTGTGCAACAGATTGAACTGCTTCACCACTTTCAAATTCAGGCTGAGAAAAAAGATTATAAATTCCATTAATGTAAAGTTGATCGCCAATTGTAGCAAGACCAAGATTACCAGTAAGTTCAACTAAAGAATCTACAGCTGAACGAATTGCATGGTCGGCGCGATCGTTTTGGGCTGAAACTCGTGAAGAAATTGCCCGAAATCCGCGTAAGCTATCTTTCGAATTATTGGCGTTTAGTAAAATTTGTTCATCTTCGCCCTCGCTTTGAGCAGTTAAACGGTTTACATAGAAACGATAACCTTTATCAGTTGGAATTCGCCCGGCAGAAGTGTGTGGTTGTGTAATTAAACCAAGATCTTCAAGTTTTGCCATTTCAGAACGAATTGTCGCACTTGAAACATTAAAAAGCTTCGCTAAAGTAACACTGCCAACCGGGCTGGCAACTTCAGCGTATTGCTCAATAATTGCTACCAAAATTTGCGTTTGTCGTGGTGTAATATTCATATTTTAAGTTTAGCACAAATTAGCACTTAGGTCAATAGAGTGCTAATTCTATATTTTTAGTATCATATTTTCGAAATAGCTCTAAAAATATTTGACTTTTTATCTTTTACATACAGTTACAGAATATTAATAAACTCAAAAATAGATAAAGATAAAGCGATACTCTGCAGACTATAACTCTTCTAAGCCCGCAAAAATACAGGCTTTTCTTTTAGTCTACTTTGATAATTCTAAGAATTTAGCTTTAATATCTTCCAAAAGTTTTCTTGCTCGCACACGCACTTCAATATCTTTATAGTTAAATTCAACATCTTGGTGCATAATTTGGTTAATAATTCGCGCCGTGTTTCGAAAATCATCATTCAAAATAAAGTGAAAATATGGTACTTCGAGCGCCTGCTCTAATGAAGAAATCGCTTCTGGCAAACGTTTTTCGAAATCTTTTTCGAATTCTTCTGCGCTTGAATATCGGTTTGCAAAACGTGCCCGCCAAGTTTCAAAATCTGGCGGTAAAATAAAAACCGCTACCACTCGCTCGCTCATTTTTTTATATTCTGCAATTCCTTGAATATCAATATCTGTTACAGAAATCTGCCCGTTTTGGTTCGCTTTTTCGATCTCTGCAACACTTGTACCATAAATCCTACCGTGAACAAATTTTGCTTCAATAAATTTACGATTTCTAAGCATTTCTTCAGCCTTTTCAATCGAAATAAAATTGTAATCAACGCCATTTTGTTCAATTTTACCATTATTTTCACGAGGCTGGCGAGTTGTGTGACTGACAATATCACGATATTCTTCATTTTTTAAAAGATGTTTTTTGGTTGTGTCTTTTCCTGCGCCAGAAATTCCCGCAAGTAGTAAAATGCGAGAATCTTCAACTAAAGTGATAGCTTCAGGCGGCGTTTGATAGTTTTTTACAAAAAATTCGAGATTATTCATTTTTAAATTATACTATATTTTCTGTATTTCGTCAAAGATCTCTTGCTCTTCCAAAGCTAAAACAGCCCCACCGAGCTGTTTTAAAATATTTTATAAAAATTTAAATCTTCTCAAATTTAGCGCTTCTCAAGCTGCTTTCAATCTCATTTCCCGCCACAAATCGTAATCGTGCCTCTTTAATATCTGCACTTGTTACACTTTTAGCATCTTTCGCACCCTTTCCAGAAAGTGTAATATGAAAATATCCCAAATCGCCTAAATGCACCGTTTCGCCATTTTGAATCGCATTCGAAATTTCTTGCGTTAAAGCCATCAAAACAGCATATGTATCAATATCACTAACAGTAGTACTTTTGGCGGAAATTCGTTTTGCCATCTCCTTTAATTCAACCTTGCCGTTAGAAATTGCTGTTGGGTAAAATTTATTTGCTTCTTCTTTCTTTACTGGGTTTGGGCGTTGTACAGCTTTATATTTTATAGCCATAATTATTCTCCTTTTTAAATAGATTTAAAAATATTCGCGAATCTATTAAAAAACTTTTTGGAATAGATTCGTTTTGATGTTTTATTAGTTTTAATATACTCGTTTTACAATATAAGATAATTAACCATCGGTATCCAAATTAGAATATTCATACATATCAACATCTTTCCACGGCTCGTCAGGTTCATCATATTCTACTTCTGGTTTCTCCATTTCCTCTTCGCCATCATCAGAGCTATGCCCCTCCTCACCCTCTTCCTTATCATTACTGTCATCGTAGCTATTGTAATTATCAGGATATTCTGGCTCAATAACATCATCACTATTATCGAAATTATGGGACTGTGTGGGCTGTACTAACGCCATTACTAGAAATATGAAGATAATAAAACCTATAATATAACCAATTATATTTAGAATATTTTTTGATACCTTCATAATTTTGATTTATCAATATTGCGACCTTCTAAACCCATTTGCCTGTGCCTCTGCTTCTGAACAGAAATACTTTTCACCGTATGCAGGGTTTATTGTTGTTGAATTATAATATTTTCCTCCTGGCACATGATAGATTTTCGCTCCTGAACGATATGAGATATTACCCTTAATATTGCATACTTGTGCAGGCTGAGGAGCCGGCTGTGGTGCAGATGGAGCAGTATAATTATATTTTGTAACCTTAACCTTTTCTGGTGTATAGGCTGTAATAATACTCCTACTCACCTCAGTTCTTCCTTGGTCTTTTCTACAAACCTTATCTTTACCGTTTGAACCATTTTGGAGTTTTTCTTCTTTACTTTTCCCTGAAAGCGAAATATCTCCAGTGTTTTCTTCCACTCTTTCATAGTCGGTTCTGTATGGTGTATCTTCTTCAGAACAAATAACTTTATTATTTTGATAAATGGTTGAACCTATCGGAAATACGACAAACATACCAAATATTGCTATGGCACATATTGCAAACCCGTATTTATCTGCAAAACTCTTATTTTCTTTCATAGGCCCATAATATCAAAAAAAAAAAAACGAGTCAAGCCTTTTTACTTAAACAAAATTAAAAGCCCCTATGGGAGCTTTTAATAACTAAAACTTAGCGTTCGTATGAACATTCACTACATCATCGACATCATCAAGTGCATCCATTAGTTTTTCAACTTTTGCACGAGTTTCATCATCAGTGATTTCAACTTCCATATTTGGCACGTATTGAAGTTCGGCTTCTTTTACAGTTAAACCTTTTTCAATTAGTTCTTTTCGAACTTTCATTAAATCTTTTTGGTCGGTATAAACCACAATTTCGCCATCTTCTTCAACCGCGTCTTCTGCACCAGCATCAAGAATTTCAAGTAGTGCGTCTTCACCCACCGCTTCAATCAAAATTACACCTTTGCGAGTAAATTGAAACATCACACTCCCCGCATCAGCAATTCGGCCACCATTTTTTACTAAAGCAGTTTTAACTTCAGGGAAAGTTCGGTTGCGGTTATCTGTTGCGGTTTCAATAATCAAACCAATTCCATTTGGACCATAACCTTCGTAAGTAATTTCCTCAAGTATTGCCGAGTTTTTATCTGCTGCACGAGCAATTGCACGCTCAATATTAGCGTTTGGCATATTTACAGCACGAGCTTTCTCAATTGCCAGTGCCAAACTTGGGTTCATGTCTGGATCGGCGCCACCACGAGCTGCAATTGCAATTTGATTTCCAATTCGTGTAAAAATTGCACCCCGTTTTGCATCATTTACACCTTTCTGTCGTTTAATTTTTGACCATTTATTATGACCAGCCATAATTCTCCTTAATTTTTATCTGTAAATCTATATTAATTTTACCATTTTTTACTTGAAAATTCAAATTTCAAAAAATAAAAACGCCCATTTTAACTTTTGGGCGTTTAGTTTTATTTAATTTTATGAGCTACCACACGAATAATCTCGCTCCAGCTTAAAAATGGTTGTGGAATCTCAGCCAAATCGTGCACCGTCATTTCATTTCGAATCGCCAAAGAAATTTGCGAAATCAAGTTTATTGCATCTGGTGATACAATGCTTCCGCCAATAACCTTTCCCTTCCTATCACAAATAATTTTAGCAAATCCACTACTGAAATTCTCAACATTACTTTTTGCAATTAAATTAAGTGGCGCAATTGCAGCTTTATATTTTAAATCTCTCTTCAAACAATCGTCTTCAGTTAAACCAACCGTGGCAATTTCTGGCCAAGTTGAAATTGTACGAGGCGAAAGTGGAAATTTAACCTCAATTTTTGAGCGTGAATGTAAAATATTGTGTGCAACTGTTCGGCTTTCAAGTAGGATCTCTGCCGTTTGAGCTTGTGGATTAACCACACCACCAACCGCAAAAATATGCTTCATAGAAGTTTGCGAAAATTCATTTACAGTAATTCCATCTTTCGAAAAATCAATATGAGCATTTTCTAAGCCGATATCCGTATTCGGTATTCTTTCACCTACAACCAGAATTTCATCAACTCGCACAAATTTCTCGGTTCCACCTCGCTGAAAGATCACTCGCTTCATCAAGCCATCTTTTTGCACTGCCACCACTCGAGTTTGTGGTAAAACATAAACATGATTCTCTTCAACTAAAATATTTCCAAGAGTAATTCCAACTTCTTCATCTTCTTTTGGCAAAAGTCGTGCCGAAACTTCACTGATGTAAACTTTCGTGCCAAAAATAGCCAAAATTTGAGTAATTTCAACTGCCTCAGCTCCACCACCAACAATAAAAATACTCTTAGGCGGACGAGCAATATTGAAAATTGTTTTTGGCGTATAATATCGCACATTTTCAATATTTTTAATATCTGGAATTGAGATTTTCGAACCAGTTGCAATCAAGAAATTCTTTGCCGAATAATGCTTTTGGTTAATCGAAATCTCATTCGGAGTTAAAAATCTAGCTTCACCACGAAAAGTTTTAATCCCCACACTTTCGAAAAACTTTTGATTATCGTGAGCACCAGTTCGTTCAATCACATTTTTTTTCCAAGCAGAAATTATCGGAAAATTATAAGTTAAATTTGCCGATCGTAGACCCATTTTTTCAGCCTTTTTTGCCTCAAAAAAAGCTTTTTTAACCTTCGAAATTGCTGCTCGTGGAATATCACTATAATTTGGTGACTCACCGCCAAAAAGATCATTTTCGACAATCGCAACATTTAGTCCGGCTTTTGCTGCAATATTTGCCGCCGCCGAACCGCCTGCTCCGCTTCCAAGAACAATTAAATCAAAATCAAATTTTCTTTTAGCCATTTTTCACTCCTTAAATTATGCTCTTGAAATTTTTATAAATATATGCTGCCTCTGGATGGATTTTCTGTAAAATTATTCCCGTTTGCCTTCGAATATCGCCGCTTGTAATTTCTGGTTTGTTTATTTGCCAATCTGCAAATTCAAGAAGAGTTTTTCGAACAAATTCATCACTTTGCCCTTCTGGAGATCTAACAATTAAGAAAGTTTCACTCAAGGATTTTTGCAATTTTTTATAATCAAATTTCTCAACTTCTCCATCAGATTTTACAACCATTCTCATAACGAGACTCCTAAGAACTCTGGTGTAAAAATTACAACACCAGTTATAAACGCTAAAATTATCATTCCCAAACCTGCTGAAAATCGCATAAAACTCTTATTCTTGTTTCGCCAAGCTTGAATTTCTGAAATTGGATGCCCACCAGAAATCATGCAAGCAATACTAAAAATTGGTAAATTAGAAATTAAAACATAAATTACTAAAATAGCAAATTGATGGGCCGGCGAAACACGTGAGGCTAAAATTGCTGAAATCGCCAAAGATGCAAAATAAAATAAGATTTCACTCAAAACACTCACAATTCCTAGCGAAAAAGCTTCAGCCGAATGAACAGTTTTGCTTGCTCGCTCGTTAAGAAACTTCGCCATTGAACGAGGAATCCAAAGTTCCGTACTATTTTGTATGTTTTTGCCTCTTCGATAATAAAAAATCCAAGTTGAGATCCCAGCAGCAACTAAAATACCAGCCAAAACCGCCCAAGCTACTTTCGAAAATGCAATATTATAAAATATTCCAGCAAAATATGCAAAGGTTGAAAAAATAAGAATAGTTGCAAAAACTGACCCAAAAACTAAAGACATAGACAGCTTTGTTAATTGTAAATGCGACTTCTTCTTGCTTAAAGTATGCCCACTCAAAAGTGTTAGAACGCTAATACTCAAATGAAAACTAGCATGCACCATTGCTGCTAAAATTACCACTAGTAAAATCATCCAAATTTCCATAAGCTTTATTTAAATTATATTATAAGCACAAGCGAAAATCAAGAAAAATATTTAAGTTTTTTTCGAAAAAAGTCTTGACTTTTATATTTTTATATGTTATTATGAATAACGTAATATTATTAAAAACAAAAAAGGAAAATAAATGGCACAACACGAACGAATGTCCTCATGGGATAGACACCGAACTAAAAAAGAACTACGAAACTTCATTGATGCAAGAATCTCACGATTCAATGAATTTGATGAGTTCGAAGATTTAATCTAAGAATATAAAGCTCGCAAAATTAGCGAGCTTTTCTCTTGAAAAAAATTTTTCAATGTGCTAAAATATAAACATTATGGTAGCGTAGCTCAGTTGGTTAGAGCGTAGGACTCATAAGCCTAAGGTCGCAGGTTCAATCCCCGCCGCTACTACCAGAAATTATATAGAAAATCGTTGCAAATTTTGTAACGATTTTTATTTTTTATAAATAAAAATAACCTTCCATTTTTGAAAAGTTATTTTTTTGAAATAATTTCTTGGTTGCGGGAGTAGGATTTGAACCTACGACCTCTTGGTTATGAGCCAAGCGAGCTGACCAGACTGCTCCATCCCGCGATATCTGCTTTATATTTTATCACGCAGACATTTAAAAGTCAAGAGTTTTTAGCTATTTTGTTGCTTTTTGAGCATTTCCACCAAAAATAAAGTTAATCCATTGCGTAAAATTTGAAAGTTTTGGCGTTTTAGTTTGTTCTTTCTTTTGTTCTTCTGGGTATTTCGAAAGAATCAAAACATGCTCGCCCGGCATTGCAAGACCAAGTTTTTCACGTACGGCAAGCTCTTGATATTCAGAACTTTTCAGATATTTTTGTTCATATTCAAGTGTTTTATAGCTAATTTCATCAATTAAAGCCTGGCGCTGTTTGAGTTCTAGCTTTTTTTGAATTGAATAATTTTTTTCCATCGCCGCAATATTTCCCCAAACCCAAATTATCGAGATAAAAATCACACTAGCCATAATAATATTACTCAAAGTTAAAATATCGTTCGAAAAATAATATTTCGCACGGCGAGTTTTAGTTTTTAAATCGTTTAAGTTTAATTTCACTATTTAATTTTATCATATTTTCTGATATAATTAAATAGTCGGGGGATTAGCTCAGCGGTTAGAGCAGTCGTCTCATACACGATTGGTCGCTGGTTCGAACCCAGCATCCCCTACCAAAATCGCCTAATTGGCGTTTTTATTTTTGTTTTAAACTTATAAAAACCGCCCCATCTGAATGAGAGGCGGTTTTCATAAATTGATTATTTCTTGCGAGAAACTGTCAAGAAGCCGTTTCGTGGATTTTCTTTTACAATTCGGTCTTCTGGAAGGTCGCAAGGCTCACCCTTATCGTTCTTTTCTTTTTTAGCAAAGAAGTAAATTGTTTGTGGTTTTCCGCCACGCAAAGTTACTTCACTTTTGTGCAAATAATATGTAATTCCTTTTGAATTTGTTTGACTATAAGCCATTTCTATCCTTTCATTACTACTGTTATATATTTTCATTGTATATCAGTTTTAAAGTGGTGTCAAGCCTTTTTACACTTTTGGTGTATATTTTTTCAAAATAAGCTTAAGAATTATAGTTGTTACCATTTTTATTACAATCATAAAAATTAAAATTATTGCTACTAAAGTTGTCCATCCAGCCAAATCTGGTGACCAAATTGGCGCAACAAAACTATAAGTATATTCTGAGATATTTGGGTATTCAGCCTTAACTTGACCCTGACTACTTGCGGGATACTTATTTTGCTCATCTAAAATACACTGCTGATACGCTAAAGAATATCCACCACGAAACCTTGGCCGGCAAGCTTCTTCCGCCTTTTTAAAAATATTTCCATTCGGATTATTACTTTCAGCTTCACGAGCTACCTGCTCGGCTTTTCTCATATCACTTTCATAAATATTCGCCCATACAATTTTCACTTCTCGGTTCATTTTGAACCAGTGAGTTTCATCACTATAAAAAATTCCGCCACTATTCATATGAGCATAAACGTAATTGGCTAATTCAATTGTTGCTTTTCTAGTAGCTTCAACATCGCCAGATTTATCAGCCGTTTCAACAGTCTCTCTTCTACGAATCATTCCCACATTATTCAAACGTAGAGCTGTTAAATCTACAAAAATCACAAGTATAAGTAAAATAAACAATTGCCAATTTTTAAGCGATTGTATCTGTTTAAGACGTTTTTTAATTCTGCCTTTACCCACCATAATACTTATGTATATTTTACCAAAATTCCAAGAAAATTACAAATTTTGCTTAATTTTTTGAGCTAATTTTTCGCCAATAATTTTCGAAAGCTCTTGCACTGGAGCTTCGCGAATTTTCTTTAACGAACCAAATTCTCGCAATAATTTTACCCGCGTTTTCGTTCCTACACCATCAATTTTTTCTAATGCGTTCTGCGTTTGCTTTTTAGTTCGCAAATTAGAATGATAATTGATCGCAAATCGGTGAGCTTCATCACGAATCCGCTGAAAAAGTTTAGTCAAATCACCGAATTCCGAATTGCTTTCACCCAGTAAGTTGCGGGCGTGGCCGTGTGAATGGCTTTGTAAAAGGTGCAAATTTAGTATCAAAAAATCGCCCTCTCGCCGAACCGAAAAATATCTATCATTTTTTTCGAAGTTTTTATCTAACCAACTAGTTTTGAGGTTTGGATTTTGCGTATCAAAAATAATCTCTTCATCACGCTTAGCGATTCCAATTGCTAAAATATCGCTCGGCAAAACTTCTCGCACTGCACTCAATTGACCTTTTCCACCATCAATCAAAACCAAATCAGGCCGTCCCCATTTTTCATTTCGCTTCGAAAATCTCCGTATTAAAACTTCTTTCATATGAAGAAAATCATCGTTTCCGCCAGTTGTCATTTTAAATTTTCGATACTCTCGCTTATCACTCAGCCCATTCGTAAAAACCACCATCGATGCCACATTGTTTTCTCCACCCGTGTGCGAAATGTCATAAGCCTCAATTCGCCGCGGAGGATTTTCAAGAGAAAGAATTTCTGCCAATTTCGCTAATGCGTGATCTTTCGAAATATCCAAAAACTCCTCATTTGAAAAAATAACCTGCTTGCCAAGCTCACTCAAATCTCGCAGTTGGTTACGTTTTTTTACAGCCATTTCAAAATTCTGTTCATTCGCAAAATCAAGCATTTCTTTCTCAATTTCAAGCTGAAGCATTTTTCGCTCACCTTTTAAATATCGCGAGAGCTGGCGTAAATTACGTTTATATTCTGTCATTTTTTGCTGATATTCGGGCGAATTTGGTTCAAAATTTTCTAGCCCAGGAGTTAAGCCAATCTGAAAATCTAAACTATTTCTAGCTGGTATTTTTTCACTCAAATAATACGGAAAGACTTTTCGAAGCAGCCGCACCGATTTTTTCACTGCATTAGAATTATAAAATGGGCCAAAATATTCTGCCAAATCATCAAGCGGATTTTTAGTAAAGCTAACATGTGGAATTTTGTCGCGAAAACTAATTCGTACGTAAGTTGGTGATTTATCATCCCGCAAAAGTATGTTATATTGCGGCTTGTAGCGCTTAATCATCTCACTCTCCAAAAATAGCGCATCAATTTCAGTCTCAACTTCAATCCAGTCAGTCATTACAATTTCTGCCACTAAAGCCTCAGTTTTCGAATCTCTCCTGCGTGAATTTTGAAAATATTGCCGCACACGATTTTTTAAATTTGCCGCTTTTCCAACATAAATAATCTCATCTTTCGAATTTTTATGAAAATAAACGCCAGCAGAATTTGGCAGTTCTTTTAGCCTTTTCGAAAGTTTTTTGTTCATCTTTTATTATTATATCATTTTATGTTTTTTTATAAAAACTATTTTATTATATTTAATAATATACTACACTTAGAATATAGATTATATTCAAGATAAAATCCATCTTGAATAGCCTTGAACTTTAGAAAGAGGTGTATAATATGGAACAAATCGAAACTAACAAAATGGAAGAAGAAACTTGCTGTATCAAATTATCAACAGGGCAATATATAGTTTTTAGACCCTGTGAACAAATAAAAAAGAATAACACCCGCACAACTTAAGCCACCTAATTTTGGTGGCTTTAAATATTTTTCAAAAAAAAATAAATTTAATAAATTCATTATATGCTACTAGCTAAATCAAGCAAATTTAACATAATTTTAATCTGTTTTGTTAAAAATATTTGCAACAAAATTAGCAATTTTAAAGAAAACTTGGTAGTCGCAAATGAGCATTTTTTATATAATTGATGTATAATAATTAATATGAAAGGACAAAAAATGTTTAGCCAGAATTTACAAAAAATACGAGCCGAGAAAAATATCTCGCAAGAGCAGCTCGCTGATAAAATTGGCGTTTCACGACAATCAGTTTCGGCCTGGGAGAGCGGAAAGTCTTCGCCCGAGCTTGAAAAGCTTATTGCTTTAAGCGAACTTTTCGAAATTAGTCTAGATGAACTAACCGGCGAAATTTCAACCAAAAAAGCCAATTTTAATAAAAAAGAATATGAAAAATCATATCAAAAAATTGCACTAATTCGTGCGCTTGGTATGTTTATTCTTTTTGCCGGACTTGCAATAGCAGCATATTTTTCAGGATCAACAGCAAGCTTTAATGTTTTAGCAGGAGTCAGCTTAATGTTATCCTTGGCGATATCAGTTCCCCTACTAATTTTAGCTAAAAATTTCGATAATTCAGAAACTGAAAACCTACTTGATTATAATATAGAAATTGACAAAATTTTTTCAAAAAATGAAATCAGACAAGTCAAAAATATTAAAAATAGCAGCACTATGGCATTAGTATCAACAATTTTTACAGCTATAGCAGCTCATCAAATAATTTATCATTTTTCTGATCTTGGCATTAATTTAGCTAATACTATATTTATGGCCCTATTAGGAATTGGAATCTCAGCATCAACTTATGGAAATTCTATTTTTTCGAAAATTAATAACTTTTATGAAATAAAAAATAAAGATGAAGAAAAAGATTCAAAAATAGGATTTTTTGCGGCAATGACAATGCTTTCAATCACAGCAATTTATTTAACTTATAGCTTTATAACCAATGATTGGGCTTCGGCAAGAATTTTATATACAATCGGAGGAATAGCGATAGCAATTTTCACAATCTTTATAAAACGTAAAAATTAATCATTAAAAAACGCTCAGAATATCTAATCTCTGAGTGTTTTTAAATATTTTATGGCAGTTAATTCTTATACAAAGCGTGCGAATTTGCCGCGACTCGCTCCAAGAAAAGTAATTGAGCTTGCTGAACATTTTCTGGTTTTCCAGCCCAAGCTTGAAGCGCTGGAAGCTGCAAAGCTCGTGCAAAACTATAGGTTAATCCCCAATCAAAAGGTCCAAGATTGGTTATTTCTTGAAGGTTATCGGTTGCCTGAGTTGCAGCTTGCCCACCAGAAAGGAATACGATCCCTGCTAATTCTTTTGGAACTATTTTCTTAAAAATAGAAATGGTTTCTCGTGCAACTTCTCTTGAAGAAGATTGAATTTCATTTTCAGAGCCAGCAAGAACCATATTTGTTTTCAAGATTGTTCCTTTAAGATCAACTTTAAATATTTTTAGTTCCTCAAAGAGCTTTTTAAGAATCTTTTCCGTAACTTCTCGGCACTGTTTAATAGTGTGTTTCCCAGAATAAACCACCTCTGGCTCAACGATTGGGACAATTCCATAATTCTGGCAGGATTTAGCATATTGTGCCAAAACTCGCAAATTTGAAGCGATCGCAGCTTCGCTCGGCGTTCCTTTTTCTTCGTCAATTTCGAAAGCAACTCGCCATTTCGCAAAATCAATTCCTGCTTTTGAATATTTTTGGAGTTTTTCAATCAAAGAATCAAGCCCTATCGAAATAGTCTCGCCTTCAAATCCAGTTAAAGGCTGCAAACCACCGTCAAGCTTCACACCAACCAAAATTCCATGATTTTTTAAATACTCAACAAAATTAATACCTTCAGAAGTATTTTGTTCGGTTGTCTCTTCAAAAAGAATAATTCCACTTAAATAATTCTCAATATCTGGTGTTTTAAAAAACATCTCGCGATAGGCTCGGCGATTTTCAAAAGTATCTTCAAGCCCAATTGTTTCGAATTTTTTATGAATATTCCCACCAGACTCATCCGCAGCAAATATTCCTTTTGGTCGCATAACTAATTTTGCAGCAGTTTTGTGTAATCGTGTTTCAATATCTGGCGTACTACTCAAAACATCAACAGGTAACTCATAATTTTTACGATTTAAAATTTGATGCGCATAAAAAGGCTTTAAAATATCATTAAAATCAGATTTATTAGCAATTGTAACTGCAACTTGCAAATTTTCTTCTAATTTTGAAGAATTCGAAAAATTTTCAGCAACGAAAGCTGCCTGAAAAATATTATTCTGATAAAATGAATTTAATTCGAAGTTGGTTTCAATACTGGCAATTTTTTCTTTATTTCCAGCAATTATTTTCGAACCATCAAAAATAACAACACCTCGCACGCCAGTTCTAATTAGTGAGTATATCGCCTTTTCATAACTTGAATAATCAATCAAATCGCTTAAATTTTGTTTTCGAAAATCTACAAAAACTAAATTAGCTCGAATGAAAAACTCATGCGCAAGCTCAGGGCCCAAATCGGCAATATTAAAAACAAGCTCAATCTTTGGATTTTCGCAAAGATATTTTTTAAAATCTGCCAGATAATTTTGCGAAAAATTAGCATCCGCAATATAAATTAAGTCTGGTGAAAAAGCTGGTGAAACCCATTTTGTACTACGAGGATTACTGGTTAAAATAAAACTCTTGCCCTTATACGAAACTATAAATCGGTCAATTAGATCATCATTAATTTCATTATATTCGAAATGAGAAGTACCGTTTGGATTTGCGCTTGAAAAAGCCTTAAAGTGTGCTGCTGTAAAGATTTTTTCACTCAAAATTGTTCCACCATAAACACCAGCTTGTTTTTGATAATTTAAAGTTGAATCATCAAAAGTTAGATCATAATGAAAATCATTAAGCTCATCTTTATAAATTTTTTGATTTTGAATGTCTAAAAAGTTATCTTTTGTCGCATTTCCAATCGATAAAATCGTCGGTTTCATTTCCCACCTTTAAAAATTATTATGCTTTTGCTTAAATTATATCAAACTTTCGAAAATAAATCAAACTTAAAGATTAAATAAATCATTTAGACTTTCAGCCACGGTTGGGTGGGTAAAAATCTGGTCTCGTAGAACAGTATAATCAAGCCCAGCGTCAATCGCCGTTTTTATAATATTTATAACTTCTGGCGAATTATAGCAAAACAGAGCTGCACCTAGAATTTTATTAGTTTTTAAATCTACAATCGCTTGCAAAAGACCCGCCGTTTTAAATTCAAGCTGGAGTTTTGGTACTGCTGCCGCTGGAATCTCCTTTACCTTAATATCGAAACCTTCCGCTAAAGCTTGTTTTTCAGTTAATCCAACTTTCGAAAATGGAACCTGCAAAAAAATCGAATTAGGCAAATTAACACGATTTTTTAGAGAATATTTTCCGTCACCATAAAACTGTGAGCGCAAAATTCGAAAATCATCTAAAGAAGCATAAGTAAATTGCTCTTTTCCTCTCACATCGCCAACCGCCCAAACTTTCGAATTCGAAGTTTGAAGATTTTCGTTAGTCCAAATTCCACCATTTTCAAGTGTTTTGATTCCTGCTCGTTCAAGGTTTAATTTTGTAGTTGCCGGTTTTCGCCCGGTTGAAATTAGCACTTTATCAAAAGCTAATTTCTTACCATTATTTTGGACTAAAATGCCATTTTCAACATTTTCGAAAGCCTCAATATTTGCATTAAACTCAAAATTAATACCTTGCGAAACTAAAAAGTCAAAAATTACTTTTTGTATCGAATCATCTTCATCAGCTAAAATTTTATCGCCTCGTTCAAAAATTGTTACTTTCGTGCCCAACTTTGCAAGAGTTGAAGCAAACTCTAGGCCGATAAATCCACCCCCAATAACTGCTAGGTTGTCAATCGCCTCCCGATTCTCAAGAAGCTCTGTACTGGTTAAAATTTTTGAATCCTTCAAACCTTCTTCAATTCCTGAAATTTTAGGAATAAAACTTTCTGCACCAGTATTAATAATAATCTTATCGGCTGAAAGCTTAAGTTCTTCACCATTCGATTCAACTAAAATTGTATTTTCATCTAAAAATGAACCAAAGCCGTCAAAAACCGTAATCGACTCATTATCTGCAAGCATATGATAATTTTTTGAATTTAGCCGCTGCACAACATCAAATTTTCGCGCAATCGCTTCTTCGAAAGTTAGATTTTCACTCGCCGCAACTGCTAGAACTTTGGTTGGAATACAAGCAATATTGATGCAGGTTCCGCCATACATTTTCGGCGACTTTTCAATTAATGCGACTTTTTCACCTTTATTAGCAGCCAGAACTGCCAAAGTTTTTCCAGCTTTTCCAAATCCAATTATAATTTTATCAAATTTCATTTTTACCTCTTTTCTATTTTAATTTTAACACATTTTACTTAGAAAAGTCTTAAAATTTTAAGAAAAAGAAAAACTCCCGAGATTTCGGGAGATTTTCTTGGCTCCGGCAGCTGGGCTCGAACCAGCGACCTATTGGTTAACAGCCAACCGCTCTACCACTGAGCTATGCCGGAATAATAATCTTATTATACACGAGTTTTTTAATAATTTCAAGACTTTTTTATATTTTTTCAGAAAAATCGGCCCACTTTTTTAATGAGCCGATTTCATTATCTTTATTCAGTTCGAAGAGCCTCAATTGGGTTCATCTTTGCCGCCTTTCGTGCTGGTAAGAATCCAGAAATCACCGAAAGTAACATCAAACCAACTACCAATAGAATCCAAGCGAATAAATCTGGTTGAAGTAAATTCGTATCCACGCCAGAAGTTTTTTGCAGTTTTAAGACACTACTGATTACAGGGTTTAAGAAAGTAATTCCATACGCTACAACAATTCCAATTATTCCACCAAATAAACCAATCAGCGCCGCTTCGTATCTAAAAAGTTTCGAAACATCACTCTTTCGCATTCCGAGCGATTTCATTAAACCAATTTGTGAAGTTCGCTCTAAAACTGAAATATATTGCGTGTTAATAATTCCAAAAGCCGAAGCAAGAAGTGTCAAAAATCCAAATCCAGCAAGACCTGCCGCCATAACATTAATTGCTGTTTGAACCGTTGCTTTATCATCTGCAAAAGTGGAAACTTGGTAAAATTCACCACCGTTTAATGCTGTAATTTCCTTTTTAATTTCATCAACTTTTCGTGTGCCGTCGGTTGTTACGCTCGCACTATAAAACCGCATTTCACCAGAATTTTGCTTTTTCGCAATTTCCAAACCATCACTATTATTCATCCAGAAATTTCCGTGATAGTTAAAGTTAGTATCCGTTTTTCCAGCATCAACTGCTTGAATTTCAAAAGTCTTTTCGAAAGTTTTACCTTCCGCGTCTTTCATTTCAAAAACTACTTTTTTACCTACAATATCGGCAGGATTTTTACCTCCAAATGGTTCAACATAAGCTTTTGGCGCAATAACTTTCCCATTATCAATTTGATTATTTTTGCTGAGTTTTCCAGCTGAAATCCCCATATCTTGTTCATCATTTTTAGTGGCAACATATCCGTCATATCTTATACCATTTTCAGACTGGACAGTCTCAATTTTTACAGGAACTGCTGGAGAGACATTTCGAACACCTTTAATTTTTAAAATTTTATCTAAATCTTCTTTCTTAAATGAGTGGCTCTCGGCGTCAATTTCAGCTTTTTTCTTGGCAGCATCTTCACGAGTTGATTCAACCCTATTCGGCGCATAAGGGTCTTTTTTATTCTTAATTAATCGCGAGATAGTTAAAGCATTTTGATCACCTAATTTATTGGCTAAACTTTCAACATAAGCATTACCTCCCTTTCCGGCTGCAATTGCAAGTGCAACAGTTGTCGCGCCAACCGCAATCGCCAAACTTGTCAAAATTGTTCGTCCTTTTGCTAAACGAATATTTTTTCCAGCTCTCTTAATAATATCAACTCTACGCATTTTTAACTCCTTCAATATGCTCTATTTCGCCATCTTTTATTCGAATCCGAATATCACACTTTTCTGCCAATTCTTCATCATGAGTAATAATAAATAGCGTTGCACCAGACTTTTTATTATATTCAAAAAGTAATTTTTCAATTTTTTCACTAGTTGCGGAGTCTAAATTTCCCGTTGGTTCATCCGCAAAAATTATTTCTGGCGAGTTTACAATTGCTCGTGCAATCGCAAGACGCTGTTTTTGCCCGCCTGAAAGGTCACGGGCTGGTGTTTTGATTTTATCTTTCAAACCAACCGCTTTTAGGGCGTCTTCTACAATTTCTTTCCTTCGAAAAATTGGCTCTTCAGCAATTTCAAGCGGTAAACTCACATTTTCGAAACAAGTTTCATTTCCTTGAACGAAAAAGCTTTGAAAAATAAATCCCATTTTTTTTGAACGAAATTTATCAATCTTCTTTTGATTCATTGATAGAATATTTACTCCATCCATTAAAACTTCACCTTTTTCTGGAGCGTCTAGACCACTCATTGCATGAATCAGTGTTGATTTTCCACTTCCCGATTTCCCAATAATCGCCACGCTTGAACCATTTTCAATCTTGAAACTCACATCTTTTAACGCCTGAAAACGATTCTTCTTTTTGCCATAAATTTTTGAAATATTTCGAACTTCAATCATATTCCTCCTTTAATTAAAATTCATCTCTATCTAAATTTTCAAGATAAAAACATTGGCCTTTAGTATTCTCATTAAAATCATAATCATTCACTTTTACATTTTTTGCACGAGCTTTCAAACGAGTAACTTTTGGACTATTAAAACTACAATTTTTAGTTTTAATATTTGCATTTTCAACATTATTTAGTTCAACACTTCCACTATTTGAATTTAATGTTAAGTTTAAAACATCAATGTGCTTTCCTGAAAATACGCCATATTCGCCTTTCGAAATCTCTAAATTTGTGATTTTGGCTGAATTTTCAAAATAAACTGAGCCGCCATTCATTTTTACTTTCATATTCTCAGCATCTTTCGCAAAATAATTTACGTTCGAATTTGAAGTTACATCAATTTCATTTAGTTCTGGGCCATAAATATGAATTTCTTCATAGCCTAATCCGCCAAAATATAGATTTTGTGGAATATTATTTAAGCTTAACTTTAAAGTTTCTCCTTCAAAATCAACTTTCAAATTATGTTTTCGAAAATTCATATGTGTAAATTCAATTTTTTGCTCATCTGAAATGTGATAGAAAACAGAAACTGAAGAATCGACTTTTAGTTTTTTAACACTTTTCATTTTTTCAGAATTAATTTTAATTTGTTCAGAGACTAAACTTTTCGAAACCTTTTCATTAGCTTTATCACGTAAAATTGTGGTAAAAGAAATCGATCCCAAAATTCCACCTAAAGCAACTACCACTGAAACAATAATTGCTATAATATCAATTTTCGAAGCCTTCAATTTAAACAGCATTTTTGCAATAAAAGCCGTAAAAATCAAATAAGAAACTCCCATTATATTTGCTGAAATTATTATACCAGTTGCAGCATTCTTTGCGTTGGCAAAATTAGCCATTTCGCCAATTTGCATTAATGCCCAGTTTCCAAAAAACATCGCTAGGATTCCACCAAGAAAAGCAAAAACTGTAAAAATTCCAAAAATTATCCCAAAAATTCGAGCAATTTTCATATTTCGAGCTGCATTTTTTTCGAAATTATACTCTTCGTTAACTTCTCGAATTGCACTTGCTGTAATAACTTCACCGCGAAGTCGCAAAATATCATTAGCATTTTTTGCTGCTGGAATGATAAGAATCGATAAAATGTAAATTGGAACAATTGTACCAAAACTCACAAAAAACATAACCGCTAAAGCTAGCCTGACCCAAACCGTATCAATTTTCAAATATTGCGCCAATCCTGCTGCTACACCTGAGATCATTCCGTTTTGTTCATCTCGGAATAGCTTTTTTGAAATTTTTGGAATGCGAATTTCTTCATTTTCACCATCAAAATTCAAATCTTGAAACACTTCTGGTGAGCCAATTTGAGCCTCAATTTTTGAAATTTCTTTTTCAGTAATTACTCCGCCTTCTTTTACACCAAGTTCCGCCAAAATTTCAGTAATTCGAATTTCAACATCTTCGAAAATATCTTCATCACCAGAGTAGATTTTTAAATCTTTTAGATATTTTTCAAGCCTCTTTTTGGCATAAATTTCAATTTCGTAAGGAATTTTCGCCAAATGAATTCTTGTAATTTCTTTCATATTTCTCCTTAAAGTTTGCTAATTGTTTTATTTAATTTACTGATTTCTTCGCTAACCTTTTCACAAACACTAGCGCCAAATTCAGTTATTGAGTAATATTTTCTAGGCGGACCTTGCTCACTTTCTTGCCATTCATGGCTTAATAATCCATCTTTTTGCAGTCTTGATAGCAACGGATAAATTGTACCTTCGACCACAACCATTTTAGCTTCACGCAATTCCTTAATGATGTCACTGGTGTAAACTGGCTTTTTTGCACAAACTTTTAGCACACAAAACGCCATAAAACCTTTTCGCATCTGGGTTGAAATTTGTGAAGCATATTTTTCAATGCTTTCTTGTTCCTTCATACTTCTATGTTATACAAGGTAGCTTAAAAAGTCAAGTACTTTTTTCAAAAAAATAGAAAAGTCTGTTCGAAAACAAACTTTTCTAATATTTTTAGATTAATCCATTCGGATTTTTACTTTGCCAATTCCACGAATCTCGACACATTTCCTCAAGTGTTTTTTCAGTTTTCCAGCCAAGTTCTTTTTCAGCCTTGGCAACATCAGCATAACAAAATGCAATATCACCTGCACGGCGCGAGGTAATTTCGAAAGGAATCTTTTTGCCAGAGGCTTTTTCGAAAGCACGAACTAGCTCCAAAACACTCACTCCCGAGCCTGAACCGAGATTATAAATTTTAACGCCACTATTCTTGCGATTATTTTCTAATGCTTTCAAATGACCCTTAGCTAAATCTACAACATGAATATAATCACGCACACCCGTGCCGTCAGGTGTTTCATAATCATCACCAAAAATCGAAAGTTTTTCTCGTTTTCCAATGGCAACTTGAGAAATATACGGCATCAAATTATTTGGAATTCCTTGCGGATCTTCACCAATTAAACCGCTTTCATGCGCACCAATTGGGTTGAAATATCGCAAAATTGTAATCGACCAGTGCGTATCAGCCTTTGCTAAATCTTTCAAAATATGCTCAATCACAACTTTAGTGTATCCATAAGGATTCGTTGCTGTTTCGCAAGGCATTTCTTCTCGATAAGGAACTGGATTTTTATCGCCATAAACTGTTGCGCTCGAAGAAAAAACAATATCATGAACGTTAAACTCTCGCATAATTTCCAAAAGAGAGATCGTTCCTTGAATATTATTTTTATAGTATTCAAGCGGTTTCTCAACACTTTCGCCAACTGCTTTTAAACCTGCAAAATGTATCACTTGCTCAATATTATTTTCTTGAAAAATTTTTCGAAGCCCATCTTTATTTAAAATATCAATTTCATAAAACTTAAAATCCTTGCCCGAAATTTCACGAATTCTCTCTAAAGCTTTAGGTTTTGAATTCAGAAAATTATCAATAATTATAATTTCTTCATTATTTTCAAGAAGTTCAATTGAAGTGTGAGCACCAATAAATCCTGCACCGCCAGTTACTAAAATCGCCATTTTTTCCTTTCATGATATAAAATTAAGCACTTTATATTGTATATTATACTATTTTTCGAAAGACACGGCAATCTATCCTAAAGGATATTTTTAAGGTACTTTCCTGTCCAGCTCTTTTCGACTTTTGAAACCTGTTCTGGAGTTCCAGTCGCCACAACGGTTCCACCACCAGCTCCACCTTCTGGACCCATATCAATTAGCCAGTCAGCACTTTTAACAATATCTAAATTGTGTTCAATTATTACCATTGAATTTCCAGCATCAACCAAACGGTTCAAAATTGAAAGTAATCTTTTCACATCTGCATTATGTAACCCAGTCGTTGGCTCATCTAAAATATACATTGTCTTTCCAGTTGAAGCCCGAGCAAGCTCAGTAGCAAGCTTAATTCGTTGTGCCTCACCGCCCGAAAAAGTTGTTGCAGGCTGACCGAGTTTAATATAACCCAAACCAACTTCTTGAATAGTCTTTAATTTTCGATGAATTGCAGGAATATTTTCGAAGAATTCTGTTGCTTCATCAATTGTCATTTCTAAAACATCCGAGATTGTTTTTCCTTTATAAAGAATCTCCAGAGCCTCGCGATTATATCGTTTTCCATGGCAAACATCACATTCTACATAAACATCTGGTAAAAAATGCATTTCAATTTTAATTACACCATCACCCTGGCAATTCTCACAGCGACCACCTTTAACGTTAAAGCTAAATCGACCAGCTTTATAGCCGCGAATATTTGCTTCCGGCGTGCCAGCAAAAAGCTCGCGAATCTGCGTAAAAACACCAGTATAAGTTGCAGGATTCGAACGTGGCGTACGGCCAATTGCACTTTGATCAATCACGATTGCTTTATCGAGTTTTTCCAGCCCCAAAATTTCATCGTGCGCACCTGGAACTTCTTGCGCACGATGCTTGCGTGCTAATAATTCTTTACTTAGAATTTCATTCACTAAGGTTGATTTTCCACTACCCGAAACCCCCGAAACTACCGTCATTACACCTAGCGGAATTTCAACGTCGATATTTTTCAGGTTATTTTCGCGCGCATTTTTAATCACCAATTTTTCATTTTTCTGAATTTTTCGGCGCTTTTTTGGTGTTTGAATTTTATCTTTTCCGCTCAAAAATTGCCCCGTTAAAGATTTTGGATTTTTCGAAACCTCCTCAGGTGTACCAGAAGCCACAATCATTCCGCCATTCACACCAGCGCCGGGGCCAACATCAACCAGCCAATCCGCCGCTCGAATCGTGTCCTCATCATGTTCCACTACTAAAACAGTGTTATGCAGATCACGAAGGTTTTTTAGCGTTGCAATCAATTTGTCATTATCTCGTTGATGAAGACCAATTGAAGGCTCATCCAAAACATAAAGTACACCTTGAAGCCCAGAACCGATCTGCGTAGCTAAGCGAATCCGCTGCGCCTCACCACCACTTAAAGTATTAGCCGCACGCGAAAGTTCCAAATAATTCAAGCCAACATTATTCATAAAGCCCAATCTCGAAGAAATTTCTTTTAGGATTTGAGTTGAAATAAACTTTTGTTGCTCATTTAGTTCTAAATTTTTGAAAAGTTCAACGGCTTCATCAATTGCAAGATCACAAATTTCCACGATGTTCAAACCAGCAACCGTAACCGCAAGAACAACTGGTTTCAAGCGCTTTCCACCACAAGTTTGACATTTTCGAACACGCATAAACCGCTCAATATCTTTACGTTGGAATTCACTACCCGTATCTCGATGGCGACGCTCCAAATTTGGAACTACGCCTTCAAAATTCATATTATAAACACGGCCATTCATCTCGATCGGGTATTTTTCATCTGTTTTTGTACCATATAGAATAATTTCAATCGCTTCTTTCGAAAGCTTTTTAGTTGGGACTTTTGTTGAAAATCCATGACGTTTTGCAACTTCCTCAAGCAATTTAATTCTATAGCCCTTTTCCATCACACGATTATAAGGCCGAATCGCACCCTCAGAAATTGTTAAATTTGGTGAAAGCACCAATTCTGGATCAATTTCCATTCGCGTTCCGAGCCCCGAACAAGTTTCGCAAGCTCCTTGTGGCGCGTTGAACGAAAACAATCGCGGTTCAAGTTCAGGAATATGCTCATCTGGGTGAAGCTCACAAGCATAGCGTTGAGAAAAAATCTTCACCTCGCCAGTTTCATCATTCAAAATCTCTAAAATTCCGCTGGTCATTTCAAGCGCTTGCTCAACACTTTGAGCTAAACGTGTTCGCATCTCTTTCGAAAGCACCAAACGGTCAACTACAATTTCAATATTATGCTTAATATTTTTTTCAAGTTCAGGGAATTCATCTAAAGCATAAATCACTCCATCAACCCGTGCACGGGCAAAACCTTTTTTCGAAAATTCTTCAGGGATATGCGCAAATTCGCCTTTTTTGGCTTTTGCGATCGGTGCAAGCAATATCAATCTTGAACCTTCTTCAAGATTCATGATACTATCAACAATACTTTGCGGTGTACGCCGAACTACATCTCGGCCACAAATTGGACAATGTGGTGTACCGATTCGCGCGAAAAGAAGACGTAAATAATCATAGATTTCCGTTACGGTTGCTACGGTTGAGCGTGGATTGCGACTGGTAGATTTTTGATCAATTGAAATCGCCGGGCTGAGCCCCGTAATTTGATCTACATCTGGCTTGTCCATTGTGCCTAAAAATTGTCGCGCATAAGAATTAAGGCTCTCCATATAACGGCGCTGGCCTTCCGCATAAATTGTATCAAATGCTAAACTTGACTTTCCACTACCAGAAAGCCCTGTTATCACCACTAATTTGTCACGCGGAATTTTTAAATCTACATTCTTCAAATTATGTTCACGCGCACCTTTAATTTCTAAAAAATCAGCCATTTCACCTCTTTCAAAATTTATTTATTCATATATTTTTCGGCGGTATGGCCTTTACGAAGTTAATTTTTAGCTCTTCTGCCGTAAAACGTTTTTCATAAGTTGTCATCACTTTGTAATTTTCGTTTAAGTCACTTTCATGTAAATCAAAACTAAGCCGTTCAATTTTCCAACCTTCCGCCACAAGCTGCTCTAAGCTCCATTCAAAAAGGTTCTTAGCATCAGTTTTAAAGTAGAGCGCACCATCTTCAGCCAAAAGCTTAGCATAAATTCGCAAAAAAGTTGGGTGCGTTAAGCGGCGGCCCGAATTCCGCTCACGTGGGTAAGGGTCAGGAAAGGTCACCCAAAGATATTTTACCGAATTTTCGCCAAAAGCTTCAAGAAGCTGGTCGGCTCGCGCTCGCAAAAAACGAATATTTTTAACGCCATCTTGCTCAGCTTTAATAGCTCCCTTAACTAGTCGGTCGGCCTTAACATCAACTGCTACAAAATTCTTCATTGGATTTTTTGCCGCCAAGGCCTCACTAAAAAGCCCTGTTCCTGCACCAATTTCTAAATTATTAACTTCAGCATTTTCTTTTTGCCATTCATTAAATTCAAAACAAATTGCAGAATTATTGAAAAGCGCAAATTTATAAAGTTTACGCTTGCGAGTAATAATAAAATCTTTTGGATTTAAAAAAGCCATTTTTCTCCTTTATTGGTCTGCTATTTTTAAAGTTTCATCACTTAAGGAGTTTTCACTAAACTCATCTGTATGAATTCTCTTTCTTGCCTGCAAATAAAGCCTTTCGAAATCCGCCATATCTTTATTCGAAAGTCCACCTTGTGGTAAAAACTCCTCATCTTTTTCGTTTTTCTTGTGTTCTTCTTCCTCTTTTTTTGCCTTTTTCTGGGCCTCACGCGCCTCTTGCAAAACTGGCCTGCTCAGATCAAGCTGAATAGTCCCATCCGAAGTGTAAAGAATTAAGCTCGCAATCACCAAAACTAATGCAATTCCTAAGCTTCCCGCAAGAAAAATTAGCAAATTGCGCGAACCATTAATTTCTTTTTGTGATTCCAATGGCCGATTTTTAATTTTTGCTTTAATTTTATTCAAATAATTGTTCATTCAAAACTCCTGATGTATTTTTTACAACAAAATCATGAACCTGAACACCATATTTTTCAGCAATTTCATTCAGTTTTTTAGTGTTGTAATTTACTTCTCGGCGAGCACGACGTGTTTTTTCAAGTTTTAAGTAAAATTCACGCAGATTTTTGGTACAATCTTGCGAAACTAATTCCGAAAGCTCCCGTTCATAAATCTGAAAATTCTCTTTAAAATACTTAAAATTCTCTTCAAATTCAGAAGCAGTCAAGATTAATTCAGCACCATTTTTCTTGTTTAGAGCAATTCTTGCATTAAAATTCGACATCAATCCATTTGAAATCTTCTCATAGCTTTTACCCAGATTAACCCTTTTTAGAGCATCCTCAGAGCGAAGTTTTTTCAAATTATTTTTTAAATCGTTACATTTTATACTAATTTTTGAAATCTGAATTTCAGTTGGTTTTTCTTTTGCCATTTCTTCAGCAAAAACAATTTTCGAAAACTGAAACAAAACCAAAAAACCACCAATTATAAGAATTACCAAAAAACCAAATTTTTTTCGAAAATTTGCCAATTTATTCCTCATCTTCAGAGAACTCAATTTTTAATTCCTTTAACTGACCTTCATCCACAAAGCTCGGTGAACTCATCATTACATCCACCCCTGAGCCATTCTTTGGAAATGCCACCACTTCACGGATATTATCTTCATTCATTAAAATCATAAAAATTCGATCTAAACCAAATGCACAACCGGCATGCGGAGGCGCACCAAATTTAAATGCATTCAACATTGCACCAAATTTGGCTTCAACATATTTTTTATCGTAACCAAGCAAGCCAAAAGCTTCATACATCACTTCTGGACTATGGTTTCGAACAGCCCCCGAACAGATTTCATAACCATTCATTACCATATCATATTGATCAGCTTTAATCGCTAGTTTTTCAGCGTCAGTTTTAGCATTCCGAAGAGCTTCAACACCACCTTTCGGCATCGAAAATGGATTATGGCCAAAATCAACTTTTTTATTTTTCTCATCAAATTCATAAAATGGAAAATCTACAACCCAAGCGAGAGCCACTTTATTTTCATCCTTAAGATTGAAGAAATCAGCAAATTCATTTCGAAGACGACCAAGAACTTTATTCACAATTTCGCGTTTATCTGCCCCAAAGAAAATCGCATCACCATCTTCAGCACCAGTTTCTTCTTTAATTTTCGAAAGTTCATTCTCACTCAAGAATTTAACAATTGGACTTTTTGCTTCACCCTCAGTATATGTAATATAAGCCAAACCGCCAGCGCCTTCACTTTTCGCAATCTCAGTAAAATTATCAATCTGTTTTCGGCTCAAGCTTGCACCATTTTTAACGCAAATCGCTTTCACACATTCAGCGTTCTTAAACACGCCAAATTCAGTTTCGGCCAACGCATCATTTAAATCAACTAATTCCATTCCGAAGCGTAAATCAGGCTTGTCGCTACCATATTTTTCTATCGCAACTTCATAAGGAATTCGCGGAATTTCTTCACTAAAAAGCTCTTTTTTAGCAAAATTTTTCACTAGATCTTTAATGAGAACTTCTATTTCTGAGCGAATCTCTTCACCATTTTCAACGAAAGCTTTCTCGAGGTCTAGCTGATAAAAATCACCATAAAGCCTATCAGCCCGCGGATCTTCATCACGAAAACAAGTAGCAATTTGATAGTATTTGTCAATTCCACCAACCATTAAAAGCTGTTTGAATTGCTGTGGAGCTTGCGGTAGAGCATAAAATTTTCCAGGGTGAACACGGCTCGGAATTAAGAAATCACGCGCACCTTCTGGGCTAGAATTTGCAAGAATTGGCGTAGCAACTTCAATAAATTCGTGATTTTCCATGAATTTTCGAATTTCACGATAAAATTCGGCACGGCGACGCAACATTTTTTGCATTTTTTCACGGCGCAAATCTAAAAAACGATATTTTAATCGCAATTCTTCATTCGATTTTTGACCATTATCTAAAACCGCAATTGGCAAAGGCTCACTTCGGTTTAAAATTTCAAGATTCTCAACAATAAGCTCAACTTCACCGGTTGAAATATTTGGATTTTTCAAATTTTCAGCACGCTCTTTTACTACACCAGTTGCTGAAATCACAAATTCATCACGGCATTTTTCAGCTAATTCAAAACTCTCCGCAAAATCTGGCGAAATCACAAGCTGAAGAAGTCCAGTATGATCACGTAAATCAATAAAAATCAACCCACCGTGGTCTCGTCGAGAATTTACCCAACCTTTTACAGTAATTTTTTCACCAATTTTATCAATCGAATTTTTCGCTAATATCCGCATATTTCTCCTAATTCTTGAATTTAACTCTTTATATTTTACCACATTTTCCTATTTTTTGCGAATAAAATCTACCAAATTAACGATTCCCGCCAAATCGCCATTTTTTTCAAGTAAAATTGCATAATTTTCACCTTTTGAAAGTATTTTTTCGAAAGCTGCTAAGGCACTTAAATTAGGTTTTATCGATAAAAATTCTTCATGCATTACTTTTTGAGCTTTTTTCGAATCGCTTGAATCAATTTTAGTAATATCTTCTAGAAAAATTACACCCTTAACTTTATTTTCTTCCTCGTTCATAACTGGAAAGATCTTTTGCTTGGTTTTGAAAAGTTCATCAATTACTAACGGTGTTAATAAATCATTATCGTGGATTATTGCCATTTTTTCACTAGAAACACCAACTTCTAAAATTGTTTTTTCTTCAAGTTCGAAAACTTTTTCAATCCATTTTTGTTCATTTTCAGTTAAAATTCGCTTATGATTAGCCAAAAAATTTAAAAGTTCTTCTTTTGAATAAAACGACCACGGTTGTTTTTTATTCGCCATCTTTGAAAGCCTATTTTGCGTTTTTATATTTTGAGCAAAATAAATTCCATTCACAATTGGGATAATTTTGCGATTAATCTGACTTGAAATTTGATTCAAAATACCACTTTTTAAAATTCCCTTCGAAATCAGAAAAATAACAGAACAAATAACTATCGACTTCCAAAAATCAAAAACTTTCGAAAGTGAAATTACTGAAACAATCATGATTGTGCAGCCAAAATATTGCAAAAAATAATTATAAACTGGTACAAACTTCTTTTTATTAAGCATTTTTTCAGCTCGTTTGTCACCAGAATCAATTCTGCGCTGGAGCTCAAATTCAGAAAATTCAATTTCTTTTTCTTTCAAAGAAAAAATAATAAGCATTAAAATTAAGCAAATTACACTTATAACTAACATATTTTTATTTTATCACACTTATGCATTTTGAAAAAGCTTATTTTTATGTTAAAATAGTAATAGTTAGTGAAAAAGGAGGAAAATGTCTACTAATAAAAATAAGGCAAAAAATCTTCAAAAAATAAAAGATTTTATAGCCGATAATAAATTTGCAATAATTTTTACAGTTTTGGTTGTTCTTTTTTTGAGTGGAATGATCTGGCTGTCAAACCTTCAAAAAATTGATTTAAGTAATATTGATATTTCGAAAGAGATTTCTTCAAGTAGAAATTCAGGCGATATTTCTGAGCATGTTTATCATAAAAACAACTCGAAAGTAACTTTGGTTGAATATGGTGATTTTCAATGCCCAGGATGTAAGACTGCATCCAGCCGCGTTAAATCAATCGCAGAAGAATATAAAGATAAGGTTAATGTAATATTTCGAAACTTCCCATTAGTCACAATTCACCCAAATGCACTTGCTGCAGCGAGTGTTGCTGAAGCAGCAGGCTTGCAGGGAAAATATTGGGAAATGCACGATTTACTTTACGACAAGCAAGATGAATGGACGGCTTCAACTGCTAGCGAGCGAATGGAATATTTCACAGAATACGCTAAAGAGTTAAATCTAAATATTGACCAATTCAAAAAAGATATTGAGAGTGATAAAGTGAAGGCGAAAATTAAATTTGACCAAGCTGTTGGTTCGAAAGCGAAAGTAACTGGAACACCTTCATTCAAGCTTAACGGCAAAGATTTGTCTTCTGATATTTGGGGCGATGATACAAAATTAAAATCAGCCTTAGACGAAGTAATTAAGAACCAAAAATAATCCCATAATAAAATCTCACTCAGTAAAGAGTGAGATTTTCTTTTTGTCACTTTTTATTGTTCAATGTAGCGTTGCCATTCAGCAGGCACCACATCCACCGCAATTATTTTCTTCCTTGAAGGAGGAAAATTGATTTTGATAGGCATGTGTTCTCCTTTTATTCATGCAACTCACGCGCTCGACCGATTCCTTTATTTAATAAATTTTACACGTTTTTGCGCGAGCCTATAAACTATTCTATCAAAAAAAATAACAAATGTCAAGAAAACACGCTATTTTTACGGATCCTCCCAAAAATAACATTAGCGCTTATACTTATATAATACATCATTTTATACACAAGCACAATACTTTTTATTATTTTTATGGTTTTCGAAAAATCGCCAAAGTTGCTTCAACTTCTTTTGAAATATTGTGTTTTTTACACCATTCGTTAACTGCCTTTGAAGCTCCTGGTAAGGCTAGATTTCCATAGTCATCTACAACAACGATTGCACCACTTTCAAGATTATCCCAGATTAAATTAAGCGGATCTAAAATTGAATCATAATAATCTCCATCCAAAAAAGCAAAGCTAATTTTTTCAGGAATTTGTGTTTTTGAAAGTGTATTAAACCAACCTTTTGTAATTTTTGGTATTTTTTTAATATTTGATTTACGTAAATTTGAAATTAACTGCTTTTTGCTAGCACACAACTCACCTTTTTTAAAAACTTCACCCAAAGAATTAATATCTTTCGAAGATTTTTCTGGTAAGCCTTCGAACGAATCGTAAAGCCAAAGTGTTTTAGAGCTTCCCCATTTTTCAAGAGTTTTTGCTAAAAACACACTAGTTGTACCAACATAACAGCCAAACTCTACAACATCTCCAAAAAATGCGCGAGTCTTTTCCAACTCGCGCAAAATTACTTTAATCTCGCGTTCATCAACTTGATCACTCAATAACTTCATAGTTAAATTATACTACGAACGCTTGATTGTGCCAACAATATCATAAGTTTCATCTTCACCAGCAGGAATAAACTCACCAGAAACCTCAACTCCCTTTGAACTAGCTTCTCCGTAAAGATTTAAATTACTTCCGCCAGAAACAGCATATTTTTGGCCCTTAGAATCAACAACTCCAACTTTACACTTATTTGGATTTGAATTATCAGTTTTATCTTTTTTTAATGAAAGACAAACTACATTTCCTGAAATTGTTATATTTTTCGAAGAATGATTCTGATTTTTATTATTCGAAATATTTCGATGGGCAACTGGCAGTGTAAAATCAAGAAGCTTCACAACAAAACCTACTGCAAAAACTACAGCTACCAGTACGGCAACTACCAAAATTGAAGTTAATTTTCGATGAAAAGATTCCTTTTGATATTTCGAAATCTGTTTCATTTTATTTTAAGAATCCCATCACAACGATTACAACAAGACTAATTAAAGTTAAGATAGCCATCAGCGGAGCAGTTCTCTTAACCCAGTTTTTATAAGGAACACCTGCAAGCGCTAAACCAGCCATTAATGATGCAATTGTAGGGGCAACCATATTAAGAAGTCCAGATGCAGTTGCAAATGCAACAACAGCAATTTCTTTGGTTGAGCCAGCTAAATCTGCAACAGGAGCAATAATTGGCATCGTAGCCTCCGCTAAACCAGAAGATGACGGAATAATAAATGACATCGGGATATAGAAAATATAAGCCAAAACACCAAATATCTGTGATGGAACTTTTCGAAGAAGTTCTTCGCCCCAATAGACAATTGTATCTTGAATTCCACCAGCTTGCATTAAAACGCCAATTGCTGCAGCAACCGCAATAATTAAAGCAACACTCAATAAATCTGCCGAGCCAGCAAGGAAAGTGTTCGTTACAGAAACATCATCTTTTTTAAATTCCTCATGATAAAGAATTTTAATCATTATTGTTGAGATTAAGAACAGTGCTGAAATTTCGTTAAAATACCAAGAGCCAAACGGAACAGCATGTTCAAATCCGAAGATTCCACCAACAATAGGCAAAGTTGCGAGCCACTCGTGCCAGTCTTCAAAGAATGTTACGTGCAAATCTTTCCAAGGAACAAGTGACATAATCATCACAAGGAAAGTTAGCCCAAAAATTCCCATCACAAATTTTCGCTCAAGTGTAAATTCTGGCACTTTCGAAGCATCAATTGCTTTAACTGCCGGTTTTCCTTTAGAGTCTTCAGCATATTCACCAGCTTTAACTTTAGCAGCATATCGCATTGTAAAGATAATCGAAGCAACTAAAGATGCAACTAGAATTATAAACTGAGGCAATAATATTTTCGACAATTCTGCACCAGCAGCATTTGCGGCAATAATAGTTGAGAATGGATTTACTGTTGAAGCTAAAACACCCGAGCCAGCACCAAGAACAATTACCATTACGGCAGTCATTGAATTGTAGCCAGCAGCAATCATAATTGGCACGATTAATGCATAGAATGCCACCGCTTCTTCTTGCATACCATAAGTAGTTCCACCAATCGCAAAAAGTGTCATTAAGACTGGAATAATCCACTTCTCTTTGCCTTTCATCTTTTTGAGCAAGCCACTAATTGCAGAATCAAGTGCGCCGGTTTTCATCACAACGCCCAAGAACCCACCAAGAATCAGGATGAATACAATCACATCAAGTTTCTTAGCCATTCCATAAATTGGAGACAAGAAAATATCCCAAAATCCTTGCTTTAGATTAATGTAATAATCTTTTTTCTCTTTTTCAGCTTTTTTAAAATCGCTTGCTGCATTTTTATAACCTTTGCTTTCCGCCTCAGAAATTGAAATTTCGGTTTTTGGATTTTTAACTTCTTCAACAACTTTCAAGCGTTTTTCAGTTTGCGAGTAACTGTTGGATTTAATTTTTCCATCTTCCAGTCGTTCATAACGACCACTTGGTATAAGCCAAGTTAATCCAGCCATTATTGCAATAATAATGAATAAAACACTAAAAGCCGATGGCGATTTAAACACTTTTAGCTTTTTCGAAACCTTTTTAACCTTTTTTGAAGCAGTTTTATCTGCATCTTTTTTCATAGCCATTTTCTTCTCCTAAAATTACAAAGTTAAAGCCATAACCGCTTTAATTGTGTGCATGCGGTTTTCAGCTTCATCGAATACAATTGAAGCGTTTGAGTTAAAGACTTCATCAGTAACTTCCATTTCTTTTAATCCATATTTTTCGAAAATTTCTTTTCCAATTTTCGTATTTAAATCATGGAATGCTGGTAAACAGTGCATGAATTTTACATTTGGATTGCCCGTTGCATGAAGAAGTGCCGTATTTACTTGGAATCCGCGTAGTTGGTGGATTCGTTCTTCGAATTTGTCTTCTTCTCCCATTGATACCCATACATCAGTATAGATGAAATCTGCGCCGTGAGCAGCACCATATAGGTCGTCTGTAATTGTAATTTTTGCACCAGTTTCACGAGCAATTTCACGGCATTTTTCAACCAAGGCAGGGTCTGGATGAAGATTATTTGGAGCAGCAATTCGAAAGTCAACACCCATTTTAGCTGATCCAATCATCAAGCTGTTCGCCATATTATTGCGTCCGTCACCAACAAATACTAATTTAGCACCTTTTAGATATCCAAGATGTTCTTCAATTGTCATAAAATCAGCCAAAATTTGAGTTGGGTGATACATATCAGTCAAACCATTCCAAACAGGCACACCAGCATATTTTGCAAGCTCTTCAACAGTCGAATGATCGAAACCGCGAAATTCAATTCCATCAAATGAGCGACCAAGCACAATTGCTGTGTCTTTAATTGACTCCTTCTTACCCATTTGAATATCATCTTTACCTAAAAATTCTGGATGAATTCCCAAATCTCGAGCCGCCACAGTGAAAGCAGTTCGAGTTCGGGTTGAAGTTTTTTCGAAAAGCAAAGCAACTTGTTTGCCTTCGTGAATTTTGTGAGCAATTCCAGCTCGTTTTAAGCGTTTGTATTCATGCGAAACATCAAGCATTAAGCGAATTTCTTCTGGTGTAAAATCTAAAAGTGTTAGAAAATTTCGATTTTTCAAATTTAATGCCATTATTAAATCTCCTCTCTCCAAATTGGCATTGACATACAGCGTGGGCCTCCACGGCCACGACCAAGTTCAGCGCCCTGAATTTCAATAACTTCCACGCCAGCTTCACGCAGAGCTCTGTTGGTTACATAGTTTCGATCATAAGTTACAACTACACCTGGAGCGATTGCTAGAGTATTCGAGCCATCGTTCCACTGTTCGCGAGCCGCAGCAATTGGATCACCATCACCGCATTGAATTAAAGTTACATGGTCGAGACCAAGAACTTCTTCTAGAGTTTCTTTCAAATTTGTTAGATGAGTAATTTTTGGCTGTCCTGGAATACCAGAATCTTCCAAAACATAAATATTTAATTCACCATCTTTGTCTAAAATTTCTGGGTGAACTGTAAATTTATCATAATCAATCATTGTGAAAACAGTATCAAGATGCATAAACGCATGTGAAACTGGAATTTGAATTGCTAAAATTTTATTAAAATCTGAAAATTCAAACAATTTCGAAGCAACTTTTTCGATTGCTTCAGGAGTTGTTCGTTGTGAAACGCCAATCGCCATTACATTCTTCGAAAGAACGAGTTCATCACCACCTTCCATATTGAATTTATTATAGCGATCAAACCAAACTGGAACTTCACCACCAGGAGTTTTTGCTGCAAATCGTGGGTGATAGCGCATAATATATTCCATAAACAAACTCTCGCGTCGGCGAGCTGGATATCGCATTTTGTTGATTGTTAAACCATTTCCAACTGCAGCTGCTGGGTCACGAGTAAAGTAAAGATTTGGCATTGGGTCGAGCAAAAATGGATAGTCGCTCTTAAAATAATAGTTCAAATGAGATTTTTCATCTTCATCAGTTTTAATTTCATCTTTTTTAACACCCGCCATAATTTTTCGAACAAGCTCGAGTGGCTCAAATTCTCCTAAATAACGCATCAAAGCATGGGTTACATGTCGTTCACCTTGCTTCGAAGCTCGCACAAAATCAGAAATAAATCGCCACTTAATTTCATCATTATAAAGCGATTCTGCTGCTAATTGATCGAGATAAAGAACTTCAACTCCATGATTTCGAAGAGTTTCCGCAAAAGCATCATGCTCAGCTTGTGCAACCTCCAAATATGGAATATCATCAAAGAGTAGCTGTTCCAAATAATCCGGAGTCAACCCTTCGAGCTCTTTTCCTGGTCTATGTAAAATTACGGTTTTGAGTTTTCCGATTTCACTATTAACTTGAATCGGTTTTTCACCCATATTCCCTCCCTTTATTTTATGTTTATGCTTTAATTTTACCATAAAGATTATCTTTTATCAAACAATTTAACTTTATTGACTTTTTATTAGAAAAATTATATAATAATAGCATCTTAGTACATTTTTGGAGGTGAAAATATGGTAAAAATTAGAGTTTCGCACAAATTTCTAAAACGCATAGTCGAATTAGACATTCCAGAAGATTTATTTATCAAAGCCGAAAAAGGCTACTCTTCTGCAATTTATAAAATTTTTAAAATGTATTTTGCCAAATGTAACTATTCGCGCAAAAAAGTTCAAGCCCAAAGTATAATTTTTCAGAGAATTGACTCAAACTTTAAAACCGTAAAAAGTCAATCTTTCGCACATAGATCAGATGATTTCTCAGCCTGCGAAAAAGAAAATTGCTCATTTTGTGAGGCTGGAAAATATGAAGAATGCCCGAATAATCGCCGTAAATTATAAAACTCTTTTGAAAAGGGTTTTATTTTTTAACTTGTTTTATAGATGAATGCTTTTGGTGGCGAGTGCGAGCTTTTGAATTTTTCATTTTAGCGGTAATTCGATTTACATCATGAATGACCATTTGCGGATAAGGCAAAATAATATCGTTTTCATCAAAAGCTTTCTTGATTTCCCGCCGAAAAATTCCGGCAACATTCCATTGTTTTCCAGCTTTTACCCTTCCTAAACACTTAATTTCCATCGAGGAATCCAAGAATTTATTCACTCGTACGAATACAATTGGCTCAATAATATCTTTTTTCAGTTCCGGGTCTTCAAGCATTTTTAGCCCAACATTATTTATCACCTTTTCCAAAACATCGATATCCGTATCATAAGATACACCAAAAAGTAAGTTAACATTAGCATATTTAAACGAAAGGTTAGTCACCGCTTCACTTGCACCATTTCGAATTGTATGAACTTTTCCATCACCATCACGAACCTGCGTAATTCGCAAAGAAATATTTTCAACTTTTCCCGAAATTAGCCTTCCAGCAACCATAATCTCAATTGTATCTCCAACTCGATATTGATTTTCGCCAACGATAAAAAATCCTGCTAAAATATCACGCGTTGTCGTTTGAGCACCAAGACCAACCACGACACCAATTAAACCAGCACCCGTCATTAAAGATGCTACATTAACACCAATTGAGCTAAGAAAGTTTATCGCCGCAGTCATCCAGATAACAATATCAATTGTAGTTTTTGCAATTTTCGAAATTGTTTCATTTCTTTTTAAACGTTCTTCGGAGCGCTTTATTTTCTTAGTTTTCTTACGAACACTAAAAGCAAAATCAATAATTCTACGCGATAAAAAACTCGCAAAAACTGCAATAAGAATAATTGTGATTGGTTCGAACCAGTCGTAATCTAAAAATCCTGTTATAAATTTTTCGAAACTCTTAAAAATATCCATCGCTAATTATCATTAAAACATAAACACTTTATTTTTTCAATATTCTAATACCACAAAGTCAGAATTGCATCATCAATTTTTCTCGCTTGTTCGATTTGATTATTTTCGGCGTAGAAGTCTCGCTTCTTAACTAAAAAATCATGAATATTTTTTTCATCGCCAGGAAGTTCTGAAATTTGTTTCTTAATAGAAATCGAACGAGCTTCACCACCATCAGATTTAGTTATTTTTCCCATTAAAACCAAATTATCAATATGCTTTGCTACCGTTGCAACAGATTTATAGCCCATACCACGAGCAATTTCGCGATATGTTGGGCTATAACCAGATTCTTCAATAAAAACTTCTATAAAATTCAACAGTTCAACTTGTTTTTTAGTCAAATTAATTGCCATTATCTTCGCCTAACAAAATAATTATATCTAAGCCTTCTCCTATTTTTGATAATTCTGATGGTAATTTTTCAGCTTTGGTTGAATATTTAGATTCAAGTTTTTTAATTGTTGCAGTTTTCGAATCTTCTTTTACATAATAAATTTTAGTTTTAGTATAGTCTCGCTTTGGCGCAGAATCAATATCTTGAATATTAAAGCCTTCTTTCTCAAGCTTTTTCTGTTCTTGAGCTGCTAATCCCGAATAATTCGTACCATTTAAAATTTTAATTTTAGCGTTTTCTTTAATAACCTCACCGCCAATTGTATTTTTTGAAATATAAGCTTGAATTTGGCTATAATTATAAGTTCCAGCTTTTGGTAAAACTGCGCTCACTGAATTAATTACCCCAGTTGTAAAATAATTTGCAGACTGATCATTTTCATTAACAAGTGGCAAGGAAGTTATAGTTCCACCATTAAAGTCTTGAGCAATTTCAGCCGCAGTTTTTAGTTCATCTCCACTAAATGAATGATGGATATTTTCGCCCAAAGATGAAGCGAGCGAAAGTAAAGTTATTGGGTTAGTTTTTTGTTCGTTTATCTTAGAAAAAGCCGCTTTTAAAATCTTCTGCTGATTTCGTTCACGGTCAAAATTACTTCCACTCAAACCAATTCCACCCTCTGAACCTCGAGCGCGCGAAAAAGCTAATGCCGTTTCACCATCCATATGATAAGTTTCACCACTCTTATAGTTAATTTTCGTAGCTACATCATAAACTCGGTTCGAGCCATCATAAGCTTCAACTTTCACATCAATTCCACCAACAGAATTAATAGCATCAATTAGGACTTTCCAATTACCATGAACAACATATTGAATATCTAAACCTAGAATTTCTTTTGCTTTTTTAGCTAAAGCATCTTGACCAGCCTTCTCTGATTCTTCTTCACTTGAGCCGCTATTTTTAGCATCATAATAGCTACAGCCATAGGTTTCATTAAGTTTTCCGGCAGTTGTTCCAAGCCAGCTTCGACAAGTATGTTTAACCCAAAGGTCTCGTGGTAACGAGATGGTATAAATTTTCTTAGTTTCCTGATTAACAGACACAACCATCACAGAATCGGTCAAATTTTCACCATCCCAACCTTTTGGCGAAGTTCCGAAAAGCAAAATATTTGTACGACCATTAGAATCAGCCTTCAACTTTTTCTTCTCTCCAAAAACGGCACCAATAACATTACCATTTGTTAATTTATATAAATCTTTGTATGCTTTATACACAAAGTATCCGCCAACGATAATTAAAATCAATAAGATAATAGCAAAAATTCGCACCAAAATTCGACGTCGCTTAAATTGCTCTAAAGAAAGAGCTTCCTTACCTTTTTTCTCGCGCTTCAGATTCTTTTTTTCGAGTTTTCGAAGAAGTTTTCGTTGTTTTTTCGAAGCTATTCGTTCTTTCCGTTCATTTTCCTGAACTTCTTCAATTTCTAAATTTTGTAAAGCAGATTCAATATCTTCATTTAAATTTTCTTCTCGATTTTTAGCTTTTTTCGAATGCTCAATTTCCGTTATTCTTGGTTGAACCTGATTGTTCGAAACTAGTTTTTTAGCTGATTTCTCATAACTGTTATCACGACTTAAAGAATCGACCCGTCGCCTTGGTGTGAACCCATCTATTGATTGCTGATTTTTTTTCATAAGCTCTTTCAATTATAGCAAATGATACTGCTAAAATCAAATAAATATGTAGTGCATTTGGTAGTCCTGAAAAGAAAAACCATTGAACTAAAAACGCAGTTAAAATTGCCCAGATATACTTCTCTTCTCTAGATTTTAGAAAAATTCCAAATATTATTAGCCCCCAAATAATCAAACCAAAAATACCCAATTCTAATAAAATCGATAAAAATTCATTCTGAACAATTTCTGAGCTGTTAGCTATCTGGTGAGTTGAATTCAAAATCGCCGTTCCAGAAGCTCCAGAACCAACTCCAAAAAACAAAACAAAAGGGTTCGAAAGCCAAGTTTCTATTGCTAAATCCGACATTCTTGTGCGTTCATTAGTTGATTTTTCAACATAACCATCGAACATTGCCTTTTTAGGTTTTTCCATAACTTTTTCTGTTGGTTCTTTCGAATTTAAACCATTACTCTCAATTTCTGGCTCTTTAATTTCTTGATTAATCGCTTTTTCAATTTTCGGCAATTCAATTTTTCCCAAGCTTATTTGGTTTACACTTTTTGAAATCGAATCATAAAAACCATCACTCACTCGTGGGTTTAGCTCGGTAAAAATTGCATGAAAAATCATTCCGCCCAAAAAACTAGAAACAATAAACCAGCCAGAAATTAAAAAATTTCGTAAAATTACCTTTTTCGAAAGTTTTTGGTTTACAAAAATCAAAACTAAAACTGCCGATAAAAGTGCAAAAATTGCCCCCCGTGAAAGTGTTAAATATAAAGCAAAAAGTATAATCCAAACTGCTATTTTTTCTTTTTTTGTAGATTTTTTATTAAAAATTCTACTTATTAAAATTAAAATTGGCGCAAGAAGCATGCTTGCAAAAAATTGTGGCTCAATTGCAAAAACGCTTGGGCGCACAAATCCAAAACCTTGTGCACTACACCCAGCGCAAAGACCCCAATCCGACCAAGTTCCATAAACAACCTGAATTATTGCAAAGATTGACATTAAAAAAGCACTAAAAATAAAGTTTTTTATAAGGCTTTCAAACAATTTTTTATTTTTCGAAAAACTCAAAATCGCCAAAAAATCAAGCCACAAAACTAACCAAACGCCAGAAACTAAAAAACTTCTCAATTGATTTTGCGAACTTAAAATCGTTAAAAAATTCCAAAAAACAAAAAATCCAGTAATTAAAACTGCGTTATTTTTAAAAAGAGTTTTGCTATTTTTAAAAATATTTTTAATACTAAAGAGTGCTAAAATTACAGCATAAATTAGAGCAATTGAAAATTCTAAATTCGCACCCGCTGCTTTTCCAAAATTAAAATTTGGGTAATATGAAAACCAAACCATAAATGGTGCAAAAAATAATATTTTTTCAGCTAAACTAAGTTTTTTAAAACTTTTCATTAAATCCTTTCCTAATTTCTCTTTCGAAATTTTTCTTAAAATTATCTTTCGAAAAACTTTTAGCACTTTCTGAAACTTTTTTAGCATCAAAATTTAATTTTTCGAATTTTTTAATAGCATTTAAAATTGAATTAACTGATTGCTCATTAAAAAATACACCATTTTTACCATCTTGGATATAATCTTGCGAACCACCTTTATTAAATGCTAAAATTGGAGTTCCAGTAGCAAGAGCTTCGATTGGTGCAATTCCAAAAGGCTCCAAACTTGGAAAAATAAAACCTTTTGCTTCGCCAACAATTTTCGAAAGCTCTTTTGGGCTATTAACTCTTTGAATAAACTCAATATTTTGTGAGTTTTTTGCAAGGTTTTTCAACTTTTGATGCTCGGCTCCGCCACCAACTAAAATCAACCTTTTACCATTTTTAGCAAAAGCTTTAACTGCTAAATCAAGTTTTTTCCAATTAACTTGGCGAGAAGTTGTAATGTAGTAATTTTTCTTTTTATCTTGAAACTTAAATTCTCTAATTTCTACTGGTGGAAAAACCACAGTTGATTCTCTTTTATAATACTTCGAAATCTCGTTTTTAGAATAATTTGAATTTGCAATCAAAAAATCTGGTTTTTGAGCAAGTTTAAAATCGTTTTTTCGAAGTGGATTAACCAATAATTTAAATAAAAATCGCACCAAAAAATTCAACCTACCAAACCCAGGATTTTCAATATAATCATTATACATTCCCCAATAATATTGAATCGGAGGGCCTTGTAAATAACTAATATGGAGCTGACTATTCGAAAGATTCAAACCTTTGCTTTCAGCGCAGCAAATTGAAATAATAACATCAAAATCTTTTAGTTTTTTGCCTAAATTTCGAAAATATAGTATTCGCCCAACTGGTAATATTTTACGCAATTTTGCCGGGAAAATATTCAACCAACCAACCCGAACATCATTTTTCGAAAACCAATCGACTTCTTTTTCTGAATATTGCGATGTAAAAATTGGTGCTTCAGGGAAAATCTCTGAAACCGTAGCAACAACTTTTTCAGCACCGCCATAAGTGGTGAGCCAGTCTGTCACAATCGCGACTTTCCTACCATTTAACCATTTTGGATTTTGCATTATTTTGCCCCTCTTCGAAAAATTACACTTGCAACAGTTTTAAATAAAATTTGAATATCAAAAATAATTGACCAGTTTTGAACATAATAAACATCCAGCCTGCGGCGTTCTTCGAAAGAAATATCACGCCTACCTGAAACCTGAGCCAATCCAGTAACACCAGCTTTTACCGCCAAAATAATATTTTTTCTATTTGATTTGTTAATCTCTTGTGGAATTAAAGCCCTAGGACCAACAAGTGAAATATCACCACGAACAACATTGAAAAGCTGCGGCAATTCATCAATAGAAGTTGCACGGATAAATTTTCCAATTTTTGTAATTCTTGGGTCATTATCAAGCTGATCTCCATTTTTGCGATATTCTTTGGAAAGTTCAGGTTTTCCCATTTTTTCGAAAGCCCGTTCGGGAGTTAAGCCGTCAAATTCAGCCTTTTGTGAGCGAAATTTATAGATATAAAACTCCCGATTAAAGCGTGTTAAGCGAACTTGCCTAAAGAAAATTGAATCTTTAGGATTGGTAATCTTCATAATGATCGCCACAATTAACATTATTGGTGAAACTAAAATTAAACCAAAAATCGCTAAAGTCAGATCCATCAAACGCTTCCATATTCGACCCATTCCAAATAATTTTGTAATTTTTACATCAATAATTGGAGTTCCGCCAATAACTTCGATTGTGTTAATCTGCGAAAGAAGCCTATCTTGTTTCGGCACAAACATATACTCAAGATGATTTTCAATCGCATAATTATAAATATCTTCACTCCTAAGTGTGTCAGTTTGAATTAAAATATCAGGATTTGTTTTTAAAGCTGCATCTTTAAAACTTGCAAAATGTCTAACAGCCGATTTCGTTGGTAAAAATTGACTTTTCGAAACCATTCCAATCACATCATAACCAAAATCAATATTGTCATGAAAAAATTGAGCTAATTCTGTTGAACGAGAGTTTGAACCGATAATTAAAACTTTTTGGCGGCCAAAACCGCTTCGAATCAAAGCACGGCGAATAAAACGCACTATTTCGCGACCAATAATCATCATTAAGAAATTAATTGGAACAAAGAAAACTGCGATTATTCGAACTGGAAAAACTTCATCACCAGTGAAAAATTCATAAGAGATCATCGCCATAATACTAATTATTGAAACAACTAAAGCTCTACCATACTCTTTTGGTCGATAAAAAAATACCGAACGGTCATAAAGACCAAAGAAATAGTTAATGGCCAGCCAAAGTGGAAGAAGTGAAACCGCTAGAAAAATAAAATTCCAAATATTTGGCGCAAAATAATACGCACGGGAATCAAGATGGGTTCGCGCAAAATAAGCAAACATAAACGAACTAACAACTGCTAAGGTATCAGACAATACTAAATTGACTTTAAATATGGTTATTTTATCTTTTTTCATTACGGCCATTATACATCTCCAATATAAAATTTAAACCAAACGCAGCGCCTACTATAAAAATAGGTAAATATATAAAAATATATCTTGCCCTACTTTCAAATAAAACCTGATATGCAACTACTAAAAGAGTGAAAAATAGTAAAACTACATGATAGTATTTAAACTTATTAGCTGATTTAAAGATAAAAATTGTAAATAAAGTAAGAATAGTTCCCCACATAATAGAAATAAAAACACTAAATAGCCGAAATTTATCACCGTTCCAAGATAGAAAACGCCTAAATTTATGCACTATATTACCTTCAGCTAAAAACTGTATGAAATTATTTCTACTAGAACCCTCTCCCCACACTCCGAACGTTCCGTCGTCAAAGAAATTCGAAATCTTTAAAATAGCAAATTTAAGCCATCCAAAAGGAAAATTATTCGTCAAACTATCAATAAATATATTTAAACTTACTTTCTCACGCTCTCTTGCACCTTTAGCGGCAGTATCATCAGCGTATCTCGGGCAATATGATCCAGTATTACATTCATTATAAGGTGGAAGCCCTCGCATAGATCCCATACCTAAATAATGCAAAAATCCAGTTCTTTTTTCGCGGATTTGGCTACCGGAATATTTTGCAAAACCGTTAGAAGATACAATTAAAGTATTTAATACAAAAAAGGAAGAAACAGCTCCAATTATAAATAAACCAAAATATTTTGCGATTATTTTAATATTTCGACACTTATTTATGAAAAATAACGAAGATAGTAATATTGATATCATCAATATTAAAGTTGTAGGCTTTATAGCATACCCTAAGTAAGCAAAAATCCCTAATAATATAGTTAAGATTTTTAGTATGTAGCCATTGCCTTTTTTTGCATATAATTCAATAAGTAAAAGAATAAATAATTGAGAAGCAACAAAAAACAGACCAACAGTATCCGTATAAAATACCGTAGAATATGGAGAAAAGTTTATTATAGCAATAATAAATGTTGATATAATAGAAAATACAGATTTATTAAATTTAACATAGATAATAGCCATTATAAATAATGAAGAAAGAAGAATTAATATATTATTTATAAAAATTAGAAGTATATCTTTATCAATACCCACAAAATTAGCTATACGATATATTATTACTACAAAATAAGTTATAGTTATATTATTATCATATCTCAATAAATAATTATACTCCCAAGCTTTATCATCTGGATCAGTGTTCCCAGTTTTTATATAATTATTAGCTATGGTTTGTATAGCACCAGCATCCCAAGAGTGTTGTATTGAGGCAGTAGAAAAACCAGTTATCATTTGAGAGATTAAAGCAATAAAAATAAAGAATACAAGCAGAGTTTTCTTACTAAATTTTTTAGATAATAAAAAAACCGCCACAATAAACAAAATCAATACTATTGCTACAATCAATACTTTATAAGAATCATATACACTGAATATATTTTTCGAAAGACCAAATATGCCAAATATTAAGCTGATAAGAGAAAATAATCTTAATGCCTTAATTACCATGTCATCATTATAACACACACCAATCCAATATTCAATTTCAACACGCTGTATGCTATAATGGTATATATGAAAAATATAGAAGAGACTAAATTATCTATAGTAGTAACAGCCCATAACGAAGGATTGTATCTATATAAAACAATATTATCCATAGAAAAATCTATAGAACTATTACCCAAAATAAACTATGAAATAATTATAAGTCTAGATAATCCAGATGATGAAACTATAAGAGTTGCTAAATTTTTGAGTAAGAAAAAACAAATCAGAGTATTCGAATCATCTTTCGGAAACCCTGCAGATAATAGAAATTTCGCAATTTCGAAAGCAAAAGGATCAATATGTGCGCTTGTAGATGGTGATGATCTAGTGTCTAAGAATTGGTTCAAGAATGGATTAGAAAAATTAAAAGAAAACGAAAATTCAATTATTAGGCCTCAAATACATGCAATGTTTGGTACACGCATGAATTCTCTATCAATATGGCAAATGCGAAATTCTACAGAAAAAAATATAGACTCTATACAGATGTCATATTGGAATCCATGGACATTAACTTTAATAGCTAAAACAGAGTTATTAAAAGATACGCCATTCAAACCCCAAAAAGGAGGTTTTGGATTCGAGGATTATCTATTTAACTGTGATATTATTTCTAAAAATATACCCATACTTATTGCGCCTGAAACTACTTTCTTCTATCGCCAGCGACCTAACGTCTCGGTATCAACCCAACACAAAAATACAATCCTAGACTATTCAGATCTGTTCGATATAGAATATATTAAGTCAGTCGAAATGCCAACACCTCAAAAAAAGACAAGCTCTAGGATTAATATTAAAAAATATTATCGAGCACTATACGATATTGCAAAAAAATCAGAGAATATAAGAAGGGCTATGTCGCCAGTAGCATCAAGAATCCTGAGCAAAAAAAATATGAAAAAGCTCCCTACCTTCTTTATTGAAGATTGGCGAGAAATTAATGCTATAGAAAATCAACTCTACCCCACGAAAGAAAAAATATCACAAGTAGAATTTCATCCACTAACTTTTAACCCATTAGACAATGAGTATGGAATCGTATATAAAAAGCTATGCGAACAGATATCTGGAAATAATATAGATTATTTGTTCTTAGCACCTGCTATGAGCGGAAGGGGCGGAACAGAAAAGTTAATTTCTAACTATATCAGAGCTTTAAAAGAGATTCACCCTAAATGGAATATAGGAATATTATCGACACAGCCTTTTAATAAGCCAACTATCGATTTTTTCATTAATTTAGGAGTAGATCTAATAGATTTCGGAAGATTGACGAAAAAAATGGGAGATTATGAAAAGAATATAATATGGTCTCGTCTCCTAATACAAGCAAAAATTAAAAATCTACACTTAATAAATGATGAGTATTGGTATAGATGGCTATCAGAACACAAATCAGTAATCAAAGAAAAAAATATTAAATTAAATATATCTTTGTTCATGCGCGAATTTACTAGCCAAAAAGATAGAATACTTTCATTCGCAGATCCTCAATTAGTAGGAGTATGGGATATAGTTAATTTAGTTTTCACAGATAACCAAGCGGTAATAGATCAAGCCTTGGAAAATAATTTATTCGAAAAGTCTAAGTTTAGAGTTCACTATCAACCACAAACTATAGAAGAAAATAATAATTCGAATAATATAGAATATGGTCAAACACTTAAAATTCTATGGGCTAGCAGAATAGCACTCCAAAAAAGACCAGATATCCTTAAAAAAATATCTAAAGAACTCCCAAAAGATTTCGAAATAGATGCATACGGGGTTATTGAAAAGAAACAATATAGTAAAAATTATTTCAAGGACTCTCGAGTTAACTATATGGGAGGATTTAAAGGTATAAATTCTATAGAAACAAGTAACTACGATATATATTTATACACTTCTCAAACAGATGGAGTTCCAAATATATTATTAGAAGTAGCATCCAAAGGAATACCAATAGTATCAAGCAACATTGGCGGAATCAGCGAGTTTATAACTGATAAAGAGAGTGGATTGCTAGTAGATATGGAAGATATAGATGGATATGTAAAAGCCATAGAATTCCTAAAAAATAACCCAACACATGCAGAAAAATTTACAGCAAATTTGCGAAAAAAGTTAAAAACGCAGCATTCATGGGAAAGCTTTATAGATAAGATTTCTAAGGATATATAGTTAGGTATATGAGGAATAACTTGAAATATTTAATAAGTTTTATAGTACCCGTATTTAATACGGGTACTAATATAGAAAACATTGTTAATTCAATACTTAAAGTAAATAAGACAATGGATAATATATTAGAAATTATAGTTGTTGATGACGGATCAGATGACCAAGAAACGCTAGATTCTCTAAAAAATATATCTAAGCTTAATGATGTATCAGTAATAAGACAAAAAAATTCTGGCCCTAGTGCATCTAGAAATATTGGAATATCTAACGCATCTGGAGAATGGATTGGCTTTTGTGATTCAGACGATATTATAGATTCCGAACGTCTTTTAAACACCATAAAAACAATAAAAATGAATAATTATAAAAAATCAGATATGCTTGTTTTTGGGTGGAACATAAGGCATGATCAAAACAATAAAAGTACTTATAGACACATTAATTTAGAAAAACAATCCATAACAGGTAAAAATGATATAGTACAAAAAACATTGAAATCTCTAAGTTTAGATGGACGAATGTATAATCTATGGAATAGACTTTATAGAAAAAATATAATCCGTGATAATAATATTAAATTAGATGAAAACCTTAGATTTGGAGAGGATCTAATATTCAACCTGAATTTCTTATTAAAATCAAGCAGGATTGATATACTAGATGTAGCCCCTTATTACACATACATATCTGATAGTGAAACAAGTATAGTAAAAACTACAAAGCTTAACACTGAATATAGAATAAAAAATGCAAGAGAGTTAGATAAATTTTCGAAAATAGCAAACCAGCACAATAACCCATATGTTCAACTTATTAAAGCTAGATGGCTAATATCTTTTATAATGTCATATATTCAATGTCCAGCCAAGCAAGAAGGATATAAAAAATCTTTAAATAATGTAAAGCATATTATTGACAATAGAATACTAGCACCAAAATTTATTAAAAAAACACCAGAGATAGGGATAATAAAATATATACTTCTACTTATAGCAACCTTAATACTAAAAAATACTATATTAACATTTATTTTGGCTAGTATATTGTTGTTTATTAAAAGTATTAAATCACAAAAAAATATGAAATTAGATGAAAAATATTACACACTGAAAAAAATAAGCTAAAAATTAATATTTTTATTTTAATACCACTACTTAAACTCAAGTAGTGGTATTGTTTAAAAACTCTCTATTCCTATTCAATAATATTCTTTTTTACTAAACCATAATCGTTGTCGGTTTTATCAGTTAAATATTTAAATCTAAAATCACCGCCATCAAAAGTATTAGCAATAGCTTTAGAATGATCTTTATTTTTTTCATACAGAACTGCAATCACCCTAAAGTCGGTAGAATTAAAATTATCTAAAGAAATCCTAATATTAAATACTGAATTATCTGAAGAAACCTTTACATGACCACTATCATATACTCTACCACCTCTACCTTCATCTTGAAGAGTATAAGCAATATATAACTCAGCATTACCGTTATACGAATATTCTATATCAGCCTCAAAATATTCACCATGATGAATAATTGGTTTATTCCCAACAATTTTAATTGATGAAGAATTATTATCATTAGTAGGACTATGATTATTGCGTGAATTAAGCGTATCTAGGTTGGAAGCTATATATTTCTCAGCAACTTTATCAACATCACCAGATTCACTTATCATACCATCTGCAATAAAAATAGCATTATTACAATATTTTTTAACATCCGCCATCGAATGTGTAACCAAGATAACAGTTTTAGTTTTATCTTTCTTAATATTTTCGAAAAAATCATTACATTTACGCTGAAAAGCTTCATCACCAACCGCTAAAACTTCATCCAACACTAAAATATCACCTTGAGCTTTAATCGCAATCGAAAAAGCCAAACGAACTTGCATTCCGCTAGAATAATTCTTTAATTTCTGATCCATAAATTCTTCAAGCTCAGCAAATTCCACAATTTCATTATACATTGCAGAAATTTCCTCTTTCGAAAAACCTAAAAGGGCACCATTTAAATAAATGTTTTCACGGCCAGTAAGTTCTGGATTAAACCCAACACCAAGTTCAATAAATGGAACCAAAGTTCCGTCAACTTTTACTGTACCACTCTCTGGCGTATAAATTTGCGAAATAATTTTAAGTAATGTGGATTTTCCTGAACCATTTCGCCCAACAATACCATAAAAATCGCCCTTTTTAACCTTGAATGAAATATCTTTAAGAACTTTTTGTTCTTTATAACCTTTAATTCCCTTCGTCCAGTTTACGAAAGCCTGCTTAATACCACTCGCCTGTTCTGTTGGTAAACGAAAACTTTTCGAAACATTTTTTACTTCTAAAGCGTATTTTCCCATTACATAATCTCCGCAAATTTTTTCGAATTTTTATTAAAATACCATAGACCAAAAGCTACTAATAAAGTTGTGACCAAAATTGGAATTAACACAAGCCAGTAATTTTCGAAAAGTGTCCAGAAAGTTGGTGTTTCATGAGCGATCAAATTGTGGCGAATATCTTGAATCGCAAGCGCAATTGGGTTAAGCATCATAATTTTCGCAATCGAAAATCCAAAAATTGAAACTTTTGTAACCATTGAAATTGGATACATAATTGGCATTGAATAGACTAAAATCTGCATAAATACTTCCCAGATATGCGAAATATCGCGGAATTTAACATAAAGAGTTGATAGAATTAACGCTAAGCCAAAAGCTGTAGCAAAAAGAAGTATAATGTTAAATGGCAAAATTAAAACAGACCATTGGAATTTTACACCAGCAAAAATTGCAAAAGCTAAAACCACCAAAAGATTAATTGAAAGTGAAATTAAAGCGCTCACCATTGAAGAAATAATCACGATATATTTTGGAAAATTAATTTTCCGCATCAAATCACCACGAGCAACAATTGAGTTCATCCCTAAAGTAACTGCTTCGGTAAAAAATCCCCAAAGAGAGAGACCAAGAAGTAGAGTTATTGCATAGTTTGGAATTGAAGGATCAGTAATTCGCAAGAATTTTACAAATATAAAATACATCACCACAAAAATCATAAGCGGCTTAAGAACTGACCATAAAATCCCTAAAGCTGAGCCTTGGTATCTTAACTTAAAATCTGTTTTAACGAGTTCTGCAAGTAAAACCCGATTCCTCTTTTCAAAAAATCCTATTTTAATCATTATGCTTTTAATTATATCATATATCGCCTAACACTCCAACACTAAACTATTTTTAACACCTAAAAACTAGCTAACTTTCTAGATTATTTTCAATAAGAAAAAACAGCATTTCTGCTGTTTTAACTGCTATTTATCTATTTTTAATATATATTTATCACCAACGCCCGTAATTAATCCTCTTTCAAAATACTGAGTCCATTTGCCGTTATTCCATGCTTCGTTCTTTAATGGCAAGCCGAGTTTATCTTTTTGCGCATCATTTAATGAATTATAAAATTTAAATACATCACCCTGAATCTCCCAATATCCTAAATTATCGTTTCCTATAATATCACCCCTCTCGTAGTGTTGTACCTTATAACCTTTTTCTTCAATAACATCACTAATAGGAAATCCTAAAGCACCTTTTTCATTATCAATCTTATTCCAGCGTTCGCGTATCTTACCATAACTTTCATGATATCCAGATTTTGGACTACCTATGATAAAACCATTCTGATATTTTTGGAACCATCCGCCTTGAATAGTTGAAAATTCTTGTGTTATAGGAAATCCCATCTTACCATGTTCATAGCCTAATTGAGCATACTTTTCTCTAATTAAACCAATACTTTCCCAATATCCAGTGCTGTCGCTTCCAATTATGAAACCATTCTGATATTTTTGTGCACGACCATTATTGATAGTGTTAAAATATCCAGATAGCGGCAATCCCATCTTACCATGTTCATACCCTAGCTCAGAATATCTTTGTCTAATTTTACCATAGTTTTCCCAATATCCAGTGCTATCGCTTCCAATTATGAAACCATTTTTAAACCTTTGGAATATTGATTTATCGGTCTTAAAAAATTCAGAATCTACATCACCAAGATATCCTTTTTCACCACCTAGCTCAATATATCTTTTATATATTCCACTATGTATTCTTTTACTTTCAAGAGTCGAACTAAATAACTGATTAAAGAACATAAAGAAATTACGATTTCCATAAGCTCCACAATGTGAAGTTCCCGGATAATTTGCTAGCGCTGAATCATTTGGAACATACGGCGTATAAATATACAAACTTAAAGTTGCAACATTCTCAATATTAACACGTTTTGTACCACAAGCTGGATTTGGTGAATATTGAATATTATTCCATCCAAGCTTTAGCGAATAGCCACCATCTTTATGATGGTCTTTATAATATTTTAACTGCCAAGCCGCCAAAGTCATTTGTTTATAAAAACCAGCTTTTGAATCCGCACAAGCCGCAGAAAATCCAGGGCCAGAATCTGGGCAAGCATAGCCCATCGCATATTTATATTGAGTTTTTACTGGCCAATTATCATCTAGTAAATTGAGAGATTCTTTCTTTAGCAAAACTAACAAAACTTGCGGGTTAATTCCATATTTCTGAGCTGCATCATAAATAATCTGTGCTGCCGAAATTCCACCTTCGAAAGATCCGCCACCTTTTTCGAAAGAAGTTTCGCCAGTATTTGGGTTTTCGTGATAATTATTTATACATACATATGGAGGTTTATGCCAATAATTTGAATTTTGCGCAGCAGCAAATTGAGCAGCGGTTCTGCCGTCATTTTTTCCAGAAGGACCAGTACCCCAAGTATCGCAACTACCAATTTGTTTGTTTAAAAAGCTTTGGATTTGCTGCACATTCATTGCATCTTTATTATAAAAAATACTGTCGTCAATAATTCGGCCAGGATTGAAATCAGTTGCTTTAACAGCGTTAGAAAGATTTCTAAGTACAGCTAAAGCACTAAAAACAATAATCGCCACAACTGGCACACCAATTAAAATTGACTTTTTAAATTTTCTACTTCTCGATTGTAAAACTTTGAGCATCCGACCTTCCTTCTTGCTTTTGTTTTGAATTTTTATAAGTTGTTATTGCTGTCCATTTTCCAGTTTTAAATTCACTATCACTAATTTTTTTCGAAACTGCCTTACAATATTTGTTATTTGGGCTCTCTAAAATTTCGGTTGAAAGTTCAATTTTAGTTCCATCAGAATGCGTTAGAGTATATGAACATTTACCATTTCCGTCGTCATAAAGAAGCCCTGAAATCTGCCCGGCCACACGAACCGCGCCATCTTCAACTTGCACAGTTGTATAAGTTGGAAAATTTGTATATCCCGAGGATTCAACAGTTCCTTCAGCACGATCAGTATTATTATTTTTAGTTTTCGAATTAATGATTTCCTTTGCAGCTTCTTGCTTTTTAGTTTCTTCAGATTTTTTTGAATCTTCTTTTTTCTCTTCAACTTTTGAAGTATTTTCTTCTTTTTTCTCATTCTTTTTTTGAGAATTTGAATTTGCCCACCAGAAAATTCCACCAGCACCAGCAACCAGCAAAATTACAAATGCAGCAAAAATAATAGTTTTAGTTTTTTTAGTATTTTGTGTGTTTATTTTCATTTTATTTCTCCTAAACCAATTTTAGCATAAGCCAAATAAAATTTCAACATTTTGGTTATATTTTTTGGTAATTTTGTGCTATAATATAATTACTATGAAGAAACTCATCACGATCATGATTCCAGCTTATAATGAAGAAAAAGCTCTACCAAAACTTTTCGAAAGGCTCAACCTTTTAGCAAAAAACACTTCAAAATATGATTTTGAATTTCTTTTTATTAATGATGGTTCGAAAGATAAAACAATGGAAATTATTAGAAGCGAAAGCCAAAAAGATTCGCGAATTTCTTACATTAATTTAAGCCGAAATTTTGGAAAAGAAAATGCAATGCTAGCAGGTTTTGATTATGCAAAAGGAGATGCGTTAGTGATTATTGATGCAGATTTACAGGATCCACCAGAGTTAATTCCTGCAATGATCAACCTTTGGGAAGAAGGTTTTGATGACGTTTATGCTAAACGTGAATCTCGTGATGGTGAAACTTGGCTTAAAAAGCAAACTTCGAAATGGTTCTACAGCATACTTGATAAAATTTCACAAATTGAAATTCAACGCGACACTGGCGATTTTCGACTTCTCGACCGCCGTGCAGTTGAAGCCCTAAAAACTCTCCGCGAAACCAACCGTTACACCAAAGGAATGTTCTCTTGGGTTGGTTTTCGAAAGAAAGAAATTACTTATAAACGGGACGCACGTGTAGCTGGCGAAACAAAATGGAATTATGCAAAACTTTTCAATCTCGCAATTGAAGGAATCACCAGTTTTACTGTTGCACCACTTCGCATCGCTACAATTACAGGATTTTTCATCTCAATTGCTGCATTTTTGTGGATCGCTTTTTTACTAATTCGCCCACTTTTCGGCGTTCCAACTGGTGACGGTTATACTTCAATTATGTCAGTAATTCTTTTTCTTGGTGGAATTCAACTCCTCTCAATTGGAATTTTAGGCGAATATATTGGAAGAATTTTCATCGAAAGTAAAAATCGCCCTGTTTATCTAACGCAAGAAATCAAGGAATTCAACCATGAAAAATCTACTAAAAAAGCTAAAAAATAGCCAAGAATTTTGGTTTGCAGCAATTGGTGGATTGAATACAATTCTAGATTTTGTAATTCTTTTTGGTCTAACTTCTCTTGGAATTAGCTCTTTAATTGCAAACGTTTTCTCGACTGGGATTACTTTTATAAATAGCTTTAGTTTAAATAAGAAAATCACTTTTAAATCAGTTTCAAAAAGCAAAAGAGAACTTGCTCGAGAAATGGCACTTTTTATTATTGTAACACTTTTTGGACTTTGGGTCATTCAAGGTGTGATAATTTTTCTAACTTTACCATTTTTCGAAAGTATTTTAAAAAATCAAAAGATATCACTTTTAATTTCAAAACTTATCGCTACTACCTTCAGCTTAATCTGGAACTTTGTCCTTTACAAAAAAGTCGTCTTCAATAAAAATTAAACATATTTTTATTTACCAAAGAAATTTATAACTGATTTGGAAGCCATTTTAAAACTAAACCAAAGGTTAATCTAAAATAAAATAAGTCTTCAAAAGACTTATTTTTTCGAAATAATTAATTGTCGTTCGCGACCTTCACCTTCAGAATGTGTTTCGATATCTGAATAATCTTGAGCTAATTTATGAACAGTGAAGCGGTCAGTCGGATTTAAATTTAATCGATAAGGTTCGCCAGTTTTTCGAACTTGTTCAATCCATTTCTCAGCTTTTTCAGTAATTTTTTGAGCTCGTTGTTTTTTATAATCTGCAACATCAATATTTACACGGTTAATTTCAGCATTTTTAGCCTCAAGTGCTCGTGAAATTAAAAACTGTAATGAACGCAAATTTCCAGAATCACGACCAATAAATAAAGAGTTTAGCTCGCTTGAAGGAACTGAAAGTTGAATAATCTCATCATCAGCAGTCGAATGAACCGCCAAATTAACTCCAAAAAAGCTCAAAATATCTTCCAAAAACTTTTGTGCAAAAACAATTGATTCTTCTCGATTCATATTACCTCCGTTTTCCATCTTTCGCTTTAATTCTTCGAATATTCGTTCCGCCTTTTTCTTTCGAATTTTTCTTTATCGGCTTAGATGGTGTATTTTTTACAATGATTACCTCTTTAGCATTTTTAAGCTTATTTTTTGGAGATTCTTGAGCAATTTCTTCCATCTCTTTTGAATCAATTGAGAAAATATATTTTTGCTGAATAATTTGAATAATATTCGAAATTAAGTAATAGAAAATCAAAGCACCATAAAGCCCCATCATAAGAAAGAACAAAATTACTGGAAGAATTAAATTCATATTAGAATTTACCGCAGCGTTAAGTTCTGCCTGATTTGGCTCTTTTCCTTCTGCTGCCTCCTTAAAAATATCACGAACCCGCCGGTTACCATTTTTTGGCTGAGTCTGCCGAACCATATACCACTGCGAAAGTGTTAGTCCAACTAAAATTATCATCATGAAACCGCTTGAAAGGTCATTTAAAGGCACAGCTGTATCTGTTAAGTCGATCGCTCCAAGGAATTTTGGTTCAAGTTTTTTGCTTGAAATAACATCACTCACGCGACTCATTTGTGCAACCGGCTGATACACCCATTTCGAAATTTGATCAGGTGTATTCACTACAATTCGCATCACACTAAAGAAAGTTAACAGAATTGGCAGCTGAATAAATAACGCCAGCATTGAACGAAATGGCTTAAAATTATGACGGCGGTAGAGTTCCATCATCTGCAAAGTTTCAGCTTGTTTATTACCTTTTGAATTTTTGCGAATTTTTTGTAATTCTGGCTGAAGCTCTCGCATAACTTTTGATTGATGAAGTTGACTCTTTGTAAGCGGCCACATCAAAAATCGCACAATTAAAGTGAAGACAATAATTGTGAAACCAAAATCACCAATAAAGTTATAAATAACCAACAATAGGTTCAAAATTGGCTGAGTAATAAATAATTCAAACAAGTTCATATCTATTATTATACTACTTTCTACTACTTATTACAATAAAAATCAGCCTCTTTAAAGATGTCAATTATAGTTTCTTTAAGTTCTTCATGCGGAATATCTTTTATGCTTTTATGAAAAATCATCACTACAACGTCAAAAGTGCCGTCAATTTTCGGTAGTTCATGGCGAATAATTTCATAAACTCGCCGGCGAATACGATTTCGCCCAACTGCGCTCTTTAAAACCTTTTTCGAAACTACAACCGCAAAACGTGAATCTTTACGGCGCGGATTTTGCGCAAATTTCACGGTAATTTTTTGTGTACGAACTGAAGTTCCGTTTGAATAAACATAACGCAAGCTACCATGACCATGAAATCTATTTTTATAAGCTAACATAACTGTTTATATTTTAGCATTTTTTAAGTAATTTAGCAAATTAAAACGAGCTCACAGTAAGCCCGTTTTAAAAATTTATTATAGATTAACAATAACTTTTTTATTAGACCAAAATGATGGTTGATAGTGGAGTTTCAATGAAGAACCAGCAGGAACTTCGAAAATCATAGAACCGCTCTTTTTACCACCTTTTACTAAGTCACCAGAGCCAAGACTGTCTGGTAGGCTATAAGTTTGTCCATCAGCACTTTCAGCGGCTCCGTTAGAATCTTCAGCCTTAAATTCGAAAACATTATAGTTCATTTCAGTTTCAGATTTATTTTCAATCTTTACTGAAACTTTTACATATTCTTTGCCATCTTTTGGTTTTAGATAAGCATTTCCAGAATTCCAGTTTCGCTCAACCTTTTCAACAGTTAATTCTTTTCCATCGAACGCAATTATATCACCAACATTGAATTCAGTTTTTTCTTCTTTTTTAGAATCACCTTTTTGAGTTTGAGATGATCCGTTTGATCCAGAATTTTTATTTTCACCAACTTTTTCAGGCTGTTTATATTGGCTACCAATAGCAATAATTACAACTATAACAATCCAAAACCAAGCTTTTTTATAGAATGACTTCTCAGATTTAGCTTTTGAAGATACTCTATTTAGCTGCTTATTATCATTAGATTCTACAGTTGATTTTTCTTCTTTCATTAGAAACTCCCTTTATAAAATTTTAATTATTACATAATCATTTTACCCCCCCCCGATATATTTTGTCAAGTATAAAAATAAAAAAGAGGCTTTCGAAAACCTCTTTTAATCTCGTTTTAGCATTACAGTAAAAGCTTCGCTCGGAATTTCAACATTTCCAAATTTCTTCATTCGCTTTTTACCACGTTTCTGCTTGGCGAGCAATTTCTTCTTTCGAGAAACATCACCACCATAAAGATAGCCCGTCACATCTTTTCGATAAGCCGAAATATTCTCTCGCGCAATGAATTTTCCACCAATTGCCGCCTGAATCGCCACTTGGAAATTCTGCCGCGGAATTACTTCTTTTAATTTTGCAGTAATTTCACGACCCATTCGAACACTTTCTGAACGATGACACATCACCGAAAGCGCATCAACCATTTCTCCCGCAACATAAAAATCCACACGCACTAAATCTTCTACCAAATAATCCCAAAGCTCATAATTAAATGATCCATAACCAGATGTAACACTTTTCAATTGATCATAAAAATCGGTCAAAAGATTAGCAAGTGGCGCTTCGAAAGAGACTAAAACACGCTCATCAATATAGCTTAAATTCTTTTGTAGTCCACGTTTCGAAACAATCAGCTGGATTACAGCACCAACATAATCTTTAGGAACCACAATTTCACCTTTAATCCACGGCTCACGAATTTCAGAAATTTTTGTTTGATCAGGTAAATCAGCAGCACTTTTAATATCTAATTCTTCACCTGTTGTTAAAATTACATGATAGTCGGTTGAAGGGTTGGTTACCACTAAATCTAAGTCATATTCACGTTCCAAACGCTCGCGAACAATATCCATATGAAGAAGACCAAGAAAGCCAATTCGCACACCAAAACCTAAAACCGGTGAATTCTCTGGTTCAAATTGAAGTGCAGAATCACTTAAGCTCAATTTTTCAACCGCATCTTTTAGATCTTGATAATCTTCATTCGAAACTGGGAAAAACCCAGCATAAACAAATGGCTGAACATTCTGATAACCTGGTAAAGGCTCAATAGCAGGATTTTTCGAAATAGTTACAGTATCGCCAACTTTTGCCTCACGGGTAGTTTTTAAGTTGGTAACAATGTAGCCAATCTCGCCCGCACTCATTTTATCGTATGGTGTCATTTTTGGCTGAAGCTTACCAATTTCTAGCGCCAAACCTTTCGAATCTGTCGCCATCATTTTAATTTCTTCACCTTTTTTTAGCTCGCCAGAAAAAATACGCACATACAAAATCACGCCGCGGTAATCATCATAATAACTATCAAAAATCAAAGCTTTTAGTGGTTTCATTAAATCTCCTTTGGTGCAGGAATTTTCTCAATCACCGCATTTAAAACTTCTTCAACGCCCATTCCTGTTTTGGCTGAAATATGTAAAATTTCGCTTTCATCACAACCCAAAAGGTTAATAACTTCTTTCGAAACTCGCGGAATATCTGCTGCGGGTAAATCAATTTTATTCAAAACTGGAATAATTTTTAAATCGGCCGCCATTGCAAGATAGACATTAGCCAAAGTTTGTGCTTGAATCCCCTGCGAAGCATCAACCACTAAAATTGCACCTTCACAAGCTTGAAGAGAACGCGAAACTTCATAGGAAAAGTCAACATGTCCAGGAGTATCAATTAAATTTAATTCTATTCCCTGCCAATTCATTGTTACAGGTGCAAGTTTAATCGTAATTCCTTTTTCGCGCTCCAAATCCATCGAGTCTAAAAGCTGCGACTTCATATCACGCTTTTGAACTGTACCAGTAATTTCCATCATTCGGTCAGCTAAGGTCGACTTGCCGTGATCAATATGAGCGATAATACAAAAATTTCTAATCTTTTCTAAATTCATAAACTTTCTATATTCTAACAGATTTTTAAAGTTTAGGCAAATTATTTAATCTTAACTTGCACAAAAATCATATTTTTAATTTGCGAAATAATCGGCTCAGCTTCTTCAAGTTTTAATAATTTTGCAACCAAGACATAAGTCGTTGAACTTACTAATCCGATAAATATAAATTTTGGAAAAGTTGAGAAGAATCGTAAATCAGAGCCAAGTAAAGGCATTCTCGCCACCAATAAATAGCAAATTGAGCCAGCTATAGCACTAGCAATCACCATTCGAAAAATCCCTGAAAGAAATTGTGCGTCAAAAAGCCCATCAATTCTTTTTCGCATCAAAAATAGTAAAATCATAATCTCAAGAACTGCACCAATCACCTGTGCCCAAGCTAGCCCATAAGCACCAAATTTAAAGATTAAGCTGAAAATTATTGCCAAAACAATATTCAAACCAATTGCAACTAACGAGATATAAAATGGTGTTTTCGTATCTTCCATTGCGTAAAAACTCCTTGCTGCAATATGATAAATTGAACGTGCAAAAATCGAAAGAACAAGAACGCCCAAAAGCCCAGCAATCAAATCATCACCACCGTTTTTAATAAAGCTAACGATATAGCCACGCAAAAAGAAGAACAAAACTGAAACTGGCAAAGCTAAGAAAATAATCATTCGAAGAGCCGATTGTAAATCTTTTCGAAATAGATCTTTTCGGCCGATTGCTAATCTTTCAGTTAAATTCGGGAAAAAAGCGGTAGAAATAGCCACGCCAATCAAGTTTACCGGCATCATTTGAAGAGTTAAACTTTGTGAATAAGCACGAACCGTTCCTGAGCCCATTCGGCTTGCCATATTTGTTTCAACAATTGAATTTACGTAGTCTAAACCTTGATCCATTGAGCGTGTTGGTAGGAGCTTCATCACCTGCTGAAATCCTTTATTTTTCCAGAAAATTCGAAATTGATATTTAAAATCAACACCGATTAAACCAGCTGCCGCAATCAAAAGTTGCAAAACCGATCCGAAAGCAACACCGATCGCCACACCCATAATTCCGCCTTCAAAAATTTGAATACCAAAAATATTAATTCCATTTGTGAAAAACACTGTTCCGATAATAATTCCAATGTTGTAAATTGCAGGCGCAAGAGCCGAAAAAGTAAATCTTCCAATCGCTTGCTGAACACTTGTCAAAACTGTTGCAATCGCAAAAAGAAATGGGTTAATTGCAATCACTCGCATCATTGATATAGCCAAAGAACGCGAAGATTCACTCAACCCTGGGCCAACAATATATTTAACTAAAGGCTCTGCGAAAATAATAATTAAAACAGATGTCACTAAAGTTAAAAGTGCTAACAAATTCAAAACACTCGAACTTAATTCCCAAGCAGATTTTTTATTTCGATTCGCCATTCTCTGGTTAAAAACTGGAATAAATGTTACACTTAAAGCGCCCGAAACCAAAATGAAAAACATAAAATCAGGAATCGTAAAAGCTACCGTGTAAGCATCAATTCCGTCTGGATAAGAATCTAAATAATATGAATTTAAAAGCCTATCTCGCAAAAAGCCTAACAAGCTCGACAAAAGCGTCGAGCTCGCAAGAACGATTGCTGCAAATTTTACTGTTAATCTTGAGTTAGCTTTCGAAACAATTGATCTAACTTTTGATTTCATAACTAATCGTGAAGTTTTGCTTCCTTAGGCAATTTAGCATTCTTTAAAATTTCAGCAACTTCTTTTTCATCAAGAGTTTCTTTTTCAAGAAGTGCATCTGTTAATTCTTTAAGCGGTTTTTTATTCGCTTTAAGAATTGCAGCAGCACGCTCAACGGCCTCTTTAATTAATTTAGCAATTTCTGCATCAATTTTTTCAGCGGTTTTTTCAGAATATGGTCGCTCGCGAGTCATTTTGTCGAAGAACATTCCCGAATTTTCTTCATGAAAAACTTGATCAAGTAAATCTTCACCCATACCAAATTCAATCACCATATTTCGAGCAATATCAGTTGCATTTCGAAGGTCACTTGATGCTCCGGTTGAAATTCCAGCCTCGCCATAAATCAACATTTCAGCCTGACGTCCACCCATTGCGCGCGCCAAAATATCTTTATATTCGAAAATATTTGTATAGCTTCGATCTTCTGGCGGTAAAAACCAAGTTACACCTCCAGTTCCACCACGCGGAATAATTGTAACCTTATGAACTGGATCTGAATCTGGTAAAACATGGCCAACAACAGCATGGCCAGCTTCATGCCAAGCTGTAGTTTCGCGCTCTAGATCGCTCATCACTTTTGATTTTCGTTCTGGACCAATCGCCACTTTTTCGAAAGCTTCCGTTAAATCTTCATTGGTAATTACTTCACGGTTATTTCGTGCTGCCAGGATAGCTGCTTCATTTGCAATATTCGCAAGGTCGGCGCCTGCAGAACCAGCAGTTTTCTTTGCTAATGCGTTCAAATCAACAGATTCATCAACTTTTTTATTCTTGAAATGAACCTCTAAAATTGCTAAACGATCTTTTCTTTCAGGAAGAGAAATTTCTACACGGCGGTCAAATCGGCCAGGTCGAAGAAGGGCTGGGTCGAGTACATCAGCACGGTTGGTTGCAGCCAAAACAATAACACCAGTATCCTTTTCGAAACCGTCCATTTCAACCAAAATTTGATTCAAAGTTTGTTCACGTTCATCATGGCCTCCACCCATTCCAGAGCCACGTTTTCGGCCAACCGCATCAATTTCATCAATAAAGATGATCGCCGGAGCATTCTTTTTTGCTTTCGAAAACAAATCTCGCACACGTGAAGCACCGACACCAACAAACATTTCCATAAATTCTGAACCTGAAATCGAGAAAAATGGAACTTTTGCCTCACCCGCAACAGCACGAGCCAACATTGTTTTACCAGTTCCTGGGTTTCCAACCATTAAAACACCACTTGGGATTTTTGCACCCATTTTTTGGTATTTTTTAGGATCTTTCAAGAAATCAACAACTTCATATAAATCTTGTTTAGCGTTTTCATTTCCAGCAATATCTTCAAATTTGATCTTCTTTTTATCTTCACCGTAAAGTTTTGCTCGAGATTTGCCGAAATTCATCGCTTGCGAATTTTGACCAGTTGCCGAACGCATAATTAGCATAAAGAAAGCTACAATCGCAATAACTGGCACAATCATAACTGTTAAATTCCAAATTATCTCCGAAGAGTTATCAACTGGCATTACATCAACAGTAGTCTTTCCTTTTTCAAGCCCTTGTTCATAAATCGTTCCACTTTCTTTAACTGATTTTTCGCTAGCTCTCTTCTCGCCTTTTCTAGTAATCCTTACATCATTTCCCTGAATTTCTAGTTTCGAAATCTCACCTTTATTAGCGCGCAAGATCACATCTGAAATAGCAACTTCTTTTAATTTATTCGAAAAAATATTCTGGCTCAGCCAAATTCCACTAAAAATAGCTATAATTACCACCCAAAAAATAACATTCAGAGATAGCTTCTTAAAATTATTGTTTTTCTTATCTTTCATCATCTTCCTTTCCGGTCATTCAACTCTTACCATTTTAACAAATTTTTAAAGCGTTTTCAACCAAAAAAAGAAAAGAGGCTCTAATGAACCTCATAAATTATTCACCTCTGATCCAAGCCAAGGCTTCATATATATAAAATCCCACTCGGCCTAAGGTATACATTATCGCGGCTAGTGCTTTTAGCTTATTGCCGCGAGAAAAAAATTTTTCAGCAACTTCCCTACCTATTTTTTTAGTATAAGTATAGGGATAGTTAGCATATGCCATAATTCTCAAGCTATGAAACTCAGCATTTAATTGCCAAGTCTCAGCCTCAGCCGTGTTGCTGGCAAATTTATCAAACTCTTGGTCAAGGGCTCTATATTCCTCTACTATTTGATTAATCTCCTCAGCTCTGCCGCTATTATTCTTTAGCATCTCAAATGTTGTTCGAAGCTTTTCGTCTTTTACAAAAAGCTTGTCCAGTTCATATCCTTCAAGCTGAGCGAAGCACTTGTCCGCCAACGACAGAAGATATAAAGCACTTTCGAAGCGATTATCATCTTTTTTATTTCTAATAATGATTTGCGCTTTATTGATTGAGAGCTTTGCTAAAACATACAGGTAACTTGACTCACCAGCCTTATCAAGAGCCTCCAATTCTAGTTGAGCAACTTCATCAGACCAATAAATCCCATGAAGTTTTTGCTCAACCAAAGCTTTAAAGGAAATTAGTTTGACTAACTCCTTTACCGACATATTATCGGTATCGGCATAGCGAATTAACTTTTCGAGCTTTTTATATTTCGATCTCTCGAAATATTCAACGGCTTTTTTATGATTATATTTACTAATACTAATCATTTTTACACCCTCCTAAAAATATGATTATATCTAAATTATACCATAAATTAAATATTTAGTCAATATTAAAGCTCCAATAATTCCTTGAAAATATAACTTCTTGCCCACCTAAAATTTGTGTTTTTGAGCCATTTTTAAAAGTTCGAATTGCATGCAATAAATTCCAAATCTGTTTCGATAGCGGGATTTTTCCAGATTGACGAATTATAATTTCGCGCAGGACTTCATAACAAACTTCATCCGAATTCGTGCGAAAAAACTCTCGCTCAAATTTTTGCCCATCACCAATTTTAAGCAAAATCTCTTGAGTTATTTTCTCAATTTCACGGCGAAGTTCAATTTGCCTTTGCCAAATTTTAAAAATCGATTCCAGATCTTTTTCGCTAAAATTCAAAGTTTTTCGAATTCGATTGCGTGTATATTTTTGACTAAAATTAGTTGAATCCTCTCGCCAAACTAAACCTTGCCGTTTTGCCATTTTTAGAATTTCTAATTTCGAAAATCGTAAAAAAAGCCGTTCAATATCTGGCGAATCAAAACACGCCACCGCGCGCCAACCGCCACCGCGCGCCAAATTTAACGCAAAAGTCTCCGCCAAATCATTCTTATGATGGGCCGTAAAAATTATAGCATTTTCACGTTTAGCAATTTTTCGCAAAAAAATATATCGAGCATTTCGAGCTTTTTCTTCACTTGAATTTTCGCCCAAATTTCCATGTTCAAATTTAAATTTCAGTCTATCTTTTTCTGCTAGTCTTCGAACAAATTCACAGTCTTCTTGACTTTCTTTTCCGCGAATTCCATGCTCAAAATGCGCAACAATTAAGTTTTCTTCAAGCCATTTTTGCCCATTTTTATTTCGAAAAAATCGCACTAAAAAATCCAGCAAAACAACCGAATCCACGCCACCAGAAACTGCCACGACTATTTTCTTCATATAAATTTATTTTACCACACTTGCGTTTTTAAATCGATTATGTTAAAATTTAAACAATGAAAGAAGGTGGGAAAATTTCGAAAATTAAAGAGATAAAGTTCGAAAATTCAGTTAAATTTGCAGCCGAAAGTATTATTGAAAATGCCCTAAATCTGCATGCGACTGATGTTCATATTGAACCAAGAGAAGATTCAACTTTGGTCCGTTTTCGAATTAACGGCGTTTTAAAAACCGTTAATGAATTTTCGAAAGATTTTTTGCCGAAATTAGCTAAATATTTCAAACATCTTGTCGGTTTAAATTTTAGCGAAAAAACTTTTCCACAATCCGCTACAGTTTGGCACGGAGAAGCTCGGATTCGAATTTCCACAACTCCAGTTTTTTTGGGCGAGAAAGTTACTCTAAGGTTAATTCGAGCCCGAAAAAGTGTCAGAAAACTCAACGAAATTGGGCTTTGGGGCGAAAACTTACAGCAAATTCAACAAATTTTACGCCAACCGCGTGGAATTATTTTTACAATTGGTGAAGGAAATAATACAACCAATTTCTCAATTTTAAATGAATTAAATTCGAGCGAAAAAAATATTGTTACAATTGAAAAAAATATTGAAAAAACCATTCCAGGAATTAACCAGACTGAAATCAATCCAAGAATTGGTTTGGATTATTTTGAAATGACTAAATCAGCTCTGAGTCAAAATCCTGATATTTTATACATCGATAATCTAAAAGATTCGAAAACTGCCGAGCTTATTTTTGACGCTTTAATGCGAGGAAAATTTATTATCGCAAGCCTTCCAGTTCAAAAAATAAGTGAAATTATCCCATTCTTAAATTATCTCGGAATTGAACCGTTCTTAATTAGTGCAAATGTTTTAGGAATGATCTCGCAAACCTTAATTCGTACCGTTTCGAAAAAAGCAATTTCAAAAACCAAAATCTCAAAAGAAGAATCTTCGCTGATTTTACAGGAATTTAAAACTACGGGAGTAAAAATCCATCAGTTAGAAAAAGATTTTCGCGATAAAGTTCACCCAAAAAATAAACTTTCAACTTCTTCAAACTCTATTTTAGAGTTACCAATTATTCGAAAAAAAGAAAATTACGAATTAGCTTTTTCTGGAAATACTGCAATTTTTGAAGTTTTAAGTTTAATTAATGGCGAAATTTCAAAAGAAATTAAAAATTTAATTCAAATTAAGCCAACTTCAGTTGAAATTGAAGAAATTCTTTCAGCAAATAATTTTAGAAATATGAAATTAGACGGCTTAGCTAAGGTTCTACAAAACGAAACAATTCTACCAGAATTAATGCGGAAAACTGGATTTTAAAACAATAATTTGTTAAAATTATAAATAATTATGTTAATTTTAGCTTCAAAATTACTCAACACACCGATTATGGGGCTACAAACTGGCTCACAACTTGCCCTAACAGGCAATGCGATTATTAATCCTGAAAATTTACAAATTCTAGCTTATCAATTAAAAGCTAATTCTTTTTCGAACGAAGAAATGTTAATCCGAATCGCCGATATTCGTGAACTTTCAAGAATTGGATTTATTATCGACTCTGGTGAAGATTTTATTCTCCCAACAGATGTAATTAAAATTAAAGAAATAATTGACCTTGATTTTGACATCTTAAATCTTAAAGTTGAAGATGAAAAAGGTTCAAAAATTGGTAAAATAATTGATTATACTTTAAGTTTAGCTGATTTTTCAGTTCAGCAATTAATCGTAAAACGGCCATTTTTAAAATCATTAAACAACCCGACTCTAACGATTCACCGATCTCAAATTGTTGCAATAAATGACGATACTATCACAATTCGCCACGGAAAAGAAGAAGCCCCACAAAAGCGAGCAGAAAAAACTGAAAATTTTGTACCAAATTATATAAATCCTTTTCGAGATTAAAATTATTCTTTCGAAAGCGCCTTTTTAATTTCATCAAAAGAAAAACCCTGTCGAGCCAGATAGGCAATTAACTTTTGTTCATCTGTATATCTTTTAGCTTTTTTAGCAATTATTTTTTGAATCTCATCCTCATCATTTCGATTCGATTCACTTAAAACCTGTTCAATAATATCTGAAGAGACACCTTTCGAAAATAATTCAGATTTTAGTTTTTTAATTGAGCTACCTTTTCTCTGATTACGATTTTCAACCCAGAATTTAGCAAACTTTTCATCATCAATATATTTTTTTTCAATCAATCGGCTCAAAACTTGTTCAACTGAAATATTCGAAACTCCTTTTTTTTCATAGAATTCACCAGTTTTACGATTTTTAAACTTACGATTCAAAGTTTTTTTCCATAAATAATCGCTAATTTCCTTTTTAGAATGTGGCCTTATTAAGCAATAATTTAAAGCTAAAGAATAAAGCTTACCAAATTCACTCTGCTGTTCAAGATTTTCGATTTCAGTTTTTGTAAATTTAGATCCAATTTTAACATTTAATTGAGTTAACTGAAAGATATCTAGCGAAAAACGATATTTTCCATTCACAAAAATATTTGCCCGATTTTGATTTTTGACTGCCTGTTTTATGTCTGTGATTATAAAAAAACCATCCTTAAAAGTAGCTTCTTGAGAGCCTTTTTTTATCTTTTTACATTCAAAATCACTATGATCAAAAATCTCTAATGCCATAAAAATTAAAATCAAATTAGCCCAAATTTATCGGGCTAATTATTTTATTCTTCAGTTTTTTCTTCGTTTGGAGTTTCTTCAACAAATTCTTCACCACGAATTTTTGCTCGAACTTTAGCATCAATTTCAGCCATTACATCTGGATTTTCAAGCAGATATCGCTTAGCGTTTTCACGACCTTGACCAATATTTTGGTCGTTATATTTATAGAATGCACCAGATTTTCCTAAAATTTCATGTTCAACCGCTAAATCTATAATATCTCCAGTTTTCGAAATTCCCTCGTTATACATAATGTCGAATTCAGCAACTCGGAACGGTGCTGCGATCTTGTTTTTCACAATTTTAACCTTTGTACGGTTTCCAATTACATCATCACCACTTTTAATTTGAGCTGTTCGGCGAATATCAGCACGAACTGAAGCATAGAATTTAAGCGCGTTACCACCAGTTGTGGTTTCAGGATTTCCAAACATCACACCAATTTTCATTCGAATTTGGTTGATGAAAATTACCGTAGCTTTTGATTTATTGATAATTCCAGTAAGTTTTCGAAGCGCTTGCGACATTAAACGAGCTTGAAGACCCATGTGTGCATCACCCATATCTCCATCAATTTCAGCCTGCGGAACAAGAGCTGCAACTGAGTCAACCACAATCAAATCAACCGCATTTGAACGCACCAAAGTCTCAGTAATTTCAAGCGCTTGTTCGCCATTATCAGGTTGCGCAACAAGCAAGTTTTCAGTATCAACACCAAGTTTACGCGCATAAGCTGGATCAAGCGCATGCTCAGCATCAATAAACGCCGCCGTTCCACCTTGTTTTTGAATTTCAGCAATTGCATGAAGCGTTAAAGTAGTTTTTCCTGAACTTTCTGGTCCATAAATTTCAATAATTCGCCCCTTAGGGTAGCCACCGCCAAGCGCAATATCTAGGCTCAAACATCCTGAAGGTAAAAGTTCAACATCAACTTTATGATTTTCACCAAGTTTCATAATTGAACCATCGCCAAATTGTTTCGAAATTTGTGCAATTGCTAAATCTAGCGCTTGTTTTTTACCATCTTCAGCCATTCCTGTATCTGTTTTTTTTGCTTTAGCCATAAAATTCTCTCCTTAAAATAATATCTTTATTTTAACATTTTTTATCAAAATGTTCAAGGTTATTTTTTGAAAAAAGAAAAAGGCTCAAAATGAACCTTAGAAAATAATTAGAAAACTGTTGCGCCTTTCTGCCTCGCAAGCTGCTCACGAGCATTTTGTATTTTAGCTCTTTGATTTACAGATAATTTACGATTAGTAATTGCATTATAGCGTCTATCTAGCCCAAAAGTTTTACAATAAATTATTTCACCATCAGTATCTATACCGATAGGAATTTCAATCATTTTCTTCACCCCCCCTAATTTTACTTTACTATTTTTTAAAATAGTAATAAACATATTCTATCATAATTTTCTAACAAGTTCAAACTGATTAGACCAAAAAAATAAATTGTGATATAATAAAAATATATGAAGAAAAAATCTGGTTTTACAGTTATTGAAATTTGTGTTGTAATTATATTTTTAATCGTCGTTGGCGTAATTTTTACAATACAAAGATTCGAACTTCTCGCAGTTCAACGCGATCAAATTCGAAAACTTTCGATTAATGAAATTTATTATAGTCTAGAAGAAGTTTATTACAAGAAAAACGGCTATTACCCCGAAAAAATCAACGAAGATGTTGTTAAAGGGATTGAGCCAAATCTCCTAACCGACCCTTCTGGAATTATAATTAATGAAGAAAAAAGTGAATATCACTACGAACCAACCAACTGTGAAAACGGTAAATGTAAAAAATTCACACTTCGAGCAAAATTAGAAAAAGAAGGTGATTTTATTAAAAAATCTCGAAATTAAATATTGAAAAAACGGCTCACAAATTTTTGAAAGCCGTTTTTTATTATTTCACACTCATTTTTACGCCTTCTTCAAAAAGTTTATCAGAAAGCATTTGATTTTCGCGAGCCGCTTCGACAATGTCACTTAAAAATTCTGCTTTTTTGTCTGGATTTGGCGAAAATGGAAAAGTGTAAGTTGATTCATCGCCAATAGTGCTCAATTTAACAGTTCCATAATCAAACAAATGTTGCAGAATTCCCTCTCGAGAATAAGAAATATCTTCAATCGATTCAAGGTTAATCACCTGCTTTTTTTGGCTCATAATTGTATTCGAAATCCATTGAATTGCACGTTCGTTCGTAATCACAAATCGATTCGCTCGATACACAACATAATTAACATAAGTTAATATAATTAAAAGTAGCGTGACTGAGCCAAAAATCAAAGAAATTTGTGGCTTAAAGTTTGCAGGAATTGGTAGCGGATTCGGCATAAAACAGATGATAATCCACGCGCTAATTAATAAAACACCAATAAACGCACTAAAAATAATATTTAAAAGGTAGCCGAGTGAATGACGGCGCATCGAAAGAACCACATATTCATCTTCATCAACCGTGATATCTGGATAAGTTCTCACAGATTGTTCATGGCGAGTTTTAATTACACGCGGATCACCAACAGGAACTTCTACTTGCATAACTGGCTGAACTTGAATTGGAGCCCCCAAGTTATTTTCGAAAGTTAAATCCTGCCCATTTTGTGTGATTTTTTCTTCAAATTTTTGCGCCAAGCTTTGCTTATCATTCATCTTTAAATTCCTTTCCTAAATGTTCAAATGCTTTTTTAGTGATAATTCTTCCACGAGGAGTTCGTTGCAAAAAACCAATCTGCATCAGATACGGTTCATAAAAATCTTCGATTGTTGCAGTTTCATCACCAGTTAATGCTGCCATTGTATTTAAGCCAACTGGCCGCATTCCGTAATTTTCAATCACCGAATTCAATAGATTCCTATCTGCTGCATCGAGCCCTAGTTCATCAATTTCAAGCATTTTTAAAGCATTTTGAGCAGTTTTCGAATCAATAATTCCATCACCATTAACATCAGCGTAATCACGAACCCGCTTTAAAATTCGGTTTGCAATTCGTGGAGTTAACCTTGCTCTTGTTGATAGAATTTTCGAAGCTTCATCTTGAATTCTACTCCCTAAAATTTTACTTGAACGTAAAATAATTTTCGAAATCTCTTCAGGTGTGTAAAATTCCAATCTATAAATATGGCCAAAACGGTCCCGAAGTGGCGCTGCTAAACTTCCTGTTCTAGTAGTTGCTCCAATAACCGTAAAATGTGGCAAATCTAACCGAACAGAGCGTGCAGCTGGACCTTTACCAATCACAATATCAAGTTTGAAATCTTCCATTGCGGAATAAAGAATTTCTTCAACAGCGCGTGGCATTCGGTGAATTTCATCAATAAAAAGAATATCACCATCTTGTAAATTTGTTACAATCGAAGCTAAATCACCAGCTTTTTCAATTGCTGGGCCAGATGTGATTCGAATATTCGCACCCATTTCACGCGCAATCACATTTGCCATTGTAGTTTTTCCTAACCCCGGCGGACCATAAAGAAGCACATGGTCAATATTTTCACCACGCTTTTTTGAAGCTTCAATTGCAAGTTTTAAGTTTTTCTTCAATCGTTCTTGGCCAACATATTCATCAAAATTTGTTGGGCGTAAAGAAATCTCCACCTGCTGTTCTTGCGGTTCGTCATCATGTAAGTTTGCATCAATAATTCTTTCAATAGCCATTGCTTATATTATACCACGACTTGACAAAAATAGAAAAATTTGTTATAATCATAACATGTATTCCTTTTGGAATAAGAATTTTTTATATTTAGGAGGGCTCCATATGAGCAACTTACAAACTTTAGTCAAAGGTGATATCGCCATTTTCAAAAATGCTATTAAGGTGGCAGGTGGTAATAAAACCTTAGCGAAAGAAAATTTAACTAAAGCTATTTTCAATTTCGCAAGAGTTATTTCTAACCAAATTTTTAAAAACGGACTTAAAGTGAATCCGGAATACGCAGTTATTGAAAATGTATCAAACGGGTTAGAAAGCGAGCGTGTCGCAATTGTTGTTCAGGCAGGAAATTGTTTTGCCATCAATAAAGAAGGGGGTATTTATAGCATCACTGAAAGTAAAAAGTATGTCTTCAAAAAGCTTAAAAAAGAAGATATCCTTAGTTTGTCAGGTGAACAAATTGGATTTTTGCACAGGGCAATTTACCTTCTCCGAGAAGAGGTAGTAAAATCCAATAAAAAATAGTCGCACGAAATGTGCGGCTTCTTTTTTTAAAAATTTAAATTCCAGCTTTTAGTGCCAAAGTAATACGTTCTTCAGTTGGTAAATCACGAGGGATCTGCTCTAATGCTTTTGTTGCATCATTTAAATTAAACCCAAGAGCAATCAGAGCTTCTAAAGCCTCATCTGAAGCTAGGATAATGCTATCACCAACTCCATCAGGTTTCGAAATTGCCATTCCAACTTTATCTTTTAGATCTAAAATTACACGCTCGGCTGATTTCTTACCAACTCCAGATGCTTTTTGGATAAATTTTGAGTCTTCACAAGCAATTGAATTTCGAACATCTTCAGTTTCACCTAAACTCATAATTGCAATTCCAGCTCTTGGACCAATTCCTTGAACAGTAATTAAAAGTTCGAAAAGTTTTTTAGCCGCCAAACTCGAAAAACCAAAAAGTTCTTGACTTCTATCAGTAATATTATGATATGTGTAAAATTTAATATCATCACCTAAAACTGCTCGTTCGAACTCATTTGCGGGAACGATAACTTCATATCCAACACCAGCAACATCCACAATCACGCTACCAGCAAATTTTTCAACAATTTTTCCAGAAATATGTGCAATCATTAAATTATTTTACCATAAACTCTTTAAGTTTTAAATACGCGTCATATAAAAATGCGTAATTGCAGCAGCAAGCGCATCAGCTGCATCATCTGGCTTCGGAATTTCAGCCAAATTTAAATTCGAACGCACCATTTCCTGCATTTGCTTTTTATTCGCTCCGCCATAACCTGTTAAAGTTTGTTTAATCTGATTTGGAGTATATTCTGCAATTGGAATTTTTGATTGTTGAGCTACTAAAATAGCTACACCACGAGCCTGAGCGACTGAAATAGCTGTTGTTACGTTTTTCGAAAAAAATAGTTTTTCAATTGAAACTTCATCTGGATTAGTTTCTGCAATAATCTCTTTCAAGCCATTATAAATTTCTTCAAGCCGAATTTCAATTGGTGTATGAGCCGGAGTTGAAATAACACCACCAGTCACCATTTTTAAGGGCTTACCAATCTGGCAATCTACAACACCGAAACCCAAAATTCCAGTTCCAGGGTCAATTCCTAGAATTCGCCGCTTTTTCATTTTTTACCTTTTGAAAATTTCGCAAAAATATCTTTTCGAAATTCGAAAAATAAAATTGCTAAAAATACTAGAATCACAACAGCAATAATCCACCAACCCGTAAATTCAGCCTGCTTAGATTTTTCTTCCTCTTTTTTTACACCATCACTAGCACTGCTATTTTTTACAACTTTTCTGCAACGATTCGTTTCTTCACTTCGCTCATATCCATCTTTACAAGGAGCTAATTCTTTTTTAGTTTCATTATTGTTTTTTCTACAACGATTTGTTTCAGGATTCCGTGTATATCCTGGAGCGCATAAAACATCTTTTTTCGAAACTATCGCACTTGAAATTTTTCGACACCTGTTAGTTTCTAAGTTACGCTCATAACCTTCACGGCATTCCAATGTAGCTTTTTCTACTAAAATTTTATTGCATCGATTTGTTTCAAGATTTAAGAAATAACCATTTTCACATTTTTTTTCTTGATTTTCTTCTTTAATCTTATTACAGCGATCAGTTTCTTCGTTTAAAAAATATCCTGCTTGGCAAGTTTTTTTATTTTTTTCACAATGATTTTCAGAGTTTAAAAAGAATCCATCTTTACAAACTTGAAGAATATTTTCACTATTTTTTGTTATTTTAAAGCTTTGTTTCCATTCTTTTCCCTTTTCAGAGTCCTCATTTTCAGGATTTAAAACTTTTTTATCTTCAGCTTTATCTTCTCTTTTAGGAGCTTCAGGTTTTTTTCCTAATTCATCTTTTTTATCGTTTAAATTTTCTGTTTTTTCAAGCTTTAATCCACCAAATCTTGGTGAATAATTATCAAGATTTCGTAAACCAAAATTATAATTATTTCGAACTTCAACAGCGGTCATCTTATCGCCATTTTTGAGTATCTCAGCTTTCGAAACAGCAATTTTCTCAACGCCCTTATTACTAGGTTTTAAATCAGTTGAATTTTTAACAAAACCCTTAGTACATCTCTTTTCATCAGAACAAATATAATCTTTCAATTCACCATCAATATAAAGCCCTAAAATAGGCTGCTGACCGATAGTATCGATATTTCGAAATTCTTCCTTAAATTTCACATCAGAATTCTGAGAATTTTGCGCAAAAGTCATATATTTTTGCGATTTAAAAATTCCATTTTGAACTTTCGCAATTTCAATTTGTTTTTGATTATTTTTAAGCGAAATTTCTTTAAATCTATAATCTTCACCACTATTAAAAAGTTCAACAAATTCCTTCGAATCAGTAGCATAAACTCGCGAGATATAGATCTTTTTATCTTCCGCAAAAGTATTTTTCGAAAAAATAAGAGCGATAAAAAAAGCGAAAAAACCAATAATTAAACTTTTCCTCATTCCCTCCTCCTTTTCTAAAATATCCAAAATATTTTAGCATAAACGAAATGTAAAATCAAGTAAAAATAAAATCACTCGCTTGGAGTGAGATTATTTTTAGACTGTAAGTCGTTTTCGGCCTTTTAGTCGGCGTCGTTTTAGAACTTTTATTCCAGCCTTTGAAGACATCTTATTTCGAAAACCGTGAGTCTTCGCACGATGTCGTTTATGTGGTTGATGTGTTCTTTTTGGCATATCTATCCTATTTTACAATTTAATATTAAAAAAATCAAGTTGATTACTTTTCATAAGCTTTTTAATCTGTTACTTAAACTTGAAATTTTGCTAAATTCATTTTGTAGTATATCATAGTTTTCAACAAAAAACAAGGACTTTTCCACAGATATTACAGTAGTATTTTAAAAATGTGGAAAAATTCTTCTACTTTTCAAAAATTATAACATATTTTTATTTCTTAAAATTTTAGGTTGTGGAAAACTCAAAAATGTTATAGAATAGAATTATGAATGAGTTGTGGAAAAATATCTTAGCTGAACTCGAAATGGATCCTAAAATTCAAGGCGCGAATTTTAAGACTTGGTTTGCTGACACACAACTTTTATCTTTAGAAAATGATCATGCAGTTATTGGTGCTAAAAATTCTTTCATAACTAACACTATCAAGAAAAAATATATTGAACATATTAAAAAAGCTTTTCGAAATAATGGTAAAAATCCCGAAATTATTTCTTTTGAGGTTATTTCTACAAAAAAGCTCAAAAAACAGGCCGAAGAAATCCCAGCGCCTTCTCTAAAAAAACCTTCTGTTGAAGATTTAATCAAGAAGAAAACTGAAAAAGCTAAACATTCTAGTGGTCTAAATAAAGATTACACTTTCGAAAATTTCATTGTTGGTGGCTCAAATGAATTAGCATATTTTGTTAGCCAAAATGTCGCAGAGAATCCTGGTAAAAAATATAATCCACTTTATTTTTATGGCGATTCCGGCCTTGGTAAAACGCACTTAATGCAAGCAATCGGAAACGCGATTGAGGAAAAGCATCCAGAAATGACCGTTCTTTATATTACAATTGAGAATTTTTATCGTGATTTTCTGGAAAATGTGCGTTCAAAAAAGCAAGGCTATGCCGATAAATATCGAAATGTTGATGTTTTAATTGTTGATGATATTCAGTTTATTTATGGAAAAGATAAAACTCAAGAGGAATTTTTTCACACCTTTAATGAACTTCATCGCGTAAATAAGCAAATAATTCTTTCAAGTGATCGTGCGCCCTCTAGCATTCCAACTTTAACAGATAGGCTAAAAAGTCGTTTCGAAAGTGGAATGATGGTTGATATTCAGCTACCCGATTTCGAAACTCGCCAAAGTATCATTGAAGCTCGCGCTGAACACGAAAAAGTTAAACTTGAACCAGAAGTTTCAGAATTTATCGCTGAAAATTATCGCACGAATATTCGAGAAATCATTGGAGCAGTTACTCAACTGATTGCAATGGCGGAACTTAGAAACATCAAGCCAAGCCTCGAACTTGCACAAGGTTTAATTCAAAACAGCCGGCCAACAAGGCCAAATCACTTAAATTCAAAAAAAATTATTGATAAAACTGCTAAGTATTTTGGAGTTTCGAAAGAAGATATTTTAAGTAAATCTCGACAAAAAGATATTAATCATGCCCGTCAAACAGCCTGCTATTTAATGAAGTATGAGCTAAAAATGAGCTTTCCACAAATTGGTAAAGAATTTTCACGAGATCATTCGACCATTATGAATGGAGTTTCGAAAATTGAAAAAAGTATCAAATTAGATGCTGAAATTCGTTCACAAATTGAAGGATTACGAGATCTAATTTATGAATAGAGCTATAAAGGCTCTATTTTTATATCTGTTAATTTGACAATCATTTTAGTTTAGTTTATAAAAAGCGAACAGTTATTTTTTGTTCTCTTTTGACTTTTTTTAATTATATTTTATTTATTTGTTATAAAAATACATATCCCTCCCTCCACCTAGCTTGCAAAATATTATTTTTATTTCTTTATTATATTTGACATTATTTATATAATATTTTAATAAAATGTTGAAAGCTTGTGGAAAAATAGCTAATTCGTTGAGTGAAAGTCATTTAAATCTTGCCGAAAAAATCACCAAAGTTTTACACAGGTTGGTTGTGTATATTTTCTAAAGCTTAAAATTATGGAAAAGTTATTATTTTTCCACAGAGTTTTTCAGAAAGTTTTACTTTGATTTTCCACACAAAAAATGGTATAATTTTAAGTAGTGAAAGCTTGGTTTTCCACAGTTTCCACAATACCTATTATTATAATTACCACTTTTTAAGAAAAAGGATTTAAATTTTTATGGAACTGACTGTTAAGAAAGATGATTTATCTAAAGCACTCAATAATATCTCAGGAATTGCAAGTAGCAAAACTAGCTTGCCAAGTTCTGAATATATTCTTTTTCAAACAGATGGTTCAAGACTTCTAGTTGCTGCTACAAATTTAGAAATTGCAATTTCACAAAAAATTAGTGCAAGAATTGAAAAAACAGGTTCCATTTTAATGCCAGAAAAACTAACAAAAAGTTTTATTGATAGTCTACCTTCAAATAGCGAAGTTTCTTTTAAAGTTAATGGTAGAAATATTTCAATAGAAAGTGGAAATTATAAATCAAAAATTAATGGTAGTTTAGCTGAAGAATTTCCAGAGATACCAACTGTTGATGAACCGACTGCAAGATTCTTTATTGGCTCTGATATTTTTAAAGAGTCGGTCGGTCAAGTTGATACGGTAAGCAATGATACTTCCCGACCAATCTTAACTGGAGTTTTTCTTCACACTTTTGAAAATAATATTTATATGGCGGCAACTGATGGGTATCGTTTAAGTGAGCGCAAGCTTTTCGAAACAGACCAAGAATTCGAATCGCTCGTACCAAGTAATGTTCTAAAAAAGGTTTCAGGTGTAATTCCTGAAAAACTTGATGAAATTGAAATCTTAATCAATGATAATCAAATTCAATTTATGGTTGGCGAAATTCTGGTTGTGAGCAATTTAATTGATGGAAAATATGTTGAATATCGGCGATTAATTCCAGAATCAACTGAAACTGTTTTAAAAATGAAACGAGCTGATTTTATGCAAACAATTAAAGTTGCTGAGGTTTTTACAAGAGATTCTGGTGGAAGCATTACTTTACGAGCTGATGAAGAAACTTCGAAATTATCAATTCATACAATTGCGAGTGAAATTGGCGAAAGTACATCTGAAACTGAAGCCGAAATTACTGGCGGTGGCGAAGTTACTTTAAATGTTAATTATATTAAGCAAGCTCTATCAGCAATTAAATCACCCGAAGTTTCTTTTGGATTTTCTGGAAAACTTGCGCCAACAGTTTTTAAAAGTACTGAAAGCGATGATTATATTCATATCGTGATGCCACTGAAAAGTTAGGATTTAAATGATTTTAAAAACTCTGAGAGTTCAGAATTTTCGAACACATTCTGATTTTATTTTAGAAATTGGCGAAAAATCAACTCTTATTTCTGGTGCTAATGGTAGCGGAAAAA
>CAURDS010000001.1:0-190417 GCA_963524215.1 uncultured Saccharimonas sp. (SeqCode) | reverse complement strand
CAGCGCGACCTAATACACAGGCTCCTAAAAATGTAAACTATCTTTTTGTAAAAGATGTTTATCTACCGAAATGTATCAAAAGCGAAGTATCGAAAGGTCTAGTTTTTGGCAATGAAACTCAGACAAGCCTCCTGCGAGAGTGCGAGCGTAAGACTAATTCATTTTTCGATGAACTCGAAAATGAGTTCAAGCGCCGTAGATAAAGATTCGCAAAATAATTATTAACCCAGCAAAAAGCTGGGTTTTTTCTTGATTTTTCTACTCTTTAAGTATATAATTAAAATCTAGTTCTTTTCACGGAGGTTTTAAAAAATGGATGATTTAATTTTCACGCAAGAAAATGTAGAAAAGCTACTATTGGAGGCTGGATTTTCAAATGTTGAAAGTAGGGCATTTTTATCTTCCGAAGATCCAAATCATTTTCGAACGGAAGCTTTTCTACATAAAAACTCTTCACGAGAAATTTATGTTTCAATCGAATGTCTTGGAGATCAGATTGGTATCACTATCCAGGACAATATTGATTTAGAAATATTGAAAAACCAGCGCCGTGTCATCTTATTAATTGAGAATGGTAAGATAGATGAGCGGGGTAGTTCTGAGTTAAATGCCTTCAACTCAAAAAATACATTTCTCGAAGCAAACAGAAAGCTTACTAATTTTATTAGTAAACTTAAAAAAATAACCCTCCAATAATTTTCTCCCGAGTTTTGCTCGGGTTTTTATTTTAGAAAATTAAAATAGTCACAGATAATATTCTCCACTTAAATATGTTTTAATTATGTAACACGATTTATTAGTCTGAAACGCTTGCATTTTGTTTCGAAATCTGCTAAAATATTTATTGAGTTTCCTCTTTCTAGTGAATAAACCTGTGTGTTGGTGATTTCAGCTAGAAAGGTAAAGACATTTTTCGAAAATGCTGTTTCGAAAAATATGAGGCACTTTTTTGAAAACTTTATCAACTTTCGAAAAAGTGAAAATATTAAAATAATTTAAGGGAGAATTGATGCCAACTATCAATCAATTAGTGCGAAAACCTCGAAAAACTGCTGCGAAAAAATCAAAATCGCCAGCACTTGGCCGAATTCATAATGCACTAAAAACTAAATATTATGCACAAAACGCACCACTAAAACGTGGAGTTTGTGTTAAAGTTACAACAAAAACACCTAAAAAGCCTAACTCAGCTCTTCGAAAAGTTGCTCGTGTTCGCTTGACAAATGGCCACGAAGTTTGGGCTTATATTGGTGGTGAAGGCCACAACCTTCAAGAACACGCCGTAGTTTTGGTTCGTGGCGGACGCGTGCCAGACCTTCCAGGTGTGCGATATCATATCGTTCGTGGTGCGCTTGACCTTCAGGGTGTTGCAGATCGTAAACAAGGCCGTTCAAAATACGGTGCGAAGAAGGAGAAATAAAGATGCCACGAAAAGTTACTAAAAAACTACAACGAGAACTAAAACCAGATCGAAAATATCAATCAATTTTGGTTCAACGTTTAATTAACAAATCTATGCTTGACGGCAAGAAACTCACTGCCGAAAAAGCTGTTTATAAAGCTCTTGAAACTGCAGCTAAAAAACTTGATAGCGAAAACCCTCTTGAAGTTTTCGAAAAAGCACTAAAAAATATTTCACCAGCTTTTGAAGTTAAGTCTCGACGCGTTGGTGGTGCAAACTATCAAATTCCATTCCCAGTTCAAGGACACCGACAACTCCACTTTGCATTTAGCTGGTTAGTTCAATCAGCGCGAGCACGAAGCGGAATGCCTTATAGTCAACGCTTGGCGCTTGAAATTGTTGATGCCTACAATGAAACTGGTGCAGCTTTCAAAAAGAAAGAAGATACTCATAAAATGGCAGAAGCCAACCGAGCTTTTGCGCACTTTGCACGAGGCTAATCTAAATAAAATCACTCTTTTCCGAAAGGGTAATTTTTGTTTCTATAAAAATACATAAGCTGCTTGGAATTTTCGAAAAGATGTGGTAAAATTATACGGAAAGGGAAAAATGGATAGAACGAGAAGTGCATATAGGCGACTTGGTCGAATACACAAAATTTATCACGGAGGAAGAATTTCGAAAGATCGTCTTGTTGGTTTAATTGATGGAGCCACCGCGATTATTATTACGCTTATGGTGCTTGAAATTCAATTACCAAAATCAGTTAGAGATTTGGCTCAGCTGGAAAATTTTGGATTTGCAATTTTGATTTACTTTGCGAGTTTTGTAATCGTTGGAATCCAGTGGAATCGCCATCATCATATTTTAGATAGAGTTGAAAAGGTTACGAATAGCTTTATCTGGAAAAACATGATTTATGTTTTCTTTTTGTCGCTCATTCCACTATTTATGCGCTGGGTACTCTCCTCACCAACAGAGGTTTTGCCCGCTTTCTGTTATGCAATGGTTTACCTTTTTACGGATTTAAGCATGCGCTGGATTACTGCGAGTGCCTTAGGCGAAAATACAGGGTTCTTTCACGGTGAAAATCGTAAAGCTCAAAGAAATTACCATTTAATTCGCACGGGAATGATGGTTTTGTGGATTGCGGTTATTGCATTGATATCAATTTTTCTGCCGCAGGTTGAAATTTTCTTTTTGATTATTTTACCAGTGGCAATTTCACTATTTACAGTTTTTGAAGATGAAAAGGAGGAATTAGAAAATGGTAAATAATATGATTGGTGGAATGCTCCTAATGGGAGTCTTCCTAATGGTTTTAGGAATTGCACAGATCGCATTTTTTGTCTGGGCTATTGTTGAAATTATTCTTTTTAACAAAAAAGTTAAAGAGCAAACTTTAAAAATTGGTGATGTTAAACGAGCTTCAATGGCGTTACCGCTCGGCTTAAATATACTGGGATTAATTTTATTCTTCGTAATAGTTAAGCCAGCCATTAAAAATGACCCTATCGCAAATAAAAAAGCAAACCTTTTTTGCTGGTTGTCGTATATAATTTTTACCGTCTTATCCGTTACAATTTACAGTTTAACAACCATAAACGCATTGAATGCAATAAAAAATGTAGCCAATGAGACTACACAGTATAAGACAACAGGATTAGCGGAAGATGACGAACTGTTTGATAAGGATAAAATTAAAGAGCGAACTAGAAAAGCTAAAAATGCAGGTAAGTTCATACCTGAGGAAGGCGTTTTTGCAATCAAAGGGAAAGGATGTGATAATTTTACAAAACAAAATACTGGCGATAATTCAGTTGGCTATGTTTGTGCATCCTCAGACTCCACAAATCATGCAATAAATGCCTACATCATTGGTTATACAGATACAGATGAAAATTATGAAGACACTCAAAAACTTAGCAAGGAGAAATTAATCCACTCTGCGATCAATGGTGTCGGCGGTAATTTTTCAAGTTATGTTTCAGAAGAAGATTTCAAAGTAATCGATTTCAAAGGAGCTCGGGCAGTTGAAGGAAATATCTCACACAACAGTCAATTTATAAAAATATTAGCCCTACCTACTAAAAAAGATAAGTCTGGGAAGACTCGAGCATTCTTTATTGCGATGGTTTCAAATAATGGTGGAGATATTCTTGATAATAATTTTGCAAATTTCGCCGATTCTTTTGAAAGATTGTAATTTAACCCAATAAAATAACCCTTCTCCTGAGGGTTATTTTATTATTTTGCACGAAAAAATAAGATTTTTGCACCAGAATATAGCTTTTCACTAATTAAAATTAAATTTTCTGCTTTAAAATTTTCAATTTCTTTGGGTTGCGATAGAACTAATATTCCACCAGATCTTAGCCTTTTCGAAAGCTTTTCGATAGATGGAAATTGAGGATCATAGTACGGCGGATCGGCAAAAATTATATCAAAAGCTGGAATTTCTAAAATTTCACCAATTTCGAATTGAGATTGGCTCGACCCAATCCAGCCCGAAACACTACTTCGAATTATTTTAGCTTCGCCAGCATTTTCATTCTTCTCGATAATTTTTAAATTTTCGGCCAATATTTTTTGCGCTAATCTGTTTTTTTCAATAAAAACTACTTTTTTAGCACCACGAGAAATCGCTTCAAGACCCAAAGATCCAGTCCCGGCGAAGGCATCAAGAACTTCAGCATTTGGAATTTCCGCCTGAATCGTATTAAAAATTGCGTTTCTTGCTCGTTCGCTCATTGGGTGAGTTTGGCGAGAATTTGGAGCTGTGATTTTATGATTTTTAAAAATCCCTGAGATCAACCGAATATTCATTTTTTATCCTCAGATTTATTTTTTGCATTTTCGAAATCTTCTTCAAGAGCTCGACGAATACCTTCAAACCATCCAAGTGCCACAATTTTTGATATTTCAGGCAAAAGATCATGTTTAGTTTCTCGTGCTAAAGCAGTCGTCCAGCCTTTCTCTAAATATCTTTCATAATATTTTTGGTCGGCAACCCACTTAATTTTTTCTTCAAAAATTTGCATAAATTCACCCTTTAAAACTCGCAAAATTTCTTCATCTGTTGGGCTCTTTATGATTTTCTTTGCAGCAACTGAAGTTATCATTGTAGCAACACCCATTTCATAAAGCATATGCGAGCTCATTACACCTTTCGGTCCAATATATTCCCAGTTCTTCAAAATCCGCTCGCGCCAATTTTTCCCAGAAAGAAACATCTTTTTAATCAATTTATCGCGTTCTTCGGGTTTTTTTCCAGAAATTTCAATAATTTTATCAGTCATCGGGAACTGATGAGCTGGCGTTAAAGCATCAGTTATTGCATGCGCCATCCAGCCAGCTTCAAAACTTGCTCGTACAAAATTTTCTTCGTTCAAAGCTTTCGAAATATTAAAAAGATGATTTTCAACGTAGCTTCGAATTGGCGCTAAATCACCATAAGGCTCAACAAAATGCCAAGGCTCATCTTTTCCTGGTGATTTTGTTTTAATTCCGTCAGGACCGCCATTTCCCTCAAAAACTAAAATTTCATCAATTTTAGGGAAGCGAATTTTTGAGAATTTTGGGTTTTTCGAAATAATTTCGCGCAAAATTAAGCGAGCCGCACGATCAATTTTTTGATGCGTTCCAGCAATTTTGTCTGCTTTTTGAAAAGGAGTTGCTCTTGAATACATATAAACTATTTTACCATTCTTCGTAATAAAAATCAAAAGTTGAAATTTAATTGTGCTTGTGCTAAAATGGAACAAATGAGTAAAATTGCGAAATATCTAAATGGACACATTATTGGTGAAGTTTCGGCGCGCGAAACTCGATTGAAGCAGTTTTCAACCGACCGAAGTTTTCTTAAAATTCAACCAGAATTAGTGGTTTACCCGCGTTTTAGTGAAGATATTCAAAAAATTATGCGGTTTTCTTGGCAGTTAGCTGAAAAAGGTCATATTTTTGGTGTTACGGCGAGAGGCTATGGCGGAAGCACCGACGGTTCTTCAATTGGAAAAGGAATTATATTAGATATTTCACGACATCTTGATAAAGTTAAAGAGCTTGATTTACGAGCTAAAACTGTTCAGGTTCAAGCCGGGGCAAATTTTCAAAAGTTAAATCTCGCAATCGCATCACAAGCGATGGAAATTCCACAAAGTCCAGCTGGCGAAAGGCTCACAGTCGGTGGGGCGATTGCAATGAACTTGCCGAGCGAAAAGTTTAATTATGGCGACTTAGTAAATTCTGTTAGTGAAGCAGAAGTTGTCTTGAGTAATGGCGATATTGTTAATATTGGAAAAATTTCCCGCAAGGAATTAAGCGAGAAAATCGCACTTTCTAATTTTGAAGGAGAGATCTATCGCAAAATTGATACTTTAATTGAAGATAATTACAGTTTAATTCAACAAATCGACAGCGATTCTAGCTTCGGCTATTCTGGAATTACAAATGTAAAAAGTGAAGATGGAACGTTTAATTTAATTCCGTTGTTTTTTGGCTCGCTCGGAACGCTAGGAATTATTACCGAGGCAAAAATTCAAACAAATTACATAATTAATGAGACCAATTTTATGGTTGTAAGTTTTTCAAATCGCGATGATGCGCGTGATTTTAATGATGAAATTGCCAAATTCGCACCAGATATCGTTGAATTATTTGATGGCAAAATGTTTGAAGCTGCTGTTGCTTCTGGTAAAAAATATCAATTTTATCTTGAGAGGAGTTCACAAAATTTAGCCACGAAATTAGTTTTAGTTGTTGGAATCTCAGACAAAAACGCAAAGAAAATTACATCAAAAATACATAAAATTGAAAAAATTGCCAAGAAATTTGAAGGCGCAACCGTTTGGATTCCAGAAGACGATGAACGTTCGAAAGCTGAACTTGAAGCAATTCGTGATGTTCGTGAAATTTTGCGAGCGAGGAGTGGTGTAATCAAGCAAGAAATCTACCCGATTCAAGGTGTCTATGTGCCAATGGAGCGTTTCGAAACTTTCTATTTAGGACTTCAAAAACTTGCCTTACAACACAGTATTCCCGCACCAATTCAAGGTTCAGCACTAACCTCTATTTTTGAAATTCTAGCTGAATTCGACTTTTCGAAAATTAGCGACCGTCAAAAATCACTAAAATTTATTGCCGACCTTGGTGCTTTACTTGCAAAAGTTGATGGCGAATTTGCGTATGGTGCAGGTGAAGGGCGAATTTATGGTCATTTTGTTGCAAGAAATATCAGTGAAGAAATTGAAGAATTATATTCGCAAATTAAAGACATTTTCGACCCAATGCATATTTTGAATCCTGGCGTAAAAGGTCGCCCAGACACTAAAGAATTAGTGAAATCGGTTCGAAATGGAAAATAAACCAAATTTCGAAACTGGCGAAGGTTTAACCGTTCAAAACGATACCCGAAATGTGATTGATAAATATAAGGGTGTATCGGTTGAAGAAATTAAAAAAGATCTTGAGACTTCGCGGCACGATTTTCATATTGCTGTTGAGAACTTTCAGCACGATTTTAATATTGGCACAATCGCTCGAAACGCCAATGCTTTTAATGCTGCAGGAATTCATATTGTTGGCAAAAAACATTGGAATCGGCGCGGTGCAATGAAGACCGAGGCTTATATGAATGTTTTTCATCATAAAACCGTGCAAGATTTTATAGATTGGGCGAAAGAGAATAAATTTAAACTTATCGCAATCGACAACCAGAAAGGTGCAAAGAATCTAAACAATACACAACTTTTGAAAGGCTCTATTTTCGTTTTCGGAAACGAGAGCGATGGTCTTTCAGAAGAAATGATCAAGGCCTGCGAAGAAATGATTGCAATCGAACAATTTGGCTCAACGAGAAGCGTTAACGTTGGAGTGGCTAGTGGCATTTTAATGTACGAATTCGTGCGGCGAAATTATTTGGCAAAATAATTATTCATTAGACAACAGCAGTTTATTTTTATATCTTTTTATTTTTCATAAATGAGGACTGCATATTAATAAACTATTGAGCACTCATTAACACTCTTTTTTGCATAAAAAAATAGGGTGTGTTATAATTATATAGATATGAAGACAAAGTTAAAGAATATTTCAGATGTAAAAGTTGAGCTTACAATTTCTCTTGGAGCTGAGGAATTAAAAGCCGCTGAACAAGTTGCACTAACAAAGCTCGCTAAAGAAGTTAAAATTGAAGGCTTTCGAAAAGGAAAAGCGCCCCTCGAAATGGTTGCTGCGCAAGTTGATCCAAATTTGCTCAGTCAAGAAACACTTGAAAACGCGCTTTCAAAATCTGTCGCTGAAGCATTTCTAAAAGAAAAAGTTCAAGCAATTAATCGGCCAGAAGTTGATGTTAAAAAATTTATTCCTGGAACCGAGCTAGAATTTACAGCAACTACCGAAATCATGCCAAAAGTTAAACTTGGCGACTATAAAAAATTAGGCATAAAAAAAGAAGCTGTAAAAGTTTCGAAAAAAGAAGTTAAAGAAACAATCGATCGAATTTTGAAGAATTTTGCCGAAAAGAAAAAAGTTGAGCGTGAGGCAAAAAATGGCGATGAAGTCGTCATTGACTTTTTAGGCAAAAAAGATGGCGTAGCTTTTGATGGTGGAAAAGCTGAAAAATTTCCTCTTGAACTTGGCTCAAAATCTTTCATTCCTGGGTTTGAAGAAGGTCTGATTGGCAAAAAAGCTGGCGATGAACTTTCACTTGATTTGGAATTTCCAAAAGATTACCATGCAAAAGACTTGGCTGGTGCAAAAGTTGTTTTTGAAGTAAAAATTCACGAAGTTCGAGAGAATGTTGAGCCAGAAATCAACGAAGATTTCCTTTCGAAATTAGGTGATTTCAAAACTAAAGAAGAATTCGAAAAACAGATTGAAGAAGATTTGAAAACTCAAAAACAAGCCGAAGCGGATGAAAAATTCAAAGACGAACTTGTTAAAAAATTATCAGAAGTTTCGAAAGTTCCCGTGCCAGAAATCTTGCTCGAAGATCAAAAGCGCAGCATTGAAATGGATATGCAACAAAATTTGATGTATTCTGGGCTTTCACTTGAAGATTATCTTGAACGAATGGGTAAAACTCGTGAAGAATGGCTCGAAAAAGACGTTAAAGAAGCAGCTGAGATGCGCGTAAAATCTGGATTGGCTTTAGCAGAACTTTCGAAAGTTGAAAAAGTTAAGTCAGACACTAAAGAGCTTGATGCCCGAATTGTACAACTTAAAGAACAATACAGAAACAGCAAAGAGGTTCAAAAACAGCTTTCATCAGATGACGTTCGCCGAAACTTGGCAAATCAGATTTTGACAGAAAAAACAATTGATTTATTGGTAAAATTTAATTCATAGTTTTAAAAATTTCATAAAAACAGGCTCGAAAGGGCTTGTTTTTAATTATGCTTTATTTTATAATAATTATAGTTAGCACATTTGGAGGTGGTTTTATGATTTCTTTAGAAGAAGCCGCAAAGGATACAACGCTTAACTTGACGCTTGTTGTTCATAAGCAAATTATTTTGTCAATTCGAGCGATTGATTGGGAAGGTTTATTTTCTTATACTCTGCGAGATAGTTTTAAGGCTAAGAATTTAGAGCTTGATTATTCGGGATTGTTAATTCCTGAAAAGGGAGTTTCTCCTGACAACCCATCGGTTTCTTTTAGCTTTTTAGTTAATGACAATAATTTTAAGATAACAGAATGCTCGAAATTAGAAATCAGTAAGATTATCAAAAAAAATCCTTCACGATTGTTTGGGCTACAACCCTTTTAAGCCTATCAAAGAAATTAAAATTGGTGGAAAGTATAGGCACTATAAGGGTGGAGAATACGAAATTCTAAGTATTTCTCATCACACAGAACAAGATGAAGAACTCGTAAATTACTGCGAAGTTGGTAATAGTAAAATCTGGTCACGACCGAAAGGAATGTTTATGGACGGTAGATTTCAACCAATAGATTAAAATTTTAGCTCGCATTGCGGGCTTTTTTCGTTTTCTAAATATTGTTTTTTCATTAAACTTATGCTTTAATTAATATAAAATTACGAGAAAGGAATTTATGAAATTTTTCGAAAAAAGAGATTTATCAATTTTACATATTATTTTAACTATTATTCTTCTTATTGGGCTGGTTGTAAATAGTATCATTCTTGGGATTTTTTATAATGATTATCTTAAAAATTCTGATGGACAGCAAAAAATTGAAAAAAATTACCAAGATCGAATTGAATCACTCGAGAAAAAGCTCGACCTCAAATATTCACCAAACAAAAACGGAGAGTATTCACATAAATCGCAAAGCGAACTCTAAACAAGGTTCGCTTTTTATGATAAAATGGAAGAATGAACGACTTTCAAAAGATTTTCGAAAAAAATTATAAAATGTTAAACGCTGAGCAGAAAGAAGCAGTCGATACAATCGATGGACCAGTCTTGGTGATTGCTGGGCCAGGGACAGGGAAAACTCAATTGCTCTCAACACGAATTGCTAATATTTTGCAAAAAACCGACACAGCGCCAGAAAATATCCTTGCAATGACCTTTACTGAAGCTGGAGCTTCGAATATGCGCGAGCGACTTTCACGTTTTATCGGTACGGATTCTTTTAAAGTTGGAATTTTCACTTATCACGGTTTCGCAAATGAAATTATTCAAAATTATCGCGAATATTTCACAGATAAAAATCTTAACGAGGCTACCGATGAATTAATCACAAAAGAAATTATAACAAAAATATCAAACGAATTACGAAGCTCTTCAAAACTCAAAAAAATCCCTATTTCAAATATTGCCTCCACGATAAAAGAAATGAAAAATGCTTATATTTCGCCAGATGATTTGCGAAAAGTTGCAAAGGCAAATATTTCTGAGCAAGAAATTTTTAACGAGAGCATTAAAGGATTACTAGTTAACGGGCGAACTTTTGCACAGGTTCAGCCGTTCTATTCAGCAATTCTCGATAATTTAAAAAATTCAATCTCAAAAGATTTAAACGATACAAAGTTTAAAAGTAATCTGTATTTTTATTTCGAAAAATTGAATGAAGCCTATCTTGAGGCAGAAGAAACTGGAAAATCAAAGCCTTTAACAGATTGGAAGAATACTTTCCTTAATTTAAAAGATTTCGAAGATAATTTTCAAATCAGCGACACTTATGCGAATAAAAAACTACTTGAATTTGCTGATTTTTATGAAAAATTCAATAATGAAATGAAAAATCGTGGACTTTATGATTTTAATGATATGATTTTGGAAGTTATCGAAACACTTGAAAATAACGATGATTTTCGGTTTACACTTCAAGAAAAATATCAATATTTATTATTAGACGAATACCAAGATACTAATGATTCGCAGGCGAAAATTATTGAACTACTCACAAATAATCCTGTTATGGAGGGTAAGCCAAATGTCTTAGCAGTGGGCGACGATGACCAAGCAATCATGGCTTTTCAAGGTGCAAGTAAGTCGAACATGATTGATTTCTATAATCGTTTTGGTGAAAATACAAAAGTCATCAACTTAACTAAAAATTACCGCTCGCACGGCGATATTTTGACTGCTTCAAAAAATGTTGCAAATACGATTTCAGGGCGATTAACTAAAAACTTGCCAATTAAAATTGAGAAAGATATTTCAGCAGAAGGGAATTTCATCGACCGAGAAACTAAGCTTGAACGAATGAATTTCGAAAGTCAAATCGCAGAATTTTCTTGGGTTGCAGAAAAAATTTCGAATTTAATTCAAAACGGAGTTGCGCCAAAAGAAATTGCAGTAATTGCGCCAAAGCACAAGATTCTGCAAGCTTTTGTGCCGTATTTAAAAAACCAAAATGTACCAATTTATTATGAGAAACGCGAAAATATTCTAAAAAATGAAATAATTTTGCAGCTAATTAAGATTTCGAAGCTAATTTTGGCAATTCGCGATAAAGATGAAGACAAAATGGCGAATCTTTTCCCTGAAGTTTTGAGTTTTGATTTTTGGCAAATTCCACCAGTTGAAGTTTGGAAAATGAGTTGGGCGGCCAAAGATAATCGTGATTTTTGGATTGAAGCTATATTAAAAAGCGAAGTTGAACAAATTCGAAATTTGGGTGAAATTTTAGTTACGCTAGCTGAATTTTCATACGAAAAGACTTTCGAAGAGCTTTTTGATTATATTTTGGGTTCAAGGGAAATTCGCGAAAGCTTAAAATCACCAATTCGAGATTTTGTTTCGCAAAAATCTGACGAAGAATTTTATGATACAATCTTGAACTTAACTATTCTGCGAGATAAACTGCGAGAATTTTCGAATGAAGAAAATAATAAGCTTGATATTCTAATAAATTATGTTGAATTATGCGAAGAATTTGAAATTCAAATTCTAAGTACAAATCCGCACAATACAAGTGAAAATGCAGTTCAAGTTATGACACCCTTTGTAGCAAAAGGCTTGGAGTTTGAATATACCTTTCTAATTTCGCTCAATCAAGATAGCTGGAATTCTGCAAGAAAAGGCGGTGGTGGCGAAAATATCACGATGCCCGCGAACCTTAAATTTACAAATATCGAAGATGAGGGTGAAGATACGCGCAAACGCTTGATGTTTGTAGCAATGACACGTGCAAAAACTCAACTTTATCTTACAAACTACAACAGTGATTTAACTGGAAAAACCAAAAAAACACTATCATTTTTAGATGAGCGAGAAGAAGACGGAGTCCTAAAATCAAAGATTCTACCTAAAAAATGGCAAGAGGTTTCAAAAATCCAAAGAGAATCACTTGAAGCTGATGAAATCGAAACAAACTGGCACGAATTTTATACCATCAAAAATGAAGAAATGCGGGAGCTTTTGAAGCCAAGAATCAAAAACTACAAATTAAGCCCAACAGATCTAAACTCCTATACAAGCCTCCAATATAAAGGCCCTCAAACCTTTTTCGAAAATAAAATTTTATGTTTTCCTGGAGCTTACGGTCCAGCCCTAACGCTTGGAAATATCGTTCATGAAGGCTTTAACTATATTCAAGATGAAATTAATTCTGGTAATACGCCAAATATTGATAATATTAAAAAATATGCCAACGAAAGATTTTCGAAATACCCACTCTCAGAAAAAGATAAAGAAGAAATTTTAGAAAGATTTAATCAAATTTTTGAAAACTTTTTCAAGAATAACTTAGGAGAGTTTAAACCTGGAAATATAGCCGAAAAAAACTTTAGTGGTATTGGTGTAACGGTGGGAGATGCGGTTCTAACTGGAAAAATTGATCTAATTCGATTAGACCGCGAAAATAAAAAAATCACAGTCGTTGATTATAAGACTGGTTCAATTCCTTTTAATATCAAAACTAATAAATTCGATACAAATTCAACAAAAATTCACGAATATACACAGCAGCTATATTTTTATAAAATTTTGATCGAAAATGCACCAGAATTTTCGGGCTACACGGTTGAAAAGGGTGTTTTGGAATTCATTGAACCAGATAAACACACTGAAAAAACTTATAATTTTGAAGTCATATTTAAACCTGAAGAAGAGGAACGGCTAAAAACTCTGATTCAAGCTGTTTGGGCAAAAATTAAATCATTTGATTTTGTGCTAGATGAAGAAAAATATTCGAAAGATATAAAAGGAACGCGAGCTTTTGAGGCAGATTTGATCGCAGATTTTAAGGATTCTAATAACTAATGAATAAAGATTTTTTTGAAAAAGATTATCTTTTAACCCGTGTCGATTTTGATAGAAACCAGAAACCACGTTGGAGGTTGACAGATTTGGGTTCTGGTGAGATTTTAAGCTTTTCGCCAGATTTTGAAGAACCGATTTCAATAGAAATTGACCTTTTAAAACGATTCTGTATTGGTTGGCATAGCTTGGAGACAGGCGAAGATTTTGTCTGCCCAGAGAATTATGAACTTGACAAAAAATATGAACAATGTCAAAATTGCCAAAAGAGAACCGGCTTTAATCCAGCATTCTACAATGTAAAAGATGGGGAAATTTCAAAACAACAGATTGAGCGAAATTTGCAGCCACATTTTGTTTATTTAGCATATTTTTCAAATGAAACTATCAAGGTTGGAATTAGTTTTGCAGGGAGAGGAATTGCAAGATTGCTTGAACAAGGGGCGAGAGCCGCGTTGATTTTAGGTGAATTTTCGAGTGCAAATATTGCTCGAAATTATGAAGAGAAAATATCGAAAATGACAGATTTTTGTGAAAATGTCAAAGCAAATGTGAAATTAAAATTGCTTGAACAAGATTTTGTTTTTTCGAAAGCAGAAAAAGCACTTCTTGATGCTCGCAAAAAAATAGAAACCGCCCAAAAAGTAGTTTTCGAAAAACAAGATCCAATAGATTTGAATAAATTTTATTCAAAAAATGGTAAAATTCCAAGTGGAGAAATGCTTGAAATACAAAATTGTTCGCAAAATCAAAACGGTGAAACTTTGATTTTTTCAGGTATTTTAAAAGCTCAAGTTGGTTATATTTTACTCGCTGAACAACAAGGTGAAATTATTTCAATACCACTTAAAAAATTTACGGGGCGAAAAATTCGAATTTCACCAAAAATTATTGAACTTAATTTGCCAGAACGACAGGCTAGTTTATTTGATTTTTAAGTAAAAAACTGATAAAATAGAACTAATGAGTAAAGCATTATATCGCAAATATCGGAGTAAGAAATTAAGTGAAGTTGTGGGTCAAAAACACATCACAACAGTGCTTGAAAATGCTTTAAAACAAGGGAAAATTGCCCATGCTTACCTTTTTACTGGCCCGCGTGGTGTTGGCAAAACTTCTATTGCGCGAATCTTAGCCCACGAAATTAATAATCTGCCGTATTCTGAAGAAGATAATCATCCAGATATTATTGAAATTGATGCCGCTAGCAACAACGGAGTAGACGACATCCGCCAGCTTCGAGACAATGTGCAAGTTGTGCCGTTTTCCGCCAAATATCGTGTTTACATTATAGATGAAGTTCATATGCTTTCGAAGGCTGCTTTTAATGCGCTTCTCAAAACTCTTGAAGAACCACCAGAACACGCCGTTTTTATTCTTGCCACAACCGATGCTCACAAATTGCCAGCAACAATTATCAGCCGAACTCAGCGGTTTGTTTTTCGATTTATTTCAAAAGAAGATGTTTGCGCTCATTTAGAATTTATTGCTAAGAATGAAAAAATTAATATTTCGAAAGAAGCGATTGAAATTATTGCCGAACGTGGCGAGGGGAGCTTCCGTGATAGCATTTCGTTGCTTGATCAAATTTCAAGTATTGCAGAAAAAAGCGAAGAAATTACAGCAAATTTGCTTGAAGAAGTCCTTGGATTGGCACCGAAAATGCAAATTAATGCTTTAATTTCAGCTTTTGAAAACCAAAATTCAAACGAAATTTTGCAAATCGTACGAGATGTTCGCAATTCTGGCGTAGACTTGAAGAATTTTGCTAGCCAGCTTTTAAATTTTATCACTGAAAATGTTGGTGAAAAACCATATCTTTCGCAATTTTTAATACCACTAACACGAGCAGAAAAGTCAAATTTTATTGAAATGGAGTTGCTTTCAATTTTTATTCAGCCAAGTTTTACGCCGCGGTTTTCAATAAATCAAAATATTTCGACACAAGTTCAACAAAAAACAATTTCGAAGCCAAAAAATAAAAAAATGATAGAAATTTCAAAAAGTAAATCAGAAAACCAGCCTAGCTCACAAAAAGAAACTTTCGAAAATTCGCAAAAGAATGAAAATCTTGAAGATAAGATAGAAATTCCACAAAAAGGTGACGAAAATGAATCTTTAAAAAGTGAAAATTCAGAAAGTTTGAATGAAATTCCACCGAAAGATGAAAATAAAAATCAAGATCTGAGCGAAAAGAAAGAATTTAAATGGGCGGACTTCTGGGGCGCGATTGATGAGGGCGATAAGGGAGTTCAAACGATTCTAAAACAATCTGGCCATATTTTTGAAAACGGTAAAATTAAAATATATACGGGCAGACCTTTTAGCCAAAAGCAACTCGAGAAAGCAAAGGCTCAAGCTTCAATAGGAAAAGCTTTAAAGAAAATTGGCGCAGACGGCTGGGTGATTGAAATTTTCGGAACTGCAAAACCTGCGAGCGACCCAGCGATTGCAAGTGTTCAGGATTTAATGGGGGGTGGAGAAATGGTAAAAATTGATGAGTAGCGAGAAAACCGGCGGTAAAATTCCGCCACAGAATTTAGATGCCGAGATGAGTTTGATTGGCGCTATTTTGATTGATGAGGAAGTTCTAATTGATATTGTAGAGATCGTGAAAGCGGCAGATTTTTATGACAAACGCCACGCTACAATCTTTGCGTCGATTATTCGACTTTACGAACATCACCAGCCGGTCGACCTTCTAACACTTACAAATGAACTCAAAAAAAGGGAAGAACTTGATGCAGTTGGTGGCTCAAGCTATTTAGCAGAATTAACGAACTACGTTCCAACAGCTTCGCACGCAGCAAGTTATGCTGAAATTGTTGCTCAAGCAGCAGTTCGAAGACGGCTAATCAAGGCTGGCGGCGATATTACTGAATTAGCTTTCAATGAAGAACTAACCGTTCCGCAGCTTTTAGGCCAAAGTGAAGCTGAACTTTTTAGCGTTTCAGACGCGAGCTTAAAACAAGATTTATCTTCAATGGAAGATATTTTGAATGATTCTTTCGAAAGATTAGATGAGCTCTATAGAAATAAAGGAGCAATTCGTGGGATTCGAACAGGCTATCGTGATCTCGACAACAAAACAGCAGGTTTACAGCGTTCAGATTTAATTATTCTTGCCGCCCGACCAGCGATGGGAAAAACAACTTTCGTAACAAATCTGGCTTACAATATTGCTACGATCGAGAAGAAATCAGTGCTTTTCTTTAGCCTCGAGATGAGTAAAGAACAGCTCGTCGACCGTATGCTCGCAGATGCCGCTGGAGTTGATTCGTGGAATATTCGAACGGGAAATTTGAGTGATGAAGACTTCGCAAAACTAGCTGACGCAATGGGCGAGATGGCTGAAGCTCCGATTTTTATTGATGATACACCAGGTGTAAGTGTTCTCGAGATGCGAACAAAAGCACGGCGCGCTGCGCATGACGGCGAACTCGGCTTAATTGTTATCGACTACCTCCAGCTAATGCAAGGAAGCGGCTCAGCAAAATCTTCAGCAAACCGTGTTCAAGAGGTTTCAGAAATTTCTCGTGGCTTAAAGTTACTTGCGCGTGAGCTAAACGTACCCGTAATTGCGCTTTCGCAGCTTAGTCGTTCCGTTGAGAGCCGTGACCCTAAAATACCGCAACTCGCCGATCTTCGTGAGTCTGGTTCTATTGAGCAAGACGCAGACATCGTGATGTTTCTTTATCGTGAAGCTTATTATAATCCTGAAACTGAGCGAGAGAATATCACCGATCTCATTCTTGCCAAGCACCGCCATGGCCCAGTTGGTACAATTGAGCTCTATTTCCACCCAGAACGCCTCCGCTTTATGTCGCTTGACCGCAAGCATGGTGAATAAATTTTAAAACCGCAGTTTACCCTTGTTCTTGCGGTTTTTAAAATTGATTTTTCATTTTCTTTAGCGTATAATTATGGTTATGGATAAATTTCATAATTGCAAAAATGAGCTCTTAATAAGATTCATGCTCGGCACAATGATTTTTCTGTCTGAAATTGCAATTATTTTTATTACTAATCCGCCAACTTTTAATAATTTTATAGTGATATTTTTTGCACTTTTTACTTTAAATTTAGCTTTTATAATTTTTGGAGTTCGTCAAAGACAAACTCGCCAAAAAATGTTTGAAGCCCGTAAAAATGCTGAAGATTCGCGAAATAGAATCTTAACGATTATCAACAGCTTAACTGATGCAGTTCTAGGTATTGATTCTCGCGGAAAAATTGAATTATACAATTCCGCAGCGCTTGAAATTTTAGGTGAAAATAGTGAAATTTTAAATAAGAACCTTTCGAAAATTTGTAAGCTTGCAAAAATCAACACACAGAAATTCGAAATTCAAGAAATTCTTAAAGCAGGAAAGCCATATTTCTCAACCAATGATTTAATCCTTCAAAAAGAAGATGAAACACTACGAATTGAAATTGAAATTATTAAAATTAAAGAATCTTTTTCGAAAAAATCAAGGTCTAATTTAAAAAAATTCGTGGTAATTTTACGTGATATTACCAAGCAAAAAACGCTCGATGAAGAGCGTGATGAATTTATTAGTGTTGTGAGCCACGAGCTTCGCACACCAGTAGCAATTTTAGAAGGTTCTTTGAGTAATTTAAAACTGCTGATTGATAAAAAAGCACCTTTTAAAATGCTTGAAAAATCTGCTAAAACTGCCTACAGCCAAAATAATTTTCTCGCAACAATGGTAAATGATCTCTCAATACTCTCACGCACAGAAAGAGGAATCGGTGAGGGAATAGAAGAGATTAACCCAAAGGAGCTCGCCGAGACACTTTTCAAAAAATATCACAAAACAGCTTTCGAAAGAGGACTAAGCCTCAATTTAAATATTGACAATAATCTTAATCATGTTAAAGCTAGCAAACTTTATTTAGAAGAACTATTACAAAATTTTATCACAAATGCCTTAAAATATACGCGCGAGGGCTCAATTGAAATTTGTTTTAAAAATTCACAAAAAGGTGTAATTTTTGAGATTAAAGACACTGGGATTGGAATTAGCTCAAGCGATCAAAAACGGATTTTCGAAAAGTTTTACAGGAGTGAAGATTGGCGAACGCGAGAAACTGGCGGCACAGGCTTAGGACTTTATATTTCTTCAAAATTGGCGGCAAAAATTGGTACAAAAATTCAACTCGAAAGCAAATTAAACCACGGTTCGAAATTCTTTTTTGAACTCCCAAAAATTAAAGAATAGATTTTTGCATATTTTTTGCTTTTTTAAAAATTTTATGGTATACTTGACATATCAAGCCTAATAGGCTTTTTAATTTTGGAATAGGAGAAAGATGGCGAAGAAAGAAACCAAAATAACTTGCGTTAAAGCAAAAAACGCAAAATCGAAGCCTGAAAAAGAAGTTTCGAAAGAGCTAAAAATAAGCAAATATGCTGCAAAAGTTGCTGGCATCAAAACAGAGAAAAAAGCTAAAAAATCAGCACCAAAATTTGTGCAAATTTTAACGAAACCGTTTAAATTTGTTATAATTCCATTTGTTGCACTTGGTAAATATTTGGTAGCTTCTTGGAAAGAACTAAAACTCGTTCGCTGGCCAACTCGCAAAGAAACTTGGAAAATGACTAGTGCCGTAATTGCATTTTCTGTAGGATTTGCAACATTAATTTTATTGCTAGACGGCTTGTTTAACTGGATTTTTAAAACACTAATTAAGTAATTTTGAAAGGTATTTATGGCAAATAAACGATATGATGATTCCCGAAACTGGTATGCGGTTACAACTTTAGCGGGATATGAAGACAAAGTTGCGGAAAATCTTCGCCAACGAATTGAAGGTGTAGATATGGCCGACAAAATCTTCGACACGCTTGTTCCGAAAGAGAAGCAGATTGAAGTTAGGAATGGAAAACGCAAAGTTGTTGAACGAAAAATTCTACAAAGTTATGTTTTGGTTGAAATGAAATTAACCGAGGAGACTTGGTTTGTTGTTCGAAACACACCAGGTGTGACTGGATTTATTGGTTCAGATTCACCAACACCAGTTTCTGAAAAAGAAATGCGTGATATTCGCCGCCGAATGGGCGCCGAAGAGCCAATGTTTGAAATTAACTTTTCTGAAGGTGAAATTATCAACATTATCGATGGTCCATTCAAAGGTTTCGAAGGTGCAGTTTCTGAGATTGACGCCGTGAAAGGCAAAATCAAAGTGATGGTTTCAATGTTTGGCCGCGAAACACCAGTTGAGCTTGATATTCTTCAAATTGAAAAAATCTAATTTTAAATTTCGAAAGCTAAAAACGCTCAAAATTGAGCGTTTTAATTTGATTTAAATTAAAAATCTCGCCAAATTCAGCGAGAAAAAAATTACTTTTTGGAAACAACGTTTTTATTAATCCTAAGAGCTTTATCTATCATATACTCAGGATTTGATAAATTATGATTAATAAGTTCAAGTTCTTGCGTTCGAGAATATTTGTGAAATTCAGGTGTTGCTAGAATCATCCCATCTTCGACACAAATACAAACCTGGTAAAGATTGAAACCGAATGACGAAATTAGATCTGTAATATTATGATACTTTCGTTCAAAGCCTTGTTCAAAAATCGCATCCGTATCTTTGATTCTCCAAATATCAAAAAGTTGTCCGCGATAGTTAATTCGAAAGCCTTTGTGATTAGTATTTTCGACAAAAGTTCCGCCCAGATCTTCAAGCCGTTTACGAATTTTTGAGACAGCTATATTTGTTTTTACCACAATATCAATATCGTTATTTTGAGCAGAATCAATGCAGAGAGCTTTATATATTGCAAAACTTCCCACAATATAAACCCGCCCAAAATCTTTTAGAACTTCAAGTACTTCACGATTTTCCATTTTTAAACCTCCAAAGCGTGATTTTAAAATTATAGCATAGTTAAAAATTAAAGACAAGAAAAAGCATAGCAAAGCTGGGGGCTATAGAGGTTTATATTAAACTAATGCCATTTCTTACAAGCAATGTATTTTAACAATATTTTTCATGCTAATCACATTTTCATATTCATAATTTTCCGTCGAACAATCTTCACAAAATTTTACACAATGAGTTAATAGTCCTAAAATAAACGAATTGAAGCTTGAAATTTTAAAAAAAATATGCTAAAATTAATACGTTACGCACTTGAATTATCAAGTAAAAAATTATTTAAAGGGAAATTATGGCAAAAAAAGTTATTGGAAATTTGAAACTTCGAATCCCAGCTGGCCGTGCAACAGCAGGTCCTCCAGTTGGTTCAACACTTGGTCAATGGGGTCTAAATATGATGGACTTCATCAACCCATTCAATGAAAAAACTAAAGATATGATGGGTAAAGACGTAATTGTTCACCTTCAAGTTTTCGAAGACCGAACTTTCACTTGGAAATCACTTGGTCAACCAGTTGACGATATGATTCGAGACCGAGCAGGAATCCAAAAAGGTGCAGGAAATTCAAAAACTGACAAAGTTGGTAAAATTACAAAAGCTCAATTGCAAGAAATTGCTGAAGCTAAAATGGAACACTTGAACGCAGTTTCACTTGAAGGCGCTATGAAAACTATCGCCGGAACAGCTCGTTCAATGGGTGTTGAAATTACTGAATAACATTCTTAAAAATCGCTCTTCTGGGCGGTTTTTAAATTGCAAAAAAAATATTTCTATGTTATACTTTAACAGATGAAAAAAGCTCTAAATTTCGAAATTAAAACTCGCCTTAATGGTACTTTGGCAAGAACTGGTGTAATTCAAACTCCACATGGCGAAATTAAAACTCCAGCTTATATTGCAGGCGGAACTAATGCGACAGTGAAGGCAATGACGCCCGAGCAAATCCGCTCAACTGGTGCGCAAGCCGTACTGGCAAACACCTACCATCTAATGCTTCGGCCTGGTGCAGATATTCTAGCAAAAGCTGGCGGAATCCATAAGTTCATGAATTGGAACGCACCAACCTTTACTGATTCAGGCGGTTTTCAAGTTTTTTCACTTGGAATGGCCTACAAAAAGGGAATTAACGCAACTTCACACATTTCGAAGGGTGATTCAAATTTAGCACGCCATAACTCAAATCAGCTCGCAAAAGTTGGCGAAGACGGAGTTTGGTTTAAATCTCACATTTCAGGCGAAAAGATTTTTATGAGCCCTGAAATTTCAATGGAACTTCAGCATAAAATTGGTGCCGATATCCACATGGCTTTTGATGAATTGACTTCGCCACTAGCTGGCCGAGCACAAATTAAATCCGCATTAGATAAAACTCATTTTTGGGCTGAAAAGTGTTTGAAACGCCACAACGAATTAAATACCGAACATATCGCAAAAGGCGAAAATCTGCAAGCGCTTTTTGCGGTGGTTCAAGGTGCGCGCGAAGAAGATTTTCGAAAAGAAAGTGCAAGCTTTTTAGGTTCGAGAGATTTTGACGGCTTTGGAATTGGCGGAATTTTTCAGCCAGAAGAAATCCCTGAAGTTCTAACTTGGGTGAACACAACCTTGCCAGAAGAAAAGCCACGGCATCTGTTAGGAATGGGTGCGCAGCCGGCCGATCTATTTTTAGGTGTGGAATTTGGTATTGACACATTTGACTGTGTGGCGCCAACTCGTCAAGCTCGAAACGGTGCAATCTTTACTTATTCTGGGCGAATTAATATTAAAAATGCCAAGTTTAAAGAGGACTTCACACCGATTGATAGCGATTGCAATTGCTACACTTGCCAAAATTTCACAAAAGCTTATGTTAATCATCTTTTCCGTGCAGACGAGATTCTTGCCAGCACACTTGCTTCAATTCATAATGAATTTTTCGTAATTAATACGGTTGACAAAATTCGCGAGAGTCTTGAAAATGGCACTTTTTTTGAATATAAGAGCCAATTTTTAATAAAATATTATGGTGAAGAACGAGCAAAAGACTTCGAAACTAAACAAAATGAAGATTCGTTGCAAAATTAAGCCAAATTCGAAAAAAGGAAATCTCATTCAAAAATCACAAGATGAAAACGGTGAGTTTTTTGAGATTTTTATTCGTGAGCCAGCAATTGAAGGCAAAGCAAATCTAGCAGTAATCAACTTATTAAGCAAAGAATTCTGCGTTTCGAAAAGCCGAGTTTCCTTGAGAACCGGTGTAAAATCACGATTTAAGATTTTCGAAATTGAAAAATAACAAATTTACTTCCATAAAAGCAATTCTATTTTAGTCAGAATTAAATAGAGAATAGAGATTACTCCTTCATTTTTTAGTTGGCAGGTTTAATTTGTAGTACAAATAACTACAATATTTTATATAATAATTTTACAATCAGTTCATTTTATAGTATAATTTAGTTATGTTTAAAGAACTGTCTCAATTAATTAGAGATTACGCAAAAAACCAATCAACCGATTCAGCGAAGCGATATTATAATGACATCGCAGACGCTTTGGATGATAAAGAATTCCTTCAGACTCTATCAAACACAGAAACTTTAAATCAACTAAATTATTTTCGGAATAACTTTGACTACTATATATCCAGTGCAGGTAATCACCAGGATGCATTAAATACAATCTATATTAACTATGCTATATATAGATCAGAACCAAAGCAAGCTATCAGTAAATTTTCGCAAGAAATTAGAAATTTTGAAAAAAAATTAAAGAAAGTGAAGAAAGCTTAGAAGTACTTAAAAAAGCTGCAGGTAATGTATCTGGTGCTGAGATATTAGAAAAATATGCTAAAGATTTTGATGAAGAAGCTGAAGAACATAAAGATAAATCAAGGAAATGGTTGATAGGATTAGCCATGTCTGTTATTATACTTGTTGCTATTGTTGCATCTCTCCTAAATATTCAAATCTTTAATTTCTCAACAATTGAAGGATTTCTAGCTGGCGATATAAAAAAGGCTGCAGCGGATAATCTAAAAACTTTAGTACTTATTATAAAAGGTTCAATAATTATAGCTTATGTTCAAATTCCGTTATTTATTAGAAAAAATTACTTTGCAGAAAAACATTTAGAGCAGTCTTCAATTCATCGCCGAAACGTATTAAAGGCTCTGCACGCCGTCTACAAAACAATAAGTAATACAGAAGAAAAAGACAAAATACTCACAGTTGGCGCAACTATTGCATTTTCAGAACCAGAAAGCGGATTTATTACTAGAAAAGAAGGTGCTGGTGGAGATGACAATATTGAAGCTATTTTAAAAGTAATCAGTAAATAAAAGCAAAAGAACGGCAGAGATGCCCGAACCAAATCGGGCGCATTACCGTTCTTTTATACTTTAATAGCGCTACAAAATAAAAAAATCAATATTACCTAATTGTTTTGCCGGTTTGAGCTTCACCTTCGAGCTCTTGATTTTTTCGAGCTATTACTCAAACTTAATTTCGTTAGTATTTTGCAGAAATTGTTCCTTTTTAGTGAGCGGTTAAAGCCGAATAGTTAGGAGAGAAAAAGTCTTCTTTCTTCAGCTCGAACCGCCCACTAAAGGTTATGTTTTGAAGTTTCCTAATCTAATTGCTTAAGCTCTAAATTATTACTGATTAGCTCGCTTTTGAAAGGGAAGACTTCTGTTAAATAATGCCAGATTGTTAAAGTATGTATTTTTTACGCGGTTTTATTAATCCTCGGAGGTAATTTATACAGAAATTGCCTCGATCGGAACAATAAAAAGAGACTCACCATAGCTGGAAGTGAGCCTCTTTTTATGTTCTTTTACTAAAGAAAAAAACACGAGCATATTAACTCGTATTTTCATCTTGGCTGGGCTTAATAGATGTTATTCAGGAAAACTGCGATTACTCGACGGTTTCGATTCTGCCAGAAAGCTTGATGTTGCGATTAGATTCTCTCAATACTGGCTTAACGAAGCTCTCGAATGCACAAAGCTCAATATTCAACTGCCGAAATCTAGCAAACGGAGAGCGATAGCGAACCGTGCGCGGTAAGATTTCGGTAGTCCTCACGCAAATTTATTTGCGTGCTTGCGGAGCTCCCAAATACGCTCGAACCTCCTGAACTGTCTTCTCGACTGCTTCGAATTTCTTTTTATTATAATATTGCGCAAAAATCTCAAACTCAGCATAAAACATATTTATGCGGAGCTTAAAATTAGGAACAGAAACCTTAAAGCCATAAATGCCAAAATTAAAAAAGTTCGGTCTATATCTCTTCAAATTGTAAATTTCACCACATCTATTAAAAATACAAATTTGCGCCGGCTTGGCGTTTTTATTTATGATTTTTTCGAGATTTATTAGGTCTCTTCTAGTTAATTTTCTTTTATTATTTTTTATTCGAACAGAATAAATTTTACTTGTTTCGTTTGGCATATTTTTAGTATATCTTAAAAGTTACAAAAATAAAAAAGCTTATGCTTTGAAAAATAAATAAAAGTGCTATAATAGAATAAACCTGACAAAACAGGTTAAACAAAGGAAGGGTTTTCCGCTCTTCGACAATCTCTGGAATGCGCGAGCGTAGGTTCGCAAAGAACAATTTGGTAAATATTCCTTTAAGAAAAACAGATTGCGGACACTTAACGAATATGAAATCAGTCTATTCAGGTTAATAAATTGAATAGTTTTTTCGTGTTCTTCAAGAAGTGGTCGTTTGCGAAAGAATTTATTTTGATTTAAGTCACCTGAGAGGGTGATTTTTTCGTTATTCGAATACCAAAAAAATATCAAAATAAATTTTTCTTAAAGGAGAAAATATGAAAAATATAAATATTCGAAAACAGTCCTGTAACTTGATAAACAGGACAAAAATAGGGTCAATTCCCCAAGTGGAAGCATTCTATGAAGTCACCGAAGTTGCAGAATATTTTCCGGATTTTATAAGACTCTATCAGCCTTACACACCAATCTATAAACTTAAAAACGGATTAGAAATAAGTAAAGGATTTACCGCGCCAGCAAGTCTAAAGAAATCTAATAAAAAACAATAAGTTTAAAGAATCAAACCGAGAGCGATCTATTCGTCGCACTCGAAAAAAGATAAAGAATTATGTTCTCTGTAACGATTTTGAACTTTTTGCAACTTTTACTTTTCGAAGCGATCGCCAAAATATTGAAAAATGCAAATCAAAAATGGCGAACTGGCTCAAAAACGAATCAAAAAGAAAAGGGCGGTTTAGTTATTTAATAGTTCCAGAATTTCATAAAGATAAAAAGTCGTTACATTTTCACGCATTATTATCTGGATATTCTGGCAAAATTAAGCCTTCAATTTCATCTAAAGGTAAGGCGATAATTGCTAACGGTAGGCGAGTTTATGAATTTCCGAGCTACAAATCTGGCTTTACGAATGTTCAAAAAATCAATAAGGAGACAAAATCAAAAACGTCTTTTTATGTAATCAAATATATTTCGAAAGATATGCCACTTTTTAATAATAAAAACAGATATTGGGTTTCGAATAATCTTAAGAAGCCAGTTTTGGAATACAATCCTGATAAATGGTTTAGGTATGTTCAACCGTCCCGAACTCATTTTACCGAATATGGAAAAATTACCGAATATCAAAGGCGAGATAATCCACTCATCGATATGCTCGGGGAAAGGTTTGAAAATGAACAAACTAACACCTGAAGAAGTTGAGATTTTTATGGAATATCTCGAATTATTGGCTGGAATAAAAACCAAAAATAAGATATAATAAAAGAGCTTACTCAAATATATATCAACAAAAGATAATTTTCTAATTGTCTTGCTTAATAGGCAGTCGTGCTAAACATTGTTGATTTGTTTGGGTAAGCCACGACTGCCTTTTAATATGCAAACAGAAAGGAAAATTATGAAATGTATTATATTAGCTCGCGTTTCTTCAAAGGAGCAAGAAGAAAATAACTCCATACCGTCACAAATTCGAAGACTAAACGAATATGCTGAACGCAACAATCTTGAAATCTTAAAGACTTTTCGAATTGTCGAATCTTCTTTAAAATCAAATCGAACACAGTTTAATGAAATGCTTAAATTCGTTAAACAGCAAAAGAAAACAATCGCAATTATTACCGACACAATCGACCGAATCCAGCGGAGTTTTCGAGAATCAAACATTTTAGAAGAGCTTCGAAATTCTGGAAAAATTGAAATTCACTTCTTGCGCGAGAATCTGATAATTAGTAAAAATTCAAATAGTTCCGAGATTCTACGCTGGGATATTGGTGTCGTTTTGGCAAAAAGTTATGTTAGCCAGTTGAGCGACAATGTTAAAAGAAGTTTAGAGCAAAAGCGAATAAATGGCGAATGGGGTGGAAAAGCTCCGTTTGGCTACAAAAATACGGTTCGAAATGACGGTTCTCGGTGGGTCGAAGCTGATCCGCTGACCGCCGAGATCGTCCGAGATGTTTTTAAGATGTATGCTCTTGAAAGCAATTCAATCAAAACGGTTAGCGATAAAATCTTCAAAAAATACAATATTCGCAAAACTCCAAGCACTATTCATCGGATGCTCCACAATCCTTTTTATTATGGCGAAATGCAAACAAAAGGTGAGCTGAGAAAACATATTTATGAGCCGTTAATTTCAAGAGAATTATTCAGCTTAGCCCACACAAAACTTCACAAAATCAAAAAAGAGCCCGTCAGATACGCAGGCTTACCGTTTCATTATCGCGGAATGATAAAGTGCGCAGATTGTGGCTGTTCGATTACTCCAGAACGCTCCAAAGGCTTAGTTTATTATCATTGCACTGGAAGGCGCGGAAAACATAAAACAAAGTGGATTAGAGAAGAAGATTTAACCGAACAAATTGTGGGATATTTGAGTAGAATTCAACCAACAAAAGAACAATTTGAGCAAGTCATAGAAACTGCCAAAAAATCAAATGATTCAATTCGAGAAAATATAAAACAGCAAAAGAAAATTTTAAATGCTGAATTGTCAAAAATTGAAGTTAGAATTAACAGGCTGCAAGATTTATATTTAGATGGTGATATTTCGAAAGAAGATTATAAAAAGAAAATTGAAGAAATTTCAAGATCAAGGGCTATTTTCAAGGAAAAACTCAATAATATCGATGAATCTCGTCTTAAATTTTACGAAAATATTACAACTTTAATGGGTATTGCACTAAACGCTACCGAAATATTCGAAAGTTCTAACATCGACGAAAGAAGACAGATTCTTGATTTTGTATGTCAGAACCTTCAACTTAAAGACGGAAAACTACTGTTAAAATATAAAAAACCATTCGATAAAATGGTCTTTTTCAAAAATAATTCCGCTTGGCTGGGATGGAGGGATTCGAACCCCCGAATGGCGGGACCAGAACCCGCTGCCTTACCACTTGGCGACATCCCAAGATTCTTCAATTATATCAAAAAAAATAATGCTTTTCAAGAGCTTTTCGAAAACCTTCTATTGACAAAACTCATATTTTCTGCTATAATTTAGTTGTCTAAGCTTTTGCTTGGAAATTTTATTTAGGAGGATTCGAATGAACCAACAGCTTTTCTTACAAGATGCACTTTTTCAATCAATAAAAACCGGAACACCACTTAGGCTTGAAGCGGACGGAAACAAAGTTATCCGAATAGAGCCCGACTCAGCATATGATCTGAATAAAGAAATTATCGAGATCCGCGGATCAGCGGAAATTGTTTATCTTGGCGGTGTTTCACTAAAAAGATCCATAACGCATCAAGAAGTTAAAAAAATTGCCGTGTGGTCTAATTTAGATTTCAAAGTCATAAAAATGTTTTGCGGCGAAGAAATTCCGCATCGGATCGAAGAAGATCTTTCAACTCCAGAAGAATTTTTCAGCGATAAAATCAGTAAAAAACCTTTTGGAAGATATTTATTAAAAGATGAGCTCGAAATTCCCCCATTTTTAAAGAATAGAGTTCTCTAAACCTCAAAGTCGCAAAAACGCGGCTTTTTTATTACGCTCAAGCTTGCATTTTAAAAAATCTTGTTATAAAATTTAAGCAATAAGCTTCTCGGTTCGCCGAAATCTATAAGCTTATGGGGGAGGCTCATTATGGGCAGTTTTTTCATCAAACTTGTTGACGAAGCCGTAAGCGAAAGACAGCTTTCGGTTGAGCTCAACAAAATCAAACCCGTTAAAATCGAAGGTGAATCTGCAGAGCGAATCGTGAAAAATCTCGAAACGCTCCTTGAGGGAAAGGATTCTCTTAGAATAACGGCTGGAGTCAATATTTTTAGTGATAGACTAGTGCTAATGGAAGAAGTCTTCGATATTTTCGAAGAACAGAACATTAACGATTCAGCTTATTACTATAAAATATTTCAAAATTCAGGCGAAAATAATGGTTTCCAAATTTACTGTCGAAGAGGTGACAGTATTGAAATCAAAAGAATTCGTTCGAATTAAATTAATGTGGAACCTCGCAATTTTGCGGGGATTTTTTAACCTTGATTTTTCTTTAAAAAAGTTGTATAATATCTTTAGCACTCATTTGAGTAGTATATTAGAAAAGAGGGCTTAGCCTATATGTCTTATTATAATTTTATTATTTGCAATCCCGCTGGCACTGAAATCTTTTATGATCGCAACAGTGATGATTTAATGCAAGAATTGAATATAGTTGTTGATGGATCGAATCTTCTAACTGAAGATGAAAAGACTCTAATTCGAAAAGAAGTTTATAAGGAATTAGAGAGAATTCGTAGCTTATTTGAACAAAATGAAAATAATTTTGTAATCTATGATAGTTTTCAGGATGTAAAGGAGAGGAAATTTAGTATTGAATTTTTGAAAGATAATACAATCAAAGTTATAAAATTGGAGGAGGAAGAAAATGAGCTATAATATTAGCGGAAGAGCTTTAAAAGAACTGAGAAAGCTAACAAAAGAAAACCCTTCAGGAGTCTCTACTGAGAAAGAAGCAGAGAACCTCTGGGCCTACATCCAAGAATATTGCCTAACTGGAGCCAATAAAAATCAAACGCACTTTCTTTTTGAGAGTGCGGGAGAAGTCTACGAGGTCGACATAATCGGAGATTCATTGTCAATCTACAAGCACGATTGGAAACCCTCTTAAAATAAAACCCTAAACCAGGGTTTTTAATTTTAAATAAAATTCAATACTAAGATCTTATTTTAAGCATAAGCATTTCTGTAAAAATTACAACATCCCACATTTAACAGATTAAAAATTGTGGAAAACTTAAAATTAGCTTAAAATTATATAAAAATATTGACTTTTAGGTTAATTCGTGATAGAATTTAAAAGATAATATCAAAAGAAAACAGACAAGGAAAATGCGAGGAATATGTCTGAATTACCAGAAAAACAAGTAAAGCGGCTAAAAAGCTTGATTCAAGAAGCGGAAACGAATCTTGCGGCAGCCAAAGAATTGCTAATAAGCATTAGCGGTGAAGATAACACCGTGACAGCTCCAAGCAATTCCATCATCGAAAGCCCTCATGGCAAAGTTATTGAAGGTGTTTTCGATGGTCAAACTATGATTGGTCCAGATGGCAAAAATTACCCAGTTCCAGCAAATTACGCTTCAAAATCAAAGCTTGTGGAGGGCGATATTTTGAAGCTTACAATCAATGAAGATGGTGGGTTTATTTATAAGCAAATTGGTCCAGTTCCGCGAAAACAAATTATCGGAACGCTCATCAATCACGATGGTTCGTTCTTCGTTGAAGCCGGCGGCAACGAATATAAAATTTTGCTTGCAAGCGTGACTTACTTCCGCCTTCAAGCTGGCGACCAGGTCACAATTATCATCCCAGAAGACAACACCGACACCACTTGGGCTGCGGTTGAGGCTTCATTCTAAAAAAATTGAGAGATTTATATTAGTTAAAAATCGTGCGAAACTATTGCGAGGTCGCACGATTTTTAATTTGTTTACTTTTTCGAAAACTTGCTAAATATAATCGCTTATGTTAAAATAGGTGAGTTAATTATTAACCTTAAGCACATTGACAAAAGTAATATATATTTTAATATTATAACATAAAAAACCGCCTAAGCACGGGTGGGCATCGCTTAGACGGTTTTTTATCTCTTCGACGCACCCGCTAAGGCTCGAAAAATTCGAAGCTGAAAACCCACCAAAATTCAACAAAGGGTTCGCCGGTCAAAGAGGTTACCATGTGCAATATTTATAATCCTTATAGTATATAAAGGAGGGATACAGAATTATTAATAACATATTGCACACTATAACAATAGATTTAAGTTTCATTGACAAATTTTTAAATCATTTTATCAATATTTATATATTATCATAAACTTACAACAATGTCAACAATATTTTAGAATTTTATGGAAATTATTAAAATTAAACCTACATCATTAGATTATTTAAAAGATTTACAACATATTCCAGACCCACCAAAGCAGCTTTTTATAAGAGGGCAGTTGCCTCCAGAAAGGATCAAAACCGTAGCGATTGTAGGAACTCGCAAGCCGAGCGCCTATGGTAAAGAAGTTGCAACCAAAATTGCCAGCGAATGCGCAAAAAACGGTATTGTGGTTGTGAGCGGTTTGGCTTTAGGGATTGACTCGGTTGCACATCGGGCAGCTCTTGATAGTGGAGGAATTACTCTGGCAGTTCTTGCGAATGGCGTTGATAAAATTTATCCGCGTTCACATGAAGCCTTAGGGCAGAGAATTCTTGAAAACAATGGAGTCATTTTAAGTGAATATCCAAACGGAATGCCAGCCCAACCTTGGCAGTTTTTGGCACGCAACAGAATTGTTTCAGGTCTTGCTGATGCCGTAGTTATTATTGAAGCCGCCTCGCGTAGCGGAACTCTCTCGACTGCAAATCATGCTCTTGACCAAGGAAAAGAAGTTTTTGCTGTTCCCGGGAATATTACCTCACCACTTTCAGCGGGCTGCAATCAGCTTATCAAGAACGGGGCAAATCCTTTAACTTCAATTGAAGATCTGCTCGATTTTTTAATTCCAGACCGTTTCGAAAAACAAACCAAGCTCTTCCAGGGTGACACACCGGCCGAAAACGTAATTCTCGAAATTCTTTCAAAAAATGGCACAACAGCTAGCGATTCTATAATTAATCAATCTGGGCTTTCTGTGAGCGATTTTAATCAAGCTGCAACAATGCTCGAAATTAAAGGGCTAATCTCAAACAATGGCGGAAATATCTGGAGCTTGAAGTAGATTTTTAAAAAGAAATGTGATATACTAAAAAGAATGAAAAACTTAAAAATTAGCGATTTTTGGATCTATAAATTTCGTTACCAAATTGGAGTTGGGATTTTATCACTCAGCTATCTTGCAATAATTATCTATACTTTATTTTTTGCGCCAAATGGATTAACCGCCGGTGAAATTGAGAGCGCTAAAAGTTCAATCAACTTAAACTTTTCAAATATTTTTTCGAAGAACATTCTAGATTTTCCATTTAGATTTTTGCAAAAAACTAGCATTGATATTTTTGGTTTAAGCAATTTTGCAATTAAATTGCCGTCGGTTTTGATTTCTCTATGTTCAATATTTTTCATAACGAAAATCTCAGGAATGTGGTTTTCGAAACGTGCCTCTATTTTAGCTTCCATTATCGCAATCACATCAAGCCAGTTTTTCTTTATTGCTCAAAACGGAACGAGTGAAATTCTTTATATTTTTTACCCAATTTTGCTAATTTGGAGCGGAATGGAATTTCTAAAAGAGCCAAAAAAACGCCAAATTTTCACTTTAATTTCAATTTTAGGGCTTAGTTTTTACACACCACTCAGTTCTTACATTGCACTAGCATTTTTAATTACAATTTTAGCTCATCCACATTTACGGTTTATTATTAAAAAATTACCAAATTACCAAAAAATCGCGGCACTAATATTATTTTTAATAATAACTTCACCACTTTTAGTTTCGATCTTTTTTGATCTTTCAATCTTGAAGATAATTTTCGGAATTCCAAACTCGTTAAAACTTTTCGAAAATCTCAAAAGCTTAGTTTTAGCACTTTTTGGTTTTTCGAATCCAATTAGTAACGGAATGATTTCGCCAATAATTAACCCGGCAACTTCAATTTTAATCGCAATCGGGCTATATTTTACATTTATCGCAAAACATTCCGCAAAAAGTTATTTGATCAATATCTGGACAATGATTCTGCTTTTAGTTTGCATTATTAACCCCACAACAATCACAATTCTTTTTACGCCAATTTTAATTTTAACAATTACAGGTCTCCAAGGTTTGATTAACACTTGGTATGCGCTCTTTCCAAAAAACCCTTATGCTCGAATTTTTGGGTTGATTCCAATTTCGATTTTTGTTTTCAACCTATTAATTACCAATCTTTCAGTCTTTGCTTTAAGCTATCGATATTCACCACAGCCGCTCGCTGCTTTTAGCCAAGATTTAAATATTTTACTTGAAAAAACAGATTCAAACCGTGTTTTGATGGTTTCGAAAAATGAAGAATATTTTTATAAAGTACTTGAGCGTCAAGGAAGGGCAAAAGTAAAAAATAAATTCGAAGATTCTGAAGTAATTCTTTCGAAAGAAGCCTACCAAAACGCAAAAATTCCAGCAAATTATAGCGTGAAAAGAATTCTAGTTTCAAACCGTAAATATAATGCTGATAGATTTTATGTTTTGAGGCGAGGTTGATTTTCAAGCATTTTTTTGATAAAATTAGAAGAGTAAATTATTTTAAATGGAGGAATTATGGCAGGAATTAAAGACCAAATGAAAATGGTGCGCGAACTACAGAAAGCGCAAAAAGAACTTAAAAAAGAAATTATTGAAGTTGAAGCTGGTGAGGGTGCAGTTGTAATTCAGTTTACCGGTGAGTTAAAAGTGAAAAGTGTAAAACTCAACCCAGAATTGATTGATTTTGAAGACACCGAAGAACTTGAGCATTGGATTCAAATTGCGATTCGTGATGGCTTAGAAGAAGCTCAAAAAGTTGCAGCTGAAAAAATGCAACCTTTAATGGGCGGTTTGGGAAACTTGGGATTTTAATCTTTTCGAAAGAGAAAAATGTCACAAATTCTGCCCCAAGCATTAACTGAAACTATTGAAAATCTCGGCAAGCTCCCTGGCGTTGGCTCGCGAACAGCCGAACGCTATGCTTACTATTTACTAAAAAATAATGCTACTATAAGTGAAAAAATTGCCGATAGTCTTTTAAATTTGCATAAAAATGTTAAAAGTTGCCCTATAACTTTTGCATTAATTTCAAAAGACGAAGAAATTTCACCACTTTATACTGATGAAACTCGCAATAAAAAACTAATTGCGGTCGTTGAGGAGCCGCTAGATATTATCGCCCTTGAAAAAACAAATCATTTTAACGGAACCTACCATGTTTTAGGCGGAGTTATTTCGCCAATTAACGGAGTTACACCCGATCAATTACATATTCGCGAGCTTGCTGAAAGAATTTTAAAAGACGAGGTTCAAGAGATAATTATTGCAACAAACGCTAGCGTTGAAGGCGAAAGTACAGCACTTTATATTCAGAACTATTTACGCGAAAAAGGCTTCGAAAACTTAGTAATTTCACGACTTGCGCGTGGTCTACCAGTAGGCGTTGACTTAGGGTATGCCGACCAGATAACTTTAAGTCATGCTTTAGAGGGACGAAAGGTAATTTAATGAATTTCGAAAATACCAAAAAATTAGTTGAAAATGCAGAAAAAATTTGCGTTATTCAGGCTGAAAACCCTGATGGCGATAGTTTAGGGTCGGCTCTAGGATTGGAAGAAATTTTAGGCGAGTTGGGTAAAAAAGTTAAACTTTTCTGTCCAGTTGATATCCCTAAATATTTGCGATATTTTAAGGGCTGGGATAGAGTGGAGAGTTCAATTTATGAAAAATTTGACCTTTTTATTATTGTTGATACAACCAGCAGTATTCTACTATCAAAAATAATTGAGGACCCGCTTTATAAAAACTTGCTTGAAAAAACGCCAGTTTTAGTTATTGACCACCACACCGATGCAACACCAGATTTGTTTTTTAAACACGAATTATTTTTAGAAGAGGCTAGCTCGGCAGGTGAATTAATTTTCGAAATTGCAAAAGCAAATCACTGGAAAATTAACGAAAATGCCGCACAAAATTTACTTGGGGCGATTTTTAGCGACACGCTTGGTCTTTCAACAAGCAATACTTCAGCCAGAACTTTTGAAGTTGCGGGCGAATTAATAAAACTTGGCGCAAATTCAGCCAAGCTTGAAGAGGATCGCCGTGAACTTTCAAAAAAAGCACCTGAAATTTTAAAATATAAGGGAGGACTAATCCAGCGAATTGAATATTTTTTAGATGGAAAATTGGCAGTTGTACATATTCCATGGAGCGAGATTAAAGAATACTCTGATAAGTATAACCCAAGTGTTTTGGTGATTGATGAAATGCGAATGGTTGAAGGTGTAGAGGCTTGCGTGGCTATAAAAACCTACCCAGACGGTAAATTAACAGGGAAAGTTCGGACAAATTCACCAATTGCTGCGGATATTGCAGGCTATTTTGGTGGCGGCGGTCACGCTTATGCCGCAGGTTTTCGAATTTATGAAAAATACGACAAAATCTTACATGAACTCATTACTTGCTGTGATAAAATTTTTCTAAATATGTAAAAAATAACCTTACGGAACTATAATCTGTAAGGTTATTTTAAAGTCTGCTAGTTGCCAAAATAGACTAATTATTTCAAAAAATGGTGACCTCACGGGGAATTGAACCCCGATTGCAAGGATGAGAACCTTGTGTCCTAACCGTTAGACGATGAGGCCAGTGTTTTAATTTTACCAAATCTAGCCCAAAAAGTCAATTACAGTTTTAAAACAAATGCTGTTCTCAGTTTTTTAATTTTCACTTGCTTTATTTGAAATTATCTCAATCGCTTCAGTTAATAGATTTAATTCTTTTAAAGAAATATTGCCAAAGGTTTCTTCACACCATTCAACTAGTATTTGCTGCCGAATCTTTAATTTTTCTTTACCAAGTTTTGTAATTTCAATTTCCCGAATTCGCTTATCTTTCTGTGAGTTTTTCTTTAAAATTAATTTTTTCTCTTCCATTTTAGCTAAAACTCGCGAAATATAGGCCTTATCAACACCAATTTCTTTAGAGATTTCATCTTGCGGAGCAGAAGAATTATAAATTTTGGTTAAAATTGCAGCCTCAATAGCCGAAATATCATTTTTCGAAAGCTCGCGTGTTGCATATTTTTGTGCCGAGCGATAAATTGTATTAATTTTTTGTAATAAATCAAGAATCTTTTCTTCCATAAAATAAGTATACCAAATATTGTTGACTTTTACAATAATATTTTATACAATAGAGTAATCATTGACAAATACAACTATTTTATTAGGAGGAAGATGAAGAAATATTTTAGAAAAATAAAGCAAAATCGTGTGCTTCTAGCCACTTTATTTATAGTAAGTTTTATTCCTGTTATTTATGCTGGAACTTTTTTGGCGTCAATCTGGGATCCTTATTCAAAAATCGAAAATCTAAAGATATCAGTAGTAAACGAAGATGAACCTGTCATTTTTAATGGTCAAAATATTGAACTTGGCAACAAAATTAGTAAAAACCTTAAGCAATCAAGAGCTCTAAACTGGCAGTTTACGGATTCAAAAACAGCCGAGAAAGATTTGACCGATGGCGACACTTTCATGATTGTATATATTCCAAAAGATTTTTCGAAAAATTCAGTTAGTTTTTTGGGAGAAAATCCACAAAAAGTAAATATTTCATTTAAGACAAATGTTTCGAAAAGTAAATCTGGTGAAGTGATTTCAACCAACGCCGCACAAAAACTGAGCGAACAGGTTCGAGCGCAAATTAGTGAAAACTACAGTAAGATTTTACTTTCTCAACTTTCAAATATTCAAAACGGTTTTTCGAAAGCAGCGAACGGTTCAGAACAAATCTCAAACGGGATTGGCAGTTTAGAGAATGGTTTAAATTCGGCAAATTCTGGAGCTATAAAACTAAAAAATGGCGCAGAAAAATTAAATTCAGCAAACCAGAAAATAGCCAAAGCGAGCAATAAACTTGCTTTTAGTGCAACTGAAATTTCAAACAAAACCAATCTTTTAAGCCAAAATAGCGAAAACTTATAAAAGGGATTGCAAGATTTTTCAGCCAAAAGTGAAGAATTTTCGAATAGTTTAAGCACATTAAACTCTGCAATAAGCGATAATTCTGACGCAAAAAATCAAAGTGAACACTTATTGGAATTAAATCAAAAAGTGGCAAAAATGCACATTTTGGCTGAACGAACTAACGATCAGAATATTAAAAATCTTGCCGACGAGTTGGCGGTTTCGGCAAAAAGTATTACCGCTGATGCCCAAAAAAATGCTAAAAAATCGCAAAACTTACAAGCGCTATTTTCGCAAAAAATTGTTCCTGCCGCACAAAGTTTGGCGCAAACTTCACGCAAAATACAAAATTCGCATAATTTGATTCTAGCGGGTGAAAAACAGCTTTCAACTGGAGCTGCAGCCTTCTCGACAAAAATGAACGAATTCAACACTAATGAACAAAAAATCCCTGAAAGCACGGCTCAACTTTTGGGCGGAATCAATACTTTAAATTCAGGAATAAGCACGCTAAATTCCGGCGCTGCAAAACTACAAGATGGTTCAAATCTATTAACTTCGCAACTTTCATCTGGCGCAGAAAAACTTTCGAAAATCAATTTCTCAGATGAGTCTGCTAAAAATATCGCAACACCTGTTAAAAGTGAAATTTCAAATAATTCTGGAGATGCAACATACGGAAAAGCAATGGCTCCATATTTCATCGCATTAGGTTTGTTTGTTGGGGCGATTTCGTTTAATATTGTGTTTCCAATACAAAATAAACCAAAAAAGAACCGTTCAGCGTTTAGATGGTGGCTTTCAAGGGCAGGGATTATGGCTGGCTTTGCTGGAGCTGAAACTTTAGTTCTCACAATTATTTTTAGTGGGATATTCAACATTTCGCCTGCGGATATAAATTCTTTTGTTTTGAATTCTTATGTTTCGGCATTTTCATTTCTTTTGATTGTTCATGCATTAATGTTTACTTTTGGCAGAGTTGGTCAGTTTGCCTCAATAGTTTTTATGATTTTACAGCTTGCAAGTAGCGGAGGAATGTTCCCAATTGCGACAACACCTCAAATTTTTCAAAACATGGCGCCATTTATGCCGCTTTACTATTCGCTAACCGCTTTCAGACAAGCAATATTAGGCGGATTATCTCAACCAATTTTTGAAAGCTCCATCTTTAGTTTAATTATTTTCGGTTTAATTTTTAGTGTTATAAGCTTATTGGCATATTACGTTAAAATGAACTCTAACAAAAACAAAACTCTTTCTAGCAATAAAATTTAGTTTTGACTTTTTCTCAAAAAATTGTTATAATTAAAAGGTTAATAATCAATGTTGGGAGGCGCAAGCCGTTATTACCACAGAAAGGATAAGAAAATGGCAAAGAAAAAAGCTGATCTTATAGAAGAAGCAAAAGCTCTTGGGCTTGAAGTTTCTGAAAAAATGACAATCGCTCAAATTAACGAAGCAATCAAAGGCGCAGAAGCTGCCGAAATTGCAGAAGAAATTGTTGAGGCGGTTGAAACTGCAAAAGTACTAGAAGAAGTTGTCGAAGAAATTGCTGAAGAAAAATTCGCAAAAAGCGGAAAACGAAGCAAAAAACACGCCGAGGAAGTTGCTGAAAAAGAAGCAAAAGAAGCTCGAAAAGCTGCTGGCGATACAACTCCACTTGATGGTTCTGAAGTAGTTGTTAAAAAAGGTCCAAAACCAATTACACGACCACGCCTTGAACGACGCGGCAAGAAATACCAAGAAGCTGCTAAAAAAGTTGAAAAAGATACTGTTTACAGCCTAAGCGAAGCTCTTAAACTTGCAACAGAAACTAACCCAGCTAAATTTGACGCTTCAGTTGAAATTCATGCTCGACTTGGTGTTGACCCACGACAAGCTGACCAAAATATTCGTTCAACAGTTATTCTACCAAACGGAACAGGTAAAGATGTGAAAGTTGCTGTTTTTGCTCCAGAAAATGAGCACAAAACTGCAAAAGATGCTGGCGCAAACATTGTTGGTGATGAAGAATTCTTAAAACAACTTGATAAAGAAGAATTGAACTTTGATGTTCTTATCGCAACTCCAGCATATATGCCAAAACTTGGTAAATATGCACGACTTCTTGGCCCACGCGGATTAATGCCAAATCCAAAAGCTGGAACAGTTGCCGCTGATGTTGCTAAAGCCGTTTCTGAAGCTAAAGCTGGTAAAGTTGAATACCGCGTAGACAAGCAAGCAATCGTTCACCTTTCAATTGGTAAAGTTTCATTCGGAGCAGAAAAACTCGAAGAAAACGCAAAAGCATTCTTTGATAGCCTTGCTTCACAAAAGCCATCTTTAATTAAAGGTGCTTACGTGAAAAGCGTTTCAATCGCAACTTCACAAGGCCCAAGCATTAAAACCGAAAATCCAATTGCTTAATTTTAAGCCTTTCGAAAAGCTCGCCCGTTCGGCGGGTTTTTCTTTTTGATTTCGAAAGCTAAATCTGATATAATAGTTTCAATATGTTAAAATTCTACAATACGCCAAATCGAAAACTTGAAGAATTTCACCCAATAAACCCAAAAAATGTTAAAATTTACACTTGCGGGCCAACAGTTTACGCCAGCCCACACATTGGCAACTGGGTAGCATTTATTTATTGGGATATTTTAGTTCGAACTTTGCGTTTAAACGGCTATAATGTTACTCGCACAATGAATATTACTGATGTCGGACATTTAGTTAGCGATGAAGATGACGGCGAAGATAAACTAGAAAAAGGCGCAAGGCAAGAAGGAAAAACAGCTTGGGAAGTCGCTGAATTTTATACGGCAGAATTTTTGAATGGAATGCGAGAACTTAATTTAGTTAAACCTGATAATCTTTCGAAAGCTACCGATTTTATTCCTGAACAAATTAAAATTATTGAAGAACTTTCGAAAAAAGGTTTTACTTATGAGACCAGTGATGGTATTTATTTCGATACAGCAAAATTCCCTCGTTATGCCAATTTTGCACATCTCGACTTAGATAATTTAAAAGCTGGCGCACGTGTAAATTTCAACCCTGAAAAGCGAAATTTAAGCGATTTTGCACTTTGGAAATGGTCGCCAGAAAGCCAAAAACGCGACATGGAGTGGGAATTTCGTGGAAGGATGGGTTTCCCTGGTTGGCATTTAGAATGCTCGGCAATTGCGATTAATACTTTAGATGAAACGATCGATATTCACACTGGCGGAATTGACCATATTCCAGTTCATCACACAGATGAGATTGCTCAAAGTGAAACTTTCACAGGTAAGACTTTTTCGAATTATTGGCTGCATTGTAATCATATGAAAAGTGAAGGGCAAAAAATTTCGAAATCACTTGGTAATGGCTTTAACCTTGAAGAACTGAAGTCTCGCGGGTTTTCGCCAATAGATTTTAAAATGTTTGTTTTACAAAGCCAATATCAAACCGAAAGCAACTTTAATTTTGAAAGCCTGCAAGCAGCTAAGAATCGGCTCAAAAATTGGCAAAACATTGCAAATATGCGTTGGCAAATTAAAGGAAGCGAAGGAGAAATTCCAAGCCTTGCTGCTAAAAATGCAATTCTTGAAGAAATTAATGAAAATCTCGACACGCCAAAAGCTTTAGCAAAAATTGATGAGGTTTTTAGTGAAATAATTAAAGCAAACCCCGAAAAACTAAATTACCAAAACCTAATTGAACTTTTAGAATTTATAGACGATCTTTTGGGGCTAAATCTGCTTGGTTCAACGCCCGATATTCCAGATGAAATTAAACAGAAGATTATCGAAAGAAATGCCGCTCGTGCTGAAAAAGATTGGGCAAAAAGCGATAAAATTCGCGATGAATTGCTTTCGAAAAATATTGTTTTACGCGATACGCCAAAAAAGAGTTTTTGGGAATATAAATAATAAAAATCAGCCTTTGAATTTGGGGCTGATTTTATTAGTTGTTTTTTAATTACCAATTTTCTTAAGAAGTTCAACAAATTTTTCCGAGTTTTCTTCACGCGTGCGGCGTTTTCGAGATTTCAATTGCTCTTGAACAAGAATTTTTATGCAAGCCGCTAAAGGAATTGCAAGGAGCGCTCCAAGTAGGCCAAAAGCATAAACGCCGATTGTAAGAGCCACAAAAATTATTAGTGCCGATAGTTGATTATTTCGAGCTTGAATCATTGGTGAAATTACATTATTTTCAACTTGCTGGTAAATTAAGAAGTAAATTAGGAAGAACAATCCCGCAGTTGGAGCATTTAATCCTAAAATTATGGCGGAAAGCAACCCAGCAATTGTGGCACCAACCATAGGAATCATTCCAAAAATGAAGAGTAAAACTGCAATTGGTGGAACTAAAGCGATCGGTAATCTAAAAATTAACGATAAAATTGCCGTCGCAATCGAACCACAAGTTGCACTAATTGAACAAATTGTAACAATGCTCGAAACATAGCCTGAAACTGTTCCATACATTCGTGAAAGAATTCTGCGGTGATCTTTTTCGAGCGTTTTATCGGTATAAAAAACTTTAAAGATTTTATCTATTAAGTCTGGTCCTTCAACGAGCATTAGAAACGCCATCGCAAGAATCATAAACAGAGAAATAAGCCAACCAACAATTGAAGCGATACTTCCAAAGAAGAAGTCACCTAGCTTTGAAACCGAAGAATTAATTGATCGCGTAATTGAATCAACTGCTTGCGAAATCATTCCTTCAAGATGGTTTTCAACAATAAATCTGCGGATTCCAGATTCCTCACCAGTATAATTTTTCACAATTTGCGGTAAATCTTTCGAAAAATGTTTAACTTGGTCAGCAATAATCGGTGTAAGAAGAGAAATTAATGCACCTAAAATTAGAACAATCGTAAGATATGCAACTGCGGTTGCCGCCACACGGTTTTTATTTGAACCGGGTAGAATTTTTGTGATTCTCGCCACTGGATCATTTAGGGCAAGAGCCAAAAAAGCCGCAATTATTATCATAATTAGAACGTCTTTTGCAACCCAAATTAATCCTGCAAAAATAATAAAACCAAAAATCACCAACCAAAAGCGAATTAGTGTTTTTGTATCGATTTCAATTTTAACTTTCATAAAAATAATTATATCATATTTTTTAAGTTTTCGAAAGTTGGTTTTTGTGTTATACTATTATCTATGAAAAGTGAATTTTGGAATAAAATTATTGAATCAACTGGCAAAGAAAACGGTAGAAAACTACCATTTTTCTCGTTAGCGCCAATGGAAGCCGTGACTGATGTAGTTTTTCGACACGTAGTTTCGAAAGCGGCACGACCTGATATTTTTTATACCGAATTCACTAATTCTTCAAGCTTCGCCAGCCCAAAAGGAATCCATAGCACATGCGGGCGATTGACCTTCACACCAGATGAGCAACCAATTATTGCTCAGATTTGGGGTTCACGACCAGACGATATTAAATTTATGTGTGAAAAACTGCCAGAACTTGGATATCAAGCGATCGATATCAATATGGGCTGCCCAGATAAAGCTGTTATTAAAAGTGGTGGTGGAAGTGATTTAATTCGAAACCCTAAACTTGCCGCCAAAATCATCAAAAACGCAAAAGCTAGCGGTTTGCCAATTTCAGTAAAAACGCGACTCGGTTTTTCTAAAGTGGAGGAGTGGCGAGATTGGCTCAAATTTTTACTTGAGCAAGAAATTGCAGTTCTAACAATTCATCTTCGAACAAAGAAAGAAATGAGTAAAGTTCCAGCGCATTTTGAATTAATTCAAGAAATCTTAGAGCTACGCGATAAAATTGCGCCAGAAACCCTAATTCAGATTAATGGCGACATTAAAACTCGCGAGCAAGGCTTGGAACTTTGGAGAAAATTCCCAAAAATTGATGGAATTATGATTGGCCGTGGCGTTTTCGAAAACCCATTTTGTTTTGAAAAAAATCCGCCGGAAACAGCTCGAACTTCAAGTGATTATTTAAACCTACTTGAACTTCAACTTGATTTATTCGAAAAATATTCTCGCGAGCTTGAAAAACGCCGTTTTGAACCTTTAAAGCGATTTTTTAAAATTTATGTGCGAGAATTTGCTGGCGCGAGTGAATTACGTGCAAAATTAATGGAAACTAAGACTGTTAGTGAAGTTCGTGGAATTTTAAAGGATTTTCGAAATGCCACGCAAAAATAATAAACAGAAAGTGAAGTCTGAACGATTCGAAATACAGCTTTCAAGTTCAAAAAAGAAGAGATATACTTCAAGGATTGAGGCTGAAAAAGCTGCGGATTATTTGATGGCGATGGATTTTTCACTTGAACTTAAAGTTTATCAAGATTTAGATGGCGGATGGTATTTGACCAAGAAAATTTAATATTTTGTAAATTTTAATGATTTTTTAAGCTTTTTATGCTAAACTATATTTATGGATAAAAAAGTTATTGTTTACTCAACAAGCTGGTGCGGATTTTGCTCAGCTGAAAAAGACTGGCTCGAACATAACGGTGTAAAATTCGAAGCTAAAGATATTGAAGAAGATGCTGAAGCTCGCGATGAGCTCCTTGCAAAAATGGGTGGGGAATTCCGCGGCGTGCCAGTAACAGATATAAATGGCGAAATTGTACTCGGTTTTGATCGCGCAAAGCTTTCGAAATTGCTTAATATTAAACGATTTTAACTGAAAAAAAATGTAGCGAAGGGTTGAACTTTCGCTACATTTTATTTTTATCATATCATTATAAAGCAGAAAAGATTCGGCATTTTTTTCAGTAAGCTTAGAATAAAGCAAAAACAGTTTCCACTTTTAATTTCTATGAATTTCTACAGTTTGAAAATCCTTTTCGGTAGATTTCATCGCTTTTCGAAAATAATCATCGTGGCTCACAAAAATAATCGCACCCGAATAATTCTTCAAAGCCCGTTCAAGTTCCTCAATACTCGGCAAATCTAAGTGCGAAGTTGGCTCATCTAAAATCAAAATTTGTGGTTCATCCGAAAGCATTTTAATCAGCTGAAAACGTGCCTTTTGACCGCCAGAAAGCTCACGAATAGGCGTTTCAAAATCTTCAACAGAAAATAGATATTGATGTAAAATTCTATAAATTTTTTCCTCCGTGATTGAAATATTTTGGTCAAGGTAGATTTTTTCAATTGCATCTTTTAGATTCATCTCAAAAAACTCAGAACCAATTTCTTGGCTATAAACTCCAATTCTCGCGGTTTCATCAAGAAAAATCTCGCCGTCGTAGATTTCCGCTTTTTCGTTTTCCGCACCAAAAATTGTTTTAATTAAGCTGGTTTTTCCAACACCGTTTCGACCAAAAATCTCCAAAATTCCACCAACTTTTAAATCAAAATTTACATTTTTGAAAAGAATTTTTGCACCGTTTTTACTTTCAAGCGCATCTTCAAGCGAACCGTAGCCAAGCGCAAGATTTTCTGCCCGCACTAAACTTCGCACCGAACGGGTTTCTTCATTTTTAATACCGATTTTAACATTTTTAGCCTTAAATTTTTGATAAGATTTCGCTGCTTTGAAATCAAGATTTTCGACATTTTCTTGATCAATCCAAAAACTTGGTTTTTCAATCTCTTCAAGACTTGCAAGTTCTTCGCGTGATTTATTTTCGAGCCGCTTAAATCTTTGGATCGTGCTCGGATCGCGAGCTTTTTCCTTCATCCGTTGATATTCACGAACTTTATCTTTCAAATTCGCAATTCGGCGCTGAACACTTTCAAAATCTTGAATTTGATTGGTAGTCGAAAACATATTCGCTCGCAAATAATCATCGTAATTTCCTTTAAAAATATAAGTTTTGCCATCACGAATTTCAATAATTCGATCAACCTTTGAGAGAACATCACGGTCATGAGTAATAACGAGAACCGCTTCATGAGAATTTTTCATCCAACTCAAAAAACGATTTTTAGCGTGCGAATCCATAAAGTTGGTTGGCTCATCAACGAGCGCCAAATCAGCTTTCGAATGGATAATTTTAATCGTATCAACTAAACGTTTCTGACCGCCCGAAAGTGTTTTCATTTGCCGATTCTCAAAACCACCAAGGCCAAAATCACGAAGTTCAGCTTTGATTTTATCTTCAATAAAGTGGAAATTTTTCTCTTGAAAACGATTCAGGGCGTCGGTATATTTTTCGATCAGCGCCATGTTTTCGCCCATTTTTTCAGGAAGTTCACGCAAAAGTTTCGAAAGATGAGCGTATTCCGGCAGATCATTCAAGATAAAATCAAGCACAGTCTGCTCACCAACGCTGGAATATTCCTGTTGCGTGCTGGCAATAACTGAACCTTTTCGAAAAATTACTTCACCCGAAAAATCTTGGTCACGGCCAAGCAAAATACCGAAAAGCGTAGATTTTCCAATCCCGTTTCTCCCAATTAAACCAACTTTTTCACCTTCATCAATGCTAAATTTTATATTCTGAAGAAGTTGTTTGTTGCCAAAAGATTTTTCAGTAACTTCTACACTAAGAATCATATTATTTCTTCAATTTTCGCGAGAGTTTTTCGAGCCAATTTCGCGGTTCTTGCTTTTTCTTTTCGATTACAAAATTATAAATTTCTTCAAATTTTGAAATTGTAAAATTCAAATCGTGTTTCTTAATAATTTCAAGACCGTTTTTCGAAAAATCTGCCGCAAGTTTTTTATCGTTTAAAATCTTCGAAATGCTTTCGGCAATTTGCTCAACATTATCAGTTTCACACAAAAAACCATTCACACCATCTTGACAGATTTCTTTAACCGCACCAACATCAACACCAATCACAGGCTTACCACAAGCCGCTGCCTCAAGAAAAACAATTCCTTGAGTTTCAGTTGGGCTTGCTGAGACAAATACGCTAGCCGCACGGTGAAAATTCACCAAATCTTCACCAAGTTGCGTGCCCATAAAGTGCACATTTTTCGAAATTCCTAATTTATAAACCAAATTCTCAAGATTCGGACGATCGGTGCCATCACCAACAACCACGAGCTGAGCTTTTTTGTTATTTTTTAATACTTCATTAAATGCCAAAATCAATGTTGAAATGTGTTTTTCGGCGTCAACACGACCAATATTCATTACAATCGGTGAATTTTGAGCTAAATCAAATTTTTCAAAAAATTCTTTTGGCGGTTTTTCAGGAGTGAATCGGCTCAAATCAATACCGTTCGAAACAGCTTCAATCGGCATTTTAGCTTTTTCTGGATTTCGAAAATGTCTTTCAATTGCTTGCTGAGTTGGCATTGTGGCGTAATCAGCCTGAAGCGCAAAGCGTTTAGTATAAAGTAAAACTGTGCGATTGATAATAGGCGAGAGCGGTGCAAGCATTTTTAAATTATCGAATAAGTTCTCGGGGCTAGAATGATTAGTAATCACTACTGGAATATTATGCTTTCGCGAAAAATCGATCATTGCCTGACCCACAAAAAGTTGCAATTGGATGTGCGAAACATCTGGCATAAAATTATTTTCTTTGCAAAATTTGCGGATTTCTCGAATCGGGAGAAGAGAAAGCCTATATCCATTATGAAGGTAAATTCGCGGAATGGTAATTCGGCCACCAGCAATTTTGCGAGGCTCAGGCAGAGTCTCGGTTTGATTCGGGTAAAAAGGGAAGTTGGTCGAGCTTAAACGAACTACGCGGTAGCCGTCGATTTCTTCGATATAATATTCACCAGTCTGGCTTGGCGCAAAAACCACAACTTCGTGGCCACGAGCCGTCATTTGCTCAGCCAAGTTTTTCGAAAAGACCGAAATTCCGTTAATCATCGGCCAGAATAAATCAGATGCAATTGCAATTTTCATAAGCTTGATTATATCAGATTTCGCAGCAGATTTCAAACCAAATTAGTTATGCTTAAAAATTCAAAACAACTTTTAATCGTTTCTAGTTAGGTGCGTGGAAGTATTGCAATTAACTTATATTTTTATTTTTAATTAAATTTATAAAAAATCTGAAATTCTGCCAAATTATTAATTTTAAAATTTGCAGAAAAACTTTGAAAGTGTTAAAATAAATTAAGCTTATGAAGAATTTAGTAATCGTAGAGAGCCCCGCCAAGGCTAAAACTATCGAAAAATATCTCGGCAAAGATTTTACAGTAATGTCCAGCGTTGGGCATATTCGCCAGATTGCCAAAAAAAATAAAGATGGTGGGCGACCAATCGAAACAAATAATAAATATAAAATCACTTTTGAAGTTGACCCGGGCAAGAAAAAAGTAGTTAGTGAACTCAGGAAAGCCGTTAAGGCTGCTAAAGAAGTTTGGCTTGCAACCGATGAAGACCGCGAAGGAGAAGCGATTGCGTGGCACCTTTGCGAGGTTTTAAAATTAGACCCAAAAACTACCAAGCGAATTGTTTTTCACGAAATTACTAAAAATGCAATTGAAGAAGCGATTAAAAATCCACGAAAAATTGATATGAAAATGGTTGAAGCTCAGCAAACTCGCCAAACTTTGGACTGGTTGGTTGGTTTTGATTTAAGCCCTGTTGTGTGGCGAAAAGTTCCTGGTGGCAAAAGTGCTGGTCGTGTGCAGAGCCCAGCAGTTAAACTACTCGTGGAACGAGAGCGTGAAATTGAAAAATTTGGCGCAAAAAGTTCGTTTAAAATTACTGGGGAGTTTTTCGTTCCAAGCTCAGGTGAAATCTTAAAAGCTGAACTTAATGAAAAATTCGAAACCGAAAAAGCTGCAACCGATTTTCTCGAAAGCTTAAAAAATGCTAATTTTAAAGTGGCGGATATTTCAAAAACTCCTGGAACTCGCAACCCGAGTGCACCTTTTACAACTTCAACGCTTCAGCAAGAAGCTAATGCACGGCTCGGATTTTCAGCCAAAAGCACGATGGCGACCGCACAAAAACTTTACCAATCTGGTAAAATTACCTACATGCGAACCGACAGCGTAAATTTGAGTGGATTCGCAATTAAATCTAGTGAAGAATTTATTAAGAAAACTTTCGGTGAAAAATATCACAAAGCACGCAATTTTGCCACAAAATCGGCCGCAGCGCAAGAAGCACACGAAGCAATTCGACCAACCGTAATAGCGAATGAAAAAGTTTCAACCAGCCAAGATTTACAAAAAATTTATACACTGATTCGAAACCGAACACTTGCTAGCCAAATGACGCCAGCACAAATTGAAAAAACCAATATTAAAATTGAAATTTCTGGTCAAGAAAATTATTTTGAAGCTAAAGGTGAAGTGGTTGTTTTTGACGGATTTTTGAAAGTTTATTCAAACGGAAAGAAAGATGAATTCTTACCAGAGCTTACAAGTGGTGATAGTTTGAATTTTAATGAAATCATCGCAAAAGAAGTTTTTTCACGACCACCGGCACGTTATACCGAAGGTTCTCTTGTTAAAAAACTCGAAGATTTAGGAATTGGCCGCCCATCAACTTATGCTACAATTTTGGATACAATTCAGGCTCGTAGCTACGCTATAAAAGGTGAAGGCGAAGGGAATCCGCGCGATGTGATTCAAATTTCACTTTCGAAAAACCAAATTAACCGCAAAGTTATTCAAGAAAAAACTGGTTCAACTAAAGGAAAATTACTGCCGACTGCGAGCGGCGAGGTTTTGAGTGATTTTTTGAATGATTATTTTAATCAGGTTGTTGATTATGGCTGGACGGCAAACCTCGAGAATGACTTCGACAAAATTGCTTTAGGCGAAGAAGATCGTCTTGAAGTGCTTGACGATTTCTATAAACCATTTCATAAATTAATTATGGATTCAGGCGAAATCGACCGCAACGCTGTAGCGCCCGCTCGTGAAATTGGAGTCGATCCAAAAACTGGGCGAAAAGTTTTTGCACGATTTGGTCGTTTCGGACCAATGATTCAGCTTGGCGATAATAAAGTTGAGGGCGAAGAAGTTAAATTTGCACCAATGCCAGCTGGCGAAAAAATTGAAACAGTTTCACTTGAGAATGCCTTAAAAATGTTCCTTTTGCCACGAAAAGTTGGCAAAACCGAGGACGGTAAAGAAATTACAGCCAACATTGGCCAATATGGCCCATATATTAAAATTGAAAATACTTTTGTGAGTATTAAGCCAATGTCTCCTTTCGAAATTACTGAAACTGAAGCGCAGATACTTTACGAAGAAAAACTGAAGGCTGATGAAAAGCGAATTTTAAAGAAATTTAAAAACGGAATTACAATTTCTCGCGGCGGATTTGGAAGGAAATATATTACCGATAACGAAATTAAAGCAATTCTACCAAAAGATTTAGACATTGAAAAAATTACCGAAAAACAAGCCAGTGAATTAATTGAAGTTGCAAAATCTCGAAAATCTGGCAAAAAAACTACAACTAGAAAATCGACTAAACGAAAAACAGCTTCTAAAAATACTAAAAAATCCGTTTCGAAAACGAAAAAATCTTAAAAATAGTAGTTAATATTTTATTATAAGCGCAAGCATAATGACATAAAAGTTTTAAAAATAAATTTTTATGTCATTTTTTGTTGTTTTTTACAATTTTGTGGTATAATATAAATAAAGAAGAGATAAATGGTATTGACAATACTCAAGTGTTATTGAAAAATAATACTTGGTTTTTATAAAGTATTAAATTTAATCAAGGGAATTATGGAACAAGAAACTCAGATTCAGAATGAAAAAATCCAGTTGATTCAAACGGTTATTTCGAACGCTTTGCAAGTTATCGACCAACCGCGAGAACGCGAAATTATCAACCGCCGCTTTGGGCTTGGCGAGCAAAAAGAAACTCTCGAACAAATTGGCGAAAGGCTTGATATCACTCGTGAGCGAGTTCGTCAGCTTGAAAAAGCCGCGCTTATTAGATTAAAAATCGCTGCTGAGAAGGGAAATATCGAACATCTTGCTGAAATCGAAAAAACTATAATTCGAAATCTTGCCGAAGTTGGGCGAATTTCGAAAACTAAAAATCTTGTTGAAAAAACTATTGAATCTGAGTCGAGCGATCAGCAAATTTTTAACTTTTTATTTATTGCTGAAATTAGTTCGAAATTAGTTTTAGTCCAGGAAAACGATAAATACAACAGTGCAATCGCTAACGCAGAATACGGCGACGAACGAAAAATTAAAAAATCAATCGATGAAATTGTCAATATCATCAAAAAGAATAAAAGTCCAGTAACCTTAGAACAATTAGACGAGCAATTGAGCTATGAACATCCAAGCCAAATTAGTGCGATTGCCAGTATTTCAAAATTACTCGCAACCTTAAACGGGCTTTGGGGTCTTGAAAAATGGCCAGCGGTGAATCCGAAAAATATTCGCGACAAAATTTTTGTGATTTTAGAAAGCCAAAAAAAGCCAATGCATTTTTCAGAAATTGCTGAAGAAATTCGAAAGAGTGACTTTAGCCGAAAAGCGGTCACAACTCAAGCAATTCATAATGAGCTAATTAAAGACAAACGTTTTGTTTTGATTGGCCGCGGAATTTATGCACTCGACACTTGGGGTTTCAAACGTGGAACTGTGGCTGATATAATTACAGCGGTTCTTAAGGAAGCGGGCGAACCACTTTACCGAGATGAAATCGTAAAACGCGTGCTTGAAAAACGCAAAGTTAAAGAGACAACTGTTCTACTAAATCTTCAAAGCAAAAAAGAATTCAAACGCGTAGCAAAAGCAACTTACACTTTAGCTGAACTCGCCTAAAAACTGAGATTCGCTCAAAAATTTGGGCGAATTTTACTTTCGAAAAACCAAAAAGCATAACCACCATCTTGATTTTTTTGCAGTTTTATGCTATTATTTAAACACTATGACGGCATTTTTTTCAATCTTATTTAACCCTTTAGTTTGGCTAACTATCGTAGCGATTTTAGCTTTTCTAACTTGGCAAAATTACAAAAAAATCGACAAATTAACTGTGATGAATACCGACAGTGTTCTTTTAGCGTTGGAAATTCCAAAAACTAACGATAAATCTGAGCTTGCTGCCGAGCAACTCCTTGCCAGTTTGCACGGAATTTTGCGAGACCCAACCGAGCTTAAAAACAACAATGGTGTTCAGGAACATTTAAGTTTCGAGATAGTATCTGTTAATGGCGCAATTCAGTTTTATGTTTGGATGCCGAGAACTCTACAAAGTTTTGTGGAAGGGCAAATTTATTCACAATACCCAACAGTTCAAATTTATGAAGCAAAAGAAGATTACGCAGAAAATCTCGAAAATAAACACGTAATTTATTCAACTGAAATCGACTTGATTGAAAACGAGGCCTTGCCAATTAAAACTTTTGATGGTTTCGAAGTTGACCCGCTTGCGGGAATTACTGGAACGCTTGCAAAATTAGACGGAACAAATGACCAGCTATGGATTCAAGTTTTGGCACGACCAGTTGCCGATGATTGGCATAAAAAGTCAGACGAATGGGTGAAAAAAGTTAAGTCTGGCAAAAAAGCTTTTAAAATCGACTGGAAATATATTTTGCGAATTTTAGAAGCGCTTTGGACACCACCGGAAGGTTCAGAAAATGCTAAAAAAGAACCGTCCGACCGCGATAAAACTCGTATTTCGAAAGCTGAAGAGAAGGCCACAAAACTTGGTTATCAAGTTAAAATTCGCTTGGCATATTTAGGTGAAGATGAAGATACTGCACGGCTTCAAATTCAAGCTTTAACTGGAACTTTCAAACAGTTTAATAGTACAAATTTAAATGGTTTTAAAGCTTCAAATTCTTCACTCGATAAAGATAAAATTCGAGATTTTCAGTCGCGAATATTCTTTAATGATGGCTTTATTTTAAATATTCAAGAACTCGCCAGCATTTGGCATTTACCGCACACAAACGTAGAAACTCCAAACATTGTTTGGGCTTCAAGTAAAACCGCCGAACCACCTTCAAAATTACCAATAATTACTGGCAACCGCGCACATGATGAAAATATTTCAGCTTTTGGTTTAACAAACTTTCGTGGAATTAATCACCAATTCGGAATGCTTCGCCGCGACCGTTCACGCCATCTTTATATTATTGGTCAAACAGGAACTGGGAAATCTGGATCGCTTGAGCTTTTGGCACTTTCGGATATTTTTCATGGGGAAGGATATGCAATTATCGACCCACACGGCGATTTTGCGCAAAACAACATGCGATTCATTCCTGAGCATCGTCTTAATGATGTAATTTATTTTAATCCTGCCGATACTGAATTTCCGCTCGGTTTCAATCCACTTGAAGTCACCGATCCAAGTCGAAAATCGAATATTTCTTCCGAGGTTATCGGTGTTTTGAAGCGTATGTTTGGCGACTCTTGGGGTCCTCGCCTTGAATATATCTTGCGTTTCACACTTCTGGCACTTCTTGATCGCCCAGAAACTACAATGCTTGATATTTCAAGAATGCTAACAGATGGCGATTTTCGAAAAGAGACTTTAACTTATTGTAAAGATGACTCCGTACTTCAATTCTGGAAAAAGGAATTTGGTCAATGGGGTGAAAAACAGGTGAATGAAGCTATTGCACCAATTTTAAATAAGGTTGGGGCTTTCACAGCAAACCCAATTATTCGAAATATCATTGGTCAGCCAAAATCGACCTTTAATATTCGCGAGATTATGGATGAAGGTAAAATCTTGGTTGTTAATCTTTCAAAAGGGTTAATTGGTGAAGATAATGCCTCAGTTCTTGGTTCTTTTTTGGTAACTAAAATTCAGCTTGCCGCCCAATCGCGTGCAGATATTGAACGACTTGAAGATCGCCGGCCATTTCATCTTTATGTTGATGAATTTCAAAACTTTGCTACCGATTCTTTTGCGGTAATTCTTTCAGAAATTCGAAAATACGGCTTAACTTTAACCGTTGCTAATCAATATGTTTCACAAATGACCGACAGCGTTAAAAATGCGGTTTTTGGAAATGTTGGATCAATCATTTCGTTCCGTGTTTCGGTTGAAGACGCTCCAGTTTTGGCCGAGCAGTTTAAGCCACAATTCGATGCTTCAGATTTAATGAGCTTAAATAACCGCCATTTTGTAATGACGATGATTATTAACGGCGAAAAATCAACACCATTTAGCGCAACAACTTTAACTTTGCCAAAACCTTTTAATGATTTGAGCGCGAAGATTATTGAAAATACGCGCCGAAATTACAGTACGCCACGAGCCGTCATCGAACAACGCATCCGCGATATTCTAGTGCCACCAAAAGAACTAATGACAAAAGCTTGGGCGGAACGAAATGGGGTAGAATTTTCGAAAAAGGTCGCGGAAAATGTTTTTGCGCCAGTTAAAAATCAAGGAATTTCGAACCAAAAATCCCAGAACATAAAACCAACAGCAAAACCACAAAATTTTACACCAATTCAACCAATGTTTGAAGCGAAAAAAATTGATTTTTCGAAAGCACCAATTGATCCAAAAAAGATTAGTCCAAATTCTGCTGAACAAAAAGAACCAAGTTTAGGCCTTAAGGATCTTTCGAAAGCTTTTGCTGAAAAAGGAATTGAAATTCCGCAAGTAAAAAAACGCCGCAAACCGCGTTCGCGAAATTTAAAACCGCAAACTCGAGAAGCTCAAAATACGAATAATCTTAAAATTGAGCATTAGAATTTGACAGGAAAAATCATAAGTAGTAGAATAAATAGCTATAAGGAAGGAATTTAATGAACAAAAGTAATTTAATAGAAGTTAAGAATCTCGTCAAAGTTTATCGCGATGGTAATACGTATTTTAAAGCACTAAATGGCGTTTCTTTTAGCATTCAAAAAGGTGAAAGTGTTGCAATTATCGGTAAATCTGGTAGCGGAAAATCGACACTTATGCACCTTTTAGCAGCGCTCGACAAACCAAATGAGGGTGAAATTTTAATTAATAGCCAAAATATTGCTAAAATGAAAAAACGAGAATTGAATAAACTTCGAAACCAAACTTTTGGCTTTGTTTTTCAGCAATTCTTTATGAATCCAAAAGACACAGTTTTACAAAATGTGATTCTACCGCTTAAAATTGCCGGAGTTGCTTCTAGAAAGCGCAAAGAAATTGCTCTAAAAGCTCTCGAAGCTGTTGAACTAACCGACAAAGCTAAAAATAAAGCCTCAAATCTTTCTGGTGGTCAAAAACAACGTGTCTGCGTGGCTCGCGCAATTGCAAATTCACCAGAAATTATTTTCGCCGATGAACCAACAGGAAATCTCGACTCAAAAACAAGTAAAAAAATTGAGGATTTACTTTTTGGTTTAAATAAGGAAAGCGGAATTACGCTAATTATTGTAACGCATGATGAATCTTTGGCGGCAAAATGCGACCACCAGATTCGAATTCAAGACGGACAAATTGTTTCAAAAGGAGAAAAATAATGAAATTTTTAGATATGGTCAAAACTTCAGCATCAAATTTATGGCGGAATAAAGGCCGAACTTTCTTGACGATTATCGCGGTTTGTATCGGCTCTTTTACCATAGCATTAACTTCTGCCGTGAATATCGGCGTGAATGATTATATCCAAAAACAGCTTTCGGTTTTTGGCGACGACTCTATAATTTATTTTAAGCCGAAGCAGGATAATGGCGTAGCTTTTGGGCCACAAGAATACAAAGAAGGCGATTCTAAAAAAGCCGATTCGCGATATACACAACAAACCTTGAATTCTAAAGATCTTGAAAAAATTAACAAAATTTCAAATGTTAAAAATGCCCGCTTCTATAAAATGGCGACGCCAGATTATATTCAATACAAAGACAGCAAGAAACTTACAATCACATCTGTTATAGTAGAAGTTGAAGGACAAAAATTTGACTTTGATTTCTTAGCTGGGGGTAAACCAAAAAATAGAGATGAGGTAACAATTTCTCAGGATTATCTTGAACCTCTAGGCTTTAAAAATGCCCAAGCTGCGATTGGTGAAAAAGTAACCTTTCAAGTTTCAGATTCTTTGACTGGCGAGACTAAAGCCTTTACTCAAAAAATTTCAGGCGTAACAGCTAAGAGCTTAATTCAATCAGCAATGGTGACAATTAACGAACCAGCCCTTAATGAAATTTATGACTTTCAAACAAAAAGCCTACCAAAAGAGTCTAAAGAAAAAAGTATTTCCGCTCTAGCTCAAATTGAAGGAAAAGTAACTGAGGATAAATTAAATCAAATCAAAGAAGACGCTAAAAAAGCAGGTTATTCAGCAAACACAGCTAAAGACCAAGTTGAAACTATCATGAATGTTGTAAATGGAATTACTGGCTCTTTGATTGTTTTTGGGGCTATTGCACTTCTTGCCGCTAGCTTCGGAATTATTAACACACTTTACATGAGCGTGCGCGAACGAACTCGTGAAATTGGTTTAATGAAAGCAATGGGGCTTTCGAACCGAAAGATTTTCCAACTTTTCAGTATTGAAGCAATTCTGATTGGTTTAATTGGTTCAATTTTAGGAATTATACTCGCATCTTTAGCAGGAGATGCTTTAAATAGTTTTGCCTCAAAAGATTTCTTGAAAGGTCTTGAAGGATTTAATTTAACTAAATTTACAATTGAAAATAGCATAACTATAACTTTAATTATTGCAGTTGTGGCATTTTTGGCCGGCGCTTTACCAGCACGCAGTGCCAGCAAAAAAGACCCAATCGAAGCTTTGAGATACGAATAGATGGTACGAAAACACCGCATTTCGCAAAATTTCTTGCGTTCGCCACGAATTGCACTAATGCTTATTGGGCACAGCAATATTCGAAAGCGAGATTTTACGCTAGACATAGGTGCTGGAAGTGGTGTTTTTACTTATGCTCTTAGCAAGAAGTCTGCGCAAGTTTTGGCAATTGAATTTGACCGCGAAACTTTCAAAAAACTTCAAAATAATACTAAAAAATTAGAGAATGTTGAAGTTTTATGTGCAGATTTTTTGCACTTCAATCTTTCGAAATTACCAAAAAATTACAAAGTTTGCGCAAACATTCCTTTCCATTTAAGTTCGCCGATTATCCAAAAGCTTACAACTGCTCAAAATTCGCCAAAAAGTATTTATTTAATTTTGCAAAAACAATTCGCCCGCAAACTAATTGTGAGTGATAAAAATTTCACTTCTGCGCTTGGTGTAAAAACATTTCCATTTTTTGAAAGTAAAATTAAAAAACCTCTTCAAAAATCTGATTTTACACCACCACCAGCTGTCGAAACCGTATTTTTCGAAATGAAACGGCGAGAAACTCCACTAATTTTGAAGGAAGAACAGCCAATTTTTAATGATTTTATTGAAAAAATGTTTGCCGTGCCAGAATTTTATAAAAAAAATTGCCAACCAAAATTTAAAACTAAAAAGCCAAGCGAATTGAAGGGTGAAGAGTGGTTAGAGATATGGCGTTTTTGGCAAAATTCTGATAAAATAGAATAATTATGGCACGGAAAATTAAGTTCGAAATAGCTAAATTTGATAAAATTACGCCTGGCGGGCAAGCCTTAGGCGCGCTTGAAAATGGCAAAAAAATCTTTGCCTGGGGAGTTCTACCAAATGAAACCGCAAAAATTCAAATTACAAAAAGTAAATCGAGTTTTGTAGAGGGTTTTGCGGTTGAAATTTTCGAAAGTTCGCCCGAGAGAATTGAACCAAAAGATAAGGAGAGTTTTCTTTCAACTAGCCCGTGGCAGATTTTTAACTTTGATTTCGAGCAAAAAACCAAACAGGCACTAATTTTCGAAAGTTTTCGCCAAGAAAAAATTGAACTCAAAAACCAAGAAGATTTTTATTCTAATGGTAAAATTTTTGAATACCGCAATAAAGTGGAGTTTTCATTTTGGTGGGAAAAATCTAAAGAAAATGAAAATGATGGCGAGCTAAATTTAGCGTTTTTTAAACGTGGAGGAAAAGGAAAAATCCCAGTTTTTGGTACAAGTTTAGCTACTCCAGAAATCAACCAAGCAGGCCAAAAAGTGCTTGCAATTTTACGAAATAGAAAAACTGCAAGTCGAGATTTGAAGACTTTATTAATTCGCGCGAACCAAAAAGGTGAAATTTCAGCCCAACTTTATGTAAAAGATGAGAGGTTTAAGCCATTTTCGAAAGAAGAAATAACTAGCCTTGGATTTAAAAATTTTGAGATTATTTTTTCAAACCCAAAATCGCCAGCCAGCGTGATAACTAAAAAGATTCAAAGCCAAAACCAAGAAAATCTGCAAGATTCAGTTCTTGGTGTGAATTTTAATTATGCAACCGAGAGCTTTTTCCAGATAAATTTGCCAGTTTATGAACAAGCTTTGCGCGACATGAAAAAATTCATCGATATTTCAAAACCAACAGTCGATCTATATTCTGGTGTAGGATCAATTGGTTTAACAATCGGTGCAGGTGATCTAACTTTGGTCGAAATTAACGAACCAGCAGTCAAAGAAATGCAAAGAAATATCACAAAGCTTGGGCGAGAAAAAACTGCAAAAGCCATCTTGTCACCAAGTGAAAAAGCTTTAGACTTCATTAAAAAAGGTGCAAATTTAATTGTTGACCCACCGCGAGCCGGAATGAACCGTGAAGTTTGCGAAAAGATTCTTGAGATAGAGCCAGAAAAGGTGATTTATTTGAGCTGTAACCCAACAACGCAAGCACGTGATGCGGCAATTTTAAGTAAAAAATATGAGATAATTTACACTCGTGGCTATAACTTCTTCCCACGAACACCGCATATTGAAAACTTAATTATTTTGGAACTTAAAAATCAATAAAATATTTGAAAATATTGATTTTTTATCTTGCTTATGGTTTAATAATATCATACAGATAAATAACAACAATAATCGTTCATTAGAAAGGTGGATTTTCAGTATGAACTCAATTAATAAAAACAATAAAAAAGGTTTCACAATTATTGAAGTTGTGCTTGTGCTAGCTATCGCAGGTCTTATCTTCTTGATGGTATTCTTAGCACTACCTGCCCTACAACGAAGCCAACGAGATACGCAACGAAAGAATGACCTAAGTAGAATATTAGCAGCGGTAAATGAATATCGAGCCGCCAATAAAGGAAAACTACCTTCCAATCAAGGAGAAGCTACTTTAGGAGATTTTCCAAAAGAAGATAAAGGTGCAACAGGATTTGTGAAAAATTATTTGTTCAAAGATGGCGAAGAAATGAAGGACCCAAGTGGGCGAAACTATGCAGTATATGACAGAACTCCGCACAAGCTAGAATACAATGATTATTTTAAATATGTAGATATTGAATGGTCAGCAAATGGAGTATGCGATCCATCACAACCAGACGGAGTGAGAAGAGAAGAAGGAAACAAAGGTAAAGTAGCACTTCGAATAGTTCTAGAAGCTGGTGGATTCTACTGCGTAAATAACTAGATACAATCTTAATAAAATAAAACAGCTTTTCGTAAGGAAGCTGTTTTATTGTAGGCATAAAATGTGTCTTTAGTATCCGGCAATTCTAAAATAAACTCATTATTAAAGCTAGTAGAATAGAATAGACTTTCACAAAATTAAATAACTCCCCAAAGAGAGTTATTTAATTAAGTTTTATAGATTAAATACTAACCTTCAACGCAGTTTGCAACGCCATTTTCAGTCTTAACAGAAACGGCAATTCCACTACCAGCTACGATAGCTCCATCTGTGCCACATTTAGCTTGGTTAGAAACTTTCATCTCACCGAGTGTAGTTGGTGCAGTTGTTTCTCCAGTAGCAGTATTAACTGTGTATTTAGAGTTTGTTGTAGGATCGTTAAATGTTGTTGTATCATTCGTTGTGATATATTTGCTAATGAAGTCGCTATTTAGACCACCTCCATCCCAAGGTAATTTTCCTCGGTTGTTTGAAGTATAGTCAGTCACTGCTGCGCGCAATCGTGAAGCATCATTCTTTCGTTGCGTATCTCGTTGGCTTCGTTGTAGGGCAGGTAGTGCTAAGAATACCATCAAGAAGATAAGACCTGCGATAGCTAGCACAAGCACAACTTCAATAATTGTGAAACCTTTTTTATTGTTTTTATTAATTGAGTTCATACTGAAAATCCACCTTTCTAATGAACGATTATTGTTGTTATTTTTATTTACGGTCTGTCCGTATGCAACCATTAAACCATAAGCACAATCATTTTGCAAGCATTTTTTTGAGGATTTTTTAGTTTTCCACAATTTTAATTTATTTCATTAAAATTTTTTTGTAAGAATACCTTTGAGCTGTTCGCCACGAACCAATAGAATCAGCATTAAAACAGCGAATTTCACCATCACGGATTTCAGAAATTTCAACAAGGGCAGGGTTATAAAGCACGCGTTTTTTGTAATATCGCAATTCTTCATCTTTCACATCATGGCGCCCCGGGAATACCTCTAAAAATTGCACCTTGGCACGGTCGTAAAAATAGTTTTCGAAACCACTTGGCGGAAAGAAATAAGCAGGTTTTAAATTCATTTTTGAAAGAATATATTGAATATCGCCCAAAGTTGCACGAGCTTCAAGCGAAATAAAAGCATAAACACGACCTTTTTTGCTTTTGAAAATTGTGGCTTCGGCTGAATATCCAACCGAAAGATTACGCGAAATAACTTCTTCAATTCCAAAATTAACACCAAAATGTTTTTGCAAAAATTCTTCAAGATTTTTATCAGAATAAGCGTGATTTTCCATAAAAATATTTTAGCACATTTTCGAAAAAAATGGAAATTTAAAAGAAAATTTGTTATAATCAAAAAATGGAAATTACGGCAGGATTAAATAAAAATCAAAAAGAGGCGGTAGAAACATTAAGCGGGCCAATGCTAATTTTGGCTGGCGCAGGAAGTGGAAAAACCAAAACCTTAACGCACCGAATTGCGAATATAATTGCGCACGGCGTAGCGAGCGAGGAAATTTTGGCGGTAACTTTTACCAACAAAGCTGCGAGAGAAATGCGTGAGCGACTTGCTGAGCTACTTGATCGAAACGCAAACGACCGTTTTTTTATGCCTTGGATGGGAACTTTTCACGGAATTTGTGTGAAGATTTTACGGCTCAAAGGTGAGGCAATCGGTGTTGCGAATAATTTCGTAATTTATGACGAAGATGATCGCCGAAATTTAATTAAAAAAATAATGAAAGATCTAAAAATCGACGAAAAAAGCTTAAAGCCACAAAGTGTTTCAAGCGCAATTTCGAATGCTAAAAACCAGCTCTTAACGGCCGAAGAATTTTCGAACAGTACAAATTGGGGTTTTGAACAAAAAGTGGCTGAAATTTTCTTGCGTTATGAAGAAGAACGAAACAAAGCTAACGCTTTAGATTTTGATGATTTACTTTTCGAAACGGTAAAACTACTTCAACAAAATAAAGAAGTTCGTGAATTTTGGCAAAATAAATTTAAGCATATTTTGATTGACGAGTATCAAGATACTAACGCCGCGCAATATGCAATTATTAAAATGATTGTAAATACTGATCAAAATATTTGCGTGGTCGGCGATGATTGGCAGAGTATTTATTCTTGGCGTGGGGCAGATTTTACGAATATTTTAAATTTTGAACGCGATTACAAAGGTGCAAAAGTGATAAAATTAGAACAAAATTATCGCTCAACTGAAAATATCTTAAACGCCGCACACAATGTGATTTCAAAAAACCACAACCGAACCGATAAAAAACTCTTTACCGAACTCGGCAAAGGTGAGCCAGTTTTAGTACAAAGTGCACGAGATGAAAGCGAGGAAGCAGCAAAAATCGCAGGCCAGATTTTTAGTTTCAAAACTGTTGGCGCACGAAAATTTAGCGATTTTGCAATTCTTTATCGCACAAATGCACAAAGTTATAATTTCGAAAAAGCGATGATTCGTTTTCAAATTCCGTATAAAATTTTTGGCGGAACACGTTTTTATGACCGCAAGGAAATTAAAGATATTTTAGCTTATTTGCGAGTGATTTATAATCCACTCGATCGTGTGGCTTTTGAGCGAATTGTGAACGTACCGGCACGCGGTTTGGGCGCGGTGAGCCTTTCGAAATTCTTGGACTGGCAAAGTTCGAATGGTTTAGATTTGATTTCAAGCCTACTTCAAGCAAGCGAACTTTCAACTTTAGCAACGCGGGCGCGAAAATCTTTAGAAAATTTGGGTGAAATTTTTAGAGAATGTCAAATTTTAAGCGAAAATTCTTCAAACCCGAGCGAAATTATTGAACGAATTTTGGAACGCACAAATTATGGCAAGAACGAAAAACTAACCGAAAACGAAGCAACCGAACGCAGTGAATACCTTTCCACATTAGTGAGTGAGGCAAAAAACTACGCAGATTTAGCAAGTTTTTTGGAGGACGCCGCACTGATGAGTTCAACTGATGCGAAAAGTGGCGATGAAGTAAATTTAATGACGCTTCACTCAGCAAAAGGCTTGGAATTTCCAGTCGTGTTTCTTGCCGGCATGGAAGAAGGAATCTTTCCACACAGCCGAGTTTTTGATGCAGGAGAAGATGATCTAGAAGAAGAACGCCGCCTTTGTTATGTGGGGATGACGCGCGCACAAGAAGAGTTAATTTTAAGTTACGCTGAATCGCGAGCAGTTTTTGGACAAAGGAATTATTCAAGCCCGAGCCGATTCATTACGGATGCCGAGCTGAAATTACCGAAAAAAGATTTTGGCGGATGGAATAATTTTTCAGATAATTACGAAGATGATTTTAGCCAAGAAGTTTCTTTTGATGATTTTTATTATGACGAAGCAGGATTGCAAATTGGCGACCGCGTAAAAAGTCCAGCTTTCGGCGTGGGAAAAGTACTTGAAATCGATGGAATGGCGATTGAGATTCAGTTCGAAAACGGCAAAATTCGCAAATTAAATGCTGAATTCGCACGCCTTGAAAAGCTCTAAAAATTTGACCTTTCGAATTTTATTTGCTAAAATAGATTTAATAATGCGAGTTTTACAACCAATTTATTTTTATAAAAAACAGATCACAATTGCGGGATTTATCTCGCTTGGATTTTTACTTTTATTAAACATTTTTGCAATTGCTGGGCGAAATTCCGCCAAAGCTAGCGGTGAAGGAAATAAAATTTTAACTGTTTTCGAAAATGGCCAAAGATTTTCTTTTAAAACTAATGCAAACACTGTTCGAGAAGCATTAAATGCGCAAAAAATTAGTTTTTCGAAAGAAGATACGGTTGAACCAAGCCTTGACGGCGAACTAACAGGCACGGAATATAGTGTAAATATTTATCGTGCAAAACCAGTAATTATTGAAGATGGTGATTCGAAAATAAAAGTAATGACCGCCGCTCAAACCCCGCGGCAGATCATTCAAAAATCCGGAATCAAAATTCATAATGAAGATAAAGTTGCTTTTGAACAATCTGGCAGCATTCTTGAAGACGGAACAACAAACTCATTAAAAATTACACGAGCAAAAGAGATTTTGGTTGAACTTTTTGGTAAAACCGAAAGTTTTCGAACGCAGAGTAAAACCGTAGAGGATTTCTTAAAAGAAAAGAGTATATCGCTCACAAAAGATGACGGAATTTCAATTGATAAAAAAACCACAATTTCGAACGGTTTGAGTTTTCGAATTTGGCGAAACGGTAAGCAAACAATTACAACTGAAGAAGAAATTGCTTTCTCAACCGAAATAATTAAAGATGCAAATAAAGATTCTAGCTATAAAGAAATAAAAGAAGCTGGGAAAAAAGGCTCGAAAAGCGTAACTTATGAAATTGAAATGCAAAATGGTAAAGAAGTTTCACGCAAAAAAATTAACGAGACAGAAATTAAAGCTGCTAAAAAACAAGTTGAGATTGTTGGCACAAAAGTGAACCTACCAGCTGGCTCGCACAGCGATTGGTTGAGTGCCGCAGGAATTTCTTCAAGCGACCACGGAGCTGCAAATGCAATTATCGGTCAAGAATCTGGCTGGCGAGTTAACGCAACAAACAGATCGAGTGGGGCTTATGGCATTCCGCAAGCTTTACCTGGTTCGAAAATGGCTTCAGCCGGAGCTGACTGGCAAACAAACCCAATTACGCAGCTTAAGTGGATGAATTCTTATGTACTTGGTCGCTATGGAAGCTGGCAAAACGCTTATGCTCATAAAAAAGCAAAGGGTTGGTATTAGTGGTAAATTTGAAATTTAATCAAAAATCTGATAAAAAGTTTTCGAAAAAATCCAAAAATAGCGAAAATTCAAATTTAAAAAATAATAAATCACTTGGTCAGCACTGGTTGCGAGACAGGGTTGTTCTAGATGGAATAGCAGAAGAAGCTGGAATCAAAAACGGTGATTTCGTACTTGAAATCGGCCCAGGGCTTGGAACTTTAACTTCTTCACTTTTAAAATTCGCAGGTAAAGATGGTGAAGTTCTCTCAATCGAGTTTGATGAAAATTTGGCAAAAAAACTACCAGCACAATTCCCAGGGAAAAATTTAACCGTAAAAAATACGGATTTTTTAGATTTCGATCTTTCGAAATTACCAAAAAATTATAAAGTTGCTGCGAACGTACCGTATTATATTACTTCAAAAATTGTTGAAAAATTACTCACTAGCGAAAATAAACCAAGTATTGCCGCACTTTTAGTGCAAAAAGAAGTTGCTGAGAGAATTTGTGCAAAATCTGGCGATTTAAGTGTTTTATCAATCGCATCACAGATTTACGCTGATTGCAAACTTGGCCAATTTGTACCACGAGAGTTGTTTACGCCGCCGCCAAAAGTTGATTCGCAAGTAGTAATTCTAAAGATTCTAGAAAAAAATAAGCTTGAGTGTTTTAATGAGCAAAATAGCACTAAAATATCAGAAAAACAATTTTTCCGTATAGTTAAAGCTGGTTTTACTGCTCGACGAAAAAAAATTCTAAAAGCACTAAGTGCGAATTTAGCATTGAGTAAAGAACAAACAATTGAAATACTTGCGCAAGCCAAGGTTTCGCCAGATGCGCGTGCACAAGAATTAACTATCGAAAACTGGCTTGAAATTACTCGATACTATCTTGATTTGAAATAAATAATTTTTATTCATAAGCTTAACAATGATTCCAACTTTCTCTTTTTCGAAAAATATGTTATACTATAAGCAGTATGACAAAGAAAAAACTTTATATAACAACTGCAATTCCTTATGCAAATGGAGCGCCTCATATTGGAAACGCTCTTGATTACTTAATTGCCGATATTTGGGCAAGATACCAGCGCCAGCAAGGAAATGAAGTTCGTTTTCAGGTTGGAACAGATGAACATGGTAATAAAATCGCTGAAAAAGCCGCCGAAAACGGTTTAACTCCACAAGAATACGTTGATGGAACTGTCCAGAATTTTAAAAATTTAATGGACAAAATGAAGACAACTTATACGGATTTTGTGCGAACAACCGATTCTCATCACGTTGGAGCAGCTCAATATATTTGGATGAAACTTCAGCCATATATTTATAAAAATACTTATGAAGGATGGTATTGTACAGGTTGTGAGAGTTTTTACACTGAAAAAGAAGTGACTGAATTTCATGGCGTTTGCCCAAACCATCAAAAACCTTTCGAAAGGCTTTCAGAAGAGAATTATTACTTACGAATTTCAGAATTTACACCAAAAATTATCGAAGCCATTGAAACTGACCGAATGAAAATCGCGCCAGAATATCGCAAGAAAGAATTTTTAAACTTTTTGAAAGGCGGACTTGAAGACGTTTCGATTTCGCGACCAAAAAAGAATTTAACTTGGGGCGTGCCTGTTCCTGGTGATCCAGAACAAGTAATGTATGTTTGGATTGATGCGCTCGCAAACTATTTAACCGTGATCGGATACCCAGATGTTGCAGGCTGGCAAGAATTTTGGCCAGCAAATGTGCAAGTTATTGGAAAAGATATTTTACGTTTTCATGCGGGAATCTGGCCAGCAATGCTGCTTGGGCTTGATTTAGCTTTACCAAAAACTCTGCTTGTTCATGGCCACATTTCAAGCAACGGTGTGAAAATGAGTAAATCGATCGGCAATGTGGTTGATCCGAACGAAATTATCAATAATTACGGGCTAGATGCTTTTAGGTATTATTTCTCACGGCACGTTGCAACTCAAGATGATGGAGATTTTACCTGGGAGAAGTTCGAAAATGCCTACAACAACGAACTTGGTAACGACCTCGGCAATTTGGCTTCACGTGTATCTAATATGGTTAAACGTTATCAATCTGGCGTGGTTGGTGAGATTCCTAGTGATGAGCACGACCGCCATACTTACAATGAATATATGAAATCTCTAGAATTCAACAAAGCAATTGATGAAATTTGGGGATTGGTTCGCGCCCACAATCAATATATTGAAGGTGTAAAACCTTGGGAAATTGCTAAAAAAGCAAAAGAGAATAAAGATGAAGAAAATCATCTAGCAGAAGTTCTTGCACACTCTGTTTCAGGTTTATTGCAAATCAGCAAAATGCTTGAACCGTTTATGCCAGATACAGCCGAAAAACTCCAAACGATTTTTGGTAGTGGCGTAATTCGCGACGAAGAAATTGGCTTACTTTTCCCAAAAATTTATCTTAAAACTGAAGATCCACGTGTCGCAAAAATCGCAGCCGCACAAAATAATCAAGCTAAAAAATAACCAGAACCTCGGCTTTAATGCTGAGGTTTCGACTTTCGAAAGGATAAAATGAAAATCATTGATTCACATTGCCACATTCACGATGCAAATTTTCCAATTCCGCAAGAAGAAGTTTTTGAGAATATGCAAAATTCTAAAATATCGAAAGCGATTTGTATTGGCGAAAATCTTGAAAATTCTAAAATTGGCGTTAAATTTGCTGAAGAAAATTCTAGCAAAATTGAACTTTTTGCAGCAATTGGCGTTCATCCACATGAAGCCGAGAAATACGACCCAGAAGAGTTAATTCATGAACTTGAACGGCTTTCGAAAGCTCCAAAAGTGGTGGCTATTGGTGAAATTGGTCTTGATTATTTTTATGAAAATTCCAACCGCGAGGTGCAAAAACAAATTCTAAAAGCTCAGCTCAAGCTTGCTCAAAAACTAAATCTGCCCGTAAGTTTTCATGTTCGAAATGCTTTCGAAGATTTTTGGCCAATTTTTGATGAAATTTCAAAATTCGGTAAAATTCGTGGAGTTTTGCATTCTTTTACAGATTCGAAAGATAATTTAAGCAAAGCTTTAAAGCGCGATTTATTTATTGGCGTAAATGGAATTTCAACTTTTACAAAAAAGCCCGAAGATCTTGAAATGTTTGCGAGCATTCCACTTTCAAAAATATTAATTGAAACAGATTCACCATTTTTAGCACCAAAAGGCAAGCGTGGTAAGCCAAACCAGCCAGCTTTTTCGAAGTTAATTATTGAAGATTTAGCAGAAAAACGGCAAATTTCAGCTGAAGAAGTTGCCAAAATTACAACCGAAAATTGTGAAAAACTATTTAAAATTTAATCTACCAAATATTGACAAAAATATTAAAATATGATACAATTTAATCATATTTAAGGTTTAAAAATGAACAATTCTGACAAAAGTTTATATCAAATTCCATATTTTCCAGAAGCTCAGAAAGAGCCAGATTTCAAAAAACCAAAAATCCAGATTGCTTATGACACGCCAAAACGAATGCCTTTAAAACCTATTCAACAGGTTAGAAAGCCCACATTCCAGCCAATAGTAAAGAATAATCAAATTGATATTTTTGGTGAAATGTTTGCAAAAAGCGCCCAAATTTTGCAATTTCGAAATATCGCTGAAGAAGAAATTCGTCTTTCGCACTTAAAATATACTAGAAAATCTTTTTTGAAAAATTCAAAAAAACACGAGAGCAATCAGCTCTATTATAAATATATTTTTGCGAAATTTAAGAAAAATCCGCAAGATATTTCGCGAGCGTTAATTAATCTTGAGAGCAAAGTTGGCGCACAAATTTTTGGGCCAACAACGAACGGCATTCGGCGAGAATTTTTCGTGCTTGACCATAATTCTTGGATTTATCATGAAGAATGGATTGACGGCAAGCGAAAAGTTCACCAAAATACAACCAGATATGAGCTTCGAAAAGACCAAGTGATTAAAATTGAAGCTGGGCCACACTATTTTGATTTAAAAGGAACAGAACTTCAAAATTTTTACCATGCGGTGCAAGTTTACTACCAGAATGTCTCACGATTGGTTTATGGCAGATAGTTTGAAATTCTCAAAAAAGTGTGCTATAATTGTTCAGAATTGTTTTATTTTTTAACGAAAGGAAAGAAATGGCTAAACATAAAAGTTGGCATGGAGCAGACCGCAAACGAGCTTTGCGCGCAAAACTAAAAATTGAAAAACGCCGCGAAGCAAAACGCCGCGAACGAATTGCAGCAGCTTTGGCCGCAAAATAATTTTAAAAATTTTAAAAAATCGCTTTTCTTAAAGAAGGGCGGTTTTTTATTTTAATATTTTTTAGATTATTGCTTTTTTATGAATTTTATGATATAATTATAAAATCTATCGATTTTTCGAAATATATTTTGGAGGTGGGAAAATGAAAATTAAGGATAGAGGTATTTTAAATGTTACGAAAAAGGTCGAGAACGGCGAATGGCTGTTTTGTTTTTTGCATAATCTAGACTTAGAACTGCAGCATAAAATTGCATTGTGGCTTTCAAGCCTAACAAAGCAAGACAGCACAGTCTTAGATATGTCACCAGATGACATTATGGAAAAAGCTTGCGTTGCGTTACTTTTTGACAAAAAAACCGATAAGGTTATCGCATCGGCTTCAATGATGAAGCCACAAATTAATTCTTTAGGCTGGAAATTGGGCGAAATCGGTTCAATGTTCACGCTCGAAGACTATCAAAATCAAGGTTGTGCTAGCTATTTAGTTCATAAAATTGACGAATGGGCCGAAGCTCAACCTACAATTGATGGCACCTACGCTTTTTTGAACTCGAAATCTCCGCGTTCATTTGCGGTGAATGGATATAGCGGCGAAATCAAAAAAGATGGGAAAATTTTGAACGCTGCAGAAATCGTTCCGGCTTACGCATTCAATCTTTGCAGAACGATTTGCCGAGATGAAAAAGCGATATACCTGATGGATTTGGAGCTTCGAAAAAAGGAGCTTCAAGGCCCAGAGCCAAAAGAAGGGAACGGAGAGCTTCTCAGAATCAAGGAAGAGCTTCGTAGTGCAAGGATTAAACGACAAGTTCGTTTCGAAAACTTAATCAACGAAAACAAGCTCAAGATTAACGCTATTGCAGCTCGAAAAGATCTAAGCACAGAGCAAATTGATCATGACATAGAGGTACATTACAAGATTATCGATTTTTACATCGATAATTTCAAGAATAATTTGCACTGCTGTGATGTAGTAGTTGCAAAATTATTCTAAAACAGAGTGAGCAAAATGCTCGCTTTTTTATTGATTTTTGAAAGTGATTATGTTAAACTATTTACATCAAGGAAGTGGGCAATGTTTAACTTAAAAAATATTTTTAGCGAAAACTCAGAAAATAAAAATTCGAAAAATACTTCGAGCAGCTTTTTAGGCGACGGAAAAGCAATTTTAGATGCTGTTGATGATGGAGTTTTAGCAGTTGATTCAAAAGGGAATATCTTGGCAATCAACCCAGCAGCAGAACAAATTACGGGCTGGAATGGTAGTGATGCGGCTGGATTGGTTTTTAATTCAGTTTTAAAAATTACTAATAATGAGGGTGGCGAAATGATTGAAATTTCCAACCCGGTGAATCGCGTTTTACAAACTGGTGAAAATTTTACAACACGAGATTTATTCATTAAAACTCAAAGCGGGAAAATTGTTCCGATTTTCTTGGCCGTAAACTCGATTGATAGTCAAAATTCTGGCGTAGTTGTAGTTTTTAGGGATATTTCGAAAGAGTTAAAAGACAACCGTGAACAAGCAGAGTTTATATCAACTGCGAGCCACGAAATGAGAACACCAGTTGCAAGTATTGAAGGATATATTGGCTTGGCTCTCAACCCAGCTACCGCAACGATTGACGCACGCGCAAAATCTTACCTTCAAAAAGCCCACGAAAACACCAAGCATTTAGGCCAACTTTTTCAAGATTTACTCGATATTACAAAAGCAGAAGACGGACGGCTCAAAAATGAACCTGTTGTTTTAGATGCAATTGAATTTTCACGAAACATTTGGGAAGGGCTAAAGCCAAAAGCTGAAGCGAAGGGATTGAATTATATTTTCGAACCAGATAAACACAAAACGGGCGAAAAAACTCTAACACCAGTATTTTTTGTTCATGCCGACCGCGATCACTTACATGAAATTTTGAATAACCTTTTCGAAAATGCCATAAAATATACGCCGAGCGGAACAGTCTCTGTGAATGTTACGGGCGATAACAACAATGTTCAAATTTCTGTTAAAGATAGTGGAATTGGAATTCCGGCCGAAGATATTCCACATTTGTTTCAAAAATTTTATCGTGTAGATAATTCTGAAACGCGAGAAATTAATGGTACAGGGCTCGGGCTATTTTTGTCGCGCAAACTTACCGAGTCAATTGGTGGCTTTTTAGATGTTGAAAGCGAATATAAAAAAGGTAGCACTTTTACTGTAAAATTGCCAAGAATTACGCGCGAAAACGCCGAAAAATTAAAAGCTATTGAAGATACTAAAAAAGCTGAAGAGCACCAAAAAATTGAACAAAAGAATAATCAACGCGAAATCGACGAGGCCGACCGCGACATTACGGCAATTCTTGAAGATCCTAAAATAGAAAATCCAAGCGAAGAAGTTTTCGAAATCACCCAAGAAATTCAGCCAGAAACTTCAATTAGTATTCCTGAAACTATTCCGCAAAATACACAACCAGAGGTTTCGCAAGCTCAACAAACTCCGTATATACAAAATACAACTGAAGCTGTTCAACAACAAGAACAACAAATTTATGATAATTTCGTGCAGAATACAGCTCCAATTCCGCAATCAAATGTCGTAAATACTAAACAAAACCAATTAGCGCAAAATGTAGCTCAAACACAGCAAGAATTTTCTAAATATGGCGCGATTCAAGGTTTTAGCCCTCTATCGGGAGCACAAAATCATAATGGCCAAAATTCTGTGCCAAATCCTCAAACAGTACAAAATTATAATGCTCAAATAGTAGCTGAAAATTCACAACAGAACGCACAAACTGTTCAAAATAATTACTCACCTCAAAGTTCAATAGATATAAAAAATCAACAATTTCAACCGCCCCAGATGATGGAAACTACGCAGAATACAGCACCTCAGCCGAGCCAGTATCCATCAAATCAGCCGACTCTAAATGATATCGAAAGAATGAAAATTGAATACGCTCAAAAAATGATAAATCAGAGGAAAAATTAAGCATAAATAGTATAGATTTTTTCGAAAAATAATAGTATAATAGGAGCAATATGACAAAGATTTTATTAGTAGAAGATGATAAAAGTTTGCGCGAGATTTATGGCGTTCGATTATTGGCAGAAGGATACGATATCGTTTCGGCCGGTGACGGAGAAGAAGCACTCGCAATGGCGATTAAAGAACGACCAAACTTAATTGTAAGCGATGTAATGATGCCAAAGATTTCTGGCTTTGATATGCTTGATATATTGCGCTCAACAACTGAAACGCGCGGCATTAAAGTTATTATGATGACAGCTCTCTCTAGTGAAGATCAGCGCCGTCGTGGTGAAGCACTTGGTGCCGACCGCTATCTAGTAAAATCTCAAGTGGGAATCGAAGATGTTGTGCGAACAGTTCACGAGGTTCTTGGAGATGGCGATTTAACAGTAGAACAGCGAACTGCACAAAAACAAGCACCAATACCTATGCCCGCCGAAGAAACTTCTGAAATTCAATCGCAAGAAATTAAAGCACCAGTTGAATTATATTCTACCGCGCAAACGCAGGCAGCTCAAGCGCCAATTCAAAATTTCGAAAAACCAGCACCAGCACCAGTTCGGCCAATTCAACCTATTCAATCTCCAGAACGTGCCGCAGCACCAGGTTTAGCTCAATTCGAAAGAGAACAACCAATATCTTTTTCTACAAACCAGCCAATTCAGCCAGCCCCTCAATCTGTACAGCTTGAACAGCCTTACGCTAAAGTAGTACCAGCTCAAAATTTTAGAGCACCAGAATCACCAACAATTGAAGCTCCAGCTCATCCAATTAGTGATTTTGTAAATCAACCTCAAGTAGCTGCTCAAAATAATCAGCTAGCCACACCAACTGTTTCTGGCGAACGAGTAGTTCAACCAATCAAGAATAGTCGAAGTGATGAAGAAATATTATCTTTTCAAATTAACGATATCCTAAAAGGCGGAACAGGCGAAAATCCTTTAAATAACAACCCTCAACCTCCTTTTGGAGCCCAATAAGTTGTGGAGCAAAAAACAGAACGCTTAAATAAATTCCTGGCATTACAGCTAGGAATTTCGCGTAGGCAAGCAGATGAGCTTATTGAAAAAGGGCGAATTTCTATAAACGATAAGACCGCTAAACTCGGCGAACGATTCAAAGCAGGCGATGAAATAAAGCTTGGCGAAAAAATAATCTCAAAAACTCGCGAAGAAAAAAAATATGTAATTTTCAATAAACCTCGCGGTTATGTCTGCTCGCGTAAAAAACAGGGTGAAAATGAAACAATTTATGCTATTCTTCCAAAAGAATTTAGCGTGCTAAAACCAGTTGGTCGGCTCGATAAAGATTCAAGCGGAATTTTACTCTTAACAAATGATGGCGATTTTGCTTTTCAAATGACCCACCCAAAATTTCGAAAGGTAAAAGAATATCTAGTTTCTCTTGATACGCCGCTTCAGCCAATTCATCAACAGATGATTGCCGATTTTGGAATTAATCTACCAGACGGAAAATCACAGCTCGGGCTTGAACGACTTGATGATTCACGAAAAAACTGGAAAGTTATCATGAGTGAAGGTCGCAACCGCCAGATACGCCGAACGTTTTCGGCTATAGGCTATGAAGTTAAAGAGCTGCACAGAATAGTTTTTGGCTCATATATTTTACCGAAAGATTTAAATTTTGGTGATTTTCGAAAAGTTGAAAAGCTGTAATACAAAAGAAGAAAAGACCTCAAAAGAGGTCTTTTAAATCTGCTACATTTTTTCAATGTTAATCAGTAAATTCATTATATAACCAGCTGATATTTCGACACTTTCGTCAAGCATAATTTGACAAAAAATATCCAAAATCTTTTCGAAATATTCTTTAATTTCAATCGGAATTTTATCTTCATTGCCAGAGTTAGACTCGAACTCACAAGCTCGAGCAAGTTTCTCAATATTGATTTTTATTTCGAAAAATTATACAATAATTGAATATGCTAAAAACTAAAAAAGAACTTCGAAAAATGTTCTTCGATAATTTTCTCGGCACGATTGCCGATAATCTTGTCGAAGCAAACTGGGCGCTAGTAATGGCCTGGTATCCAAATGTAGCTTATGCTCAAAAATCATTAACAATGTTTGCAGTATCAGATACGCTGTGGGTGGTACTTTCGTGTGCTTATTATGCCGTTCGAACAGCTCTAGTTGCAAATTTGCCAGCTTACATGGTGGGCAAAAGCGCCGAAAAAGCTTCGAAACCTTTAAAAAATGCATTTTATTTGGTTTATTTAATTTTAACACCAGCCGCTCTTATTTCTTTTATTTTTGCGGGCGAAATTCTTGGTAGTCTTGGGGTTTCGAAAGAATTGCTTTCAATGTATGTGCCTTATTGGCGAATTTGTGTAGCAACAATTTTCTTGATTTGTCCAAACCAGATGTTAATAACTTCTTATCTGAAAGCAACTTTTCGAACACGAGAAGCAATGATTCTCGACCATGCTACAACTTGGTTTATGGCGATCGGTTCTTTTATAGCACTTTGGGTTTTTAATTGGGGAGCGAATGGAATGATGATTGCTTGTTTTTTGGCTAACGCAATTCCACTGATTTATTTTTTAATTGCTAAACCTTGCCCGAACTTCTTTAAAAATGGTTTTGAATTTGATCAGAGATGGATTAAAAAACTTTGGTTAAATACAAAATGGGAAATTATCCGCAGATTAGCTCCACGAATTGTTGCTATTTTCACAACATCATCATTGTTATATCTTTCACCATCATTTGTTTCAGCCCGATATTGGATTTATACGATTGGTGCTTTTCTTGAAGGCGTAGTTGATGCAAGCGCAAGTCTTGCAAATGTTGACGTTTCTTACAACTCGAAATTAGGCTTTAAAACACAAAAAGAAGTTTATCAAAATAACAAATTTATTTGGCGGTTAGCTTTAAAATTTTTCTTTATTCTTACAATTTCGATTGGATTTTCGGCGCCAATTTGGGTGAATATTATTTCAAACGATTCAGCGGTAAAAAACGCAATCCTCAATCCGATGATTTTGATTTTATTCGCGATCGAAGTTGGTTCAAAAATTCGCTATTATATCTTGCTTTCAATTACGCGTTCATTTTTGAAAAAATACAATGGCACCATGCAAGTAATTTATGCAGCAGCAACCAGCATTCTAACCCCAATTGGAATTTTAATTTTTCTAAAAACTTTAAACCTTGGCTTGACTGGCGTATTCTTGACCACTGCAATTGTTGGATTTTTGCAATTCTTTTTATCTGAAATTTATCTTCGAAAACAAAAAATTAAAGTTGGATTTTAATTTCGAAAAGTTTGAATTTTTAGGCATATTGTGTTATAATTAAGAAACTATGTCTAAAAATCTCCCTAAAGTTGCAATTATTGGTCAGGCGAATGTTGGAAAATCTTCGCTTTTTAATCGAATGATTCGTGCCCAACAAGCCGTTGTTGCACGAGAAGCCGGAACGACGCGCGACAGCGTTCTTGGAAAAGTTAGTTACAAAAAACAGGCTTTTTGGCTGATCGATACAGCTGGTCTAAAAGACCCGAATGATGATTTTGAAGCGACAATTCAAGAACAAATTCAAGACGCGGTTGACGCCAGTGAATTGATTTTGGTAGTTCTTGATAGCACTAAACCTTTTTCGAACGAAGACCGCTTGATTGCAAAAAAGGCTTTAAAATCTCGAAAGCCAGTAGTTTTGGTTTTGAACAAAACTGACTTAAAAGGGAATTTACCAAATGAAGAATTTCTGCGACTTGGTATTAAACCGATTATTCGAACTTCTGCCGAGCACAATGCTGGCGTCGATGAGCTCTTGACCGAAATTGCTGAAAAAATTCCAAAAGTTAAAGAAGAAAAACGCGATGAAGATATAATTCGTGTGGCTTTGGTTGGACGCCCAAATGCCGGAAAATCTTACCTTTTCAATACGATGGCAGGTAAACAGCAGGCGATTGTTGCAAATGTTGCTGGAACAACGCGTGATACCAACAAAACGCAAATTCGCTTTAATGAAAAAACTATCGAAATTATCGATACAGCTGGAATGCGAAAACCCGGCAAACAGGAAGTTGGAATTGAGAAATTTAGTGTGCTTCGAACCTTGAATGCGATTGATGAAGCTGATATTTGTTTGCTTTTGATGGATGCGAATGAACTCAACACTCAGCTCGATCAACGAATTGCTGGCTTAATTAATGATGCCGGAAAAGGGATGATTATTGTGGTTTCGAAATGGGATAGCGTTGAAGGAAAAGACGCCTTCACTCGCGATGCTTTGGCGCCACAAATCGCATATTACTTCAAGTTTACACCTTGGGCTCCGTTAATTTTTACGAGTTCGAAAACTGGACAAAATGTGACAAAAATTTATGATTTGATTTTGAAAGTTCACCGCAACCGTGCAAGGCAAGCAAAGACTTCAATCTTAAATCAGCTTCTGCAAAAAGCAACTCAAGCTCATCCACCAGCAGGCTTGAAGAATACTCACCCAAAATTGCGCTATATTTCGCAAAGTGATAGCAATCCACCTTGGTTTATTATTCACGGCTCAAATTTAAAATTTGTTCATTGGAGCTATAAACGATATTTGGAGCGCTTAATCCGCGAGAATTTCGATTATTCTGGCACGCCGATTAAGTTTTCTTTCAGAGATGAAAAGCAAATTAAAGAAAACCGCGCAAGAATTTCAGCCGGTAAAAAAATAGTCAACAAAAACTCTGGCGCGCTTAAAAAAGCTACCGATACGCAAAATAAACGCGAACGCAAACGCGACGAAAAACTCGCTCGAATTCAAAAAAATCAATAATTTTCGCCCCGCGCTTGGGGCGATTTTCGAAAGGATAAAATGAAAGTCATACTTTTTCAAGGTAATTTCCCCGAAAAATACAACGGAACTCGCCACAATCTCGGCTTTAATTTTGCAGATTATTTAGCAAAAAAATTTAACGCAAAATTCCAAGAAAAGCCAAAATTTAAAGCTTTTATTGCCGAAATTACACTTTTTGGTGAAAAAGTTTTGCTTGTTAAACCAACAACTTTTTATAATGAAACAGGTTTTTCAGCGCAGGCGATTTGTGATTTTTATAAAATTAATTTTCAAAAAGATTTTTTAGCAATTCACGATGATCTAGATTTGGATTTTGGCGTGGTCCGTGTTCGAAAAAGTGGAAGCTCGGCCGGAAATAATGGTTTGAAATCTTTAATTTCGGTTTTTGGCGAAGATTTTCCAAGAATTAAAATTGGCATCGCTAATGATTTTTTGCCAACAATCGGCGCGATGAATTTTGTTCTTGCAAAATTTTCGAAAAGTGAAAGCGAAAAACTGCCCCAGATTTTTGAAGTTTGTGAAGATTTTGTTGAAAAATTCGCGAAAGATTCACTCGAAAACGATAGGCGCTCAATCTAAAAAATATTCTTATTTGCTTTTATATAAATAATAAAAATAACCATGGGGGGAGCTCTGGCTTTTCTCAGCTTTTTAGCCCCATCAAACACCACTTCAAATTTAGAAGATCTTTCACTTATTGAAATTTCTGTAAAAAAATCTACCAAATTTCATATTCACTTCATAAAACTATCATAAAATATAGTTAAGTATGAAACTAAAGCGAAAGGAGATAGATTGAGAATCATACAAAAGTCACTGGCTTATGTTACGCGAAAGAAAAAAAGAACTACGATTGTTTTTTTAATTCTTACCGCGGTGCTTTCAAGCCTATACGCATGTTTGAGCGTAGTTAATTCTAGTAGGAACCTAGAGAATTCACTATATAAAGCATCGAATTCATCTTTCTCGATAGTTAAGAAAGATTCTCAGGGCTACTTTAGCTACAAAGATGTTAAGAATATTCAAAATATTAAAGAAATCAAAGAATCATTGCTTGAATACGAAGGATTGGCTAAACCTAAAAATGCTAAAGCTATATCTGCTAATCAGCAGGTTCAGCGAGACGATCTCAATGAAGACTTAAAAAATACAGTCGCAATTCACAGTGCCAACAATACTGCCAAAAATACACTATTTAGTAGTGGCGTATTTAAACTCAAACAAGGTCGCCATTTGGAGCAAAACGATAAAGCAAAGGTCTTAATCCACGAGGCTTTCGCTCAAAAAAATAATCTAAAAATTGGCGACAAGATTGAGCTAAGTTTAATAAATGCGAGCGGCAAAAAAACTGAAACTCAAAAAACTAAATTCGAAATCATCGGGATTTTTAGCGGCAAAAAGCAAGAGAAATACACTGGTTTATCTTCTGATTTTAGCGAAAATACAATATTTTCAGATTTTGAAACAACTATGCGATCTCTTAATTTGCCAGAAGATAAAGACCTTTTAAGCAAAATAACTCTATACACCGAAACAGCAGACCAGCTAGACAAAGCCATTGCAAAAACTGAAAAGCTTAATATTGACTGGTCTAAATATAAGATCGAGAAAAATAATGCCGCTTTCAAAGACAGTTTAGAGTCAATAGCTGGAGTTAAAAATATTATCAATTTAATGACTTATTTGATAATAATTGGTGGAAGCGTGGTGCTTAGTTTGATTCTAATGCTTTGGTTGCGAGAGAGGATTTATGAAATAGGGATTTTACTATCAATCGGTGCAAGTAAACTTCATATAGTATCACAATTTATTATAGAGCTAGTTTTAATTTCAATCCCAACAATGATCATCTCTTTCATTCTTGGGAATTTAGTTTTCAGCTTAATCACAAAAGGGCTTAGTGAGACGGAAGAAACCTCATCTATAGTATCAAGTTTCACAAACAATATTTTTGGATTAGACAGCTTAGCGGTTTTCACCCAAAGCTACAGCATATTAATCACAATAATTATTCTGTCCGTGATTACTGCGTCAATGATGATTTTAGTTAAAAAACCAAAGGAAATTTTATCAAAAATTAGTTAGGAGAATAATATGAAAATATTAGAGATTAAAAATTTAACTTATAGTTATAAAGATTCAAGAGAAAAAGTTCTAGCAAACGTTAATGAAAGTTTCGAAGAGGGAAGGTTTTACGCAATTATTGGTAAATCTGGCTCCGGAAAATCCACACTACTCTCATTGCTAGCCGGCCTAGATGAGCCAGACAGCGGAAAAATACTTTTCAATGGAGAAAATATTCAAGAAGCTGGTTACACAAATCACCGCAAAAACAACATCTCGCTAGTCTTTCAAAACTATAATCTCATTGACTACCTTTCACCGCTGGAAAATATCCGCCTAGTGAATAACCAAGCTCAGCAAGATATTTTGCTAGAACTTGGCCTTAGCGAACATCAAATTAAACGAAATGTAATGAAGCTTTCAGGTGGCCAGCAGCAAAGGGTGGCGATCGCCCGCGCATTAGTCTCGAGCGCGCCAGTTATTTTGGCCGATGAGCCAACTGGAAATTTGGACGAAAATACAGCTAGCGAAATTATCGAAATTCTCAAAAAACTAGCCAAAGAGAGGAACAAATGTGTAATTGTTGTAACTCACAGCAAAGAAGTGGCACGCGCTGCTGATATCGTGTTCGAACTTAAAAATAAAAAACTAATTAATAAACGTGGGTAGAAGGGAGTAAAATAATGTTAAAAAATGCTTTTGCATACGTAACAAGAAAAGGCTTAAAATCACTAGTGATTTTATTGGTCATCTTAACAATGTCGGCTTTAAGTTTAATTAGTTTATCTATCAAAGAAGCTACCGACAAAGCTTCAACCAAAACTTTTAGCAATATCACAAATAGCTTTTCGATGGAAATAAACCGCCGAGTTAATCCTGGAACACCAAGAGGTGGAGGAAACGTCAAAGGCCAGGATATTAAAAAAATCGCAAATTCTGAAAATATAGAAAGCTACGTAAAAAGAATTAATAGCGTTGCCGACTTAGACGGCCATGACATCATTGAAACAGCCGAAACCGCAGCCAATCAATCGCCTGAGCGAGCTAAGAATTTCAAAAGAGCCGTAATGCTTACTGGTGTTAATGATTCTTCTAAAGAAACAAAATTTATTTCAGGCGCATATAAATTAGTTGAAGGCAAGCATTTAACCGCTCAAGACAAAAATAAGGTTTTGATTCACAAAGATTTAGCCAAAAAGAACAATCTCAAAGTTGGCGATAGAATTAAGCTAAAATCAAATTTATTTGATGCAGATAATGAAAAAGGCGCTAACGAAACAGTAGAAGTTGAGATAAAAGGCCTTTTTGACGGGCACAACAAAGGCGGCGTTACTGCTGCACAAGAACTTTACGAAAATACCTTAGTTACAGATATTCACACCGCAGCAAAGGTTTACGGAAATACCGAAGACACAGCAACCTACCAAGATGCAACTTTTTCCGTTAAAGGAAATAAAAATCTTGACCAAGTTATAAAAGATCTTGGAAAATTAGATATAAATTGGCAAGAATACAGTCTAATTAAAAGCTCTTCAAACTATCCTGCGCTTCAACAATCAATTTCAGGAGTTTATTCTATAGCTAACCAGTTATTTATTGGGTCATTGTTATTCGCTGGAATTATAGTTTCACTACTATTGTTCTTATGGATCAATGCCCGCAAAAAAGAAATTGCAGTATTGCTTTCATTAGGAATTTCGAAAGGCCAAATTTTGGCTCAGTTTGCAGCAGAACTAGCCTTTGTAACAATCCCAGCTTTCATCGGTTCATATTTCTTGGCTAGCTATGCTGGAAAACATATCGGAAACAATATTTTGCAAAGTGTTACCGGAAATATCGCCAAGCAAATTGCTAAACAATCAGCTTCAACAGGCCTAGGTGGTGGTGCTGAGGTGGATGGATTTAATAAAACTCTCAGCAGCCTCGATATGACGATCAATCCAAATATGCTGGTCTGGGTAATTATATTCATGACTATCGTGCTCGCAATTTCGCTATACATTGCTTCATCTGGTATTCTAAAGAAAAACCCTAAAGATTTACTATCAGATGCGGAATAAAGAAATAATATCAGCTCCACAATGGCGCTGATATTCTCTTTGAAGTAGATACTATAAAGTGATATAATATTAAAAGATGACAATGAAAATACTTATTACCGAAGATGACGCAACAATACGAGAAGGAATTTGCGCATATTTATCTGAATTTGGCTACGAAATAATCGAGGCGCGCGACGGGCGAGAGGCTTTATTTAAATTCGAATCAAATAAAATCGACTTGGTGATTTTGGATATTCAAATTCCATTTATAAATGGCCTGGACGTCCTTCGAAAAATTAGAGAGAAAAGCAATCTGCCAGTTCTCATTCTAACTGCTTTTAGCGATGAAGAATTCAAAATCACCGCCTTTTCAAATCTAGCGGATGGTTATATTGAAAAACCATTTTCACTCCCAGTTTTAAAAGCTCGAATTGACGCACTAATTACAAAAAATTATGAAAAATTCGAAGTTTTCAGTTATAAAGATCTAGAAGTTAATTTTAGTAATTTTTCTGCAAAAATAAATAATTCCACAGTAGAAATTAGCGCAAAAGAAATTGAGGTTTTAAAATATTTATTACTCAACGAAGGCAGAGCTTTAACTAGAAAGCAGATTTTAGAAAATGTCTGGAAGGAAAGTGAGAACACGCCATTCGACCGAGTAATTGACGTTTATATAAAAGACCTGCGCAAAAAATTTGGGCTTGATTGCATTAAAACCATCCGTAACATTGGCTACAAACTGGAGAAAAAATGAGAAATTTGAAAATTTTTCCAAAGATGTTTTTGTATACGTTTTCTACGTTGAGTATTTTAGCGATTTTAATTCATGCGTTAATTTACTTTATTTTTCCAAAAGTATACCTTGAAACCCGCAAGCAAGAAATTACCCAAAAAGCAGACCAAATTACCAAGAATATCCAAGGAAAAAATATCGAAAGCATCAAGCAAATACTTGAGCTGTATTCTAAAAGTAGCAAAGTTAAAGCTTTCGTGAAAGATAGCGACCATTTAAATGAAATTAAAATCGATAATCAGATTGAGGCGGATCTAACCAGCAATAATAACTCTTTAGTTATTGAAGATAGAGAAGTACAGACTGACTCTAACAAAAAAATACTGGTTAAATTCATCTCAACAACAGATATGAACAAAGATGCAAAAGAGCTAACTTTTCAATTTTTGCCAATTTCAATTTTGTTTTCTTTCTTTTTTTCGTTTATCGTTTCATTAATTTATGCCAAAATCATTACCAAAAATATAAATGAAATCAAAACTACAACTACTCAAATGATGAAGCTCAACCAAAATGCCAAGCTGAAAGTTAATTCCACAAATGAAGTTGGCGCTCTAAAAAGCCAAATAAATGACTTATATTTAACACTCCTAAAATCGATTGACGGCCTAGAAATAAAAAACCAAGAAATCACTAAACTCGAAAAACTAAAAAGCGAGTTTTTTAGAGGTGCTTCCCACGAGCTAAAAACTCCGTTAGCAAGCCTTAAAATAATTCTCGAGAATATGAAATATGGCATTGGCAAATATAAAAACAAAGAGAAATCTATTGAAGATTGTCTTAATATTATTGATCAATTAGCTCAAAATATTGCTCAAATACTATCAACCTCTTCATTCGAAAATCTAAAAAATGACGAGAAGTTTATCAATATCAATAAAGTATTGCAAAAGGTTTTAGATAGTTATAAATTATTAGCCGAGCAAAGAAATATTTCAATAAATAATCAGCTGAGGCAAGAAGAAATTTATATCGGTGAAACAGCGCTAGAAATCATTCTCTCAAATTTAGTGAGCAACGCTGTAAAGCATTCCGACCAAAACGGTCAAATAAATATTGGCGTCAAGAATAACTGGTTTTATATTGAAAATTCAAATCAGAAAATTAAAGATAGTAGAAATGCTAAAATTTTCGAAACAAATTTCGACCTAAATAAAGAAAAAGGTAGCGGATTTGGACTTTATATCGTTAAAAATATTTTAACAAATTATAAAATTAAATATAAAATAGAAAATAGCAAGATTGGTATAAAATTTTTAATTGATTTGTCAAAAAAATAAATTTATAGTAAAATATTATTAGCATAACATGTTAAAATTCTACAATACTCCACACCGAAAAATAGAAATATTTTAGTCAATTGATCCACAGAATGTTAAAATTTACATTTTGTAGTCCAATTGTTTATGTTGAGCCACATATCGGAAACTGGGCAGTATTTATTGGGATATTTTAGTCTGGTAAGACGTCATGGGAGGTGGCGAATTTTTATACTAATAAATTCAAGCAAGGTATGAAGGGCCTAAACTTGATAGCTCCAAATCATCTCACTAGAGTAACTAGTTTCATTCAAGAACAGATAGAAATCATTGACACCCTAACAGCAAAAGGTTGCACCTATGAAACTTCTGATGGGATTTATTTTGATACCGCCAAGTTTCCTCACTATGCTAATTTTGCAAAACTAGATCTAACAGGCTTAAAGTCTGGAACGCGAGTCGATTTCAATTTATAAAAGAAAAATATTTCAGATTTCACTCTGTGGAAATGGTCTATTAACGAAAATGGAAAAAGCGCGATATGGAATGGAAGTACCGCGATAGGATGGGTTTTCCTAGTTGACATCTAGAATGTTCAGCGATCGCTCTTAAAGCTCTCGGTGACAAGCCTGAGAACGCCACACTATTTTGTCTAAAAGAGCTAGGGTTCAACAAAAAGCACGGGTTTACATCCGTGCTTTTTCATCTACAAAGCAATCTTGAATTCTGCGTATTTGTCAGCGAAAGCATCGTCGATTTTTTTATTAGTTTTCTCGAGATACTTTTTGACTAAATAATATCCAAGTGAATAACCCGACCAGCGTGGTAGTTCATCGTTGCCGTTGAAGAATATAGTATCGTAATCGTAATAATTGGAATCTAATTGGTCGCAAAGCTTTTCAAGAATCTTTTCATTCTCATCATCTGTTCGTTCAAGAATTGTTTTGATAAAAACTGTTTTTTCTTCTCGATCTTTGACAAACTCTGCTTCAAGATAAGTTGCAATACCCTCGCTAATCATGCCATCGAACAAAGAGTTAATCCACTCATCATTTTTGCCCCAGCGAGCGGCGTGGCAAAGTTCATGCGCCACCATTTCGGAAATCAGGTTTTTGGTTGCTTTTTCTTCATTGATGGCAAATTCAATAAAATCGGAAGTCCTAGCGCACCCGCCGACTCCATCTTCCGGAATAATGATATCATATAAGCGGTTAGTTACTAGCAAATCGATATCCCAATCGACTTTAAACTTTGAAAATACATACTCTTCGGCAGTCTTTATGGCGTCTATAATCATCTTTCTGTTATTAGAAAGATTGCCATTAGCTCCAGTAAGTAATACATTTACCTTATTCATAAATATATTGTACCATATATAGTAAAGAATCAGCTTAACATTAATCATGATTAGCTTGCTTTTTATATTGAATGAGTATTTATAATTATTTTGGGGGCGCACTGTTAGAGTGACGACATCTTGGTCGCAAGGGGGGATTTTAGATTCTAGCGGCGTGATAAAGTCACGCCAAATATGATATTTAGTCTCCCAAACGGACGTTTTTATAAATTTTAGGAGATCTTAAAACAAATATTCTCTCGATAGAGTATGTAACCAATCACAATCTCGACAAAGTCATTCGACAGCATAACAATCGATTATAAAAAAACGCTACCAACCTAACCAGATGAAATATTACTAGTCATTTTATAATTTTTTACTATATGATATAATTAGTTTATGAAACTGAGAGAGATAAAGATTCGAGGCTACAAATCTATAGATAAATTGGATTTTCCTGTGAGAAAATATGGCGAAGATAACAATGAAAGTTATACTACAATTTTAATCGGCAAGAACGAAGCAGGTAAAAGCAACGTACTTGATGCTATAGCGACACCAGGCCATAAAGAAACAGTATATTTTCACAAGATACAAAACCAGCAACAAGAACCAGATAGAGTATCTATAATTTTTGATTTCAGTATCGAAGACACCGACGACTATAGAAGCGCTATTAAGCAAGCAATTACAATACCTGACGAGCTTGCTGATGAAATAAATATCACAAAAATGTCAAAAGAAATATATCTTCAGAGCGATCTAGATAAATATGCTGTCGACTATGATTGCGAGATGAGCAAAATAGCAGTTAATAAGTACAGCTTTATCGAGACTGCAGCTGAGCCCACAGCACTATATACCATAAAGCTTAATAGCGAGCTAACTGATGAAGAAAAAGAATCTTACACGCAACTTACAAGTGAAAAATTTAAAGATATTATAAAGTCGGCATTATGGAACTTCGTGAATACAATAAATATCCCTGTAGACCACTGGGCTTACCAAGAAAAATACCTTATTAAGGGGAAAATTAATCTTAAAACTTTTGCCGATAATCCAGATATCAACGTGCCCTTAAAAAATATGTTTTATCTAGCTGGTTGTAAAGATCAATCTGAAATTAAGTCTAAGATTAACGATATTGATAATTCAGATAAAAAACGTAAAAAACTGGTGAAAAAAATTAGCTCGGAGACAACGAAATATCTAAATGATAAGTGGAAAGAGCATGAAATAGAAATCGATGTAGAAATAGAAAGTAGCACACTAGAGCTATCAGTAGCAGTTAAAGACAAGTGTGATACGGATAACTATTACGATATGGCCGACAGAAGTCAAGGTTTTAAACAATTCGTCTCTCTACTACTCAGTCTATCTATTAGTAGCGCATCTGGTGATATCGAGGATCATTTGATATTGATAGACGAACCTGAGATTCATTTGCACCCTTCTGGTGTTCGTTGGATGCTTAAGGAGCTTATAGAAATTGGAAAACACAATTATTTATTCATCTCAACTCATTCTAATTTTATGCTTGACAAGAATACACAAGAAAGACACTATTTACTTACCAAAAATAAGGCAGGCCTAACGGAAGCACATCACATAACAAGCTATGAAGATATAAATGATGATGAAATTTTACAATCAGCTTTTGGTATAAACGTAATTACCGACTTTTTAGCGCCACACAAATTACTTGTCGAAGGTGCAACTGATAGAAAATTACTACAGAAAGCCTTAAAACAAGTTAAGAGCGATAATGATATCTTGATAACAAATGGAAACGGTTCGAACATAGAGGCCCTTTCTTCAATTCTGCTTTTGAACAACGTTACCCCTATGGTTATTGTCGATGACGACAAGGACGGAAAGGAATATAAGAAAAAAATCGTCGAGATAGGCGATGACTTTAAAAGTAAGACATTTACCATTCGCGATCTTAATGGAAACATTACAGCGAATGGAACTATAGAAGACACACTTCCGAGAGAGTTTGTAGAAAGTAAGACCAAAGAAGTGCTTAATAGCCATAATTTAGACAGTGCTATAACACTTAATGATACCGAGCCTTTCTGTGATCAGATAGTTGAACACTATAATTATATTACATCAGGAGATACAACTACCTCAAAAAAAGATAAGAAATTAAAGCTAAAGATCATTATAACCGACATAAAGACTAAGATTGCTGAATATGACCAGAAGTCAATCACCGAAGAAAAAGCGCCTAAACTTTACGCACTAGCAAAAGGGATATTTGATAAATTTAATATTGGCTAAATATCCATTATTAACTAAAAAATAATCTTATAACTTTTTTAAATATAGAATCAGTTGTTTTACAATCAATCTGCTAATAAAACCCTCTTATCCAGGAACGTTCTTCACGAAATCGACCTTATAATTGAAATACTAAATTCAGTCTTAATATTTGGCATAATTCTCCTCGTAATTTTGACCGTACTTAAGTTTATTAAGTTTTTTTCGATACGCTCAATTGAAAACATCAACTAAAAATGTTATAATTTTTAAGATGAAAAAGGCAAAAACTTCTGCTAAAAATATTATTAATCGTCGAGCGCGGTTCGATTATGAACTTGGTGATGAGCTTGTCGCTGGAATGAGCTTGCGTGGAGTTGAAGTTCGTGCGGTGCGTGGTGGCCGTGTTAGTTTAAAGGGCGCTTTTGTAACTCTTCGAAACGGGCGAAGAGGTGAAGAACTTTGGCTCAATAACGCAAGCTTTTCACTCAAAAATCAGGGCGAGGGAATTTCGAAAGCTGATACAATTGACACTTCACCCAAAAAACTACTCGTAACTCGCAAACAAATTAAGGATTTTTCGAGCCAAAAGAAGGCAGGTTTTACAATTGTACCAGTTAAAATTTTAGCCGAAGGTCGCTTTATTAAAATTGTGATTGCGCTTGGAAAAGGTAAAAAACAATATGACAAGCGTGAAACTTTAAAACGTCGCCAATCTGAACGCGAAAATGCAAGAATGTTAAAGAGGTATTAGATGAAAATTTTTTCTTGGAATATTAATGGAATTCGTGCGGTCGAAAAAAAGGGGAATTTAGCGGAATTTTTAAGCCTAAAAAATCCCGATATCGCATGTTTTCAAGAGATAAAAATTGACGAAACACAAATTTCGAAAGAGAACTTTGACAAAAAATATCCTGAATATTTTAAATTTTATTCTCACGCCGAACGAAAAGGCTATGCGGGAACGGCAATCTGGTCAAAGCAAAAACCGCAAGCAATTTTACGAAATTTCCCAAAAAAAATTTTAGAAAATTTTGAACTTAGTGATAATTTTGGCGATGCCACAACTGAAGGGCGAATTTGTGCTGCAAAATTTAATAATTTTTGGCTAATTACAGTTTATACTCCAAATACTAAAAATGATTTGGGTCGCTTGAAATTACGAGAAAATTGGGATGCAGCTTTTTTGGCTTTTTCGAAAGGTCTAGAAAATGGCGATTTTTCAAAAGAAGATTTTGCAGAAAATTCAGAAATTATTGAAGAAAATCCTCAAGATATTTTTAAGCCGAGTTCGGTTATCTTTTGTGGTGACTTAAATGTTGCACACGAGGAAATTGACCTTTCGAACCCAAAAGCTAATCGCGGAAAACATGGCTTTACAGATGAAGAGCGACTTGGATTTTCTAATTTCTTAAAAGCCGATTTATTTGATATTTTTCGAAATCAAAACCTAGAAAAGGCTGAAATTTACACTTGGTGGAGCCATTTTGCAAAATCTCGCGAACGAAATGTTGGCTGGCGGATTGATTATTTTGTTGTTTCAAAATCATTAAATTCAGAAAAAAATAAAGCCGAAATTCATAACGAAATTATGGGGAGCGATCATTGTCCAATTTCGTTGGAGCTTAAAGATGTTTGATTTTTGGCAAGTTCAATCTTCGAAATTACTTTTTCCTGAAATTGCTTGGAATAAACCTGAGCAAAAAGGACATGCGGGCAAACTTTTGATTATCGGCGGCGGAGCAGGGGCTTTTCGCGGACTTGCAACTTCTCACCAAACTGCTCTAAAGACTGGCGTTGGGGAGGTTAGAATTTTATTACCAGATAGTTTAAAAAAAGACATTAAAATTGATTCAAGCGAGCTAATCTTTGCAAAAAGTAATCTTTCTGGTGGATTTTCGAATGAAGCTTGGGCAGTTTTTAAAGCTGGGGAAAAGTGGGCGGATTCTATTTTATTTATTGGCGACACGAACAAAAACTCCGAAACAGCAATTCTTTTCGAAAAATTTATTCTTGAAAGCGAGAAGCCTGTTCTTATCGCTCGCGATGCAGTTGATATTTTACTTGATTCTTTTAGCGAGATTTTATTAAAAGAGAATATAAGTATCTTGGCAAGCTTTGCACAACTTCAAAAGATTTTTTCGAAAGTTTTTTACCCAAAAGTTCTAACTTTCTCTATGAATCTTTCGAATATTGTTGAAGTTCTGCACAAATTTACACTTTCTTATCCTGCTCAAATCTTAACTTTAAATAACGAAAACTTTATTATTTCTGAAAATGGCGAAGTTTTTTCATCTCCGCTAAATTCTAATGTAAACCTGGGAAAGCTTTCCCCTATCCAAATCTGGTCGGGTGAAATTCCTACAAAAATTGCGGTTTGGCAAATTTGGAATAAAAACCAGAGGTCAAAAGCTGCGATCACAGCAATATCATCTTGATTTTTAAAAACATAAGTATTATAATTGATTTTATAATACGAGATTTTTATGATTGAAATGAAGAGGACTCGCCAAGATAAAGCTGAGAAAAATATTGAAAGAATAAAGAAAAATCCTCAAAAAGAGAAAGCTTTATTAGATAATCCTAAAAAATCACGTTTTTCACTTTCGAATTTGTCAAAAAAACAAAAAATTAGTTTAATTATTGGTGTAATATTTTTGATTTTGGTTATTGTTTTTAGTTTTTTGTTCTTTTTTAGAAAACCAGAAAGCGCACCCGTGAAAAATCCAGCCCCAAAAAGCCAAAAAACCGAGCCAAAAAAGAAAGCTAAACCAGAAAAATTTTATTCAAAATTATCTGGAGTTGAAGTTTCTGAAAAATCGCTCGAAAACGCACCAGTTTTTGGTGTTATGATCGAAAATTCGATTCCAGCAAGACCACAATCTGGATTAAGCCAAGCTGAGGTTGTTTTTGAAGCAATTGCTGAAGGTGGAATTACACGTTTTTTGGCTCTATATCAGCAAAATAAGCCTGAACTATTGGGGCCCGTTAGAAGCGTTCGCAGTTATTATATTGATTGGGCTTCAGGATTTGATGCCTCGGTTGCCCATGTTGGTGGGCCAGGAGATGCTTTGGCGAGAATGCGAGACGGCAAACATAAGGATATGGATGAGTTCTTAAACACACAGACCTTTTGGCGTTCAAAAAATCGCTACGCGCCTCATAATGTCTATACGAATTTTACAAATTTATCAACATTAGGCTCTTCGAAAGGTTGGAATTCTTCGAATTTTGAAGGTTTTAGTCGAAAAGAAGACTCACCAGTAAAAGAGAAGAATGCAACACAAATTCAGGTTAATATTTCAGGTTTTTCTTATAATTCAACCTATGTTTACCGAGAAAACTGTAATTGCTATTTGCGAAGTCAGGCCGGAGTTGCTCATACAGATGCAAATGGAATTCAAATCTCAACGAAAACCCTAATTGTTTTAAAAATGGAAAACAGACTAGCTACAGACAGATATCATAATGTCTACGGGAATATTGGTAGTGGAGTAGCTATTGTATTTCAAGATGGAGTAGCTCAAGAGGTAAAATGGGTAAAATCAAGTGAAAGCTCCCCGTTGATTTTACAAAATAATGATGGTTCAAACTTTAAAATAAATCGAGGCCAATCTTGGATTGTTGCGGTCGGAAATTCAATGGGCTCAATAGGTTGGCAGTAAACATGTATTATATTTTTGTTCGCTTTTTGTTTTTTTGCGAGCTTGGGCTAACAGTTTAAGTTTCACATAGTCTGTTAGTCCTCGTTTAGAAAGTTATCGATTTTATCTGATTGTGAAATTGATTTGATAGCGTCCATAAGACCAAATTTATCTTTTTTATCTACAAAATAATCAATTTCTAAACCATTTTTGAATCGAAGAGTTAGAATAGTAAAATAATTTCCAGTTTTTTCAGATTTTTGAGTTCGAAGTGCTACACGGGGAAACTGCTGAAATGATATTGTCTTGATTTAAAATTTTTTCTTGCATAATTTATTTTTTCTCCTTGAAAATTATATTTTTTAATTACAAAAACATAATAGCACAGCATACTCAAAAAGGAAATACAAGAAGCGTCGCACAATATATCTTTTTTGTGTGTTTGTCAAGTTTATGTTAAAATATATACTTTTTAAAAGTGTTAGATATAAATATTATAACATAAAATTACATAAAAAATGTTGTTTATTTTACACCATTTTTATTTATCTGTACAACCGAGAATATAAAGCTTGTCTTAATTTTTCATCACTAACATTTATAGACCATACACGAATTAGGGGAAGGTGAGAATCCCTAAAAATAGCATTAACTTCAATGTCTCTTTCACGCCTATTTTTATTCATATGCGTTCTATCATCAAGTTCTAAAGCAATAACAGGCATAAAATCATCAATATCACAAATAACAAAATCAACAGACTTCTGATTTATATGTAAAAACGCATACTTAAAAGCTTGCCCAGATTGAACACCAAAAAAAGAAGAAAGGTGAGCTTGAGGTATAACTATAAATCCACGGGGAATAACTCTATTTAATTTTTTGAAAAAAATAATTTCACGATCTGTCATTATTTTTTTCTTATAGTATCTATATTTAGAACGATGAACTTTTGGCTTTTCTTCTTTAACAGTTTTAGTTTCAAGATCTCTAACAGTAACTGGAACTATTTTATAAAAGCCTTCTTGTCTTTTTTCTTCAAGAGTTTCATTATATTTTTTAATCTCTTCAGATTTAATTTTATTTCTTAATACAATAGCGATAACCACGATAATCAGAATAAAAATATATAACGAAATCGCAAATTTAACCATAAGAATATTATACATCAAGAATAAGCTTATTTCAATAAATTAAAATAAGGAGTTATCACTTGATAAATCAAGATGATAACTGTTATATTTTTATGCATAAATTTTCACGTTTAAAGTGATTTTCGAGTTTATTTACATATTGAGAAAAGCTGAAATATGAAGATTCTTTTGGAATTATATAAATATCGTGGTAGTCGTGTTTGGCGGTTAGGAATTGTTCAGGTATTTTTTGATGTTCTGAAATAAAGTTTGGTATAATTTCAGGAGTTTTAAGGTTTCGACTTGCCCAGTAGCGTTTAGCGTTTTTATCTTGAATAAGTTCTTTTGTAATATATTTTTTGATATAGCTTGACATCTTCGTTTTATCTTTAATAGGAGCTATTTCGGATCGCCCAAGCTTATATCTTGTAATGAATTTGCGATCTTTTTCTTTTTTGGTTTTTTTAAGTTCAGATACAGTGATATATTTGTTTTTTCGAGTGTAAAAGCCTTCCGTTTCGTTTTGATAGTCTTCGAGTAGAGCGTGGAAGTGCCAAGCACCGTTTTTGTGCCGTTCTGGAACGATTAGATAGCGAAATCTTCGACCGTGTCGCCTTAAATGGTTGAGTTGTTCGGTTTTAAGCCAGTTTTTGAGTAGGGAAGACATCTTTTGAAAGTCGTGGCGGTTTTCTTCGCCGTTTACTTTAGAGTTCGAAGGGTCAAAAGTGAAGGTAGCAAAATGCGAAAAATTGTTACACAGTACGTAATCTGATATTTTAGTTTTTGTGCGATTAATCGACTTTTGCAGATAATCATTTTCTTCTGAGTTTTCTTCGTTCATCAAGATAGCAGAAGTGCCACGATCTGAAAAGTTAGTAAAAACAACAGGGCGGTGATATTTGATGATTTTGATTGAATCTGGATAAATTTTAGCATATGAGCATATTTCTTTAAATTTGATCTCCTTATTAGATTCAAAGATCGACTTCAAAAGGTTTGAGGTTTGAGAGCGCAAAGCTTGCATATAAATAATCTCCTTAAATTAGCGTTTTGTGTGTTAAGTGTGGCTCTTGACAAGGGTTCCCGCAAGCGGGAACGCCCCGCCACAATTACGCGATTTGTTCGCGTTTAATTTTGAAACAGTGTTTAATTTCAAAATCTGGACAATACTGATAAACGGCTAAATGAGTGTCCCCACAAAATAAACTTGTTTGTATTTTCATAACATTCTGTAATTTATCGAGAAGTTCAAAACGCTGTCTAATAACTAATAATGCGGTTTTTGCGTCTTTTTTAGTTCTGTAATGAGCAAGGGGTGTTCGGTTGTGATATAACGTGTATTGAAATTTACGAGTAATTTTAAGTTCGTATAACATATTTTCTCCTTTAAATGATGATCGTTATTGAGGTTTTCGCGTCCGCGTCATCGACTTGCGGTGACGCGAAAACCTTTTCGTTTTTTCTGTTCTACATTAATTGTCTGAAAATCTTCAAATTCTGCTTTTCCTGATACAACCTTTTGAAGGGTGTCGTACATATTGCGTAATTTTTCTGAATGAAAGAAAAAACCCATTTTAATTGCGTGTCCGATAAGTTGCCCTGAGTAATCAGTTGTGAGTTTATGTGCATCATAAACTTTATTAACAGTAAAAATATTGCCGTGAGTAGAACACATAACTAAATAGTTTGCTTGCTCCCTGAAAGGTTTTGCCATACGCAAGAATAGTTGGGAAGTGCCTATAATAGCTTTACGCTGTTTGCGCTGTTGTGAAATTTCGGTAAAAATATACGGTGGTATATCTTTAGACTCTAACGCATTAAAATATGTGTGTATTTCATCTATTAAGTAGATAACGCCGTATTTGTTGTTATTAACTTCAACCAATAAACGGTGCAAATCATCGTGATTTTTGAAAGTTATAATTTTGTTCGGTAAATCAGAATTAAACTCTAAATTCGTGACTAAAATTGCTTTTGGATAACGAACCATAAGATTATAAACGTGCTTTACGGCTGATAGTGTTTTTCCTGAACCTTGCCAACCGCAATATACAGTTAAACCTGATGCACGGAATAATTCTTTATCTTTTGAATCTATATAATTCTGTTTAATAGAGTCGAAGTGAATTTTCGCTTCTTTTTTGATGAATGATAGATATGACATCGTAAATCCTTTACTTATCTTTAAAATTAAATACTGGAATTTTATACAATAACCACCAAATAAATGAAGCGGCAAATTCTAAGGGGAGAAGAACAGCAGAGAATGTAAAGATAAACATTATAAGCTCTTTAGATCCTAAAATATAACCAAATAAGAATAATGGAAATTGAATAGCAGCGAAAATAAATGTAATCGAACTAGCCATACTTAGTAATGGTGCTATTAAAGAATCTAAACCAGAAACTATTAAAGAAACTGGAGCAAGTAAAATTTCAACAATTTTTAATAATAAAATTACAATCACTTTTAACCTTCTTTCTTTGTCCATCTGTCCCAAACATAAGCAGAACCCATAAGCACTGGTATAATTTGCAAAATTCTATAGACTGCCCACCAAAAAAACGCAAACATAAGCAAATTTCTTGCTAAACCTATATAAATTTTTGGAACTTTACAAATTGAAATAATAAAATTCATACCTTTAGCATATTTCTGATCACCAGAATTATATAAATTACCTAAATGAGGACTTGTTGAATCCCAATAACCATTAGAACATTGAGAATCATATCTAAAACCTACTGAATCTAATGGTAAATATGTTGTATTTAAAACTCTTGTTATTTGTTCAAAACTAAACATAGAGCGCAAATTTCCAAGTTCTTGATTTAAATCATTATCAGAAGGAACAAATACAGATTTAATCATTTCTGGTATTTTAGCTGGTAAATTATAAAGAAAATCCCAAATATTTTTAACTGCATCTATTAAACCGCTAAATAAATTACTAATACCGTTTATGATATTATCAACAATTACAGAAACAACTTTTTGCATTCTTATAATTGAATCGATCATCGGCTGAAAAAATCCTTTAATTCCAGCTAAAATATCAAAATTAAAACCACCACCGCTATTATTTTTACCATTATTATTTTGATTACTTCCACCAACTGGATCGATCAAAAAACCGCCTTCGTTTCTATTCCATTCATTTTTTAAAAGAGTTGAACCGCCTAATAAGGTTAAGCCTTTTTCAAAATCTTCATCTGTAAAACTTTCTAAATCATAAGATGTATAATTATATGAATTATTTACATATAAATAATTTCTATCTATTTTTTGAGTTTTTCGACTGTAATTAAATTTAAGATAAGAACCAGCTTTAAGTCTAATTTTAAACTTTCCAGCTTCTTGCACCATTTCTAAACCACAAGGATTTTTAGTTTTAACTTCTAAACCATATTGATTTTCTTTATAATCACAAATATATGCAATTCCTTTTAATTCTTCACCATATGGATTTCTAGCGTAAAAATAATAATGCATATCAATTTTACGACTTTCTGTAATTCCAGATGATGAATAAAATCTAGAAATTATATAGCGATCATCTTCTGGTAATATCTTATAGCTTTCAACTGCGAGGGCGTTTTTGTTTAGAATCCCAAATAAACCAAAGCATAATGCAAAGCCAAATAATAAAAAATAAATTTTCCATTTATTCATAACCTACCTTTTAGGGCGTACTTTCATATTTTTAATAATGTATAATGCTAAAACAGTAAGCATTATAATAACGAGCCAAGTTATATCATCAAATTTCACAAATTTATTGTGAAGTGGTGTGTAATAATAAACATCTTGCATAAAAAACCTCTAATTTAACACGACAAAAACACTAATTATAATCTATCTCTAAAGAGAACATTCATTATCATTGAATAGAGTAAATGAATACCAGCTAATACTCCAACAATTGGCAACAAAAACATAAAACCTTTAGAAAATAGATCGAGAATGATATTTATTACTTCAGTTGATGATATATTTTGAACCATTATTTTACCTTATAAAATTAAATTAAACTTGAATTTTAGCCTAAAAGCGGTTTTGAAAAGGCTTAAAATATGTTTGATATAGATTTAGGTTTTAACCGTAAACAAAAAATAAAAAACAAACAGACAAAATAAAGAACTAACCGCTTTTATTTGATGCAATTTTTAAAGTTTTACAATCTAAATTATTTTCAAGCTAATTTAAGTTTTAAAATTACTTTATTATTATAGTTGAGCAGTTTTGAATCTTACTCAGGATTTTAAAGAAAGCAGGGGACTAAACCCGACCATTCTTACCGCGGTTGATAACCTTTCGCACGATAGTGATACCTACCATACCTACAAGAATAGGTGCTACGAAAGTCAAGCCGTTTGAAAATGCTGCTTCAATTCCGTTGATAATTTGAGTGTTCAAATTCTCAGGAAAGCTGATTGCGCCAAATGTTTCAAACATTTTTTAAGCTCCTTTTTTAAATTTAATATTATTTTATTTTTGTTCGCTTTTTGTTTTCGCGAGCTTGGGCTAACAGTTTAAGTTTTACATAGGCTGTTAGTCCTCGTTTAGAATATTGTCAATTTTATCAATTTGAGAAATTCGAGAAACAACATCTTTAAGACCAAATTTATCTTTAGGATCTACAAAATAGCGGATTTCAAGGCCATTTTTAAAATGCAAAGTCATAGTCGTATAGACATTACCAGTTTTTGGTGATTCTTGAGTTTTAAGAGATACACGAGAGAGAGTTGAAATAATATTATCTTCATTTAATTGATTCTTGTTCATAAAATTTTTTTCCTTATATTTTATTAAAATTATTTTATATTTACAAGGACATTGTATCAAAAAGAGAATTTATGTCAAGGGTCGCACAATATATCTTTTACGACATAATATATAAAAATAACTTTTAAATAAAACTATAATTAGAAATTAAATATTACTATTGTATTTATACTGTGTCGAGGGTTTATTTTATATAAATTCTTTTTCGTGGAATATAATAAAATAATAGATCTTATATAAATTATAACTCAGTAAATTATTAATGAGGAAAGAGCGGGAATTACAAAAAATATTTTCCTTATATAATTTAAAAATTCTTTAAGTTTAATTTCTCAAATATCCATCTTTTCTAATAGATAAAAATAATTTTCCACACCCCTACCTTATTCATTTTTTGACAATTTGACTTTTTTATTTTTTAATATTATAATATATTTTTATATTTTTTCCCTGCTCTTCTTATTCTTAATTATAGCATAGAACAAAAAGCGAACAAACCCCTTCTCTTTTTTGTTCTTATTTATAATAACCTTTTCCTTCAATCCTTAGATCTATATAATTTGGTGAAATTTTATGAGCTCTAAAATACTCAATAGCTTTTTTAAAGTTAATAATTTGCCCTTCCGCAGAATCGGCTGTCGACATCCTTGCAAAGTAACTTACATCTTTCACAAAAACTTCAACCTGTCGCAAACTAAGGGGCGGAATACGAATTTTCGAAATCTCTAGCCCCTGTTTGTTCGCAGCAGAAACTAGTTTTCCAATAAAGCTAAAAAAGCTACCACTAGCAACATTTTTACCATTAGAAACTATAGCGCCGCTATCATCAATTATATTTAGTGACGGTTTTTCAAAATTATTAACATTAAAAGATATACCTTCAGAATCGACGAAAAATTCTTTACCATCGACCAACCAAGAAGCAACAGGTTTTCGAAAATCAAGATAAATTTTATATGAGGTTAAACCATTAAATTTAATATCCGAAATAGACAACACCTCTGGATAATCTTTTTGAAGGCTTTCAAGTAAAGCATTTTTATTTAAATTTGATAAAATTCGTTCACTCGGATTTATATTTAAATATTCTTCAACTGATTTTTCATATTTACTTAAATTTTGGCTTTTTGACTCATTTGAAACTATTGAAACCTTAGAAATAAACTGAAATAAAAATATAGAAATTAAACTTATAAAAATAGCTAAAATCACGAAAAAAGCACTTAGCTTTCTTCGGCGAATAACTAATTTTTGATTTTCTGAACGCTCAGAATGCTCTTTCTGATGCCGTGAAATTGTTTTTCCACGCCGAAAATCGCCCTTCTCTCTTGAGCGCTCTTCTAGAATCTTTTCGCGCATTTCGCGTCGAGTTAAGCTTTTTTCTTCTTTCATCTAACTATAATTATACCATAAGCTCAATATTTTTTATAGCTTTGCGGCTTCAAAAATCATTTCTGCAACATCTTTGGCAGCATTCGGCTTAGCAAATTTGCTAAATTCTTTGCCAAGCTTAAGCATTTCTTCTGGATTTTTTAGAGTTCTCAAAATTTTGTCTGAAAGAATTTCTGGATTTTTTTCAATTTCATCGTCAGAAACAATCTTAACAGCATTATATTTTTGATAAACCTGCGCATTTTTTAATTGATGTCCACCCGTTAATCTTGCGTTTGGAACAAGAATTGTTGGCTTGTGAAGCGCGGCAAGTTCAAGGTTGGAAGTTGCACCAGCCCGAGCAACAACCAAATCTGCGGCAGCTAAAAACTTCCACATATCTTTTGATACAAAACTTAACAAGCAAAAATCCTTCGAAAATCCCTCAGTTTTTTTCTTAAGTTCATCAAATTGAGACACGCCAGAGATTAGAACAATTTGAGCAGATTTTGAAAGTTCCCCACCCTTCGAAACTACCGCATTATTAAGCCGAGCCGCGCCAAGACCGCCACCAGTAACTAAAACAAGAGGCTTATTTTTCGAAAACCCGAGTTCAACCTTAAAATTATCTCGTTCTTCTTTGCTATATTTTTTAAAATTTTCAAGCACTGGAATTCCAACATATTTTGAAATTTCTTTTGGATAATTATAAAATTCAAGCGGTGCACCTGTTGCAATCCTTTTAGCAAATTTTGAAATAATACGATTAGCTAAACCTGGGTGAGCATCAGAATCATGGATCACAATTGGAATTCTCAAAATCCAAGCGCTTATTCCAACAGGAACGCAAACAAACCCACCTTTGCAGAAAATAACATCTGGTCGCCAAAAAATTAGTTTGAAAAAAGACTGAAAAATACCAGCAATATTTCGAAAAATATCTATAAGATTGCCAAAAACAACACTTGGAATTGTAAGATGCTGCCAAAAAGTTAAATGATTATAGCGGCGAAATTTTCCACTTGAAATTTTCGAAATTTTAACTCTTTCGCCAAAAGAATCAGTCATTATTTTTTTAGCCTGCGGTGCAAATTTTTTATCACACCAAAAATGTAATTCTAATTTTGGATTTTTCTTTAAAATTTCTTTAAAAACTGCCACGATTGGAACTACGTGACCGCCCGACCCGCCGCCGACTGCCAATATTTTCATTGCTTTCCTCCTTAAAATCTTCAACTTGAGTAAATGATGTGTAATTCGAAATATTAAACACAACACCAAGAACTGTCAAAATAACAACCAAACTCGTTCCACCATAAGAAATTAACGGAATTGTAATACCTTTAAGTGGAAATAGCCCAACCATCGCTGCAATATTAATAATTGTTTGCGAAGCTAGCCACCCAGCAACACCGGCCACAAAAAGGCGGCTCGCGGGGTTTTCCATTTTTGAAATAATTACAAGAAGCTGATAAAACAGCCCGAAATAAATTGCAATAATAAAAATCAAACCGACAAAACCAAACATTTCTCCCATTACAGCAAAAATTGAGTCATTAATAGTTTCAGGTAAATAGCCAGCAGATTGGACTGAATTTCCGATCCCTAAGCCCAAAACTCCTCCCGAGCCAATTGCGAGCTTTGCATTACAAATATGATATTGATCCTTACCACTTTCAGTTAAAATATTACTACAATCACCACTCGAAAAAGTTAAAATTCGCGAAATTCGATGGGGCTCGAAAACAATCAAAAGAACAACCCCAGCCAAAACCAACACACCAATTGGAATTAATTTTTTAGACTTCATTCCCGCAATAATAAACTGGAATGCAATTGCGATAATAATTGTCGTTGCCGTTCCCAGATCTTTTTGAAAACCAGCAATCACCAAAAGCACCGCAATAATCACAACTGAAGCTGGTAGAATTGTTTCTTTATAACTGTTAATTTTTCCCTTCGAAGCTTGAGCGCCAAGGAAAGTTGAAAGAAGCAAAATCACGCCAATCTTTAAAAACTCAGCTTGTTGAAAACTGAAACCAGAAAAGCCAAACCAGCGACAAGCTCCATTTTCACAAATTACAGGAGGAAGTTTAAACAACGCTAAGCCTGCAAGAGCTACACATAAAATTAGAGAAAAGATAAAGAATTGTAATGATTTCGAAAAAATCCAGTTGAGCGGAATTGCCTTCATCCCAAAAAAGAAAACCAAACCAACCGCAATATAAATTAAATGTCGCCAGAAGAAATAATAATCATCATAGTTCGCACCTTTAGCAATATTCAATGAATTTGCCCGCTGCGGACTTAATGAAAACATTACAACCAAACCAATCAGCAACAACAGACAGATGAAAAGAAATAGCATATAGTTTGCACGATGCTTGCGGATTTTTTCGAAGCCTTCAAGATTGAGGCGTTTTTTATTGTCAGCTTTAACACTTTCGTAAATTCTCACGCAAGGATTTACGATGAAAATTAAAAACATTGAACGAATTAAAAATATAACTCGCTCCAAAAAACCTGCAAAATCACCGTTTAAAAATTGCTGAAAAATTACAGAAAAATTATCATTCTTCAAATCACTTTTCAAAAAGCTTTGGCTATGTGATTTTCGAAAAGATGAATTTCGAACTTGTGGCGTTCGAGCTTGACGACGAGATGAATAGTTTTCAAAACCCCGTCGTTCACTCAAATTCCTATTCCTTCTTTCCATTTTAAAGAATTTTATGCTCTGCCAGCGCCAAAATTACACCAATAAAGGCCATAACCATTCCGATAATCCAAAAACGCATTGTAATTTTAGTTTCTTCCCAGCCGGTAGATTCAAGATGATGATGAATTGGCGCAGAAATAAAGATTTTCCGCTTAAATACTTTTTTCGAAAAAATTTGAATCGCGCTTGAACCAGCTTCAATCACAAAAATTAAACCAATTACAGGAAGAAGAAGGAGTGAATTTGTAAGCATTGCAACCACCCCGAGAGTTGTTCCCCAAGCGAAAGAACCAACATCACCCATAAAGAAACGCGCAGGATAGACATTAAACCATAAATATGCAAGTAGTGCGCCAAGAACAGTAAAACAAAATACCGCTAAATTATGCTGATTCTGAACAAGAGCAATAATTCCGAAAGCACCAAAAGCAGCGCTTAATAATCCACCTGCCAAACCATCAAGCCCGTCAGAAATATTTACAGCATTACTTGTTGCAACAATCGCAAAAATAAAGAGTGGAACCATCCAATATCCAATTTCAAGATTACCAATAAAAGGAATCATAACACTTGTAAAGTGAAGTTTAAAAGTAAAAAACCACGCCAAGAAACCAGCAAGAGAAATAATCATCGCAAACTTAACAGGAGCACGGAGTCCAGCATCTTTACGATTCGAACCCCAAATATTTAAGATGTCATCGATTAAACCAATAAACGCACCACCAGCAAGCCCAGCAAGAGGCAACCAAGTTTGTTCACGCTTCAAATTTAATAAAACAGAAATGATAATAACTGCAATTACGCCAATAATTCCTGCCATAGTAGGAATATTACGTGCAATTTTTTTAGCGTGCAATTTATTTACAACAGTTAAAGCTTCACCTGTAACAGATGCTGTTTTTTGTTTCTTCCAGAATTTATACTTATAAGCAACAAAAGTATAAATTGGCGTTAAAGCCATTGCCAGAATGAACCCAGCAAGACTAAATAATGCAGAAACGATTAATTGATTTGTGATATTTAACATATTTCCTCTTTAATTCTTTGGTTTAATCTCTAAATAATTTAATAGCCAGTTTGAAATTTCGGTGAAAATCGGTGCGGCATCTTTCGACCCTTGTAAATTCTGATTTTCGCCCCAAACCGCTACCATTATAACATACTCGGCTTCATCTCCGCCACCAAAACCAACATAACTACCAATCGTTTGATAATCAACATATTTTCCACCAACGATTGTCTGGCTTGTTCCAGTTTTTCCGCCAATTTGATACCCCGATGGATCTTTTGCGCCACCAGCTTTTCGAACGCCTTCTAGAACTTGCTTCATCTGTTCACTAGTTTCTTTCGAAATTACCGCTTCTTTATTAATTTCGGGCTCTTTTTTCGAAAGCTTTCCATTTTCATCAACCGTTCCTTCAATCACGCTTGGCTTATATAAAGTTCCACCATTCACTAGTGAAGAAAAAGCATTTGCCGTTTGAAGCATTGTTGTGGTCATACCTTGACCGAAAGTCATATTCGAATATCGAACTGCATTTCCTTCAGCTTTTTTTGGTGAAACTAGCAAACCTTTGCTTTCAAGAATTTCAATTCCAGTCTCCTGCCCAAGCCCAAAACGATTGTGGAAATAATCATAAATCTTATCCCGAGCAGTCGAGTTAAGGCTTCCGCCACCAAGGAGCTTTCCAATAGTCACCATTCCAGTATTGAGCGAATAATTCATAGCTGTTTGAAGCGTAATTGAACCAGTATGCCCCAAAACTGCATTTTGAATTACAATATCTTCAATTCTAATTGAATCAGTATTATTGTATCGAGTTGAAGGGCTCGCAACACCTTCATTAATTCCTGTTGCCATTGTGAAAGATTTTATCACCGAGCCGTTTTCGTAAGCCATTGTTACAGTGTTATTATTATATACTGAGCTTTTTTCAACCTTGCCATAATCTGCTGGGTTATAAGTTGGATAGTTAGCCATTGCCATAATTTTGCCATTTTTTGGGTTCATAACCAAAACTGAGCCATTTTTCATACCTTTTGACTCCATTTGTGATTTTAAAACCTTTTCAACGCGAGCCTGAATATTACGGTCAATTGATAACGCGATGTTTTTTCCATTTATGGCTGGTTTTTCGATATTTTCGCTCCCAACTTCAATAACCTGATTGAACGCATCGGTAGTAATTTTTTTATAGCCATCAGTCCCCGTCAATTCTTTATTCATTGCCTGTTCGACGCCATAATTTCCACCATTATCATTTACGAAACCAAGAACTTGCGCAGCTAAATTTCCCTCAGGATAAACTCGGCGAGTCTCTGCAGTAAATCCAACCCCATGAAATTTCTTTTCACGAATTGCATTTGCTTGTTTTAATGAAAGTTTAGTTCCAACAACTTGATATCGCGTGCTGGTTTTTTCGAAAAGCTTTTCAAAATCATCTCTTAAATTTCCGCCAGCAATTTTTCTAAACTCTGAAATAATTTCACTTTTTTTAACTTTTTTTGAATTTGCAATTTCCTGCGGGTCAATCCAAAGCGTATAAACAGTTTCATTCAAAACCATTTTAGTTAGTTTTTTGCCGTCCATTGCGTAAATTAAACCGCGTTGAGCTTTAATTTCGAATTGTTTTCTCTGACCTTTATCGGCACGAGCGCGATAATCTGCACCTTCAATAACTTGCAAGAAAAAAAGCCGAACCACAATTACCGCAAAAACTCCTAAAATTGAGACTGCGAGATAACCTGTTCGACTTTTATTCTTAAAACCTAAAATCATATAGTTCTATTTTATCACACTTTTTGTGATTTTTCGAAAAAAGCTTAACCTTATTTTGCGTAAGAAACTGACGCCGGAGTTGTCATTTTCTTGGCGACTTCGCTATTTTCAATATTCGAAAGTGCTGTAAGCCGCGCATTTTCCACTTCCAAATCAGCCTTTTTAGTTTCTAAATCTGAAATTTTCGAATCAATTTGCTGAATTTCGTTTCCATAAAGTGCCGGTTTAGAAGAATTCATTAAGAAGATAATTCCAAGAACCGCAATCAAAACACCAAGCATCAAAAATTGCGTTACTGCACCAAGTTTTGCTGTTGGCTGAAAAATAGCGATATTGTTATTTCTTCCATATGACCGCGACGAAACTTGTGTTTGGCGACGGCGACTAACATAATTTGTGTTTGTTTTATACATTGGTTTTTTGTTGCGTTAAATTTAATATTCAATAAAATAAAGCACCAGACCAGTTTTTGGCTGGTGCTCTAAAGTTTAGTTTCTGTTTTAAATTTTTGTTTTTGTTTTTCGAAAGTGTCAAATACTATCGAAAATTAACTTTTACGCGAGCTTGTTCGTTAGCGTAGCTTACTTTGATTGTTTTTGGCATCTCGCCTCCTTTTGTTTTTTTATTTTCTAATGCTTACTCGCAACTTTGCGCTGCGGGCTCGCGGATTATTAACATCTTCTTTCGCACCATCAAGCGGTTTTTTAGTAATCGTCTGAAATTTAGACTCTAAACCTTTTTTTGAATCATCTTTGAAATAATTCTTCACTATTTTATCTTCAAGACTGTGAAAAGTTATAATTCCAACTCTTCCACCTGAATTTAACAGTTTCGGAAGCAATTCTAAAACCTCCTCAACTTGTTGAAGTTCATTATTTACCGCGATTCGAATCGCCTGAAAAGTGCGCGTTGCGGGGTGTGTTTTTTGCCAACCGCCTTTATGCACACTTAAAATTAAATCAGCCAGCTGCGTTGTGGTCTCAATTCTCTGCTTTTTTCGAACTTCTAAAATTTTCGAAACGATTCTTTCAGCAAAACCGCGCTTTTCTTCGCCAAATTCAATTAAAATTTGCAAAAGTTCGTTCTTGCTTGCGAAATTCACAATATCTGCCGCTGTTTTTTTCTGCGCAGGATTCATTCGCATATCAAGTGGGCCATCTTTTCGAAAAGAAAATCCCCTTTCTGCAATATCTAACTGAGGTGAAGAAACACCCAAATCTGCCAAAATTATATCAAATTTTTGACCTCTTTTTACCAATTCTTTTGCGGCCGAAAGAAAATCTTTGTGCAAAATCTCTACACCTTCATTTTTAAACCGTTGAAGCGTACGAATTGCATTTTCATCTCTATCAACCAAAACCGAGTTTTCGAGACTCTCGGTTATACGCAAAAATTCGCCAGCGTGTCCTCCGTATCCTGCCGTAAAATCGAGATAACTTTCACCTCTCTTTGGCTGGATTTGTTGTAGACTCGCTTGCAATAAAACTGGTATGTGAACTGATTCTTCTGTGTAATTCATAAATTTAAAGCCACCTAACTGATGATTAAACTTTTTGTTTTTGTTATATTTTTGTTTTAAGATTCATTATAAGTTTAGCTTTTTGCTTGGCGTATAGCCAACCATATTGCTGTTTGAGAGACTTATATATGAGGTGGAGTTTTATTTTGGGAGGTTTTAAAATGTGCTCCAGCTATTATTTTAACCTGGTTACTGGAATTTGTCCAGCTGTTTAATCACCAGATAGTTGACCTTAAATTAAAAACTACATCTATTTTAACGTGCTTTTATTTTTGTTTAGTGGTTTTTCTGTTTGTTTCTGTCGTTGCCACTGATTTAAGTTTACCGCGAATTATTTTTTTTCGCAAGACCTATTTTTGACAAACACGCAAATTTAGAAATAATTTTTTATATATTTTTCCACAACTATGTGGAAAAGCAAGCCTTTTAACAGATATTCCCTACTTTTCCACAATGCTTGTGTTTAATTGTTGAAAACTAATTTATCGTGGCAATAATGCACTAATTAATGCAGTATCATATTTTGTTGTAGACATTAGAATCAAGTATGTTACAAACACAACAAGATTGATTGCAAGTGAAAGAACTAAAACCGCGCTTCGGAAATCTTGTGTAACTTGGTCAACCACTACTGTTCCATCTTCAGCAATAATGATTCCATTATTTGTAAGCAAGGTTTTAGCTTTTTTAATATCTTGCTCTTTTTTTGAAACTTTTGTAGTTTTTTCAGCAACTTTTTTAGTTGTAGTTTTTTTAGCAATTTTTGTTTCTGTTTGTTTTTTTGTCATTTTTATTCCTTTTTTGTTTATTTGACTTATTTGATCTTAATTGTTTTGTATGTTTATATAATAGCATAAGTTTTTTTAAAAGTCAATAGCTTTTATACTAAATTATTTTAAAACAATTCAAAGTCCTCTGCCAGCAATTTGTTCGCTTGACATTGTATAGTTTTATTTTATTTTATTTTTTGACATTTCCCTATTTTATTGTTTTCGTATTTTTAAATCTTTAACCCTTATTATTCTATAAAAAATAACCAAAGTTAAAAGACTCTCGAATTTCCAAAAGCCTTTTACATACAATTAATTTTGAAATAAATTGATTAAAAATCTACTTTATATAGCATCTTCACCAAAGAGTTTTTTTATGCGAGCTTCAATCGAACCTTTATGGCGACCGAGTTCTTTGCTTAATTTAGCAATTAAATCTGCGTCAATTTTACCATTTTCGAAAACCATTTCTTGTAATTTCGAATCATCAACAAGCCTCCACGCATGATATGCATTCGGATATTCTTGCCGCATTTTTTCAAGCTTTTCAGCCCAAGTTGTTTTTGATGGTTGCACCTCAACAATTTCGCCCGCTTCACGCTTTTTAGCAACTTCTTTTAAGTGCGAAAAACGCTTTTCGGCTTTTAAGCTTTCATTTTTAAGTCTAGAATCAATATTTTGCGCCTCTTCACTAACCATCAAAGCGGTGCGATTTATTCCGAGCAAATAAAGTCTATCAAGAGAGCGAACACGAGAAAGCGCCACATAACCCATTCCTTCAGAAAAGGCTTTTCGAAGATCGATTCGTGCAGCATCGAGCGTCATTCCTTGGCTTTTATGAACCGTAATTGCATATGCCAGTCTGAGTGGAATTTGCATAATACTTGCTCGCTTTTTTTCTCCATCACGCATCTCCCAAGTTTCCGGAACCATTGTAATAATTTTACCATTTCGAAATTGAACAATCGGGTAATCTGTTAATCTTTCAAAATCAATAACTTCACCAATTGAACCGTTCACATATTGGCGGTTTTGGGCATTTTTTACCGCCATTACTAAAGCACCTTTTTTGAGTCGCAAGAGTTCTGGTGCAAGAACAGATTTCTGCAAAGTTTCAACGTAGTTTTTCGCACCAGTTGTGGTTTGCGCAAAATGAAACTCCTCGCCTTCAAGTTCGGCAAGCTTTTGCTCATTAATTTTATCAACATCGACATTAGTAGTGTGGAGTTCAGTTAAGTTTTTCGAAAAATCATCACTTTCAAAATTAGGCTCAACATCAATACGATCAAGCAAACTCTGAGCGTGTTTTCGGCGTAAATCATCCGCTCTAAGTGCGTTTAAAATTTCAGATAGTTCATCATTTTTTTGGCGGTGATTTTCCTCAAGATAGCAAATCGTAAATTCAGCAAGTTTCCAGGCATTCGAATGAATTGCAAAGCCGCCAGTTCGCCCACCAGCTCGGTTAATTGGTGGTAGCTGAAAAAAATCGCCACACAAAATTACTTGAATTCCACCAAAAGGTTTGTCGTTTTGGCGAATTGTGCGACAAATTTCTTCAACCATATCTAGTCGAAAATCGTGTAGCATAGAGATTTCGTCAATCACCAGAATATCTGTATTTTTAATAATTTCGGCCCGCGTTTTCGGGAATTTTTCGAAAAATTTTCTCGAAAGGTAATCATAAATTCCAATTCCACTCCAAGCGTGAATAGTGTTTCCTCCAAGATGAGTTGCCGCTAAACCAGTGGTGGCCGTAACGCTAACCTTTTTTCCAGAATTTTTTGCAAGCTTAATAAACTGGTTAAGCGTGAAAGTTTTTCCACTTCCCGCTGCACCAGTTAAAAAAACATTTTCGCCTGAGAGCATAATCTCCAGTGCTAACGCTTGCTTCATTTTCGAAAACTACTCGCTTCCGATCATTCGTGGCGGTTCACCTTCTGGCTCATCAAGTAATTTTTTACTTTTAATTTCATAACGGCGCCCAGTGATTTCGCTCAAGATATAATCTTCATTAATTAAATTCACAAACATATCTAAATCGTTGCCATCCATAATAATGATTGCACCATTGTCGTCTGTCATTAATTCAAGCTGCATTTCATCGGCGTATTCAACCACTTTTTCTTGCGAAATTTCACCAATTTCATCCATTTTTTGCAATTTCGTAGCAGCCTTTTTATGTTCGCGAACCAAAGTTTGCAAATCTAAACCATCAGGAAAACTCAATTTATACTTTCTTTCGATTTCCAAAACTTTTTTATCAGCTAAAACTTGTTTTTTATAATCGTAATTAAAGAGTTTTTCGAATTTTCCTTGGTTGAAAATAAAGATATCATTATTTACGATCAAAACTTGATTATCTGGCTGGATTTTTAAACCAAATTCAGGCTCAAATGCACCAAATTTGCCATTTCGAAACTCCCAAGCAGTTGCTCCGCGCAAAACCTGCCCTTGCATAATTTGTTTAGCAACATAAAATTTCTTGCCCTTCGAATTTGTAAACCTTGCCAAAATTCCTTTAATCCGCTTAAAATCATGTTCGTTTTCGTTAAATTCCACAATGTCAGAATATTGCGTTTCGATTATATTTAATAGCGAATCGGCATGTTGAACTTTTTGTAGTTCAGTTTTTAAAAGCACATCTTTGCCCGCGCCACCATCCATTTCATAATCTCGAACGCTCAAACCAGTTCCTGCGCCCATATTTACAAAGTTTATCATATCAAACAAAAACAACGGCTTAATTTGCGAGTTTAGTTCGCTCGAAAAACTAGTTGTAAAAGGCACAAAATTTTTATTAAATAAGAAAAATTCTACATCGAGCTCATTTTTAATTCCATCAGTCAAATTTGCCCACTGAAAAATATCAGTTGACTCATCTTTTTTCGAATTTTCAGCTTCTTCAAAATTTTGATCTTTATTTAAAGTTTCAGCCTCGTTTTCTGTCAGATTTTCAGTATTTTTAATCTCAGCGTTTTCAGCTCTAATATCTTCTTCCATATAGTTCTATTATACCATAAACATTAAAAAATATTTACACCTGATTAAATATTAGTTGAACATCAGAAAAAACTCACCTACCAATAACTCGTTATGCTTCTAGAATAGGGCAAATAATCTCTTTAAAAATTGCCGATTTTAACTTTTTATGATACAATTTAAGAATGAAAATTGCAATCTTAGGGCGTCAGCCAAGTATCGGAATCGCCGAACTCGAAAGTATTTTTGGCGGCGATAAAATTCGTGTACTGGGTGATTATGCTTGTCTTATTGGAACTGAAAAACTCAATGTTTCGCATTTTGGCTCAATTTTAAAAACCGGCCAAGTTATTTTTGAAGTTAATTCAACAGATTGGCGAGATGTTTCAAAAAAAATAACCAAAATTTTTGAACACGATTTTGCGGATTTTAGCGGAAAAATTACACTAGGAATTTCAGCTTATGGCTTAAAAATTCGGGCGAACAAAGTTTCGAAAACTGGATCAATCATTAAACAAAAGCTTAAAAATCACGGTGTTTCAGTGCGAATAGTTCCTTCAAAAAATACTGAGCTTTCAACCGCAATTTCACACAACAACAAACTTGGATTAAGTGAGAAAAAAATAGAAATTTTAGTAGTTCGTGGCGGCAAAAAAACAATTATTGCTTTAAGTGAAGGTGCACAAAATATCACAAGCTACGCTAGACGTGATCAAAACAGGCCGAAGCGCGATGCTTTTGTTGGAATGCTGCCGCCAAAACTCGCTCAAACGATGATCAATCTCGGTGTCGGTGAAAATCAGCCACAGATTCAAGCACTTTTTGGTAAAAAAACTTTCGAAAAGCCAGAAATCCTCGATCCTTTTTGCGGAACTGGCACAGTTATTCAAGAAGCACTTCTAAAAGGTTTTAAAGCAAACGGGACAGATTTGAGCGAAAAGATGGTGGAGTTCTCGAAAGAAAATAGTGATTGGTTTGTGCGAGAGTTTAAACCGCATGGTGAACTTGGAGAAATTTACGAAGCTGATGCTACAATTGAAAAATGGAGTTTTGCAAAAAAACTTTCAAGTGTAGTTTGTGAGACTTACTTAGGGCAACCATTCTCCGCTCCGCCTTCGCCCAAAAAATTAGCAGAAGTTCGCGAAAATTGCAATCGTATAATTTCGAACTTTTTAAAGAATTTATCACAGCAAATTCCAGAAGGCACACAGATTTGTATTGCTGTTCCTGCTTGGAAAACACAAAATGGTGACTTTTCGCACCTTCCACTTATTGACTTTTTAAATGAGCTGGGTTATAATAGAAAGGAATTTATGCGCGTTAAACCACAAGATCTAATATATTATCGCGAAGATCAAGTTGTGGCGCGTGAATTATTAGTACTAATAAGGAGTAAAAATGTCACACGTTAAATCGGGTGGTTCAAGTAAGAACGTCCACAACAACGCCGGTCAACGCCTTGGTGTTAAACGATTTGGTGGCCAAAAAGTTAACGAGGGTGAAGTTCTCGTTCGACAGACTGGTGCAACTAAATTGGCTGGTGAAGGAACTTACATGAGCCGAAATTTCACGATTCACGCCAAACAAGACGGTGTTGTGAAATTTAAACAAATCCAAAAACGCAAATTTACTGGCAAAACAGAACGACGCACAGTTGTAGAGGTTGTTGCTGCGTAATTGCAATAAAAAATGAGTCAATCTTTCGAAAGGCTCATTTTTTATTTTGCTCATTTTGAATCTGCTAGTAATCCTCACCAATACCCAAATGTTCACGGACTTTCTCAATCACATCCGAAATCATCACCTGAGATTTAACAAGATATTCATCAACGCCAAGTTTTTCAGCTCGCTCACGATCACTTTCTTGGCTTAAAGCGGTAAGCATAATAATTTGCAGATTCATTGTTTCAGGAGTATTTCGAAGAATATCCAATACATCAAAGCCTGAAATTTTTGGCATCATTGCATCAAGAATCATTAAATCTGGACGATATTTTAAAGCTGCAGTCAACGCTTGCTCGCCGTCATGAACTTCCATAACCTCAAAATCCTCCATTTCAAGCCTTGCACGATATACGCTAGCCAAAACCTCATCGTCTTCAACTAATAAGATCTTTTTTCTTGCTTCCATTTTCCCTCCTAAATAGTTCTGCAATTATTTTAAAATTTCTAACGCCTTGTTTTTTTGAATATCGTTTAATAAATAACTTTCACCCTTTGGTGCGCTCACTTTAATATCTGGCGAAATTCCATTATTCGAAATATTTTTCCCACTTGGCGTAAACCATTTCGCAATCGTAACTTTCAATAAAGCTCCATTTGGCATATCAATAGTAGTTTGAACACTTCCCTTACCATAAGATTTTTCACCCACAATTTGAGCAGCTTTATGTTCTTTTAAAGCGCCCGCAACGATTTCGCTCGCACTAGCCGAGGAACCGTCAAGCAAAATTACAGTTTTAACACCTTTCAAAGGATTGTCACCAGTTGCTCGAATCTCCTCAACCGTTTTTGAACCAGTTTTTTCACTAACGATCAAAGCATTTTTTTCAAGCCATAAGCTTGCAACAGTTTTTGCAGCTTGAACATATCCGCCACCATTTCCGCGTAGATCTAAAATAACTTTCGAAATTCCCTCATTTTTAATTTCTTCGGCATATTTTTTCGCCAAAACACCAGTTTCACTATCAAATCGATAAATTGAAAGTGTTGCGACACCATCTTTCTTCGAGAGTTCCACACTTGGATTTTCAATTTTCGCACGCGTTACTGAGAATTCTTTCTTTTCATTGCCACGAACCACGCCAATCTTAACAGTTGTTCCAGCATCTCCACGAATTTTTTTGCTAATTTCAGAAACATTTTCTTTCGAAACATCTTCACCATTAACTTTCGAAATTACATCACCTGCTAAAATTCCTGCACTTTCAGCTGGATTTTTAGCTAAAACTCGCACAACCTTAACAGAGTCGCCATCTTTTGCGAGCTCAACGCCAATTCCCGTTCCAACGTCACCGCTTAAGCTCTTATTGAATTCTTCGGCCTCTTTAGAAGTCATATACTCTGTATATTTGTCTCCCACCGCTTCAACTAAACCTTTCGAAGCACCCTCTGTTAACTTTTGTTGGTCTAATTTACCATCAAAGTTTGAAGCTAATTGATTATATGTTTTTTCAACCGCCGAAAGATCAAGCTTCTCAACTTTCTTCATTCCGAAAACCGGTGCAATCAAATTTTTAATATCATCTATTCGTGAACCGCCAGCAAATCCCAAAACCAACATAAATGTCGAAACGATAATAAGCGTCGAGCGTTCAACTTTTTTACCTCTATCCATAAAACTATTATACCACAAAAAACATAAGCGCAACAAAAAAATAAGCTCCAATATAGGTTTAATATTTAATACTCTAAAATAACCTAAATTCGCACTATTCTTGTGCTGATTTTACTCAAAAGTTCTCTTTTCTGTAATTGTGACAGGTTAGATATATTTTAGAAGAGTGTTAAAATAAAAAAAGACCCAGTTTTTGGGTCACAAATACTATTAATAGCTTTTTAGGGTTATATGTTTTTCTTCCCATTCTAATGCCTCTTCTTGAACCTTAAAAGCAAAAGACTCTCTATCCTCTGTACCCATATTTTTTATTTCATTTCTTGCTTTTCGCAAAAAATATCTCTGTATATCGGCTGGATAAAGAGCGCTAGCTATTATTCTCAATAATTCCTTATTATCTTCCATCATTCTTTTATTAACTTCAGCAATGGTTAGTTGTTTTTCTTCTGACATTTAAAGGTCCCTCCTGTACATGCTAAAAATTGTAAAAATAGTTTTTTAGGAAATCAAATTTTTTGGAATATTTTGATTGTCTTCCATAGGTGCTTGTTCACGAACGCGGTTCATATTGTTATGAACAACTTTTCATATTATAACTCATCTGTTCAATAGTTGCAATAGTAGAAGCATACTATTATATTTAGAAACATTTGCATTTTTATTAAAATTATATCTTTTTTGAATATTTTTACATAAAATACTTTCATTCCATCGAGAAACACCAGCTCATTTTTCTAGATAATTTAAAGAATAAATAATAAAAAGCGAGTCAGATAAACTAACTCGCTAAATATTAATCGAAATATACATATGTATCATAAGTGCTTGCGGGTACGGTCATTGTTGAGAATTGGCCCCATCTACCGTTAACAAAGTAATTATATTGCGAAATCGTAACCATATTACCATTCACGGCTTCAACCCAAACAATGTGACCATATTGACCGCCGCTCATCACGCCAAATGATCCAACTTTTGGAGTACTTCCAGTTCGGAATCCTGCTCGCCGTGCGCTAGCCGGCACATCTTTAGCATTACCCCAATATGCAGCGTTAATGCCTTTTGTTGCGCGCAACTTCCATGCAACATAGCTCACACATTGGCGACAACCATAGCCATAGCCATCTGTTCCGTTCCCATCTGCACCGCCATAGCTTACCGCATTTGCATCAACAAAACAGTTTGCGTCATTCCAAGGGTAACTACTTGTTCCAGCAATAGCTTGTGGAAGCGACCCGCTACCAGCTGCCCGGGCTGCTCTCAAAATTTGAGCCTGAATCATATCTTGTTGCTGTTTTTGAAGAGCTGCTTTTTGCGAGTTTCGCTCGTTTGCATATTTTGTATATTCAGCTTCATCATTTTTAGTTTGAGCAATCAATTCGTTCTGCTGGCGAATTTTTTCTTGAAGCGCAGATTCAGCTTGTTGCTGATTAGTTAAAGCAACTTTAACTTCATCTCGCTGCTTTTCAAGTTCAGCTTTTGCTCGCTTAATACTATCAACCTTTTCAACCAACTGGCTTTTAACTGCACTTTGATATTCAAAATTATCAAGCGCTTTCGAAAGATTGTTGCTTCCTGCGATCCGCTCAATTGGTGTTATATTATCTTCAAGCGACATTGCCACTAAAATAGAACCCAACGCTTTTCGATTTCGTTCAATACTTTCTTCGTTATTTTTAATCTCAAGCTGTAACTTTTCATATTGTTTTTGATATATTGCAATTTGCGATTGAATTGTAGCTTTTTCATTTTCAATACCGCTAAGCTCATTTTGAAGTGTTTGTGCTTTATTTCTAAGATCACTCGCGCGAGACTCCGCACCGCTAATTTGAGATTCCAGCGCTTTAATTTCTTTATCAAGCTGTTCAACACTCTTCTCGGCTTCAGCACTTTTTGGCAAAGCCGCAATAACACCGGCAACAACAACTCCAAGAGAAATTGCGCCATTTATCACTAAATTCTTCTTCTTAATCTTTTTCATAGTTGTTTTTCTTTTTATTTTAAATTTATTCCTAAATAGATTATACCACAATCTTTTTTCAAAAACAAGCCCCTTTCTATATTTTTAGATATTTTCTTGTTGCTGTAAATGCTGAAATAACGCCGATAAATGAACCGATAAATATCAACCCCAGAACAACCAAAAATCCATAAACTTGCAAGAATGAAATTACAGGTGAAATGATAATTCCATAAGCTTCGAGCCGAGATTTCGAAAGAAAAATTATAGTATAGCCAATTATTGAGGCTAAAATTGCTGCGATCGTTCCGCAAATTACAGCTTCGACCAAAAATGGTCCAGCGATAAAACTTTTATTTGCACCAATTAATTTCATCATATAAATCTCTTCTCTACGATTAAAAATAGCCATTCGAATTGTATTAAAAATAATTAAACTAGCAATGATTACAAAAATTGATCCAGCTAAAATTCCAACTTTCTCAGCAAAATTAATCGTATTTGAGATATTTTTAACAATCTCATTTCGATTACTTGCATATGTTGGTGGATGATTTGGATTGAGATTTGATTTAATCAACGTATTGTTTTCAACAAGATTTTTTAGCTCTGTTGAATTCGAAATATCCACAAGTTTAACATTAAAAACTCCAAAAAATTCATCGTTCGATTCAATTAAAGCTTTTCGAATATCCGCATCATCCGAATTTTCTTGGGCAAATTCATCACGCGCCTCTTTTGGTGAAGTGTATGTTATATCTGTAACCGAAGGTAAATCTTTAATTGATTTTTTCATTTTTTCAATATCGGAATTTGAAACATCTTTTTTAAGATAGATAGACATATCGACTTTATTTTTAAAGTAATCAACCGTATCTATCAAAATTGAACGCGCAAGGAGCGATCCGAAAATAATCACCAAAGTAACAGTCATCACAGCAGTTGCAGCAACCGAAAGCCAAGCATTTCGAACAAAGCTATTTGCACCATATTTTGTAATTCGCCAAAGAGTTAAAGTTTTGCGGCGGCGCTGTTTCTGTTGCATAATAACTTTTGAATTTTGTTTTTTCCTACCTTGCTGTACTTGAGAGCTTTTATGATGTTTTAAATTTTCATCTCTCATTATTGTCTATACTCCCCTTGTGATTGGTCGTGAGTAATTTTTCCACCGTTTAAGGTAATTACACGCCGTTTAAGTTTATTTACAATTTCAACATTGTGTGTAGTTAGAACCACCGTCGTTCCGTAGTTATTAATTTTTTCAAGTAATCTAATAATATCCCAACTGTGCTTTGGGTCAAGATTCCCCGTTGGTTCATCGGCAATTAGAATTTTTGGCTGGCGAGCAATTGCGCGGGCGATCGCCACACGCTGCCTTTCACCACCACTTAACTGATGTGGAAAATTTCCCTCTTTTCCTTCAAGGCCAACAAGCTTAATAACTTTTGGAACAGTCGCTTTAATCTCATGATTAGTCATTCCGGCAATTTCAAGTGCAAAAGCTACATTTTCGAAAACGGTTCGATTTGGCAAAAGCTTAAAATCTTGAAAAATAACACCAATTCGGCGCCGCAAAAGTGGAATATCCTTATCTCGCAATTTGTCATAATCAATTCCACCAACAATAATTTTACCGCTGGTTTGTTTTTCTTCACGAGTGAGCATTTTTAAAAGTGAAGATTTTCCTGCACCACTCGTTCCAACCAAAATAACAAACTCTTTTGGCTTAATATGAAGGCTAACCCTGTTAATCGCAGGAGTTTTTGAATTACCATAAACTTTTGTCACACGATCTAATAATATCATCACTTTTTATTATACCAGCTTTTTTCAAAGTGTTCAAGCTTATTTAAAAATTTTAACTAAAATCACCCTTTCGAGTGATTTTAGAGTTATTTTTTAGCTTTTTTCTTTCGAAGAAGCTGTGCTGTATAGTTTTCTGGTGAATCTGCGGTTCTATCGATTCCTAGAACTTCTAGAACATCCCACAATTCTTGGCGAATCACATCTGGATTATCACCTTTTTTCACCTCTCGTTCAAGTTTAATGAAAGTTCCTAATCCTTCAACATCATCTAAAAAGAAAGTGGTATCTTCAACCTGAAGTTTTTGGCGGTTTCGAAGCACCTCAACTTTCATTTCAAAACCAAGTTGCTGAACAATATGCGCTGTTTCAGAATAATTTAAAACTGGCGTTTCATGAATTAAATCAACATTTTCAGCATCAATATGGCGCTTTTGAATTAACTGATACCAAGGTTTGCGTTTTGGATCAATAATCTCTGTTCGAATCATTAACTTTGGTAAATTTCTACTTGGCTGAAAACCTCGTGGTAAAAATACGCGATCGTTCTGAAAAATAACTCGCCCAAAATCATGCCCCGTATCCGTTATTCTTTTAATAAAATCAACCTTATTTTTAATTTTTGCCTTTACGATAACTTTCTTCATGATTCGATTATATCATATTATTTAGATTTCGCCAAGACGCTCACGCTTCAACCTTTGACGAGATTGCTCCGCCAAACAGACCGTAGCGGCCATTGCCACATTTAAGCTTTCAATTTCGCCGATCTGCGGAATCATTACTTGATTTTCAATTTCCGAAAGTAGTTCACTAGAAACACCAGAACCTTCATTACCAAAAATCCAAGCCGTTTTTGTTGTAAAATCCTCATCATAAATTGATTTTTTAGCTCTCAAACTTGTAGCAAAAACTGGAACTTGCATTTTATCAACTAATGAATTTAAATCTTGGTTTTCGAAAATTTTTAGTTTAAAATGCGCCCCCATTCCAGATCGCAGCACCTTTGGAGACCAAGCCGAAACAGTCCCTTTCGAACAAATAATTTGTTCAACGCCAAAACCGACTGCACTACGCAAAATTGTGCCAAGATTACCCGGATCTTGAATCTTTTCAAGAAAAATCGTATCTTTTCGAAAGTCAATATCTTGAAAAGTCGATATTTTTACAACAAAAAGTATTCCAACGCCTTCAATTACGGGGCTAATTTTAGTATAAATATTTGTCTCAAGTTCAACAATTTCAACGCCAAGCTCTTCACATTTTTTAATTACTTGCTCAACCTCAAAACTTTTAGAAGAACTTGAAACAACGCAAATCTCTGGCGAGCCAGAAGCTTTAAGCCATTCGCTAACCAAATGAATACCTTCAATAATCGTTAGCCCCTGTTTGTTTCGAAAGCTTTGTTTATTCGAAAGTTGAACAAGTTTTTTAACCAAAGGGTTTTGCGATGAACTAATTTTTTTCATTAAATCTCGCTCGATTTTACGCGAATTTGCGAGGCGTCATCTCGATTTCGAACGCTCACCAATCCATCGCCCTCAATTGTATCAAAATCAATCACAACAACTTTCGGTACACCAATTTCGTCTGCCTTGGCATAAACTTTTCCAACTTTTCCGCTCAAATCGAATTCAACATTTTTGTATTTTTGGCGAAGTTCAAGATAAATTTCTCGTGCTTTTTCAACCAAAGCTTCTTTATTTTTAAGGAGTGGCGCAACAATAATTTTTGTTGGAGCAAGATTTTCAGGTAATGCCAAAAAAATGCGAGTTTTACCATCAGTTTTAACTTCGCGATAAGCGTTCGAAAGAACCGCCATCAAGAGCCGCTCAACACCAAAACTTGGCTCAATCACATGAGGAATAAACTTTTTGCGCGTTTGCTTGTCAGTGTATTCCATACTTTTACCGCTTGCTCGCTGGATATTCGCAAGATCAAAATCAGTGCGATAAGCAATCCCCATCAATTCTTCTTTACCAATTGGGTAATTAAATTCAAAATCAACAGTGCGCTTCGAATAATGCGCGCGGTCTTCTTCTGGAACTTCAAGCTCATATAGCGAACTTTGTGGCAAGCCCATTTTTTCAGTTAAGAATTTTCGAACTAAATCAAGCAATTTTTCAAATTCAGCCTCCCAATTCTCAGGATCTACAAAATATTCAATCTCCATTTGCTCAAACTCGCGAGAACGAAAAACAAAATCTCGAGGCGAAATCTCGTTTCGAAAAGCTTTTCCTTGTTGTGCAAGGCCAAATGGCAAGCTCGGGTAGAACGAATCAACTACATTTTTGTAATTAGTAAAAATTCCCTGAGCAGTTTCTGGTCGAAGATATGCAGTTGAATTTTCATTCACCACAGCACCAACATTAGTTTGAAACATCATATTGAAACTTCGAACTTCACTAAGCTCATTGCCTTTTGGTGATTTCAAGCCTTGCTCACGGATAATTTCAGTGATTTTCTCGTTTGAAAGTCCTTCTGCTTCAATTCCAACATCTTTTAAAAGATGATCAGCACGATATCTCTCGCCTGTTTTTAAATCTTCCACCAAAGGGTCGGCAAAAGTTGCAGCATGACCACTCGCCTGCCAAACTTTTGGATTCATGATGATTGCAGCATCAACACCAAACATATCTTCACGATTTTCAACAAAGAAACTCCACCATTCGTTCATAATTTTGCGCTTTAAAGCTAGCCCGAGTGGGCCGTAGTCCCAAGTTCCTCGCATTCCACCATAAACTTCGCTACCCTGCCAAATAAAACCGCGCCGTTTGGCAAGGCTCACGATTTTTTCCATCAAATCTTCGTTCTTCATTTTTCCTCCGTATATTCTTTTAACTATTATACCAAAAAAGCTCCCGTTTTTCGAGAGCTTTTTGTTTAAATTACCGCAAAATTAGATTTTTATTTTTGCTAATTTTTTGCGAAAAACTACCGCAGTAGCTACGCTCAAAACAGCAAAAGCTAGAATAATGAAATTTTGAGATTTTTCGAAACCAGTGTTTGGAGCTTGAACTTTTGAATCTGAAGATTTTTCAGCCTTTGGCGACTCGACAGCTGGTTGTGGCTGAGCTGGAGCTGGCGCAGGCGCAGGTTTTTGCGGCTTTACTTCTGGCTTGCGAATTTTGGCATAGGTTTCTACATTACTACCAAAAATTGGGGCTGTAGTATTCTCATTTCTTCGATCAATAATACTACCATCTGGAGCAATTAGCTCAACAGTATGCTTAATGTTTCCTATCTTACCATCTTTAATGTTCGATCCGTCCACGACATCTATGGATGCCATACGAGCCCCGTAAATACCATCTGTTGCTGGCATATCTTTAGTAATTTCAAATACTATTTCAGTCTTAGATACTGAAAGCATCTTAGCCTCCATACTTGGACCACCAGCAAAATAAACACCGTGCTTATTTACTGGTGTAGAGGCAGAAATGCTCTCACGTAGTTTAGTTAACCAGAAACCCTTCCCACTTGATAACTTTTTTGATTATTGAACTGAACAGAAGAATTTTCATCCATTGTAATTTTAACTCTAGTACCAGCTTTCACTGGTTTATTCATTGATTGCAGAATAGATGGTCCAAAGCTAGACTCCCCACTATTAGAGTTAAACTGAGCGCCAGAGCTGCCAAGACTAGTTTTACTTAAATTGAACAACGGCTGTTTAGTTAGTTTTACATCTTCCCCCTTTAAAGTAGTGCTACCAATAATCTTAGTTTCTACAGTAACATCACGATTTACATATGAGAAATAATTAGTATTGCTATTAGAAATTGATGTTTCGAAATTAGCATATTTTTCAATATTCTTATTAAAAACAACTTTACCTTGCCAAATAGCGGAACCAGGCTTTGCATTATCGTCATTACGAACGACAGACTGATAATTTAAATCATGACCATTACTATAAACCTTATCAACTGAGATTTCACCAATCTTCTCATTTTTATATTTGAGGTCTACTTTTCCTGCAGGAATCACAGACACATTCTCAGCGCGAAAAGTCGCCCAATCGCCTTCTTTAACATTCTGACCAGAAATATCAATAGACCACTCGCGCCCGCTGCTCTTAATGCTTTTAGGCTCAATCTTTAGCTGGCCGGTTATATCCTTAGCAGCAAAGGCAGAAGAGCCAAAGCTAACTATCGAGAATAACGCAGCAAGAATAAAAATTGTTATTTTACTTCGAAAATTCATTTTTTCTCCCTTTTTAATTATATAAACACTTATGCTTAAAATTATTATACCACTTTCTTTTTTAAAAGTAAATACAAAAATAGACTTTTAAAAGCCTATTTTAAAATCTTGGAATTATCTCTTCAATTTTGTTCAAAAAAATATCACAACCTTTAATTTTTGAAATAACTTTTGGCTCACTTGAAACCATTAGTCGCAAAAATTTAATATCATTTGCGTCAAATTTACCGCTAAAACTTTCCACAAAAACCTTGTCATAAAAATCAAAATCATATCTTAAATTTGCCTGCAATTTCGTACCATTTTTATCTGTTTCAAGATTAATTTCATCGCCAGAAAATTCTGCAATTTTAAGAATAAACCATTTTCGAACTAAATCTAAGCTGATTTCAGAATCATTCAAACTGCGAAAGACTTTTAACAAAATTTCGAAAAATTCAGCCGATTCAATATGTTCGCAAAGATTCGAAACCTTTTTAATTGCTTGGTAGGCAAAATCAGTTCTTTCAAAATCTTTCAAAATTTCACCAAAAAACTCGCACATTCTCGCTGAAGAAAGTGTTTTCATTTCGCTTTTTCCTTCAATTAAAACCACTTCATTTAGCGAAAAAAACTCAATTCCACCAGCAAGCTTTGATTTTGGTTTTCGAACACCGCGCGCAATTGCCACCTGTTTACCATTTGGAGTTAATAAATTTATAATTCGGTCGGCCTCGCCAAAATCAGTTCGCCGCAAAACTATAGCCAGAGTTTTTTTGCGTGAATTATTCATCTAAAATCTCCTTGATTTTTGTGCGAATTTCTTTTGGTGAAACCTGAGATTTATCAAAAATATGGCGAACATTGAACAATTTTAAACTTTCGAAATCTATTTCACTTGCCAGATCTGAACAAATCACCACTGGAATTTTTGCCGTATCAGCATAGCTCTGCAATTCATTTAAAAGAGCAAAAGCCGAGTAACCTTCAAGCAAAATATCAAGAAAAATTAAGTCTGGCAAACTTCTATCAATCTCTAAGATTGCTTTTTGCGCAGAATTAACTTTCGAAATTAAAAAATTTGAACGCAAAATTATTTCAAAATTGTCTGCCAAGATTGTATTATCTTCAATAATTAAAATTTTTTTCACAATAAACTCAACTGACCCGAACGCTTTAAATCAACATAAAAAGTACTTCCGTCGCGATGGCGGATTACACCGATTTTCGCTCCCATTGCCGCCGCAAAACTTTGAGCAATAAAAATACCCAAGCCAGAACTCTGCGGCCGAGAATTCGATCGAACTGGCTGATGATTCTGTTTTTTAACTGAACGCCAAATTGAAAGCGGTAATTCTTCGCCATAATCTCGAACTGAAATTCGAACTTTTTCACCAATATTCGAAATTTTAATTTCAACTTCGCTCTTTTCATTCGAAGAATAAAGTGCGTTATCTGAGAAGTTCATTAAAATTGAACGAAGTAATTCATAATTCGCCATAATTAACTCATTTTTTCGAACATTTTTAAACCTAATAACTCTACCGTGAAGTTTAAAAATATCGGTAATTTCTGCAACCACATCATTGCAGATTTTTTTCGAATTTATAGGCTCAAGCTCGAACATTGAATCTTCAAGCTTTGAAATTTTAGTTAAATCTTGAACGAGTCGCAAAGCCCTCTCGCTAGTGATATCGATTTGGCGTAAAATTCGGCTTTTTTCAGAATTAGAAAGCTCAATTTCATCATCATTTAAAGTCAAAGAAAGCTGGCGAATAATTGAAAGCGGGGTTTTCATCTCGTGAGCAGCAATAAGAAAACTACTTTCTTTTGCTACCAGATTTAAAAACTCCCGCTCATCCATATTTTTATTATAGCAAATTTTTGCTATTTTTAAAAGCTAATCCATTTTCAGAGTGCTTAAAACATTTTCGTTCAAGACATTGTTGTAAGTGTCGGCATCGGTTCGAATCATCAAAGTTTTACTATTCAATTTAAAATAATAAGCTGTTCCACGAATTCGATTATTCTTCTCTGGCCCAGGGAATAAGCCTGCAATTTTTGTTGCTGGATATCCATTAACTGTTACGGCTTCAGAAGAAAGCTCACCCTTTTTGATAGCTTCGTTAAATTCTTTAAGAACTTCGTCTACACTCTTCTCATAAATAGCTACGCGCAAACCGAAACGCTGAGTATCTTTGCCATCTTTTGGAACTGGTGGCACTGTATCTGGATAGAAATAAGAGAAAAATCCCTTTCGATCGGAACCATTAGATTCGACATATTGATTCCAGAATGTCGGATAACTAAAAGTTACCTTTCCTAAATCTTCTGGAGCACGAAATTCTTTAACAGTTTTTCGTCGCTCTTCATTATATTTCTTTTCATCATCTTCTTGCTGTTTTCGTTTTCCTTCAGCAACTTGTAAATCAATTTTTCCCTCAACATCTGTTTTTACATTGTTGTATTCAATATAAGCCCAAATTCCAAATGAACCAGCACCAGCAAAACCGATACTCAACAGAATAATTGCGATTGTTGAACCTTTGACTGCACCTTTTTTGAATCTATTCATATCTACCATTATACTTATGTTTTTAATTTTTTCAAGTACTTTTCGAAACTTTATTTTATAAAAATAAAAAACCGCCAAAGCGGAATTTATCAAAAAATTGGTGGCTCCTCCCAGACTTGAACTGGGGACACAAGGCTCTTCAGGCCTCTGCTCTACCAACTGAGCTAAAGAGCCAACCTTTATCAATTATACAGTATAAGCTTTTTTATTGCAAGAGTTTTTTAAAATTTTATTGCAGAATAAGCGTATCGCAAAATTAAAGTTTTGTTATATGCTTATGTTTTATTCTTTCAAACTTTCTAAGAATGCAAAGATAAATCCGTCAATTTCGCCGTTTAAGACCTTTTCAACATCTTTTTCTTCATACTTAGTTCGTGTATCTTTAACTATTTTATAAGGGTTCAAAACATAATTTCGAATTTGTGAGCCCCAATCAGCAGATTTTCCAGCTTGAAGCTCACTCAAATTCTGCGCATGCTGTTCCATTTTCATTTGTACTAGCTTTCCACGCAAAATATTCATTGCGGTTTCTTTATTTTGTGTTTGTGAGCGTTCATTCTGAATTGCCACAACCGTACCAGTTGGAATGTGTGTAATTCGTACCGCTGAATCAGTTGTATTTACACCTTGCCCACCCTTTCCGCCAGAGCGATAAACATCAATTCGAAGGTCTTTTTCAGCAATTTCAACATGTTCTGGCGTATCAATTTTTGGCAAAACTTCAACTAGAGCAAAAGAAGTTTCACGAGTTCCACCACTGTTAAATGGCGAAATTCGCACCAAACGATGTACACCATTTTCACTTCGCATTTTACCATAAGCATAAAGGCCTTGAATTTCGAAAACGCTAGTTTTAATTCCGGCTTCTTCACCAACGCTTCGCTCAATTTGCTCGGTTTTTAGCTTATTTTTTTCGGCCCAACGCAAGTACATTCGCTCCAACATTTCAGCAAAATCTTGTGCATCAGTCCCGCCAACACCAGCCGTAATTCGAATGATTGCATCGCCACTGTCAAACTCCCCATCAAATAAAAGCTGTTTTTTTAGCTCTTCAAAATTATTTTCAAATTGCAAAATTTGAGCTTCAAATTCTTCAAGAAGCTCATCATCGCTAAGATTTATTAATTCTAGAATGTCTTCAACTTGCGTTTTTAAAACCAACCAAGGGTGGATTTCCTTATTTAGATCAGCAAGTTTTTTAACTTTTTCTTGTGCAGTTTTGGGGTTTAGCCAAATTTCTGGATTCGAAATTTCAACTTCTAAATCTGAGATTTGATTTTTTTTGCTTTCAAGATTAAGCTTTAAGCTCGCTTTTTCAAGCTCATTTAAAATTTCGCCAACGCGAGCTTTCAGCTTATCCATAATTTATTTCTTTGCCGCCTCTTCAGCTTCTGCTTCAATATCATCGTCTGTGAAAAGTTTTTCAACAAACAAAAGTACGAAATATACAACGAACGCAATTACTAAAAAGTTAATGACATCATTCAAAAATGCACCGTAAGAAAGAACTGCTTCTTTACCTGCTGGCGTTTTTCCCATATTCCAAACAACACCTTTCAAACCTTCGGCCGATCCAAGAAAGAAACCAAGTGGTGGCATAATGATATTATTAATCAAAGATTTAACAAGATCGCCAGAAGCTGTTCCGAGAATTAAACCGATTGCCATTCCGATCAATCCTTGATCTTTAATAAATTTTTTAAAACCCGCAAATTGTGCTTTTGGATCTACTGCTTTTAATTTTAAAGCAGATTTCTTTGTAGATTTAGCTTGTTTTTTAGTCATAATATAAATTTTATCATAAAAGGTTTACATTTTCAACAAATTGTTCGCCACGATCAACATAACTCTTAAACATATCAAAACTGGCATGAGCTGGACTTAGAATAACCACATCACCACTTTTTGCGTTTTCGAAAGCAGTTTTCACAACTTCTTGCATATTTGTTTTTGTACCTAAATTTATAAACCGCTCGAATCCGCTTGATATCAATTTCTGGGATAGTTTTTCAGATTCTGCCCCCATTAAAATTACCTTTCTAAGTTCTTGCTCTGGCATTTTTGTAATTTTTTCAATCAACTCACTTAAATCAGCACCTTTATTACTTCCACCAAGAATTAGAATTTTTGGCTTTTCGAAAGAATTTAGTGCAGCAATTGCACTACCCGGTGTGGTTGCAATTGAATCATCATAAAATCGCACACCTTCAAACTCGCGAACAAATTTTAACCGATGTGGTAAACCTGTAAATTTCGAAAGCCCTTCTCGCCAAAAATCGAAGATTTCCTCAATTTCAAAACCTTTTTCACGCAAAAAATCAAAGGTTGCAATCATTGCAGCACAAGCGTTTTTTTGATTATGTTCGCCTGGAATTTTCAAAATATCAGTTTTGAAGAGAACTTCATCTCCCCATAGAAAATAGTTTTCTTGAATATGGGCTAAATTATAATCCTGAAAAGGCTGAAGCTCTGCCTTGAGCTGATTTTTTAAGTTTTCAACATTTTTTAAGACTATTGGATTTTCAGCATTAAAAATAAAAAAATCGTTCTCAGTTTGATTTTTAGCAATATTCATTTTTGCCGCCACATAATCTTCAAAACCATCATGAACATCAAGGTGGTCAACTTCAAGATTATTTAAAATTGCAATATGCGGCGATTTTTGAGCATCCCAAAGCTGAAAACTGCTGAGTTCATAAATCACAGCATCATCTTTTTGAATTTTCGAAAGCTCATTAAGCGCTGGTAAGCCAATATTGCCAACAAGATGGACCCCTAAACAGGCTGCACGCAAAATTTCAGCAATAAAACTCGACACCGTTCCCTTGCCTTTTGAGCCAGTTACGCCAATAATTGGTGCTGGGCATTTTTCGAAAAATAAATTTGTAACAGATGTAATTTTAGCATTTTTTGGCAAACGACTAGGATTAACTGCGGGTGTTCGCACGATCAAATCTGCTTGAATTTTTGAAAAATCATGAAAATCACCAAAGAATTTAACGCCTTTTGGTAGTTCAATTTTACTTTTTGGGTTTTCGTCATAAATTTCAAAAGTATTATTTTGATCAATACTTTTAAAATAATCATAAGCACTTTTTGCCTCGAGCCCAAAACCAATTAATGCAATTTTCATATTTCTCCTTTTAGTTTAGATTATCTTTATTTTATTTTAGCATATTTCATGCAAAAAAACACCCTTTCTGTTTTTGAAAGAGTGTTTTTACGTTTAGTTAGCACCATATTTCCTATTCGGTTTAGTTGGATCGCCCGCAGTTTACCGAGGTTGAATATTTTGATTGCCACTACTATTATTTATTGGCTGCGAGGCTTTAGTAGCTTGTGCTGGGGGTGCATTATACGTATCGGAGCTAAAGGTGGAAGTCCCATTCTGAGCTTGTTGTGGAGCCGATGTTTGCCAACTCTGTCCAAAGGTTACTTCTACCTTTTGACTAGGAGAAGATTGAGTATTGCTTGCTGTATCCGCAGCCGTTTGTGAAGCTTGAGATTGAGCCAACTTTTGCATTGCCATAAAGTTAGCCTGCTGGTCTGGCGTTAGAGACATTGTTCCATTTGCATTGGCAGTAAGAGCTTGCTCAGCAATCTTACCCATATTCTGTGCTTGTAAAATCTTGCTTTGATCACCGCTATTAAATGCACTTTGCATTGCCTTAAACGCTTTATTGTTATTAACATTTGCGCTAGACATGTCAGACCAATCAGCCATCTGCTTAGCACTTGCACCTGAGTATGTTGAAATATCATTTTCAAAATCTTGAACAGATTTGATATTTTCTGAAGAAAAATCTTGCATTACTGCTTTTGCGGCAGCAGGGTTAACCTTCTTGATATCACTACCAGCTTTTGATGCAATTTGAGTGGCAACAGCACGCCTTTGATCTGCATCACTGATACTTAAAGCACTGTTGGCAATGCTACTCATCGCAGCGGCCTGGCCAGCGCCATTAAGGCCCGATTTTGACACTGCTTGTGAAAGAGCACTATACATTAAACCTTGTTGAACAGGATCAGAAACATTCGAAATTCTTGCAAGCTCAGAATTGACATTCGATACATTATTGCCAATCCCCTCTGCCATAGCAGCAATCATTCCGTCCGTCTGGGTCTTTTCGAAACTACTAATTTCAGCACCAAGTTGCGCTCTCCTTCGATAATCTGAGGCCGTAGGATTCTTCTTTGCTTGAAGTTTTCGAAGTTCCTTGCGGTTTCTTTCGTATCGCTTTTCTTCATATTTTGCTGCACGAGCTTTTTCACCGATAGCAATTCCACCAATGCTTCTTTTTGCTTCTTTCTCTCTTAGAGCTTTAGCCCAGTTAGAGTTCTGACCAACAGAATTAATTCTACCAGACATCTTATCGATAGCGCCACGCAAGTTTCCGCCAGTCAAGCCATCAATAAATGAAAGCACAGTTTTAATAACTGCAATAATTGCAAAAAGTGATAGTATAGGCAAAACGCCGTAAATAGTTTTAAGCAATTCATCATCAGATACGCTATATAATAGATTAGAAACAAATAAGGCTCCACCCACCATTAATGAACAAATTGGGTAAATCATTAGCATATTTTTCATAAGCTTAGTCCACTTCTTGAAAATCCCTTCTGTATTTGGCAATAACCCTGCAACAAAAGCTAAAGGAGAAGTTACTACAAGAATAATAACAGCCGCTTCTCTTACCATTAATATAAATACAGTCATAACAACAGCAAATGCCGCAGACACAAGGAAAAGAAGAATTGTACTACCCGCAACAAGAGCAGCAGTAACTCCAGCTGCAATTAGTGCACCTATTTTTGCATGACCTGTTAGAATGCCTTCAACAGGAGACTGCCCCGTTTGAGCATCACTTGAAAAATCCCATCTACCATTATCTGATAGCCATTTAAATAAGGTGCTGCCAACGATATTTGAGATATCAATAGCAATCACAACGATATACCAAGAAATATTCACTAAAATTGCATAAATAATAATTTTTGGAAGCATCTTCTTAATACCATAGCTAGAAATCCCTACACCAGTTACTTGCGAGAAAATTATTATCGCAATCATAATCACAAAAAATATATTTGCGATATCCCTAAATGTTACCCAGTGTTTAAATGCCTCCTGGCCTTTACCAGAATTCGAGAAAAGTTGATCAGATTTAATATTTAAGAAATTAGCTTGCATAAAATTATATAGAGTGACAACAACACCAGTTGAAGCACGAATAATCGGGCAAACAATCCAACCGACCCATTCAATAGCGCACGAATTTTTGTCTTTATTAGACTCCTTAGTTTGCTTGTCCATTTCCTCAATTGCAGCCTTGGCTTCATTATTCTTTTTAGTCCAGTCACCGTCATTTGTTGCAGGAGAATAATTACATTTTTTCTTGAGCTCATTAAGTTTCTTCTCGTCAACACCAGCCGCTTTAGCCTTTTTATATGCCTCTTCACATTTAATTCTATCGTTATTAGCTGTATTATTTCTTACATCCTGTTGAGTTTTATCTGTTGTAGGCTGCGAAGATCTACCAGTTGGGGTTGTAGGAATAACCTGATTGTCTTTTTTTCTTTTTTCCTCTATTTCCCTATTTCTCTTTTCTTCCTCCGCCTTTTTCTTAACTTCATCAGGCGTAACAAAATTACTGTTAGGATTAGTCAAATCGATAGCATTTGCAAAATTATTACTAAAAAAAGAAAAAAATACTAAAAAAATAACTACTAAAACTTTTTTATTTTTCAACCCAACCCAAAATCTTTTCATAATGCTTATATTTAATCACAAAAAAGCAGAAAAATCAATATAGTTATGCTTTTTGCCACAAAAAAATAGCATGCAATTTTGCAAGCTACTTTTCGAAAATCTGCTTTATAGAAAGGTTAGGTTTTACCAACCGCCACCTCCGCCGCCGCCGGCACCGCCACCAGAGAATCCACCGCCCCCACCAGAACTACTCGAACTTGGCGCAGAATAACTGTTCATTGCACTATTAAAGCTATTCAAGCTATTCGAAAATACCATAGCATTAAATGCTGTTGAGCCAACATACCAATCCGGTAGATAATCTTCATCTTGAAATTGTAATTCAAGCACCTTTGCCCAAGACTTCTCTAGCCCGAACAACGCTGCCCAAGGTAAAAGTTTTTCATAAAGTTTTACGCGAGAACCACCAAATTCAGTCTGGAATCTTTCAGAATTCTGCAAGCTTTGCGAGAACATTAATCGTTCGCTTTCTGCCACCGAAATATAAAGCTTTAAACCTTCAAGATAATTCTTTGCTTCAAAACCTTTTCGAGATGGAATTTTTATATTCGAAATAGTAAATATTAAAATTGAAAGCATAACGGCTACAATGAAAGAACATATAGCTACCGTAAACCAAGGCGAAATAGTTGAAATAAAATTAACTACTATTCCGCTCGCAAAAAACAATACCGCAGATAAAATAATCACTCCGCCAGCAAAAAACTGAGAATTGCTGAAAACCGCTGGCTTTTCTTGAACATAGTAAGAAGTTCCGCTAAATGCTGAATTTAAAACTTTCGAAGAAATATCAGAGGCTTGCATACTACTCATTTGTTTAGATAAATCAATCTCAGTTTTACTTCTGAAAAATGAATTTAATAATGAAAGCATATCTTGATTCAAATTATCTCGATTCAATAGCTGAATTGTATAGCTCTTTTTCTCGCCGCCCAAAAAGCCTTTTGAAGTTTTTTCAACAATCTGAATATTGCCGTTCACCGCAAAAAATAGCATTGCAGCGGTAAGTTTTTTATTTGATTTTACTAAGTTTCCCGCATCTAGAATATCTAATTCTTCTATTTTTGGTGGCAAATATTGCGGAACAACCGCTTTCGAAACCTTGTTTTCTCTCTTAACTGAATTATATTTTAAAATAACCCGAATAACAAAGAATAATGTAATTACAGCCAAAATTAATGCCAAAATTCCAAAAATTATTGTATTTACATCGATACCACTCACCTCTGGTTGGGCAAATTTATTATTAAAGTCAATTTCAAATGTTAAATTCTCGCCAGCTTGAACATCTTTTTGCGAGAACTTAAAAATTCCCTCTTCTGGCTTGCGTTCAAAAGTATTGCATATTTCAGTTGATCCTTGCATTCCAGCAAAACATCTCACCGTACCATTAAATTCTTTCAAAACTGATGAATCTAAATTAACTGTTGCGATAACTTCATTAAAAGGCCGTTTCCACTGAGTTCCATTGGTGTTCATAATTAATTTTTGTACACCGCCATCTGTTAATAGCAGATTTTTAAACTGATATTTTAGCTGATAATTATGCCTTCCGTAAACGAAACTTCCGCTTTCACCAATTCGAAATACGATATTCCCATCACTTTCATAAGTTGAATATGAAACTTTTTTGCCATCCATTTCAATTTCAGCTTTGCCATCAAAAATAGCTTTGCCATCAAAAAACCGCGGAATTGCACGCTCGATTCCGTGATTTATGCCATCACGGACAAAATATGTCGAAATATTTTCAGTGATTTCAAGGTTTGTATTTCCTTTTTGGTCGGCGCTAAAATTATATTTTGCGTCAAATTTTGAAAAAATAATATTATTGTTTAGACGCTGAAGCTCAGCCAATTCCTCGTTACGGTTTCGTCTGCGTCTAGCAAAAGCTTGTTGCTGATTAGAAAAACCGAAAACAAAACTAAAAGCCAAAACCGCCACTAAAAATAGTGGCATAATTTTGGTGATTTTTCGAATAAAATTATTTTGTAATTTCATTGTCGGTTGTTCCTGCATTTTTAAAATTAATTAAATTCTCAGTTGACATTTTTACCATATTCTGCACAGCAACATCTGTATTAAACGCAACGTGTGGAGTAATAATAACATTCGGAAAGTTCGCTAAATCGCGATAAACAGCATCCTTAATAATTTTTCCACTCAAATCTTTTCGAATTAGATTCTTTTCATGCTCAAAAACATCAAGGCCGGCTGCTGCAACTTTTCCGCTCACCAAAGCATCTCGCAAATCTTTGGAGTTAATATGTCCGCCACGCGCAGTATTAATAATGACTACTCCATCTTTCATTTTCGAAATGCTTTCTGCGTTAATAATGTGGCGATTTTCTGGCGTTAAAGGGATATGAAGCGAAATCAAATCACTTTCTGCGAAAACTTCATCTAAACTTTTATATTCCAAAATTTCACGAGCAGAATCATTTTCGAAAGTATCATAAGCAATTATTTTTGCGCCAAAAGCTTTAAAAGCCTTCGCGGTTGTTAAGCCGATATGACCCACACCAATAATTCCAATCGTCATCGTATTAAGCTCGCGACCCATCAAATTATCTACCGAAAAGTTCTGATTTTTAGCGCGCGAAAGACAAAGTGGGATTTTTCGAATTGTTGCTAGCGCCAGTGCAACAGCAAATTCAGCAATTGCACTTGGCGAATATTGTGGTACGTTCGAAATTTTAATACCGAAACTTTTAGCTTTTTCAAGATCAATTCCATCAAACCCAGCCGTTCGAACGGTAAAATAAGAAATTCCCATTTTCGAAAGAGTTTCCCAGATATCGTTGAGTTCTTCATTTGAAGTATAAGATGAAACCGCATCAAAACCTTCAGCAAGTTTTACGGTTTCAGCGTTTAAGTCTTTTGGAGTTGTAGCATATTCAATACCAAACTGCTCCGCGAATTTTTCGAAATATTGGAGCTCATCTTTTCGTACACTATAAGCAATAATTTTCATACATCAATTATAATGCTTATACTTGTTTTTTTCAAGAGCTGAGATTATTTTACAAATTTTTCAAAAAGTTCTTCTCTTGAAAGCAATTCAACCTCACCATTTACACGCATTGCAACTTCGAATTTTCCGCTTTCAAGCAAACGGTCAGAAATTGTCAACCGATACGGGATACCCATTAATTCAGCATCGGCAAATTTTTGGCCTGGGCGAAGATTGCGGTCGTCAAACAGAACCTCAATTCCCTTTTTCGAAAATTCATTATAGATTTCTTCTGCTAATTCTTGCGATTTTTCACCAATTTGCACAAGGTAAATTTTTGCTGGAGCAATATTTTCTGGCCAAATTAAACCTTTTTCATCACTAAATTTTTCAGCAATAACACCCATCACGCGAGTGATTCCAATTCCATAAGATCCCATCCAAGCTGATTTTCGTTCACCATTTTTGTCGGTGAAATAAAGCCCCATTTCATCAGTTTTTTGCGTGCCAAAATTAAAGATGTTGCCGACTTCAGCGGTTTTAACCTTTTCTAATCCTTCTTTTAAACTAATTTCACCAGCTTCAATTGCTTGGTCTAAAATTTCTTCGTTAAAAGCAAGAATTTTTTCGCCGTCACGCTTCAAATAAACATAATCTTCACCAGCATCGCAAATTGTTTGAAATTCGTGACTGAATTTCGTAAATGCTCCGCCACTAGCAAATGTCACAAAAGTATCTTCACCCAAACCGAGACGTTCGAAAATTCGCTCATATACTTTCGAAACTTTAGAATAATAGCTTTCCAAATCTTCTTTAGTTTCGTGAATTGAATACAGATCTTTCATCAAAAATTCGCGACCGCGCATAATTCCACTTTTCGCACGAAGCTCGTTTCGCATTTTATTTTGAAATTGAAAAACCGAAACCGGCAGATCTTTATAAGATTGAATATGATTTTTGAGCATTTCAACAATTGGTTCTTCGTGGCTCCAACCCAATCCAACCTCTGTTTTATCTTTTAGGCTGGTCTTAAACCAAACATCCACAACATCGTCATTCCAGCGAGTTGTGCGTTCCCAAATTTCACGGCGTTGAAGCGTTGTCATTAAAATCTCATTTGCATCAATTTTTTCAAGCTCTTCTCGAACTATTTTTTTGATATTTTCTATCACTTTAAAACCAAGTGGCAAATAATCATAGGCACCCGCCATTTCTTTATAAACAAATCCGGCCTTGATCAAAAGTTGCGCATTCTTAGCTTCTTCACCAGATGGAACCGTTTTACTTGTTTTTGTATATAATTTTGATAATCGCATAAAATCTCCTTTTCGAAAAATAAAACTCGGCTGAATTGGCCAACCGAGCTTTAAAAATTAGTTAATTTCTGTAATTTCGTATTTGATTACACCTTTTGGCGTCGTAATATCTACCTCTTCGCCGAGCTTTTTGCCCATAATCTGTTGACCGATTGGTGATTCATTCGAAATCTTACCCTCAAGGGGATTTGCTTCAACCGCACCAACCATCGTATATTTTACCTCTTTACCATTTTCTAGGTTCTTTAAGCTAACTTGATTGCCAAGAGATACAATACCTTTTTCACCGCCGCCAATAATCACAGCATTTTGCAAAATATTTTCAATTTCCATAATTCGAGATTCTGCTAAAGCTTGTTTTTTGCGAGCAGCATCATATTCTGAATTTTCACGCAAATCACCAAAATCACGCGCAGTAGCAACTTCTTCTGAAATTTCTTTACGCTGCGAAATTAAAAGCTCTAGTTCAGCTTCGAGTTCTTTTTTTCCTATTTTTGTAATATTAAATTCTTGTTTCATAAAATAAAAATCCTCTAAATAAGTCTTATAATTATATCAAAGTTTTCAATTCAAGTCAACGCTAAGCTTGAAAGAATTGAATAGTTTGCAAAATATAAAGCAGAAAGAAAGCAATCCCATTTTTAATCATATGAATCACAATCCCCGACCAAATTGTTTGCGTCCATTTTTCGCGAATAAAACACATCACAACGCTCATCACAAATACCGTTACGCCAACATTCATTTGAAAATGCACAAATCCAAAAAGTAAACTCGTTATAAAAATTGCTAGCGGAACATTCACTTTTCGAAGTTGGCCATAAATTATTCCGCGAAAAATTAATTCTTCAAAAACTGGCGCAATCACAACGACTGAAATAAAAGCTAGCAAAAATTGCCAAGAATGAATCATTCCGCTGCGTTGAAAAACTAAATCTTGAACTTGCAATTTATCAAAATTAAGAATATTCGGCAAAAATTCTAACAAAATCCCAGAAACAATCATCGAGGCTATAAAACCTAAAATTGCCAAACCTAAATCTTGCCAAGTAATCACACCCTTTAAAGCAATATCATCTTTCGAAATCTTCTGCTTAAAAAGTTTGGTCGGGATAAAATATACCATCGCAAGCATTAATCCAAGAAATAATGCTGAATAAATTGTAGTGGTAATCGTGTTTGAAGCCGCACTTTGATAGCCTACATCATTATTCCAGAAAATCAAAGCGAGCGAAAGTCGAATTATCACAGCCGCAAAATAACTTGCTGCAAAATATGATAAAATTGGAAAAATTGTCCAAAAAATAATTTTTAAAGGCTTTTTCGAAAGTATTTCTTCATTCTTTTTTTGAAGTTTTAAAAATATATTCTTAAATTCATTCTTCATTTTTAACCTCTAAAAATCTTTGTAAAATCTAGAAAAATAATTAAAAGTGAAAGCCCCATCAAAAATATAAAACTCCAGCCGTTGATATTTTCTTCGGTCTCTTTTGAAAGTGGCTTTTTAAGTAAAATTCGAAAAATGAAAGTCATTAACCAACGACCGCCATCAAGCGCAGGAATTGGCAAAACATTCATACACGCCAAACTAATTGAAATAATTGCAGTCAACATTAAGATCATATCAGGCCCCATTGAGATGATGTTTGGGAAGATTCCACCAATCACTAGAATTGGCCCAGAAACACTTTCACCTGCTTTCGAAAGTTGAGAATTTGCTTTCTGCTGTGATTGCGGATTCGGAATTATCTTTTCGAAAACCCCGCCAAAAAAGTTCATAAAAAGTTCGCCAACACCTTTAAAAGTTTCACCCGTAAATTGAATTGTTGTGCCAATCCCAACAATCGGTGCGCTCCAAGTTGCATGAATTTTTTGCATTCCATCAGTCAAAAATGCGCCCAAAAAACCATTCTTATTATTTTCGTTTAGCTTAACATCTTTTGAAAAAAATTGATTGCCACGCTGAATTTTTAAATTCACGCTTTTGCCAGCATTACTACGCAAATCTTCTTTAACGGCGGCAGAATTGTCAACTTTTTTACCATTAAATTCCAAAATTATGTCTTTTTTTTGCAAACCAGCTTTTTGTGCAGGCGAATCGTTCGAAATCTGCGAAACTTGCACGCCACCACCAGAAATTCGAGCATCAGAACTCAAATAAAACTGATTCGAAATTAACTTTGGCATTCCAAAAATCGATAGAATCGTAAAAATAACAAAAGCAACTAGCCAATTCATTGCAACACCAGCAAATAAAATTTGAGTTTTTGCCCAAAAACTTGCCGCACCGTAATCACCTTTTTTCGAATCTGAATCGTGCTCCCCTTTCAGCCGAACAAAACCACCGAGTGGAATCGCACCGATCGAAATTTTTGTACTTTTTGGTAGAATTTTGTTAGTTTTTGCTCTAAAACTTTTAATTCTTGGCGGAAAACCGATTGTGTACTCTTTAAGTTTTACACCGTTTTTCTTAGCTGCAAACGCATGACCAAGCTCATGAATAGCAACCAAAAAAGTTAACGAAATTAGACCAATAATTATACCAAAAATTAAATTCAAAATCTCCATTCTGCCCTTTCGAAATTCCTTAAATTAACTTTTGCCGGCACAACTTTGTGTGCTAGCAAAAAACAATTTAAATTGTGAGAATTTCTTTCTCTTTTTCTTTAAAAATTACATCAATTTGTGTGCTAAAATCTTTAATTTCAGCATCAATTTCTTTTTCAATTCGCTTCAAATCGTCTTCTGTTAAAGCTTTTTCATCTTTAAGTTTCTTGGCGTGTTTTAAAGCATCTTGGCGAATATTTCGAAGCGTAATTTTTGCGCCTTCAACTTTTTCTGAAGTTTGTTTTACAATTTGCTTACGGCGCTCCTCTGTTAGTGGCGGAACTGGCACGCGAACAACGCGACCGTCATCACTCGGGTTGAATCCAAGGCTTTGATCGTTGCGAATTGCAGCCGAAATTGCTGAAATATTATTCGCATCAAATGGTGTAATTAGAATCATCCCTGCTTCCGGTGCGGTCATATTCGAAACTTGGTTCAATGGCATTTTTGTACCATAAACTTCAACCATAACACCATCAAGCATTGAAGGATGCGCTCGACCCGTTCGAACCTTCTTCATTTCACCTTTAAAATGATCAACGGATTCAGTCATTTTTAATTTAAATTCATCTGTATCAAACATAACCCCATTATATCATACATTACCATTATTATTCAAATTGACTTTTAAGAGTTTTTATGCTATAATACTGGTTATAGCTTTTTAGAAAGCTAAAAAATAAAAAGGAGGTACCAATAAATGGTGCTAGTATCAATTAAGCTCACTAAATCAGCACTAGATCATACCGATCTAGATATTAAAGAAGCTATTCTTCAATATAATCCATCTCAAGAGAAAACAACTCGAAAGATTATTCAAAAATTTATTAAGAAGCGAGTAGAAGATAAACTCATCGTTTTTGCAGACCAAGCAAAGGATAAGCTTGGGAATCTAGTTATTTTACAACAAGAGTGTGATAAAGCAAATATCCAGCTAACTATATCACTTTATTGCGAAGATAAAGATCCTTACAGCGAGCACTTTAAGGAATGGTATTTCCGCGAAGTCGATCTAAGTTTGAGCGAAGAACTCAAAAATATGGCTATTTGGTAGAGCAGTACATTTCTCTCCCCCGCAACAAACTGCGGGGCTTTTCTTGACTAAAATTATAAAAAATGTTAAAATATTAAAAATAAAAATGGAGGTGGCAGATGAGCCAAGAACTTTTATCTAAGCAAACTGATTTAATTGATAGATTTGGAGTGTTGCAAATTAAACTTTCTGACCGCGGTCGAAGAAATCAAGAATTTATTCATATTTTTGATAAAAATTCTCGCTTTTCGAAAGTTAAAGATGCTGAGACTCTTTCAAAGAAAATATACAAAATAAATTTTAACTCAAAGAATACCATCCGTGATATTGAGTGCTACAGTGAATCGAAAGATTCGAACTGTCAGCGTAAAATTTTGATTGACTTTTGTGAACGACACAAGATAGATCTCCTCCTTCATATAGGAGAAGGAAACTCTCGTGGTAGATATAAAACACAAGTTTTCATTTTTTCGATTTAGTTTTAATCTCGCTACAGCGAGATTTTATTCTTCTTGTGCAAAATTTTTACTCAAAATCTGAATTTCATTCTTAAGCGAATCAAGTTCTTCCTCGAGTTTTTTGGCTTTCGAAATCGCTTCTTTATATTTTTCAAAAACCTCTTCAAGAGGAATCTCACCACTTTCAATTTTTATTAAAATCTCATCTATTTCAGCTATTTTTTTACTAATTTCGTTCGACATTTTTTACCTCCGCCGTTATTTTTTTATCAATTGTTTGAATCGTAATTTCTTCACCAGCCGCCAATTTTCCACTTACTAAAGCATAGCCTTTCGAAAGTATGTTTTGTGGATTATAGCTTTCCAAAATTCGCTTTTTGGCTTGAATTTCTCTTTGCTGTTCAAAAATATTATTCAAAATTAAATCTTTAATTTTATAAATCTTTTGATGGTTTTCAATTTTTAATTCATCAGTCTTCGAAAGAATAAAATCGTTTGTGTGCAAAATTTTTGAACATAAAAATCTCATTTCATCAAATTTATTCGGTGTCAAAAATTGTGCAACATTACTTGGTGTTGAAGCCGCAAAATCTGCCGCTAAATCACATAAGCTTTCATCAATTTCGTGGCCAATTCCTGTAATAATTGGCACGCGAGAAGCAGCAATCGCACGAACTAATTTTTCATCATTAAAAACTGCCAGATCATCAGCACTTCCACCACCACGAATAATAGCAATCACATCTGGCAATTCACTCTGCGAATTGAAAAAATCAATTGCTCGAATAATCTGGTCGCTTGCAGAAATTCCCTGCACCTGCGTATGCGCAACAGTAATTTCTAGCCCACCCCAACGCTCATTAATAATCTTGATAAAGTCAGCATAACCCGCCGCTTGAACGCTTGAAATCACCGCAATTTTTTGAGGATTTCGCGGAATTTCACGTTTGCGGCTTTCATCAAATAAGCCCTCTTTTGTTAACTTTTCCTTTAAAATTTCAAAAGATTTTTTTAGACTCCCTTCACCTTTTGGTATGATTTTTTCAATTGTTAGGCTGAATTTTCCCCAATTTGTGAGTTTTGGCTTTGCTTGTACGATAACCTTCATTCCATCTTCGAGCGGAAATCGCATTTGCCAAACCGTCATAAAGCAACCAAGAACCGAGTCTTCATCTTTCAAATCAAAAAAAACAAACTTATTGTGGTTTACTTTAAAGCTTGAAATTTCACCTTCAATCAGAACGCTTGGAAAACTCTTTTCGAAAATATCATTGCTAGTTGCGATAAAATCTGAGACACTATAAATTACCTCGTGCGGTTGAGGTTTTTTTATTTCAAAATTTAACAACTCTTCGAATTCATCAAAATCCATATAAAACTATTATAGCACATTTTAAGCATAAAAAATAACCGCCTTGAAGCGATTATTTTTCGAATATTTTAGAAAATTCCTGATTCAACTCTTGAATTTGTAATTTTTCACCGCCAGAAACTGCACCCAAAATCCAAGTATTTGCATCTATAAATTCTTTCGCAACTTTAAAAATTTGTTCGCGAGAAATCTGCTTAATAAATTTTGGCTGAGATTTATAATCTCGAAGATGTCCATCCCAAAAATATCGAGAAGCATAAAATCCTGCCGTTGAAGCTACCGTTTGGCCGCCCATTTGAAATGAACCAAGAGAATAGCTCTTCATAGCATCAAGCTCTTCTTCGGTAATTTCTTCATTTAGAACCTTTTTGAGCTCTGAAACAATTAATTCAAAAAGCTCTTTAGCGGTTCCATAATTAGTTTGCCCTTCAAAATCCCAAGAAGAATCTTTTGGTCCACGTGAGGCGCCAGAATAAATACCATAAGTTAAACCGCGTTTGCGAGCTTGGCCAAGAATTCGAGCATGCATTGTGCCAGTTAAAATATGGTTTAAAGCGTGCATTGCATCCATTTCAGATGTTGTAAGTTTTCGTGGAAGCAAAAGCGAAATACCAAAACTTATGTTTTTCAAATCTGGGCGATGAATAAAAATTGGCTTTTTCGGTTTTTTCATTTCATCAGTAATGATTTCGAAACGTTCACCTCTTTCAAGTGGTAAATTTTCAAAGCCTTCAAGAATTTTATTTTTGCGAGTTGGCGTGATTTTTCCAGCAATCACAAAACGCAGATTATCGGTTGTGTGAGTGCGTTTATGATGTTCGCAAATATCTTCAAGCGTGATATTATCAATCGTTTTAAGCCTCTCTTCATAAGTTAAAACCTTTTCACCAAATTCTTGCTGAATTTTTGGCCAAAGAAGACGTGCATTATTATTCAAATAGCCTGTAAGCTCATTTCGAACGTTTCCCTTTTCAGCTTTGAACTCAAATTCATTAAATTTAGGCTGGCTAATTGACAAGAGTTGAAGTTCAAAAATCCTATCCCACTCAAAATCGGCACAATCTGCCACATAGTTCATACTCATATCTGAAGTGGAAGCGTTGTGATAGGCGCCATTTTTAGTGAATTCAGCTTCAAATTCATGCTCGCTGGCAAATTTTGCATTTGCACCAAAAGCCATATGTTCCATAATATGAGCAGTTTCATAAATTTTTGGACTTTTCGTATAACGTGAACCAGCCCGAAACTGAAATTGAAAACTCATCACCGTTGCATCCGGAACATTTACAAGAAGGCCACGTACGCCATTTTTCAGACGTACTTCTTCAACGGTGTGCCGCATTTATTTACGACCCTTCTTCTTGTTTTGACGTTGAGCTTTTTTTGCTTTCCGTGCGTTATTTTTCTTGGCATTTTCACTATTTTTTGAAGACGCCTTTTTAGCTTTCGAAAAGTCTTCATCTCGGTTTTTTTCACCAGATTGAACTTCATTGACACCTTTCTCGACTGAATTTTCAGCAAGGCGAGTGAGCTCGGTGTCATGATCTTCTTCTTGGCGAACGGCAGCATCATTCGGTGTAATTCGAGTTAGAATTCGAATAGTTTCATCACGCAAAGTATTTTGCAAACCATCAAACAATTTTTGTGATTCAGCACGATATTCAACCAATGGATCACGCTGTCCAACGCTTCGCCAATGAATTCCCTCACGCAAGAAATTCATATTTTCAAGATGGTTCATCCAAAGCGTATCAAGAATTTGCATATAAACTTCACGTTCAACTTTTTGGAACGCTTCTTTACCAATTTCGTATTCTTTATCTTGGTAAAGTTCTTCGGCAATATGTTTTGCTAATTTGATACGTTTTTTATCATTCGAAATTCGACCAAGCGCTTCAGCCTTTTCTTCTTCAATTGGGAAGATTTCAATAAAATTCGAAACAAATTTTTCGTTATTTTTTAAAGGAAGTTCAGCAAGTTCTTCTGCTTTAGAAATAAACAAAGCCTTAATTTCATCTGTAATATCTTCGCCTTCAAGAATTTTTCGGCGCATCGTGTAGACAACTTTTCGGTGACGGTTAATTACGTTGTCATATTGAACAACATTTTTACGCGTATCGAAATTAAAGCCTTCAACACGTTTTTGAGCGTTTTCAAGAGTTTTCGAAACAGATTTATGCTGGATTGGCATATCTTCTGGCACACCAAGTCGATCCATCAACATTGCGATTCGTTCACCTTGGAAAATTCGCATCAAATCATCTTCAGTTGAAACATAAAATTGCGTTTCACCAGGGTCTCCCTGACGGCCACCGCGACCACGGAACTGATTATCGATTCGGCGAGATTCATGACGCTCTGAACCAATCACAACCAATCCACCCAATTCTTTCACACCTTTACCAAGCTTAATATCGGTTCCACGACCAGCAATATTCGTTGCGAGCGTAATTGCGCCTTTTTCGCCAGCCTTAGCAACAATTGAAGCCTCATGCTCATTATTTTTAGCATTCAAAAGGTTATATTTAATTCCTTCTTGATCAAGATATTTCGCAATTTGTTCATTCTTTTCAATTGAACCTGAGCCAACCAAAACTGGTCGACCTTGTGCGTGATATTCTTTAATTGCTTCCGCAACGGCTTTAAGTTTTGCCTTTTCAGTTTTAAAGATTAAGTCTTCTTTGTCATCACGAATAACTGGTTTATTTGAAGGAATTTGCACAACTTCTAAAGAATAAATTTGCTGAAATTCTTCAGCCTCAGTGAAAGCAGTTCCAGTCATACCAGAAAGTTTATTATAAAGGCGGAAGAAATTTTGGAATGAAATTGTTGCTAAAGTCATTGATTCTTGAAGAACCGGTACTTTTTCTTTAGCTTCAATAGCTTGGTGTAAACCTTCATTATATCGACGACCATTCATTAAACGACCAGTATGTTCATCAACAATAATCACCTCACCATCATTTGTCACAACATAATCTTTATCGCGTTTGAAGAGAGTTTCAGCACGCAAAGCTTGCTCAACATGATAAACCGCACGAGAATGCTCTGGTGTGTAAAGATTCTTCATATTGAGAAGTTTTTCGATTTTGTCAATTCCAGATTCAGTCAAAGCTACACTTCGGCGTTTTTCATCAACTTCATAGTCTTCTTTCGAAAGCTGCGAGATAACTTGTGCAAACTGAATATAGCTTTCTGGGTTTTCAGCCGCGGGAGCAGAGATAATTAACGGAGTTCGGGCTTCATCAATTAAGATAGAATCAACCTCATCGACAATCGCAAAGTTAAGCTCACGCTGGCGCAAAAGTTCAACTTCATTCACCATGTTGTCACGCAAATAATCGAAACCAAATTCATTATTTGTTCCATATGTAATATCCGCAGCATAAGCCTCTTTTCGAGTTGCCGGGCGAAGCTTTCGCATATTTTCGTCTTCATGCTCTTCGTTGTCATATTCTGGATCAAAAATAAAGCTTGCCTCATTAATAATTACACCAACCGAAAGGCCAAGAAAATCATATAGATTTCCCATCCAAGACGCATCGCGCTGAGCAAGATAATCGTTCACAGTTACAACATGAACGCCTTTTCCTTCCATCGCGTTCAAAGAAACTGGCAAAGTTGCCACTAAAGTTTTACCTTCACCAGTTTTCATTTCTGCAACTTTTCCCTCATGCAAAACCATTCCACCAATCAACTGAACATCAAAATGTCGCATTCCAAGCACACGAGTTGAAGCTTCACGCACAAGCGCAAAAACATCTGGTAAAATATCATCTAAATCTTTTTTCGAAAGGCTTTTTTTGAGTTTTTTAAAAGCTTCTTTGAGCTTTTCATCACTCATTTTTTTGTATTTTTCGCTTAGACTATTAATTTCATCAACTTTTCGTTGCAATCGGCGCAAAACTTTCTTTTGCGGGTCACCAAAAACAGTAGTCAAAAGTTTATCAACTTTGCTTTCTTCTACCATTACATTTTTTTTCTTCGCAGTTTTTTTAGACATTTCCCTCTCCATTAAAAACAGTATAAAATCTATCTTATATTTTACCATAATTTGAATATTAAAAAAAGCCCCTTTCAGGACTTTATTTAAAAACTTCCGTAAAAACATTAATCATCTCATCTCTTAGCATTTCATATTTTCTAGTAAATGCTTCAAGATCTTTTAAAGATTTTTCGTATTCGAAAATTTTTGCTCCTAGTTCTCGAATTTTTTGCGATGAAATTCTAGTCTTTTCATCCGCATTATTCGATAATATTGAAAGTGGAAGAATGGTGTCATTATCAACCAGAGTCGATAATTCAAAAGCCTCAGCCCAATCTTCCTCCTCGTCATCATTCGAAATGAGCAATTCTTTCTTTGCTGGATTAAAATCAATGGTCTTGATTTTAATAATTGGGAGTTCACCTTTAACAGTTATAATTTCATAAATCACAACTGTTTCAATTCCCTCAGCATTCTTAGATACAGAGGCAAATCGCCGACCATATTTTTTGAACAAGTCTTTAATTGTTAATTCACCATCCATAGCTAAAGTCTCCTTTGTTGACTTGATAGCAGAATTGAGGAATAACTTCTAAAAGCAATTCGCTCATATACATAATATCATCAGGATTACCTTTATCTGCAAGAGGTTTGCAATAATCAATCGTTGCAATATCCTTTATTTTGAAAAGGTAATCAACCCATGGCTTTTGCCCCTCGATTACGAAATGACGATATTTTTGAAGACATTTTTCAACCGTCATATCTGGAAGGTTATCACCACTTTCAATCTTAACATCGCATAGTTTAATATTTATATTATAACCACGCAGCTTCTCAGATCCAAGAAGGTTCTCACTTCGATAAAACTTAATTTGAATGCCGATATCTGGAACAATCTTATTCCCTTTTTTGGCATAAAAAGAAATTCCGTAATCAGTCGACTTCTCGCCAACTTCGCGCGTAATCGCAGCTAAACCTAAACTTTTCGATTTTTGATTAAGTGCTTTACGTAAAAGTTCTTGCTGTTTATTTATTTTATTCATTTTTTTCACCCCACAAAAATTTTAAAATAGCAATAACTTGATTATATCATATTTTATTTAAAAAGCAAAATCTCCGCAAAATTGCAGAGATTTTTTAAGTTTTCGAAAGTTTTTAGCCTCGTTTTAGAGAACGCTTGAATTTTGCCATAATTCCAGATTTACCAAGGCGTGGATTTTTCTCAGTTTTGTAACGGCGAATTTGCCCGTCAAGCTTAGCTTCAACAATATCGATTGCTGCCAAAACATTTGAGCTTTGATCTTTTGCAACAAGAGTTTTGTCTGGTACGTTAATAACCGCCTCAACTTCATATTTGTTGTCGTGAGTGCCATTAATTTGCGAAATTACCACGCGAGCTGAAGCTGATTTTTTAGCGTGTCGTGGCAAATATTTGTCTAATTTACCGATGTGTTTTTCTGCGTATTTTTTGGTTGTTTCGTCAATTTCGTATTTATTTCCTGTAATTTCAATCTGTGAGATCATATATAATCCTTTTTTGTTAGTTTATAGCTCTATATTAGCATAAACATTTTATTTTGTCAAGAAAAAAGCCCGCCTTTGTTGCGAGCTATTCTTATTTGAGCGCCCTAATCTTACCTGGCCGAAAGCCAGACCAAGCGTCCGTATCTGTTTCAACAACTGGTGCAGCCATAAAGCCAAGATCCTTCGTGACATGCTCTAGAAATTGCGGACTTTTATCGAGATTAATTTCCTGATATGCAATTCCCAATGAATCAAGAAGGCGTTTGGTCATCATACATTGTATGCAGTCATATTTAGAGTAAAGAACTACTTTCTGAGCCATTTTAGTCACCTCTTTCTATTTTGGCTATATTTACATTATAACATAAGTTAAATTAAAAAAGCACTACATTTAGTGTTGTAAAATTTACAAAACGCTATATTTAGTGCTTATTTTATTTTTAGATTCGTTCGCGATTATTCATATATGGTTGAAGGACTTTTGGCAGAATAAGATTTTCCCCATCTTGAAAATTCTCAATTGCCGCCACCAAACAGCGCGCAAGTGAAACAGCTGTACCATTCAAAGTGTGAACAACTTGCAATTCACCATTTTCGCGACGCACGCGAATATTCAAATTTCGTGCTTGATAGTCGGTGCAGTTTGAGCAGCTTGTAATTTCACGATAACTGCCATCAACTGGGCTCCAATACTCAATGTCATACTTCTTCGAAGCTGGCGCACCCAAATCGCCACTGGCAATATTGATCACACGATAAGGAATACCTAGCTCTTGATAAATTTCTTCTTCAACCGCCAAAATTTTTTCATGAGTTTCAGCACTCTGCTCTGGTAAAGTATAAGCATACATTTCAAGCTTATTGAATTGATGAACACGGAAAAGCCCGCGCGTATGCTTACCGTAAGTTCCCGCCTCTTTTCGATAACAAGGAGAATAGCCAGCGTAAAAAATTGGCAAATCTTTTTCATTCAAAATTTCACCAGCGTGAAAACCAGTTAATGACATTTCAGCAGTTGCAATTAAACTTAAATCCTCACCTTCAATGAAATATTCATCACTTTGTTCGCTTGAACGAGGCGCGAATCCAGTTCCCGTGGCAACTTCACCATTAACCATATGTGGAACGGTCATAAAATTAAAGCCTTTCGAAATCAATTTATTCAACGCGAACTGATAAATAGCATTTTCAAGAAGCGCCAAATCTCCTTTCAAGAAATAGAATTTAGTTCCAGCAACCTTCGAGCCACGCTCAAAATCAACCCAACCTTTTTTGTTTGCAAAATCTAAGTGGTCTTCGGCGCCTTTACGACTTTCGAAAAGTTCTTCACCCCAAGTTTTTACCAAATCGTCTTCGCCTTCTTCACCAATCGGCACATCAGCTTGAAGAATATTAGGGATACCATTTAAAGCATTCGAAAGTCTTTCATCAAGTTCGCGATAAGTTTTTTCAAACTCAGCAAGCTCTTCTTTAATTTTCTTGCCTTCTGCAATTTGTTCATCACTTGGCTTTCCACCAGAATTTTTCATTGAGGCCGCGATTTGGTTTCGGCGAGTTCGAAGTTCGTCAATTTGAGCCGTAAGAGCTTTTCTTTCATCATCAAGCGAGATAACAGCTTGAACATCAGCATTTTTATAACCTTTATTCAGCGCATCTTTTTGCACACGCTCAGCATTTTCACGAATAAATCTAATATCTAACATAGAACAATTATACTACAGTTTCATAAAAATTTTAACCCCTTTTTAGCTTGACTTTATTGATATAAAATTGTATAATATGTAAGTATAGTTCTTTAAAAACTACGCAAAAAAATCCAGGAGGAAGTTTTTTATGGAAAAAAATAAGCTTGTTATGCCTCTAGAAAGCGAAGCTAAACTGAAAAAGTTGCAAGAAGATTATACTGTAATCTTATATAAGATTATTAGGTATATCATAGAAGAACTCGGCCAATCGGCCGAAAGGCAAACAATTCCATTCAATTACTATGATCATTGGAGGAAGTATTCCACAAGAATTAGTATTCCCAAAAAAGAAGCGATCGAAATGGGCTATGGAAATGATAAATTTATTGAAGTTCGCGGAACCGTCAATAGGATTTTTCATATTTATGAAGAATATGAAGCCGAAAAAGACGGCACAAAGCAGATATTCTTCTTGATAGAGCCAAAAATGATTTCGGAACCTGATAAGCCAAGTCAAAACGGGAAAGTTGATCTCTATTATGGAGCAATATTGGAAGAAATCAAGAAGTATCTTCGAAAACTTCCTAAAGATGAATACGATGATCTTTGCGAGCAAATTCGCATTGATGAGACAATTGAAATCCCAATTGTTTTACCAGAGAATATTCATCCGTCATCCTTATATAGATATCTAAAGAGACAAAAGACAGTATTTAAAAATATTACTGGTTTTAGGAGACCTCATCTTAACAGTGAGGTTCGAAAGAAAGGCTACAACTTATACGTCAAAGTAACCGGACTGGATTTTTAACCTTAAAGCTCCAATTTAAAATTTGGGGCTTTTTAATTGACTTTTATTTTTAAAAGTGTTACAATCTATATTATAAAACCTTCCCTTTAAAGGGACGCAATTTAAGGAGGAACGCCTATGGCTACCACAACACTTTCAACAAAAAACGCCGCGCTTATTCAAGCTCATCATCGCAATTGGGGGCAATCTTGTCATGATGAGCTGTCATTAAAAATTAGAGAGGTCTTTGCTACAGAACTAAGCGATCAAGAAATTAAGAACGCAGTTAATCAATGTTTTGCAGGAAAAAGCTATATTGTTGAAGTTCCAGTTAGCGAGAATTTCAAAGAAGAGTATCTTTATGACATCAATAACGTCATAAGAATGAATCCCCTCTTCAATGTTGTCCAACGGCTCACAATTTTCTATAAAGAAGAAACTAAATTCGCACGTATTTGGTTGCGTGGCGATATTAGAAAATTCCTTTCTAAAAAACACAAACTTTACCACAACGGAAAATACAATTAAGTTTGCGGTCAACACGCCTCGCCAAAATGGCGGGGTTTTCTATTGACTTTTTTATTTTTTTATGTTATTATAGTTATGTTTTAAAGCAAAAAACAAAAAGGAATCAAATGAAACAAAAAAAGATTAAAAAAGTAATTGAATACTTTGACCCAATTTTTAAAAAGAGTTTTAAATTAAAAATTGAGAAAAATAACAAAGAAATAAAAATTGAACTCCCCAACGAAAAAAACTTCTTTCGTGGTGTGAGCTTTAGTGAAAATGTTAGCCTAAAAAAGCTTGCAAATGGAAATTGGATCAAAACTTTGCATGCAAAATTTGGTGAAGGTGCAGAAGAAATGTTCGGCGTGAATGAAATTAATGAAGAGAGCGAGTTAGAATCTCGCGACGTGCGAATCATCGCCTTTATCGAAAAGAGTTTAGCTTAATATAATTAATCTCAGCAACAATAAAAGACCTCTTAAATTTTAACAAAAGAGGTCTTTTATCTTATCTATTCTATTTAATAGTTTCTCTTAATAACAATTATAGAAATCACAGAAAGTGCAGCACCGCCGATGAAAAGTAAATTTTTAACAAAATTATTTTCGAAACCTGTGTTTGGTGCACTAATGTTTTCTTTCGGTTTCTTCTCTTCTTTTACTGGGTTCGAAGGTTTTTCAGGCGCAGGAACGCTTTTCTTTTTATAAACAAATGTTACAATCTTTACACCTTCTTCAACTTTTCCGGTTTTAGGTGATGAGTCTTTAAGCAATTCCGCTTTTTCGAATCCTTCGAATTGCTTTTCTTCGGCAGCATAGTCTGTGCCCACTTGAACTTTATTCTCTAGCAAAACTTCAGGAGCAAGGCTTACACCATTCTCATCTTGATAGTGCACAATCACAGATCCACGCTTTTTAATGTCTGAGTAAGACTTCATTTTTGTGCCACTTATGGCACCTGCAGCCGTTTTATCTAGAGAAAAATATTTATCATCACCTCGGTAAATTTCTGTAGTTGCAGAAATTGGGTTCAATTTATTCTCATTATAGTTAATTGTTTTTTCGCTAGTATCCAAAATGGTTAATCTTGGCAAGAATTGATAAATAGATTTATCATCAGCAATTTCTAAAATCTGATACACAAGCTCGTGGCTTGAATTTTTTATAACTTTATATTTTAAGTTTACACCAGTTTTGAGTAAGACACCTTTTGAAGTAGTATTATCACCATAGTTAGCATATAATTCTTGGGTATTTACAGAACCAACCGCTCCTTCTTTCGGATTCAATTTCGTATCAAATGCAATACCAGAAGATTGCGGCAGTTTCATCTTGAAAATATCACCTGGTTTAATATGTTTAGGATTATTTTTATCTGATTGAGATAAAGTAAAGTCAAATATAGTACCATTTAAATTTTCACCATCTTGACTAGAGGCGTGAAAAATATTAAACCTAGCGTCCACCGCTGGTAATTTTTTGCTAACCCCATTAATAGTGCCAGTTTTACGTGCAATTTCTTTATTATTCACTTTCACAGAATGTTCAATATTATATTTATGATTAACCCAAGCAGCATAATTATAAGCAACAACCTCTATTGAAAGCTGCATATCCGAGAATTTTTTAGCTTGATCATTAAAAATTAGCCTATATTCTGAATCTTGGGCTGCACTCTTTTCTGGAATAATATTCTCTGCTTCAGGATGACCCTTAATAGATCTTCTAGAAAATTCACCAACATTGTTTTTAGATTTAATGAATTTTATCTTACCGATAATTATATCTTTATAACGGACTTCTCTATTATCTAGCCCAGCATCGTTAAGACTCTCAAATTTAAGATCAACATAGTCACCGGCATTGATATTCTGCCCGTTTCTAACACTAATATTAACCTTTGTGCTAGTTCGGTTTTCCGACCCGCCTGAAGAAAGCTCTTTAATATCACCCGTTACATCAACATCAATTCTCTTTGCCGTGTCGGCAAATGCGGGTTGAGCTAAAAATAAAGCACAAACAGCACCCATAAAAGCATAAACCGCTATTTTGTTCTTAAACATTTTTTCTCCCTTTTATTTTAACTACTTATGCTTAAAATTATAACTGGTTATGCATAAAAAGTCAAGACTTAAAAATCACAAAAAATAAAACTCCACCATTAGTGGTAGAGTTTTATTGTAAAAAATTATTTATTATTCGTTAACACCAAGTTCAATTCGTGAGAATTGGCGCACAACGATATTTTCACCAAGTTTTGCAACAGTTTCTTTCAAGAATTGTTCAACTGTTTTGCTATCATCCATAATGTAAGTTTGTGAAAGAAGAACTTTTTCAGCAAAGTATTTTTTCACTTGACCGTCAACAATTTTGGCAGCAATTTCAGCTGGCTTTCCTTCTTTCGAAACTCGCTCTTCAGCTTCAGCTTTAACACGAGCGATTTCTTCAGCTGGAATGTCAGCTTCACTAGCATAAACTGGTGCCATAGCAGCAATTTGCATAGCAATTTGGTGTGCAAAGTTTTTGAAATCTTCAGTTCGCGCAACGAAATCAGTTTCACAGTTAACTTCAACAATTACACCAATTCGGCCGCCGTGAACGTAAGCTTCAACCAAACCTTCACGAGCTTCGCGGTCACCTTTTTTCTCAGCCTTTGTTAGACCTTTTTTGCGAAGAGCTTCAAGTGCTTTATCAAAATCACCTTCAGCTTCAACAAGGGCTTTTTTGGCATCGGTCAAGCCAAGACCTGTCAATTCTTTTAGTTTCTTAATTTCTTCAATAGAAACAGCCATTTTTATCCTTTCGAATTTAAGAATTATTTATCAGTTTTAGCTTCTTTGATAGCTTCAATCACATAATCCAAAAGCAATTTAACACCTTTAATAGCGTCATCGTTTGCTGGAATTACGTAATCAATTCCGTCTGGGTTCACATTTGTATCAACAATTGCAACCACTGGAATATTCAAAGTTTTAGCTTCACGAATTGCGTTTGCGTCAGCGATTGCATCAGTTACAAACAAAATTCCTGGGCGACCCATTAAATCTTTGATTCCACCATATTTTGTGTTCAAAGCTTCGATTTCTTCAGCATATCGCTGAACTTCAAGTTTCGAATAGCGTTTTGCAAGTTCTCCGCTGTCCATTCGTTTTTCAAGAGTTTTCAATTTCTTGATTTGTTGGTTCACAGTTGCTGAGTTTGTAAGCATTCCGCCAACCCATCGTTCAACAACATATGGTTGTTTTACGCTTTCGGCAGCTTCACGAACAGCTTCTTTAACTTGTTTTTTAGTTCCAACAAAAAGAACTTTTCGGCCAGATTCAACCGCTTTAGTAATAGCTGGAAGAGCTTTTTCAAGACCTTCAACAGTTTTAGCTAGATCGATAATGTGGCTATCTTGACGCTTGCTGTGGATGTATGGCGCCATTTTTGGATGCCAGCGTGAAGTTTTGTGACCAAAATGAACGCCAGCTTCAAGCAATTGCTTGATATCAACTTTTACAGACATTTTAACTCCTTTGTCTTCATTTTTGGGGATAATCTCGAAAAACTCTCGAAAGGAATTCTCCCAAAAATTGTTTCATTAATTTATATTACTTTTCGATTATATCATATTTAAAACAAAAAGAAAAGAGGTTTCAACCTCTTTTCCGTCATTTCTAGCTATTAAAATTAGAGTCTCTTTCGAATAACAGCTGCACTAGTGATTAAAGTTAAAATAATATAATTTAACGCAAGAAATGCGTTAGAATTCTGTTTTTCTACACCAGTATTTGGAGCATAAACCCAAACTGGAGACATTTTTGTCTTAAATTCACCTTTATTACCTATTTCCTGTGCTGGAATTTTATCATCTTTCGGAATTATATTCTTTTTATAAATAATATTTTCAACAATATTTTCGCTATCAGCATTGACTGCTAATTCATTTACCGTTTCTTTATTATAAGCATACCCTTCAATCTTCGGAGCATTAACCTTTTCGAAAGTATGAGCTTTTTTCCAATCGCTATCATCAACAGTATAAGTTCCTTCAATTAATTTACCACGATAACATGACCCGTTAGTAATTCGTTTGAAATATACCTTCTGAACTGTAGGTTTAGCAGCAATAAGTCCATCTTTATACAAATAATTAATTGTTCGTTGTACAGTTTTATTTTCTACAAAACTGCAAGGGTATATAGGTGGAGTATCCACTGTATCAAAATCCTGAATAATATCTCCATTGATATCTTTCACTTTAGACACCACAGAGAGGTGGCTTAGTGGTTGATCTAGCATAGATGAAACATCAATAGTTGTAGAAAATGTTCCGTCTGCTTGAACGATTGCCGAACCATTTTTAACAGGATTATCCAACATAAATCCCTCATTAACTCCAAATGTTACAGTTTCACCTGCGGGTACATTTTTAGTAGTTCCAGTAATATTTAAAATTCCACGTTTTTCATCTAATGTTATAGTTGTATCGATACTAGTTTGCGCAATGTAATCTATATCGAAAACATCATTATCTACCCCGGGGCCATAAGGAGCGTAACCATTCCAAGAACCCTTCATGCTAACAAATAATTTTCCATAAGGTAATGACGAAATATCTATATCAACCTTATATGGAGTGCCATCTTGTTCAAAATAATTATTTGTTATTTTTTCATATTCTTTCACGCCAATATAATTTTCTTTCGTTACTGGAACGCTAACCATTTTACCACCTGTAGTTTTTACGGTGGCAGTAAGTGTCTGGTTTTTTGCATTTTCCAAATTCTCAACTTGGCCATAAATCGTAAGGGTCTTTTGTGAATCAATACAGTATTTCCTTATACTAATTGTATAGTTAGAATTTCCAACTACACCACTAGTATTACCGCACCGCTCTACAGAAGCGTATGCACTGTTATTTACTCCCTCAGAAAAAACGCCAAAAATAGAAAAGGCGCAAAATAGGATAAAAAACCCAAATTTTCTTTTTATATATTACTCCATATTTAAAATTTATTTCAAGACTATCCTAATACACCTTAAAACTAAAAGCAAGCATAGGCATTTTATTTTATTTAAAATATTATATAATATGCTTATTTTTAACTTAATTTTCTATTTACTTTCTTAAAATAATATGTTAAAATAGAAAAGTTATGAAAAAGAATTTACATCCAACCGAATATCGCCCTGTCGTATTTAGCGACGAGGTGGCTGGATTTGCTTTCTTGACTCGCTCAACAGCAGATTCAAAAGAAACTATCAAATGGGAAGACGGAAACGAATACCCACTTGTAAAAATGCACATCTCGAGTGCTTCTCACCCATTCTTTACTGGTGAAGAAAAAATCATCGACACCGAAGGTCGTGTCGACCGCTTCAAACGAGCTCAAGAAATGGCTGCTGCTCGTAAAGAAGCTTTGGCAAACAAAGCCAAAAAGCAAGCTGCTGAAAAAGCTAAAAAAGCTGAACGATAATTCATCTAAAAATAAAAATCTCACAATTAAACGTGAGATTTTTTATTTTATTATTTTACCCGCCAATCAATTGGAGTTTCACCATTTTGTTCTAAAAATTTGTTCGCTTTCGAAAAAGGCCTTGAGCCAAAAAATCCACGGCGTGCTGAAAATGGCGAAGGATGCGCACTCTCAATTTTAAGGTGTTTTGAGTTAGTTATTCGGGCACCAACTTTTTGTGCGTGTGCTCCCCACAAAATAAAAACTAATGGCTTTTCGAAATCATTCAAAAAATCTAAAACATGTTCTGAAAACTCCATCCAACCAAAATTTGCGTGGCTTGCCGGCTTACCTTTTTCAACGCTAAAAGAAGTATTTAGCAGTAAAACACCTTGTTCCGCCCAAGATTCTAAAAAACCATCGCTAGCTGGCTCAATTCCTAAATCGCTTTGAAGTTCTTTATAAATATTTTGCAAACTTGGCGGAATTTTAACGCCTTTTTTAACCGAAAAACTCATTCCGTGCGCTTGCCCTTCTCCATGATAAGGATCTTGACCGATAATTACAACCTTAGTTTTTTCAAGCGGGCATTTTTCGAAACAAGAAAAAACCTCTTCTCTTGCAGGAAAAATCTCTTTCGAAGCACGTTCACGTTCAACTTTTTGCCACAACTTTTTAAAATATGGCTTGGTGGCTTCGTTTTCGATAAATTCACGCCAAGAGGTTATTTTCATATTAAAATCTTACCATGATCACAATCAAATTTCAATACTTCAAATTTATGCGAATTTCTGGTATAATATTTTATATGCCAAAAATTGATCTAAATCTTGATAAACTTAAAAATGAGCGCGAAGAAATTCAGGCTTTTTTGAGCGAGCCAAACGCTTATTCTTCGCCTGATTTTTCTGCCAAAAACAAGCGATTCACCGAACTTGAAAAAATTATCGAGCGTGGCGAATTGCGCGAAAATCTTGAAAAAAATATCGAAGAAGCGCGCGAACTTGCCAGCCTTGAAACTGGTGAACTTGCAGAACTTGCTAAAATGGAAATTGCCGAAAGCGAAGAAAAACTTGCCAATCTTGAGCAGGAACTTTTCGAGATGCTCCTTCCTAAAGATCCGAACGATGAAAAGAACGTGATTGTTGAAATTCGTGCAGGAGCTGGCGGCGATGAAGCTTCCCTTTTTGCAAGCGAACTTTACCGAATGTATTTGCGATATTGTGAGCAAAATGGCTTGAAGACCGAACTTTTGAGCGAATCCGCAAACGATGCTGGCGGCTACAAGGAAGTTGTTTTTGGAGTAAAAGGTGACGCTCCTTACTCAAAATTAAAATTCGAAAGTGGTGTTCATCGAGTTCAACGCATTCCAGCTACTGAATCGCAAGGACGAATCCACACTTCAACCGTAACGGTAGCAGTTTTGCCTGAGGCAGAAGAAGCCGACATTGAAATCAATCCAAATGATTTGCGAATTGACGTCTATCGTTCGGGTGGTCATGGCGGTCAAAGCGTGAACACGACTGATTCCGCTGTGCGAATCACCCATATTCCAACTGGTATGGTGGTTACAAACCAAGATGAAAAATCACAAATTAAGAACAAGGAAAAAGCCCTTGGAATTTTGCGTGCGCGCCTACTTCAAGCTAAAATTGATGAGGAAAACGCTAAACTTACCGCCGAACGCCGTAGCCTAATTGGCTCTGGCGACCGCTCCGAAAAGATTCGAACTTACAACTTCCCGCAAGATCGCATCACCGACCACAGGATTGGCTTTTCAAGAAGCAATATTCCAGCCGCAATGAATGGGCAAATTTCAGATATTGTTGAACACTTGCAAGCTGCCGAACTTGAATTCTTGGCTGCTAACGCTTCAGAAAATAACTAATTTATGCGAGAGACTATTGAATCTTGGCTGAAAAAATCAGCACAAAAACTTAGAAATGCTAAAATTGAAAGTTCACAACTTGATGCTGAGCTAATTTTAGCAAACGTTTTAAAAGTTGAACGAACTTTTTTACATGCAAACCCGCAAAAAAAGCTTTCGAAAACTCTGGTTTTTCACGCTAATAATTTTTTAAATAAGCGCCTAAAGAGGATTCCGCTCGCTTATATCTTTCGAGAAAAGGAGTTTTTTGGAAGAACTTTTTTCGTAAACGAAAACGTGCTAGTTCCTCGCCCCGAAACTGAAACCCTAATTGAAATTACTAAAAAAATTGCCAAAAAAGGTGATAAAATTTTAGATGTTGGTACAGGTTCTGGAATAATTCCAATCACTCTAAAAGCTGAGCTCGGCGGAAATATTGATTTTTTTGCGAGCGATATTTCGCTTCAAGCGCTTTCTGTAGCGAATCTAAACGCTATAAAAATCCTTGAAAGTGAAATTGAGCTTTTCGAAAGTGATCTTTTAAGCCAAATACCGTCAGAAATTCTTTCAAAAATAACAATAATTACAGCAAATCTGCCGTATGTTAATAAAGATTGGGTAAATTTCGAAAAGAACAACGAGTTACACCATGAGCCACAAATTGCACTTTATGCTCAGAGAAATGGATTAGAGACAATTTTTAATTTAATTTTTCAAGCTCAGGATTTACCAAAATTGCAAAAAATTATTCTTGAAGCTGACCCTTCTCAATTTGAGGAAATTGAAAATTACGCCAAAAAATGTGGTTTTTCAAAAATTTACTCAGAAAATTACATAATTGTTTTCGAAAAAAATAGCCCAAATAGGTTTATGACATTCAGCAGTCTAAATAATCTGAGCTCACATATTTTATAAATACAATAAAGACGACCGCCTTGGTCGTCTTTATTATCCGTAAGTGGATTCTATATAATCTATCTTATCCTTATTTAGAATGTTATCCGACTTTAATTCCATTGCTAATAGCCATGCTTGTTCAAAATATTTTCTAAATATCCCCACTAATTCCTTTCCTTTCAAAGAATATAGATGAGGCGCATAAGATAATGAAACAAAAATAGCCTCTTCATTGTCAATTATTACAAATTGAATCTTTGGTAATTTTGTTTTTTCCTCCTTATCGTCAAAGCATCTACACTAATAAACGGAACCGTAGTTTATATGGTCAAGCACATTTTGTCAATATTACGCTCATAACTAAAAGTAAATATTTCTTTATATTCTCTTATATCTTTTTTATGATTACAAAATTTTCTGATTTCCTTACCAATCTGATTGCTTGCATGCTTTTTCTTGGCCTCATTTCTTGGCATAGGATTTATTGCCGTAAAGTCTTATCCGTTAAGCTCACAAACACTTTCCTTAGTCTATGATATTCGTTTGACAATATAATTATCAACTTCATTAATATTTTTATAAAGAATTTAACGCTCTCAGAATGCCCTACGATACTACTTATATACTTAGATAGCTCCTCTATTTTTTCACAATTCACCCCAACTATATTTGTTAGATAAAGATAAACTATAGCTTATTTGCGAAAAAATCAACAAAAAGATTAGCCATATATTCCCATTTACCGTCTTGAGTATATCCATGGTTACAATTTTCAATCAATACTAACTCGACATCAATTGAAGAAGCTAGTAATTGTGATTGTAGCAATTGGGATTGCCGAAAAGGAACAATCTCATCATTCAACCCATGTGTTATAAGGCAAGAAGAGGATATATCTGAAGAATCTCTATAGATATTATATTTCATTGGATTATACAAAACGTTTATATTGTATCCATTCTCAGAGCAGTAGCCCGTTTCCTTCCAATTTTCTGCCGCTTCATCAGAAATCTCATTCAAATAGGCATCTGGCAGAAAGGCACACGGCGACTTGAATCCGTGAGCTTTTATGTCTCGAAATTCTCTTGAAGCAATAACGACACTTGAACCAAAACTGGAAGAAAATATACCTATTCTATCAGTATCTACTGCATCTATCTCGTCAATTAGTTTAATAACAGCTTTGAAATCGTCAATCCCTTTTTCTAAAGTCAATTCCTTTCTACTACCTTCACTGTCTCCTAATCCAGAAAAGTCAAAGGTTAGAGAAGCTATCCCTTTTTCGCTCAATAGTGGGGGGATTTTTGTCCAACTCAAACTCTTGGAGCCGCTAGGCCCATCCCCCGTAAGCATAATAACTAGCGGAAATTTGGTTTTTGTCTCCTCGTTATTTTGCGGAAGAAAAAAATGAGCACATAGCTTTTCCCCCTTTCTGTTTTTTGCGTATTTTTCTATCACTTTCATCTTTAACTCCTGTTATAAATTTTAGGTAAATATCTAGTGTCCTCTATAATTTTTTAGTAAAATCTATCCCCTCATTAAAGTAAGCCTAGTTAAAAGAGGCTATTTTTATTTATGATATTCTTCAAGAGTTGCGCGAGTGGATTTTTCTCTACCGTCTCGAATATAAGAAATTTCAACAGTATCACTAACGGACTTTTCGCCGATTAAAGAACTAACGCTGGAATTTTTAGAAACCTCAACGCCATCAATTTTTGTGATTATATCTCCGTCCTTTAAACCAGCTTTTTGTGCAGGGCTACCATAAACAATAGCATTACCTTTTCTTGACTTAACTAAAGCACCTTTCGAAACATCAAGATTGTATTTTTTTCTAATTTGTGAATTAATTGATATATAACTCGCTCCAAGATAAGCTCGTTTTGGCTCCTTACCTTCACTAATAGACTTTAAGATACCTTTTACTGAAGAGATCGGTATTGCGAAACCAATGCTTTGAGCTTTAGAGGCGACCGCAGTATTAATTCCAATCACCTGCCCTTGCGCATTCACTAAAGGACCACCAGAATTTCCACTATTAATTGCTGCATCTGTTTGAATCATATCGGTCAAAACTTCTCTTGAAGAACCGTCTTCACTAGAGGCCTCAACCGTACGACCAATTCCAGAAATAATGCCACTCGTGACAGTACCGTCATATTCACCCAAAGCATTTCCGATCGCAATCACTTGCTGTCCGATATTTATTTTCTTCGAATCTCCAAGTTCGGCGGCTTTCAATCCTTTTGCGTTCGAAATCTTTAAAATTGCAATATCGCTCATTGGGTCAACCATAACCACTCTAACGCTTTCATAAGAATCGCCACTATTAGTGATAACTAAAATTTCAGAGGATTTTTCAATAACATGCTTATTTGTTAAAATATATCCATTTTCACTAATAATAATTCCCGTTCCTGCGCTTGCAGAATCTTCTGTTGAATAAAAGAATCTTGAACTTTTTTGATTTTTGCTAACAATAGAAACAACACTTTGCGAAACCCTATTCGCAACCGACTCAATAGAATTAGAATCCATTTGATTCGTAAAATTTGAAGCTTTATCGCTTGCCGAAAAGTTGAAGTTTGCAGACCCAGTTTTATTCTTATTGAAATTACTTTTTGATATAATTTGAGCTAAAATAATTATACAAAATACAACCGCCACCATAATTATGGCTATTAAAAATTGACTTTTTGGCTTTTTAAAATATTTTCGAAAATTCATATCTTAACCTTTCGCAACTGGGATTGAAGAAAAGAATAACAATAAAGTTAAGATGAGAATTGTTGCAAAAATCACCTCTGGTAGAAATTCTTTTCGTTCCCTTTCTTTATCTTTATCTGAGACAATCACATTAAAACTAATAAAACTTAAAACCGTTAAAATAATTGCCGCCTGAGGAATTATAAAATTAAAATATGGCGCAAAGTTGATGCGATAACCAATCACCAAAAAGTTAAAAATCCAAGCAAATTCAGCAATAATTAAACCCCAAAAAAGACTGAAAATCTCAATATTTAAATCTGCATAAGATGAAATAATATGTCGAATTGTTGAATATCCGAGCAAGAATGCTAAGATAAAAATTAAAGCTTCGTTCCAACCGTAAGTAATCGAATATAAAGCCGAAAACCCAAAGAATACGGTGAAAAGAGCTTGAACTTGCACGAATAATTCTTTTGAGCTTGGCTTAATGATTGTTAACCAAAATATATATAAAGCCAAGAGTAGCCCTTGCGAAAAGATATAGTCTATACCTGTTGAGAACATTAAAATAACTATACTTAGCGAAAAGATTAAATCAACAAGATTTGATTTTACGTTTGCAAGCCAAAATCTTGGCCGAACAGCAAAAGTTCGCCATTTACTCACAAAAACCAATAGAATTGCAATCCAAGGTGTTTTAGTAATATAAATGGAGAGCCAAACTATAACCGCCAAAATAATATTTAAAAAAATATGCGCAATATTTCCCCAAAAAGAATATTTTTTCGAAATTCTAATAAAATCCATACTTTCTCCATTATATCATATAATTTTAAAAATAACCATAATTGAAAATCTTTAAAAATCATGCTAAAATATAAAAATGAAGAGTAATTTTTGGCAACGGCATCCTCGAATAGCCGACACTTTCGGGATTTTTGTTTTCTTTTTTTGTGTAACTTTAGGAACAGTCTTTATTAATACTTTTATTTTTCAAAGCTTCACAATCGTCGGCTCGAGTATGGAACCAACTTTTAAAGACGGCGATAAAGCCATTATAAATCGCTTACCCTTAACTTGGGCAAATTTTACGAACACAAAATTTATACCAAAACGTGGTGAGATTATTGTTTTCGAAAACCCACAGTTTATCGACGGGATGAAAGATCAATATATCATTAAACGCGTGATCGCCTTTGCTGGTGAAAAAGTAAAAGTTGAAAAAGGAAAATTAACAGTTTACAACGATAAGCATCCTGACGGTTTTAGCCCAGATAATAATTTTAATAATGAACCAAAAAAGTATACAAGTCATGATGGAGAATGGACTGTTCCAGAAAATGAAATATTCGTTTCGGGGGATAATCGCGTGGGAAATAATTCGTATGACTCCCGAAGTGGTCTTGGTACCATTCCGCTGTATAAAATTGTTGGTCCTGTTGCCTTCCGAATCTTTCCTTTTAACAAAATTCGAAATTTTGAATATTCTCAGAACTATTAAAATATAAAAAATAACCCTTTTAACGGGGGTTATTTTATTTTGAAAGAATTTTCTCAAGTCGCTTTAATTCTTCTTCACTTTTAAATTTTATAACGATCTTTCCTGAACCTCTTGCAGAAGTTTTAATATCTACATCTGCACTCAGCTTTTTCGAAATATGCTTAACTGTTTTTTCGAAAGGATTATTCACTTTTTTAGGTTCAACTTTTCTAGACTCTTCAATCTGCTTTTTATAATTCACCAAGAATTGTTCAATTTTACGTGAGCTCCAATTTTCTTCAATAATTTTTGGCAGAATTTTTTTGATAGTTTCCTCATCAATCTTTAAAAGTGGGCGCGCTTGGCCTTCTTTTAGTTTGCCAGAAATGATATAGTCTTTAACAATTTGTGGAAGTTTTAATAAGCGCAAGGTATTTAAAACTGCACTTTCGCTCCTTCCACCAACGCGTTCACCAATTTCCTTTGCCGTTAAATTGAATTGTTCACGAAGTTTTAAATAGGCTTCAGCCATTTCAAGAACATTTAAATTATCGCGCTGAATATTTTCAATCAAACTTAATTCGAGGCGGTTCTGGTCAGAAAGCTCACGAATAACTGCAGGAACCCTTTCTAGCCCCGCGAGCTTTGAGGCGCGATAACGCCTCTCACCAGCAACAATTAAAAACTTAGAATTTTTTCGAACGACTACAATCGGTTGTAAAACACCATGAATTCTAATTGAGTTCACGAGTTCTTCAAGCTTTTCCTTATTGAAGTGTCGGCGAGGTTGCTCTGGATCAGGCGAAATATCACTAATTTTTAGTTCTTTTAGTTGGCTTTTATCATATTCTAAACCTAACTCTGAATCGATTTTTTCATCAATAATCATCTCGGTTGGAATCAAAGAAGAGAATCCACGACCAAGTCCTTTTTTTGCCATTATTTGCTCCCTTCTATACGCTGAATAATCTCTTTCGAAACTGCTTTATAAGCACGAGCCCCCTTACTAAACCTATCATAAACACCAATAGGAACACCATGACTTGGAGCTTCTGCAAGACGAATATTCCGCGGAATTGCATTCGAAAAAATCTTATCTGGAAAAAATTTTTTAATTTCTTCAAGGACTTGCCCACCCAAAGTTGTGCGAGAATCCACCATTGTTGGAAGAACCCCAAGAAGCTCAAGGTTTGGATTCATCCCCTTTTTCACAAGTTTCATACTTTCAAGAAGTTGGCCAAGGCCTTCCATCGCATAAAATTCAGCCTGAACTGGTAAAATTAAATAATCACTAGCAATAAAACCATTCACAGTCAATAAACTCAAACTTGGTGGAGAATCCAAAATAACATAGTCAAAATCGGCTTCGACAGTTTTTAAAGCATCTTTCAATCGAGTAAATCGACCTTTCGCTGACGCAAGCTCAACTTCGGCATTAGCTAAAATCGGTGTGCTTGGTGCAATTTTTAATTTCGAAAATTCTGTTTCAATAATAATTTCACCTAATTGTTTTTCGCCAGAAACTACATCTGCCATAGTAAAATCAAGGTTATTTTTATCAATACCAAGACCGCTAGTCGCATTTCCTTGTGGATCAAAATCAACAAGAAGTGTTCGAAAACCTCGCTTTGCAATAAAATAAGCAATATTTATAGCGCTGGTTGTTTTACCAACCCCCCCTTTTTGATTGGTTATCGAAATCACCTTCATAATGTTCATATTATATCACAAACCTTTAGCACTTTCAACTTTATTTTAATCTTGATTTTTGGAATTTTGTATGTTAAAATAATAAAGATATTAAATTTAATGAGGATTTTATGAAAAAAGCAGTCATAAAAGTTGGCGGTAAACAATTTATCGTTAGCGAAAAAGAGACCCTTCTGGTGGACCTCCTCCCGCAAGGAATAAAAGAGCTCGAACTTGATGCTTTGATGCTTATTAATGGCGACAAAGTGGAAGTTGGAACTCCTGTCGTGAAAGGCGTGAAAGTTTCCGCTAAAGTTGTTGACGAACTTGTTAAGGGCGAAAAAATCCGTGTGATCCGTTACAAAGCTAAAAAACGCGTTCACAAAGAAAACGGACATCGTCAAAAATACACTAAAATTGAAATTGCTTCAATTAAATAATTAAAAGGCGGCCAGCCATTTAAAAAACTAGCTCTCTACTCAAGGGCTAGTTTTTATTTTTTTGTTCGTAGATTTAACTATATATATTAAAGTTGATAGATTTGATAAAACGCTTAATATTTAAATTGTGCGACATAATCATTTTACTAACTTTTTTAAACTTAAGTCCAGTAAAACCAAAAAAATAAACCCCGCTCATGCGAGGTTTATTTAGTTTTCGAAACTATTTTTTCTCTACTTTTTCAGATTTTTTAGCTTCGTGAGTTTTTGTCGCTTCAGATTCAACAACTTCATTTGCTTTTTTCGTAAATTCAGCAGTTGCTTTTTTCATTTCTTCACGACTTCGGTACCAGTAGGCTACAGCACCAGTAATTGCCATAATCGCAATCACCATCATTGCAGCTTCAGCAGGACCAGTATGTGGTAGTTCACTTGGAACTTCAGCACATTTTGGATCATTAGCTGCAAGGTTTTCAAGACCCGTAATTTTACATTTATCGTTACAATTTGGGTCATTCTTCTTTAAGTTTCCTTTTCCAGGAATTTCACAAAATTCTTTGCGTTCTTGCGGTGTACAATTTTTTTGCACAGTTACAGTTGCTTTATCAGACTTTCCGCCGTTTTCAGTTAAAACTTGAGCCGTATTTGTGATTGTATTGTTTCCACAAATTAATTTCGAAGCATCAATTTTTGCACGGAAAGTTAGCGTTGCAGAACCACCAAACGAGTAATTTCCAATATTAACTCCAGATTTTACAACGTTATCACTCAAGATTTTACCAGCAGCATCTGATGGAGTTGTGATTCGAGTTGTTCCAGGAACAAGAATTAATCCAGCAGGAAGTAAATCTTTAATATTTACATTATTTTGTGAAATTGTTCCAGTATTCTTATAAGTGATTTTAAACTCAACTTCATCATTTAAGCCGATATTTTGATTTTTTGCAAAATTATTTGCACCAGCTTTCGAAACTGTTTTAGTTGTTTCGAAATCTGCATAATCTGCTTTGAATCGATAAGTTATAACACCTGAATATTGATCACAGCCAGGGAGAATTCCATTTAAGCTATCATAACCAAGGTTTGTACCAGAACCGAATAGATTTCCTCCATTCAAGATTTGACCATTTACTGCACCTTTTGTTGTAATTTTAGCTGAGCCTTGAATATATCTCAAAGCAACATCTCGCGAAGGAGAACGCAAAACAGCTTGGTCCCAAACTTTTTGTGGTCGGGCGTTTCGAGCGGTAATTTCTGCCCGCACTAGACCTTCTTTACCTTTCGCAATCGTTGAAGGAACAATTGTGTTAAGTTTTGCGTCTAAAGCAATTCCACGATAGCTATTCTCTTTTGAATTTAAAGAACTTTTCGCATTGTTATGATAATAGATATAAACTTCGTATTCTCGACCAGGTACAATATCAATACTATCAACAAAATTTCCCACGCCAGCTTGACGAACTCGAACGAAATTTCGTTCATCTCCAACGGTTGGACTATTTGTAATAGAGTTGAATGTTACATAGTCGGCAGGATTTTCGGCAGTGAAAGTTTGCCTTTCTGGGCCATAAGCGAAAGCGCTTCCGCCTAAAGCTACCGCCCCGATGAGGGCTGCGAATGCCGCAACCCCCAAAGTTTGTAATTTATTTTTTACTAACATTTCTTACCTTTTTTATTTTATTGTTGTGTATTATTTTGATTTGTAGCAGCTGAAGCGCCATATGTTTGGTTATAATTTTGTTGAGCTGCCCAAACATCGTTATAATTCACAGTTTCGCCACCAATATTTACAGTTTTATTTTGTGCTTGCTCAGCCTCATGAGCCTTAGCTTCGTCTTCAGCCTGCGCTTGTCTAGCTTGTTCTGCGGCTTGCGCTTTAGCTTCTGCAGTAGTTTCGCCAGTATATTCAGCTGGTTGTTCACCTATTTTTGAAACATTTATAGATTCATCAACACCTTCAGCTTTTATTTTTCCGGTTGCTGTTCCAGGGGCAACTTTAGGGTCTATATTATTCTTCCTCTCCTCTTGAGAAGCTTCACCTATTAATTCACCTTTATCCATTTTAGTAACCGCATTATCTATATTATAGATAGACTGATCGGTCTTAAATTTGGTATCATCATGTTTTTTAGGCGGAGTTTCTGGTGGAGTTTTTGGAGGTGTCTCCGGTGTAGTAGGCGGTGTCTTAGGTGGAGTTTCTGGTGTAGGTGCTGGTGGTTTTTCAGTATCTGGAGCTGGTGGAGTATAAGCTTCTTCGAATGGAATTACTGGAGTTGTCCAAGTGTTTGGAACTTCCGCAATCTTCTTCATAACCATTTGTTTACACTGGTCACGAATCAAAATTTGTTGCCCATTTTTCAATTCAACTATACGAGCTGTTCCACCGAACGCACCTTCGGCATGAGCATAATCTTTATTAGAATTCACAAATAGCGAGTAATAATCACCATCCAAAGTTTGATTTCCAACAACTTTAGCGCCTTCCATATATTTCGAATATGCGTCATTCAATTTTTGGAAAGCTGTCTGATCGCCATTTCGAGCGGCATCAACCAAATCATCAACCTCAGTATTCGAAATTCCAAGTAGATTCCGAGCAGATTCGGCATCGTTCACGAAGAATTGCCCCATATATTCAATATTATCTTCGCTGTGCGATTCAATCATTTTCTTTTGATATTCTTCATTCGAAAGTTTTGAGGTATCCGTTCCGATAGAATATTTGCTCTCTTTTTGATCGATGTTATTATAATCATCATTTTCAGAGTCGTATTTACCGTTGTTAAAGTTCTTTTCTTGCTCTTGAGCATTACTATTATCAAAGTTTGCCAGTTTATTAAATTCAGATGCAGAACTTTCACTAAGTTCAGTTCTAGTATTATCTTCAACTTTTGGCTCACTGTTATTTACATGAACTGGTTCAGCGGATCTACGACCAGCTACGAATGCAATTGCACCAAAACCAACCAATGCCATAATTCCTAAAACAGCCTTACCAGCTCTTTTCATGAACTCTCGGGATTGTCCAGCTTTAGCTTCGATATTATCATCTTGATCAACAACATTTTTTGCCCTATCGGCTCGTTTTTGTTTGCTAACCGTAAATTCAGCATCGCTTAGCTCAATAGTTTCATTTGAAGGTTGTTCAATCTGAACCTGAGCATCACTTTTTTCGCCAGAATCTTTAACTACAGGTTCCGCCATTGCATTTTCCCAAATTGTATCAAGAACCTTTTGGCGGTAGTCTTGGCTTTTTGTCTTTTCCCAAATAAATCGATCCTCGAGCTTATTTTTTAGACCGTCAAAATTTACGCCGTTTTTTGAAAAATCGTTTGAAGCTTCAATTAATTGCTGACGATATTTATTTTTAGCTTCTTCACTCTCCGCATTTTGAATCATTTTAGCCAATGAATTCATTCTTTGAATTTCCGAACTCGCTCCTACAGCTTGATCCATTTCTTCTTTTGAAATAGTAGAAATTTCATAAGGTTGTTCGCTTTCAACTCGATTTTCACCATTTTCCATTTGGCGGTAATGCTCGTCGCGCTCCATCATTTCATCAAAAGCAACTTTATCGCCTTTATGAATTGCATCGCGAACAGATTTATCGAATTTTCTCGCACCTTTCGCAAGGTCTATTTCGCGCTTTTTTGCGGCATCAGCTTCAGCTTTAGCTTGTTTCTGCTGGGCTAACTCTTCTTGTAGAGTATCCCAAGGGCCGTAAATATCTTCGAAAGACTTGCTTGTGTCTGGCGCAGAATTAAAATTTTCCCCGTTTTTCATTTCTGTCCTTGTTTATTTTTAATTTATTTTACTCCCGTATTTTACCACAAGCGTAATAAAAAGTCAACACTTTTTTAAAAAATAAAATCGATATTTCTACCGATTTTATTTTTTCTAGATATTAAGCTGCAATTTTTCCAGAAATTGCTCGAATAATGTTCGAAAAACGTTTCCCTGCTGAGATTTCTCGAGGAATAGATTTTATTGTACTAATTTCTTGAACGAGTTGTTCTTGTGTTTTAAACTGATTTTCACGCAAACTGAATTCGTCTTCGCGACCTTCGTAAGTTTCAAAGTTTGCGTCATAATCTTCGAAGTGCACAATGTTCAAGTTTTGGATTTCATCATCTCGCAAGAAAAAACTATTGTTTTCGCGGTCGGCGTTTCGTTCAGCGCGTGCATAAATATCATTTAAGTTTTCTAGAGCTTCTTTTTTTGAACTCTCTTGAGATTCTTCAATTTCTTTTTGCTGTTCTGAACTTAAACTTTCGAAAGAGTCAAATTTAAAATCTTGAAACTCTTCAAAGCTATTCTCTTGCTCAAGAGACTTCTTATCTTGCTCGTTCGTGTTATAATCGTTTATCTTAAAATTTTCCATTTTCGCCTTTTGATTTTTTATGTTTTTTTTGTTTTAAAAATAACTTATGCTCGTATTATAGCATAAGTTATTTTGATTGTCAATATTTTGGTTAAGCTTTTTTGAGTGAAATTTTTACTTCTGAACCTTCAACTTTTACAACCTGAACAAAATCAAGTTCATTTTCTGAAATTTCAGCCTTTATAGCCAAAACTTCTTTCGAAATTTCTTGTTCAAATTTCTTGAACGAATCAAGAACTTCAGTATTTTCAGATATAAAGTTAAGCTCAATTCGATCATCAACGTTTAGATCAGCTTTTTTACGCGCAGCCTGAATGTGGCGAATAATCTCACGCATTAAGCCTTCTGCACGAAGCTCAGGAGTTAGCTCAAAGTCAAATTCAACACCCTCAACGCCAAACTCAACATTTTTAACGTTTAATTCTTCCAGCAAAATTGGCGTAAAATCAAAGGATTTTGCATTTCGTGGAACTTTCACTCTAGCTAGCGGTTGGCGAATTTTTACGCCATTTTTTGCTCGAAGCGCAAGAGCTTCATTCACGTAACCACGAACTTCAGCCATTTCAGCAAGTAAGCTCTCATCAATCTCGCCAGCCTCTGGCCAATCTTTCAAATGAATTGAGCCATCACCAACCATTTTACCCCAAAGTTCTTCTGCCAAGAAAGGCACGAATGGCGCAAGAATCAGCGCAAGATAGCTCAAAACATAGTGGAGTGTTTGATAGGCCTGAAGTTTATCGGTACCATTTTCACTCTTCCAGAAACGACGGCGCGAACGACGCACAAACCAGTTCGAAGCGTCATCGAGGAATGGCAAAACGCCTTCAAGAGCACGCGGAATGTTATAAACATTCATATTCTCTGTAATTTCATTTCGAAGCTCGTGAACACGACTCACAATCCATTTATCAAGCGGGTTTTTAAGATCTTTTGAAGGATCTTTAAGCTCGCCATTAAATTCCCAACCATCAACACTCGCATACATTGTGAAGAAATCATACATATTCCAAATCATTGAAAGCTTGCGCGCAACATCTGAAACATCCTTGTCGTGAAGCGCAAAATCTTCACCATTCAAAAGTGGGCTAGTAAGCAACAAGAATCGCAAACTATCGGCAGAATATTGATCCATTAGTTCGTTTGGATCGGTGTAGTTTCCAAGAGATTTACTCATCTTACGACCATCGTTTCCGGCAACAACACCGGTTGTAATCACGTTTTTGAAGGCGTTTTTGCCAAACAAAGCAGTGTTTACAGCATGAACATAATAAAACCACGCGCGAACCTGACCAATATACTCAACAATAAAGTCGCCCGGGAAATTCTTTTCGAATTTTTCTTTGTTTTCGAAAGGATAGTGGAATTGCGCAAATGGCATTGAACCACTTTCGAACCAACAATCAAGAACTTTATCAATTCGAGTATATTTTTCACCATCAATTTCGAAAGTAATTTCATCAACCCAAGGTCGGTGATAATCTTCAAGTTCCACGCCACTCAATTCTTTAAGTTCAGCATAAGAACCAACCACGCGGATTTTGCCGCTTTCAGATTTCCAAACCGGCATTGCAGTTGCCCAAAAACGGTCGCGCGACAAGTTCCAATCTGGTGCAGCTTCAAGATTCTTTTCGAAACGACCATGCTTCAAGTGTGCTGGGAACCAATTTATGTTTTCGTTTTGCTCAAGCATTAATTCTTTTTGACCTTGAATATCAAAGAACCAGCTTGGGTGTGCGCGATACATCAAGCGCTGACCAGTGCGTGGATTGTGTGGGTATTCGTGGCGAATATAATCAATCTTCCAAACCACGCCACGTTCTTTCAAGATTTTTGCTAATGGCTTATTAAATTCCCACACATCTTCACCTGCAAATTCACCATTAATATATTTGCCATATTCATCTAAAACGTGAAAAACTGGGATTCCGTATTTTTTACCAAAGTTGAAGTCTTCTTCACCATAAGCTGGAGCCGAGTGAACAATTCCCGTTCCACTTTCAAGAGAGACATAATCTGCACCCCAGACTTTATAAGCATTGTCTTCACCTTCGCCCGAATATTTTGAATCTTCGAAAAGCGGTTCGTAACTCAAACCAATCAAATCCGCACCATCAATCAAATTAACAATTTCGAAAGAAATCGGTTGCTTTTTCTCATCAACAAAAACTTTTTCGAGCAAATCTTTTGCCAAAATGAAGAATTCATCGCCAACTTTTACTTTTGCGTAGGTAATTTCAGGATTAACAAATAGTCCCATATTTGCTGGTAAAGTCCAAGGAGTTGTTGTCCAGGCGAGCATTGCAGTTTTATCTTTTGAGCCTTCTGTATCTTCAAAATCTTTCAACCAAAACTTCACAAAAACGCTTGGGTCGGTTACGGTTTTATAGGCGTCGTTATCCATTGTAACTTCACTTTTTGAAAGCGGAGTTGCCCACGCCGTATCATACATCAAAACACGTTCACCTTCATAAATTTTACCTTTTTCGTAAAGAGTTTTAAACGCCCACCAAACACTTTCCATGAAATCTTTGTCCATCGTTTTGTAGGCATTTTTAAATTCAACCCAACGACCAATGCGATCAATCGTATTCTCCCAAAGCGCCGCATTTGAGATCATACTTTCACGCGCAGTTGTGATATATTCGGCGAGCGAAATTTTTTCACCAACTTCGTGCCGAGAAGTGATACCGAGCTTTTTCTCAACAAAGTTTTCAGCTGGCAAACCGTGAGTGTCCCAACCCCAACGGCGTTCAACTCGCTTACCTTTCATTGTTTGATAGCGTGGAACAGCATCTTTTACGATTGAGCTAAGAAGAGTTCCGTGGTGTGGCACGCCAGTAATAAATGGAGGGCCATCATAAAACACGAAAGCGTTATCTTCGCTGCGGTTTTCAACTGATTGCTCGAAAGTTTTTTCTGCTTTCCAGCGCGCCAAAACATCGGCTTCATATTCTTTTGCTCGTCTTCTTGAGTTTGCTTGAAATTTCATTACTTATTTCCTTTCGCTCTATTATGTGATTTACATAGCATTTCACAATTCTCTATTGAGGTCGCACCACCCTTACTCCAAGCACTAACATGATCAGCGTCCATTTCATTCAGCTTCCATATTTTTGCCTTGTTAGCATCATGGCCGATTGCGCAATAAGAACAATTTGATATACCTTTTTCTTCTGCAACTTTGGTCTGATTTTTATAAACAGCTTGTTTGGTAGCGTCATCAAACACCCTAACTTCAAGCAGTTTCGTATCGCCTAAATCACCTTTCCGCCCAGAATATAGCCCCAAAACATACTCAAATATTCCCTTACGACTTTTTACAAACGGGTCGCCATACAGCTCACTAACTTTTGCGGAAATCTGGTCAGAGTTATACGAAAACTTGTGGTATTCCTCATATAGCCTTCCCCATTCTAGACCGCGCATCTCTTTCTCAACTTGATTAAAGGTATTTGATACCCAGTTTATCACCGTATCAAAATAAGTTTGCACCTCCGCAATAGAATTATTAAACCTATGTTGAGACATATATTCTGAAATTGTTATATTCTTGGCTACTACAATCCACTCCAGCGCTACATGCCAAAAGTCTTGCCGCTTAGCGTCACCATTAATATATGCACTCCACATAGCAATCTTTGAACTGCCGGAGTTTGAAAAAGTTTCCTTACCTAATGTCACAAAAGGTCCGGAATAAATAGCATTTAGCAGTTCCTGCTCATTAAGCGGTATACCAACAATGTTAATCGTCTTAAACCATTCCTTAATTTCACTCTCTGTCCCTTCACATTCATATACCAAAAGCTCTGTTTCTAATATCTTCTGGTGCAAATCATGTGGTAAAGAATCAAAATGCGTCTGATTGCTATTGCGCACAATCGAGAAGCGACCCTCGATAAACCGACCAATTGATGTAATTCGCTGCTGTCCATCCAAAACCTCCAAATTACCATCCTCTAATTTATTAAAATAAATTAAACCAATCGGGTAGCCTTTTAATATAGATTCAATAACTGCAACATCTTTCTTGCCGTCGGCATAAATATAGTTACGCTGATACTCTGGTTGAATTGTCAACTTACCGCTCAAACCAAACAGGCCCTTTCCTTCAAACTCATTATAGATAAAGCCCTTGGTAATATCAGCAATAGTGTATTTTTTTAGATTAGCAATCATTTTTCTGCCCCTTTCCTACGTATTGTAACTCTTGCATATGTAATTTTTCCATTAATTTTACCTTCTGCATTTTTAATTAGTCCTGGTATAGAGGTAGCGTATGAGTATTCTTGCATATTTCTTTTGTCCATCAACGTACGCCCTTTCTCCGTTGGCTGCTGGATGTCTAAGTTCTTCGAATGAGTATTCTGAAGTACGGCTGGACGACATCTCTCTCTCTCTCTCGACGGAAACGACTAGGTCCTTTCCGTCGTCACCCTTTCGAAAGGCAACTATCTCAAACTGATCTGGATTATACTTGTCCAAGAATGAGATAGGCACACCCATCACGCCGGCATAATCGCTTGGGATTGCATCTGTAAACGATACTTCAATCGCATCATAGTTATCATACTTTTTATAGCACACATCGCTAGCAATTACTTTTTTATTAAATTTCTTGTTCTCTGCCATCGTCATCAACTGCAGCTCCTGATGACGTTTGCCGTGGTCTAGATTTGTAAACCAGCGAATACCCTTAATCCTTATATATTTTCGTCCATATTCATCAATCCTCCAACCGGCGGCTGTTATAGGGTAACTTTCTGGTACCATAAACTCCCTGTCACCACTTGATATCGTTGGCCCAAGCCAAGTCTTATTCTCCATAATTTTTGGAAAAAATTCTTTATACGTAATTGCGTTCATATTGCCAATAATCAAAAACTTCTTATCGTGCTCAAATAGCTGTGCCACATATTCACGAAATAGCGAGAACGGCGGATTAGTCACCACGATATCAGCTTGCTTCAGTAGCTCGACACATTCTTTTGAGCGAAAATCGCCTGGTGGGAAATAATCATCACCTTTCAGTGACTTGCCGCCACCGTTAGCCTGAATAATTTTTTTAATATCCTCTAGGTCGTATATACCGTCACCATTTTCGTCAGCCACTTCAGTAATCTCAATCACCCGACCTTTTGTCTCGCCATCTTCAGTTGTCATATTAGTCTGTGGTGCAGATTTCTTAACTAGAGAAATCTCTTTATCTGGCATATCTGGCAAAAGTGCAACTTGCAACTCGGTTCCTGCCACTGGTGAATTAAAGTAACTAGTAGCAACCAATTTCTTGATGCCATAGGCGTTGAACTTGTTTGCGAAGAATTTGAAAAAGTTGCTTTCGTACGGGTCGTCGCAATTGAGGTACACAACCTTGCCACGGAACACATCCGGGTTGTAGTCAATATACGCTTGGACTTCCTTTTGGATGTCTTCGTATTGCGTATAGAACTCATCATTACGAGCTTTCTTTGCTGATGTAAGATTATTATTAGCCACTTTTTACCCTTTCCTAAATTAAAAATCACCTCTTTTAGACTCGAGAACCAAGCAAGCTCGGCGATACCATCTCGATTCCAAAAGAAGTGATTCTTTTAGCCCTTAATTTTAGCTTTTACGGAGCTTTCCCGCCCAGTTCTAATCAGTTTTCGAAACCTTTCTTCTGGGAGCTTCGCGGTTGATAGCCGCTCATTCATCAAAATAAAACGCTTTTATGATTTTATTTTATCAAAATTTAAAGATATTTTCAAGCTTTTAAGTGTTTTATTTACTGGTGTAATGTTGATAATTTTATTTTTTATCACAACTGGAATAAATTATATAATTACCCAACAATTTAGGATATGGTTAACCTTCAATATAATACACTTAAACAGTAAAAACACGCTTTTTTAGCTTAGCGCGCATAATATGCGACTTCATCAATTAGTGGCAACGGTCGCCCGCGCCACATCTGCAAAAGGTGGCCATCGTCAGCAATCGCCAAGATCGTTGGATATTCAACGATATCATAAGCTTGCAAGAAAAATTGCCTACTGTCATCTGGGTTCATTTGCTCAATTTCGAGCCCAGTTTGCCTTTCAAAATCATCAATATATTCTCGAACTTCACGGCCATGATCGCTAGCATCTCTATAAACTACTACAATTCTCATTTTCTTCTCTAACCTTCAATAAAATCTCTTCGAAATCTTCAACTGTTTCAAAACCATTAAAAACACTTGCGAAACGAATGTACGCAACTTTATTCATCTCAAACAAAACCGAAAGAACCGTTTCGCCAATCTGGTGTGAAGAAACTTTACTTGATTTTTGAAGAAGTTCATTCTCAACACGATTGATAATTTCTTCAACCTGAAGATCAGAAATAAACTTTCCAATTGAACGAATAATTGAGCTCTTAAGCTTTTCGCGGCTAAAATCCTCACGGCCACCGTGCGACTTCATCACAACAATTCGTGGTTTTTCGATCCGCTCATAGGTGGTGAAACGAGTGCCGTCTGGCGCAACTCGGCGACGGCGAACGGATTGGCCGTCAACCGACATTCTACTTTCCAAAACTTTTGTTTCGTCAAGTTTAAATTCCATTAATCTTCCTTTTTATTACGTTTTCGGCGTCGCAAAAATGCAGGAATATCGCTCTCGTCCTTTTCTTCTTCATCTTGAGCCCAAATATTTTTAGTTTCGATATCACTAGCAAAATCTTCGGCTGAAGTTTTTTCTTCATTATTTAATTCCATATCAATTGCGTTCGAAATTGTATGGTTGATTTCTTGCGATTCAGTATGTTCATCTTCAAGATTAAAAGTTTTCGAAACAGCACTTTCGAGTGAATTTATTACAGGTTCATTATAATCACGGTCAAAACCAGTTGCAACAACTGTGATAATCAATTCATCTTCAAGCTCAGGTTTAAGTGTTGCACCAAAAATGATATTTGCATCCGGAGCAACGGCACCAGTAATAATCTCAGCTGCCTCTTGAATCTCGCTCATGCTCATATCATAGCCACCAGCAACATTAAATAGAACACCACGTGCACCATCAATAGAAACCTCAATCATTGGACTTTCGATAGCTTGTTCGGCAGCTTTTTGAGCACGATTATCACCACTCGCACGGCCAATTCCCATCAAAGCAGAACCAGCATTGCTCATAATTGACTTAACATCTGCAAAGTCAAGGTTGATTAAGCCATGCTCAGTAATAAGTTCGGAAATACCCTGAACACCTTGCCGAAGAACATCGTCAGCAATTTTAAAAGTTTCAAGAAGTGGCAAATTCCTATCAACAGTTTGAAGAAGACGATCATTTGGGATTGTTATTAAAGTATCAACCGCAGCGGCGAGCTTTTCAATTGCCCAATCAGCATTAGTTTTGCGTTTTGCACCTTCGAAAGTAAATGGACGTGTTGCAACACCAATAACTAAAATTCCCATTTCACGAGCAATTTCAGCTACAACATGGCCAGCACCAGAACCAGTTCCACCACCAGCACCAATGGCAATAAATACCATATCGGCGCCATCAAGAGCCTCACGAATTTCTTCTCGAGATTCAAGAGCGGCGCTCTCACCAACAATCGGATCAGCACCAGCACCTAAACCATTTGTAGTTTCACGGCCAAGGTGGATTTTCTTGTCGGCTTTTGATTTATATAAAGCTTGAGCATCAGTATTCATTGCAATAAACTCGATGTTGCTCAAACCAACATCTTTCATTCGATTAACGGCGCTTCCACCGGCACCACCGATACCTACAACTTTAATTTTAGCAAAAGTTTGAACTTCATTTGGTATAATTTCTGGCATTTCTTCTCCTTAATCTACTCCCATTATATCACTTTATTGTTTTTTCTTGAATAATTTTGCAAAAAATCCGATTTTCGCTGGTTCTTCATCTCTATAACTATTATATCTCGAAGTATTATCACGCATTTCGATTAACAAACCGACTGCAGCAGAATATTCGAGTGTTTTAACCTTTTCAGAAACCGTATTGTTAATTCCATTTTTACTAATCTGCACTGCAAGCTGAAGATATTTTTTTGCAAATGTATCAATTCCTTTAAGAGCTGCTCCACCCCCAGTTAGTACAGCGCCACCAGGTAATTGATTTTCAAGGCCAGACTTTCGAAGAACCTTTCGAACCTCCTCAAAAATTTCTTCAACTCTCGCCTCAATAATTTCATCAATTTCTTGCGTATTAAAGCTGTAATGTTCACGACCATGTTTTACGACAATATCACTATTGTCTTCTCTTTCGAAGGCAAAACCGTGCTTAATTTTAATTTCTTCAGCAACTTCTGGAGAAACTTTTAACCCGATCGCAAGGTCGTTAGTAATATTTATTCCTCCGAGCGGAATATTTTCAATGAATTGCAAATTACCGTCTTCGAAAATCACAACACCGGTTGTTGAAGCCCCCAAATCAATAACAACAACGCCATTTTCTTTTTGGTTTTCAGTTAGTACAGCCCGAGCTGAAGCTACCGCACTTGGAATGTATAAATTCGAAGAAATATCAAGCCGCTCCAAAATATTTTCAACATTTTCAACTTGTATTCTTGGTGCAGAGATTGCGTTTCCGTAAACCTCAAGCCGTGTTCCAACTATTTCGAAAGGATCAGCAATCCCTTCTTGATTATCAACATTATAATAATAAGGTATAAACTTCAAGATTTCTCGATTTTCTGGGATTTTGCCAATCAATGCAACATCTTCAACTCGGTCAATATCCTCATCACCAACCAAGCCTTTTTCCGAGTTAACTGCAACCATTCCGTCTACTTTTGTACTCAAAATTTGCACGCCATTAACGCTCACAGCTGCTCTTTCCGTTTTATAGCCGCTCATGCGTTCAGCTTCAGCAAGAGCTTTATCAATCGCACGATAAACATTTTCTGGATGCGTGATAACACCTTTTTTAAGTCCAGAATTTTCAGCCGATCCAAGCCCCAAAATATTTGGTGAACCATCTCTATCAAAGTTCGCAATAAGCACGCGAACCTTGCTTGTTCCAATATCTATTCCTACCGCATATCGAGAATTCTCATTCATAGTTCTATTATACCGTTAATGCTAATTTTTAGCAAGAGTAAAAATAATAAAACCAACAAAATTTATATTTTTATTTCAAAGCAGAATATAAAAAAATAAAAAAGCACCCTCGCAGTAGACGGGTGTTTTTTCAAAAAATAATTTCTGGTGCTGGGAGAAAGATTCGAACTTTCGAAGGCATCTGCCGACAGATTTACAGTCTGTTGTGTTTGACCGCTTCACTATCCCAGCATTCAACTCTTGTATTAAAAAATACTTGGAGCCACCTTTCGGATTCGAACCGAAGGCCTGCTGTTTACAAAACAGCTGCTCTAACCAGCTGAGCTAAGGTGGCACAACCAAGTACATTAACAATTATACACGAGCCTTTTCAAAATTGCAAGCACTTTTTTGATTATTTTTCTAAAATCTCAATCGTCGAATCTACAATCTGAAAATCTGGTAAAAAATGGGAGATTTTTTTGCGAATCTCAGTAGCTCTTGAAATATCGCTCACAAAAATTCTTGCCGTAAAAATATGTTCCGCTCCATCAAGGCTCCAAAAATGAATATTTTCAATTTTCAAAACACCTTCAACCGCTAAAATTTCCTTTTTAATTTTGTTTAAATTTTTTGTACTTGGCGCACGTTGAGTTAAGATCTTCAAAACTCCCCAAGCATTCGAAATCGCTCCCCAAGAAATAAATAATAAAATACATAAACTTGCCACACGATCGAGTATATGAAGACCCGAAAATGAAATTAAAACAGAAGTAATAAATGTTAAAATCCAACCAAGTAAATCTTCAATTAAGTGAAGTGAAACCGTTCGGTCAAGAATATTTTTCGAACCATATAAGCGTGCTGCAGCGAATAAATTCACTAAAATCCCCACAATTGAAACAATCATTAACCCTGGAACATTTACATATGGGTGAACATGCGGAAAAGTAAATTCATAATATACAGAAATCGCTATTGTGTATGAAAGCCACAAAATCACACCAGCATTTAAAAGAGCCCCAAGTGCCGCAAAACGTTTATAACCATAACTCATTACAGAAGTTGGTTTTTTCTTGCTTAGTTTATTCAAAATTAATGTAATCGTAAGCAGAATTGCATCGCCCAAATCATGAACAGCATCAGCCGAAATCGCCGCCGAACTAAAAAGTGCGCCAAAGAAAAACTCCGCAATTGAAAAGCCCAAATTTAAGCCAATTGCCAGTGAAAGATTACTCGATTTTTCATGATTATGTGCCGTTCCAAAATGAGCGTGCACTTGTTTGCAAGCTTTTTTCTCTTTCGAAAATTTAACTTTCCCTCCCATTTTTCGAAATTTTATTCTAAAGTAAGAACTTCTGCTCCATCTTTTGTGACCAAAATAGTGTGCTCAAAATGCGCTGAAAGTGATCCGTCTCTCATTAAAACATCCCATTCGCTATCTGTTCCATTGAAAATTACATCACCCTTGCCTAGTGAAGTCATTGGCTCAATACAAAAAGTGTCACCCTCTTGAAAAACTACACCTGTACCAGCTTTGCCGTAATTTGGAACTTCTGGTGCCATATGCATTTTTAAGCCGACACCATGACCAACTAACTCTCGAACATTACCAAGTTTTGATTTTTTTAGCGATTTTTCAACTGCCGCACCAATATCGCCAGTTTTCACACCAGGCTTAACAACAGCAATTCCAGCTGAAAGCGCTTTTTTAGTATCGTTCAAGAGATGCTTAACTGCTCCTTTTGGCTCTTCACCAATCACGGTTGTTATGGCAGAATCAGTCATCATTCCTTTAAACTCAATTACCATGTCAAATTTTACCACATCACCTTTTTCGAAAGGGATATCATTTGGTGCGCCGTGAACAACACAATCATTCACTGAAATACAAACTACGCCTGGAAAATTCACCTCTGGCGTGAGATAAGCAGATTTTGCTCCATATTCTTTAATTTTCTTGCGCGCAAAAGCATCAACTTCAAGACCGGTCATTCTGACTTTCGAAAATTCCGTAAGCTCACGCAAGATCCGCGCGAGGATTTTTCCACCCTCACGCATTGCTTGAATTTGTGCTTCAGTTTTATTTCCAGTAATTAAATTTCGCACGATTCAATTTCCTCCATGATTCGGTCATGAACTTGCCCAACCGTACCAGTTCCATCAATATGAGCAATTTTTACGCCATTTTCATTAAAATAATTCAAAACTGGATACATTTCTTGGCGATAAATTCGAAGTCGTTCATCAATAACATCTGGCGTGTCATCAAGTCGACCACGAATTTCAAGCCGACGCATCAATTCACTTCGTGGAACTTCCAGAACAATCACTAGATCAACATTTCGGCCATGATTTTGCTTATTTTCAATTAGCCATTTTGCCTGAGCAAGCTGGCGTGGGTAACCATCAAGAATAACCTGTTTAACATTTTTGCTATTTGCACGATTAAGAGCTTCACCCATAACGCGATTAACAATTTCTGGGTCGACTAGTTTTCCCGTACTCATTTGTGTAAGAAGTTCAGGATCTTTGCTATCACGCAAAAGCTGACCGGCGCCAAGCCAGCGCCAATCGTTTCGTGCCGCTAACAGATTACCTTGAACACTTTTACCAGCACCTGCTGGACCAAAAAATACAATCATTAAATTCCTTTTGTTTTTAAAATTATATACTTTTACATTATAGCATAAAAATTTAAAAGTTAGAAATCTTGGCTAAAAAGTAATATTTTATTTTAATTATTCTGTTGTAGAGCTGGTATTTTAAGAAGCTAAACCTCTATTTTATAACACTATCATAAAATAAAACCACGTTATGACTGCAATAATTACTTACAAAAGTTCCTCTTTCACGATTTTTGCCAGAACCGCACCATCGGCAGAATTACCAAATTTTGCTTTCATTTTACCGATAATCGCTCCCATTTGTTTAATCGAAACCTCACCCATTGCTGAAATTTCGTCTTTCACAGCTGCACGAATTTCTTCCTCGCTCGCCATTTCCGGCAAATATTTTGAAAGAATTCCAGCTTCTTTTAATTCATTTTCAGCCCGTTCGGCATCTAGTAAATTCGCAGCTTCTTTGCGCTTTTTTACTTCTCGCGCAACTAGCGTTTCAATTTCAGAATTATCCAAACCCTCTTCACGCTTACCAAGTTTTACTTCTTCGTTCAAAATTGAAGCTTTCAAGCCTCGCAAAACTGTAGTTTCGAAAGCATTTCGGGCAAGCATTGCAGTTTTTAAATCAGCATTAATTTGTTCTTTTAACATTTTCCTCCTTTAAAAATAAAAACCAGCCTTTCGACTGGAATTTATGTTTTTAGCGAATACCAAGTCGCATTTTTTGTGCTTTTTCAGCACGGCGTTGATTTCGAACGATTGCTTTTTTGCGTCGTTCAACCTTACTTAGAGGCTTCGAAAATCGCATCGACGCTTTAGCTTCGCTCAAAACTCCACTTTGTAGAACTTTTCGATTAAAGCGACGAATAATATTTTCGTTAGCTTCTTTCTGGTCTTTCCTTGTTACACTAATACTCATACTGATTACTATTTTACCAAAGTTTTTTTAAAAAAGCAAGCAGAAAATAAAATTGCTCAATTTTGGACGATTTTATTAAAATTATTTTAATTTTGCTTGTTCTCGATAAAAATCAATCCAAATTTTCAATAGCCTGTCTTCTGAATAATACTCTGAGATTTCTTTTGACTTCACTTTAAATTCTTTTAATTTTTCTGGATTTTTCGAAATATCTTTAATTACTTCATTCATCTCTTCGAAATCTTTACCACAAAGATATTTTCCTTCAAGAATATTTTTATATAAATCTAAATCGCGTAACATTATTGGCGCACCACAACTGGCTGCTTCTAGAATAGACATCGGGAAAAGCTCAGCATAACTTGGCAGAAGAAACAAATCACAACTTGCATAAAATTTTCGAATTTCTTCGCGCGGAACAATTCCTAAAAATTTCAAATTTTTTGGTGGATTTTCAACTATTTTTTTGTAGCGCTCATAGCCACTGGTAATTTTTCCAAACGAAAAACCGCCAGCCCAAACAAATTTAATATCGGGATTATTTTCTGCTAACTTTACAAAATCGTCAATACCTTTTCGTTGCTGAACTTGACCAACACCAAAAACCACAATATCATCTTTTTTCCAACCTTGTGATTTTCGAAATTTCTCTCGTTCTTCCTCACTCAAAGGCGACCACTTATCTTTTGCAACAAAGTTTGGAATATAAGTTATTTTTTCTCGGTCGATACCGATTTTAACTAATTCTTCTTTAAAATCTGGATTTACAACCACTAAATGATCCATTTTATCATAAAATTTGATCAGATATTTTTTTACAATTTTTTCGGCAATTGCTGGCATATCTAAACTACCATCAAGAGTGTCGGGAATTAAATGAACATAGCCTATTCTGCGACCAGTATATTTTTTAAACTGTGCAGCTAGATAAAAATGTGGGTCAATAGTGTGAAAATGTGTAATATCTGGGTTTTTCGCACGAAGTGTTTTGGTGATTTTCAATTCACTCTTTGCCCGATTTTCAAGAAGATTCATTAGTTCAGCATAAGCGCCGCCAACACCTTGGCCAGCAACTTTGTCTGCTGAACTCATCATATTCACATGAATTTTAGTCATAAGTTAATTATACACTTTTCCTTTCCAAATGCAAAATCTGCCCTTCGATATTTTTCTGACCTTGCCATTCATTCAAGCCGAGCGAAAAAACCACGTCAATTTCTTCACCAATTTCAGCAAAAAAATCTTCTGGCGCATTGAATTTTAACATTTTAATTTCATTCTCACCATCTGTTAAAGTTAGCTTTAAATGCTGTTTTTTATCGCCCATTTCTTGCCGAGCTATAACTCGTGCGTTTTTAATTTCGAAAGTTGGCTCTTCATTTCCCTTTCCAAAAGGCTCAAGCGCCGTAATCTTTTCGAAAAGTTCCAACGAAATTGGTGAAAAATCTTCAAGCTGAATATCTACTTTCGGTAAAAGATATTTGAGCTGATCTTCAAGATTAAGCGAATCATAAAAATTGTTCACGCTTTTTCGAAAATCATCAATTTTTGAAGTTGGAAGAGTTACTCCTGCAGCTGCATCATGGCCGCCACCTTTGATAATAATTTCACTTGCATTTTGCACTGCTTGACTTGCCGAAAATCCACCAAAGCTTCGCGCCGATCCTTTTGCAACCTCGCCCTCAATTGAAATTACAAAAACTGGTTTTTTAAAGCGTTCAAGCAAACCACTTGCCACAATCCCAATAATTCCATCGTTAAAACTTTCATCCGCCAAAACTAAAACTTTATCATTTTCGAAATCCTTAGCTTTTTGAATTGCAATTTCGAGCGCTTCATGTTGAATTTTACGGCGTTTTTTATTTAAATCATCAAGATTTTTAGCTTTTTCGAAAGCCAAGAAAGCATCGTTTTCAAGCATTAAATCCAGAGCCTTTTCAGCCGTTTCGAGCCGGCCAGCTGAATTGATTCGCGGGCCAATAATAAAACCGAGTGTTGAACTTTTTGGCTCTTTCACGCCAGCTAGTGCAAGTATCGATTTCAAACCAGCTCGGCGAGTTTTCGAAAGGACTTTTAGCCCCCAAAAAATATTTTGGCGATTTTCAATAGTTTGTTCCATAATATCACAAACCGTGCCAAGCGCTACCATATCAAGAAACCATTTTTCTTGGCCAAGAGGCAAACCATCAAGTTTGGTTTGCAGGGCTTGAACCAATTTAAAAGCCACACCAACACCCGCGAATTTATCAGCCTGCGGATATTTGTTTTCTTTTCGGCGCGGGTTCACAACTGCCACTGCATTCGGCTGAACTTCGGCAATATTATGGTGATCGGTTACAATTGTGTCAATTCTAAAGCCTTTTGCAAAATCAATCTCAGCATGATTCAAACTTCCGCAGTCAACTGTTAAAATTAGATCTGTTCCGCGTTCTGCTAAAATTTTAACGCCACGTTCGTTCATTCCGTAGCCATCTTTAAAACGATCTGGTAAAAAGTAATCAACATTTTTAAAGCCAAAACTTTCGAAAGCAGTTAAAATCACAGTTGAGGCCGAAACGCCGTCAACATCATAGTCGCCATAAACAGTGATTTTTTCTTGATTTTTGTGCGCTTGTAAAAGTCGCTCTACAGCCTTTTCCATATCAGGCAATAAAAAAGGATCGTGCTGATTATCATAATCTGGGTTCAGAAAAGCCTCACGATTCTCTTTCGAAATTCCACGATTCTCTAAAATTTGTTCAAAAATTCGCTCCACCACTTTTTTAAAAAACCTACCTTTTTACAGATTTTTCAATATAATTTCTAGAACGCGAAACACTATTTTGCTCGCGAACTTTCACTACAATTGATTGAAGCTCAGAAAAAAATAAAAAATTCGTATTTGCAAAATAAGTGTATGTATTCTTTTTCTTTTCTCTATACAAAAAACCAACTTTTTCAAGCTTAGCGAGCTCACGCTGAATATTCCCCGGGTCTTCTTTTAAAAGTTTTGCGAGACCGCGAGAATGCATTTTAATTACAGGATACGTCACGAAAAACACAACAATTTTTCGCTTTACTCGTGATGTAATAAAAATGTCTAAATCTACCATATACTCGCCTTTTCGTATTTCTATTTTACAAAATTTTCAATATTTTCGCAAGGCTTATTTTAGCATAAAAATATTTTATTTTTCGCTATTTTTGATGTAAAATAAAATATATGGAATTCTACTTTGAGGTTGCCCCAACAAAAATTGTTCGTTCAAATAGCGAAGTTTTTACTTATGCTTCAAAAGAGAAACTTAAAATTGGCCAGGTCGTCGAAGTTCCTGTTGGTAAAAAAAATATGACTGGCATAGTTTGGCGTGAAGTTCAAAAGCCAGATTTTGAGACTCGTGAAATTACAAAAATTATAGAAAAAACAGCAATCCCTGAGCATTTAATTCAGCTTTCAAAATGGATGAAAGAATATTATGGCACTCCACTCTCACAAGTTTTGAGTGGAATTTTACCAAATGGCGTTAATAAAAATCGGCGTTTTTCGAAAACTGAAAAAAATAAAATAACAGATAAAAAACAAACTAGTTGTTCAAATTTTTTATACACAGCTCAACAAGAAAAAGCTATCAATAAACTTGATAAAATAAATTCAGGAACAATCCTTTTGCACGGAATTACAGGTTCTGGAAAAACTTCAATTTATATTGACCAAGCAAAAAAAACTTTGCAAAATCAAAAATCGGTAATAATTTTAGTGCCAGAAATAGCCTTAACTTCACAGTTAGTTTCTAATTTTGAAAAGCATTTTGAAAATATTAAGATCATTCATTCACACCAAACTGAATCAGAACGCCACAAAACTTGGTTAAAAATTTTGCACGACGAAAACCCGCAAATTATTATTGGGGCTCGCTCTGCACTTTTTGCGCCAGTTCGAAATTTAGGTTTAATTGTAATTGATGAATGTCATGAGCCAAGTTTTAAACAAGATCAAACACCAAAATATTCCGCATTACGAGCGAGCAGTTTTTTGGCTTCAAAATTTAATTTTAAAGCAATTTTCGGTTCAGCGACGCCGCTTGTTGAAGATTATTTTCTAGCAGAAATTTCAGCAAAAAACGGTGGAAACGAAATTATTACACTAACTGAACTTGCCAAAAAAGAAGCCAAACCGCCAAAAATTGAGCTAATAGATTTAACCAAAAAAGATTCAAAATCACACCGATTCTTTTCAAAAAAAATGCTTGCCGAAATGAATCAAACTTTAAATGAAAATAAACAAGTTTTAATTTATCACAACCGCCGTGGTTCAGCAAGTATAACACTTTGTCACAACTGCGGATGGACGGCACTTTGCCCGAATTGCCTCATCCCGCTCACTTTGCATACAGATAAATTTCAACTAGTTTGCCATATTTGTGGGTACAAAGAAAGGCCGCCAACTTCTTGCCCAGATTGCGGAGAACCAGAAATTATTCATAAAGGTATTGGCACAAAAGCAATCGAAGAAGAGATTCGCAAGCTTTTTCCAAACAAAAAAATTGCACGGTTTGATGCTGACAGCGATAAAAATGAAACTGTCGAGAAGCTTTATCATCAAATTCGAAACGGTGAAATCGATATTATTATCGGTACACAAGTTATTGCTAAGGGTTTGGATTTGCCAAATTTAAGAACCGTCTGCGTAGTTCAGGCAGACGCCGGTTTAGCTTTGCCAGATTTTACTTCAAGTGAGCGAAATTTCCAGCTTATTTCACAAGTTGTTGGGCGAGTTGGGCGACATTCAAACGAGTCAAATGTAATTATTCAAACTTACCAACCTGAAGCCCCATCAATTCAATTTGGTTTAAAGCAAGATTACGCTGGCTTTTATGATTTCGAAATTAAAAATCGACAAAAACAGAATTATCCACCATTTGTTTATTTACTAAAATTAACTTGCGTTTATAAAACTGAAATTTCAGCCGTGCGAAATTCGCAGAAAGAAGCGCGCGAAATTCGCAAAAGGTTTTCGAAAGATATTCAAATTTTTGGTCCAACGCCAGCTTTTTATGAGCGAATTGGCGAAACTTATCGCTGGCAAATTGTTGTAAAAAGTAAAAAACGCGCATCGCTTCTCACAATTGCGCGCGAATTTCAAGGCAAGCCACAATGGCGCGTTGATTTAGATCCGCCAGGATTGATTTAATTATCTTTTTTTCGAAGTGTTAAAAATATAATTATTTAGATAGTATAAAATAGCTTTTCTCGCTTCGTTCTTTGTAATTTTGCTAAATTTTATCTTTTCGATATCTTCAAGCATAAAGCCAGTTAGCTCGCCAAATTCCACCACGCTTGGCGAAAATTTATTATTAGAGCTAGAAAATCCTTGCCCTTCAGAAATCATTCGTCCGCAATAATCTTTCGAAAGATATCCTATACCTTCGTAGTTATCCGTTTCGAAAAATATCAACACAAGATAAATCAATGCCAAAAACATTTCCCTGTCATTTTTTGGTTTTATTAGATCTAAAAAATCTGTAGCTTCTCTCATGGAATGACTCATTATACTTTAAAGAGCAAAGATTAATCTATCTCCGCTAAAATAATCAGTAACAATTAAAGCATATTTTTCAAAAAATATATACTTTGATCGGGCATATCTCTGTCAAAATACCTATCTATCACAGGGCCTAACTCTATGTCAAACTCCTTTTCTATATTTGCAGTTATTTCGTCCATATTTACCTCCTAGTAAAACACTAATCGAAACTTCTGCTCCTAATTGTAGTGTGCATATGCGTATGTCGTCAAGAGTTTTTTAAAATATCTAGATTTATCGTTTCTTTTCGCTGGTTGAAACGAATTATAACTTTCGGCTTTTCAAAATATTTGCTCTTTACTGTTTTCGAAAAATCTTCACGCAAAAAATCTGAAATTTCATCCAAAATCCGCTCGTCGAAATCACGTAAAATATCACGGTGCGAATAAGTTCCAATTGAAAAATATCCCGTTCGAGAATTCTTGAAATCCCGATTTTTAAAGTGATAAAAACCAAAACTAAAACCAATGAATCGCGAAAGATTTTCAAGCAAAAAATCGCGGGTTTTAGCATTTTCAGATTCAACCGAAATTCGCAAAATATCGCGCCGATTTCTCGGCTTCGAAAGATACTGCGAAGAAAATGCACTCGTTTCGTGAGGTTTAAATCTTAAAATTGGCTTTTCGAAAAAATATTTCGAAGCATGAATTTCATTCAACATTTTGCGAATTTTACTCAAGTCAAAATCATCATCAAATCGCCAAGATTGCTCTTCTGCAAAAATTTGATTAGCGTATTTTTCAATTTCCCAATCTTCAATCTGCAAGTCTTGATCCATAAATTTTTCAAATTCTGAATATATATTTTCATTTTTCAACTTTAAAGATATTTCAGTAATCCCGCTATTATGCCAAGTGAAGCCTAATACCGAATAGTCCTCAAAATAAACCCATCCTCCTTCATGCATTCTTCGCCAGAATTCATCCACGATAATGTGTTCATATAAATGCAGAACTTCCCAATATTTATAAGATTTATATATATTCAAAATTAGCCTTTCTCTTTAAAATAAAAACGAGCTATATAGCTCGTTAACCTTGAGACTACTTTCTTCGAGTATTAGACTTAATACCTTCTGAAATATGCTTATTAGTCCCTTTAAACTTCTTGGAGGAACCATCGCTGCGAGTATTGGTTTTCTTTTTATGTGATTTTGATTGAGAAATCCAACCACTCTTGTCACGCTTCTTATCGGCCATATAACCACCTCTTTCTAAAGTGCGGAGCATTCTTAGCTCATTCGAAATATTTGCCATTTCAAATATCTGGTTTTAATTTTACCATAATCAAACCTATAAATCAATGATTTTGTAGCTTTTTTACCCTAAAAATGGTATAATAAAAACAATGAAGAAAGAAGATATTATAACCTTACCTAACCAGAATTTGCGCAAAAAATGCGAACGTGTGCATGTTATTACAGATGAAGTTCGCCAAATTGTGCAAGATATGATTGATGCTAGTCTTGATTGGGAGAATGCCCACCCGCACGAAATTTCGGCCGCAATTGCTGCGCCACAAATTAACAAACTCTACAAAATCATTATTGTTCGAAGTGATTTGGATGACAAAAATAACAAGGAATTTACCGCTTTAATCAACCCCGAAATTACAAAATTCGAAGGAAAAACCGACATCGATTTTGAGGGTTGCCTTTCAATCAAAGGAATTTACGGCAAAGTTCCGCGAGCTTCAAAAATTCGCGTTAAAGCGCTTGATATTTATGGAAATGAAGTTCGAATTAAGGCTGAAGATTTTCTTGCTCGCGTTCTTCAGCATGAAATTGACCACACAAACGGCGTTCTCTTTATCGACCATATTCGCGACAAAAAAGACGCGTTTTATCGTTTAGATAAAGATGGTGAATTACAACCATTAAACTACGAGAAAGATGTCGAAAATAACTCTGATTTATGGGAGGATTTATAGTTGAAAAATCCTATAATTTTCTTTGGTACAGAAGATTTCTCGGCTGTTTCACTCCAAAAATTAATTGACGAAAATTTCGAAGTTGCTGGAATTATTACTAAACCAGATTCAAAAAAAGGTCGCGGTCAAAAACTTCAATCGCCAAAAGTTAAGAAAATTGGCGAAAAGTTTAAAATTCCTGTTCTCCAACCACAAAAAATGAATGAAATTATCAAATTTGTGCAGAATTTCAAAAATCCAGTGGGTGTTTTAGTTTCGTTTGGGCGAATTATTCCGCAAGAAATCATTGATTTATTCACGCCCGCAATAGTGAACGTTCACCCTTCTCTTTTACCAAAATACCGCGGGCCAAGCCCAATTGAGAGTGCAATTTTAAATGGTGATACAAAAACTGGCATTTCACTAATGAAACTATCAAAAGAAATGGATGCTGGCGATGTTTATTCACAAGAAGAAATTAAACTTTCAAAAACAGAAACTGCCAGTGAGCTTTATGAAATTTGCGGCAAGATTGGGGCTGAAATGTTGGTGCGAGATTTACCAAAGATTATTTCTGGTGAGCTAAAAGGTGAAAAACAAGATAATTCACAAGCCAAATATTGCCAGCTTCTTAAAAAAAGTGATTCAATTCTAAATCCAGAAAATCAAACCGCAAAACAAGCAGAACAACAAATTCGAGCTTTTGAAATCTTTCCAAAAAGTAAGATTCAAATTGATAACTATTTAGTAGTTATTAAAACTGCGAAAGTAGTAAACTCGAACCCCGAAAATTCACCTTTAACACTTAAATTTGCGGATGGAGAGTTTCTAAAAATAAAAACACTTCTTACGCCGAACGGCAAAAAAACAACTGCGCAGAGCTTTATAAACGGCTATTTGAAATAATTTTACAAAGAAAAAACCGCGTTTATTTGCACGGTTTTTTTTTGAATTCTAGCTAAAAATTTTATCAATATTAGCTTTAAGTTCGTCTTGCATTTCCTTCATTACGATTGTTGTAATTTGATTAAAATCTGGGCGGTTAATTTCAAGCCATTTCATTGAAGCAAATTCTGCAATAGTTTGGCGATTTTCTTGCCCACCATTTTGTTGAGTTAGCGCTAAAAACGCACGGTCATTTCGAAAATCTGGCACATTAACCATTAGCCAATTATCTACAAATCCCGGAGCATCATCGATAATTTTTTCGAATTCTTCAAGCTTTTCATTCGAAAACCCATCTGTTATCCGTTCACCAACGCGAGTTTCAAGCTCTTCCTGAACATGTTGTTTAAAAACTGCCGCTTCTTGCGGAGACATTCGCTCAATGCCAATTCCTTCAAAAAATTTGTCGTCTAATTGAAACATTCTCTTTTTTCCTTGTTTAGTTATTTCTATTTTAGCACAAGCAAAATGTTTTTTCAAATTATTTTATCATATTATCTAGTCTTTAAGCTTACGAGCAACAACTTCACGGGTAAAGAATTCAAGTTTGTCGCCAACTTCAAGCTGGATTTTCTTTTTAGTTTTCAACGAAAGACCACACATTTCGCCCTCAATAACATCTTTCGCCTCTTGCTGCTGGCGCTGAACATGCGAAACTTCAACTTCAGCAATTTGCTCTTTCTTTCGAATTACGCGAGCGAGTAATCCAGCGTAAACACGGCCTGATTTAACTTCTCCACCAGCAATGATTTCTTCTTTCATTGTGCGGAAAACACCTTTAACTTCCAGCGATCCAATTTCAGTTTCAACAACTTCTGGAGCAAGAAGTTTTTCCATTTCAGCACGAGCATCGTCAAGAAGCTCATAGATAACTTTATAAATTCGAACTTCAACGCGGTCACGAGTAGCGATTTTTTTGATTGCGGGCGGAAGCTCAACATTAAATCCATAAATAATTGTTTTTTCGCCAGCAGCAGCTAAGTGAATGTCATTTTCAGTAATATTTCCAATTCCACTACTTACAACATTTAGATTAACTTCACCACCAGTTTCAATCAAACGCAGACTGTCCGATACAGATGTAAGCGAACCTTGAACGTCGGCCTTAATTACGATATTGAAATCTTCAGCATCATGTTTCTGGTTCATCATTTTTAATAAATCCGCACCGGTAACGTTGGCGGTTGCAGCATTCTGAGCGGCTTCAATTTTAGCTTTTTGAGCAAGACTTCGAGCTTCTTTCTCATTCTTCACCACTTTAAAGACATCACCAAATTGCGGTAGTTCTTTAAAACCAGTTACAGTTACAGGAGTTGAAGGACCTGCAGATTTAAGAGCTTCTCCCTTATAGTCTTGAAGGGTTCGAACTTTTGCATAAGTTGTTCCAGCAACTAAAAATCCACCTTGTTTTAAGTTTCCATGTTCAACAAGAAGAGAAACAACTGAGCCCTTTCCAACCTCCATATGCGACTCAATCACTAGGCCTTCAGCAGGAATATCAACATCAGCGCGCAGTTCCTCTAAATCAGCAGTTAAAATAACCATATCGAGAAGATCGTCTATTCCGTCACCATTTTTTGCTGAGATTGGCACCATAGTGATATCACCACCCCATTCCTCTGGCATTAAACCTCGCTCAGAAAGCTCCGCCATTACGCGGTCTTTGTTTGCAGTGTCTTTATCCATTTTATTGATTGCAACAACAATTTTTGCGTTAGCATTTTGAGCAAATCTAATCGCCTCGACAGTTTGAGGTTTAACACCATCATCTGCTGCAACAACAATGATCACAACGTCAGTTAAAGTTGCTCCATGTTGGCGGAGCGCCGCAAATGCCTCGTGGCCTGGTGTGTCAAGAAGCGTAATCTTTCGACCTTTTCTTTCGGTTTGATAAGCTGAAATATGTTGAGTAATTCCGCCAGCCTCGCCAGAAACAGTTTTTGTACCAAGAATTGTATCAAGAAGTGTAGTTTTTCCGTGGTCAACATGCCCCATTACCGCCACAATTGGTGGGCGAGGTTTTGCATTTTCAGAAACTTCATGCATTTTTTGTAATCGAGAAGTTACAACATCAGTCTTTGCTTTCTTCTTAAGTTCAACATCTTTTAAACCGAGTTCCTCAACTACAATTACAGCGGTTTCGAAATCAATTCGCTGGTTGATAGTTGCAACGATTCCATTCTTAAAAAGCTCACCAATCAAAGTTGTAACAGGGAGATTTAAAGCTCCAGCTAATTCATCAACAGTAATTGAATCTGTGATATTTACAATTTTCTTCTGACTCATACAACCTCCTCTGGTTTTTTATTTTTCTTAAGCTGAAGTTCGGAAACCGATTTCGAAACCGATTTCCGACTGTTCAGCGCAAGAATAATTTTGAATTATTTTGCAAGGCTAAGAGAAATTTTTCGATTCTCTTTATCGATATCAATAACCACAAATTCTTTACGCTCATTTAGAGTAAAGATATTTTCTGGGTTAATATCATTTCCTTTGCCAAGTTCCGAAACATGAACAAGAGCTTCAATTGCTGGGCTGATTTTTACGAAAGCACCGAATGGCGTAATTCGTGTTACAGTTCCTTCAACGCTTGAACCTTTTTTAAACTGTTCAACTTCTGAAAGCCAAGGATCTTCAGTTAGTTGTTTCATTGAAAGACTTAGGCGATCTTTATCAATTGCGATAATTTTTGCCTTAATTGTATCACCAATTTTTACATAATCTTTTGGATTATTTACGCGTTCCCAAGAAATTTCAGAAATGTGGACCAAACCTTCAATTCCTTCAATATTTACAAAAACGCCAAAATCTACAACACCAGTCGCAACACCTTCAACTTCATCTCCAATTTTCAAGCTGTCAAATCGTTCATTTAAACCATCTTTGATAGCCTCTTTTTCACTAAAGATAAGTTTATTAGTTTTGCGGTCTGCATCAAGAATTCGAACGTTGATTGGCTTATCAATAAGCGTATTCAATCGGCTCAAAATCTCATCTTTGTCGCTTGCGCCAACTCGTGGGTAGTGTTCTGCTGAAAGTTGAGAAACAGGTAAGAATCCGCGAATTCCTTCATATTCAACTAGCAAACCACCTCGGTTAGCATCAAATGGAATAATTTCGATAATTTCGCCATTTTCCATTTTTTCGATAACTTCTTCCCAACCGCGATCTTTTGCAGCTTTTCGGAGAGAAAGCAACGACATTCCGTTGTCCATTTCAGTATCAACAACGCTTGCTGTTACAGTTTCACCTTCAACAAGGTTTTTTGAATGACCAGCTTCTCGGCGAGGAACAAATCCAACACCTTTCGCCCCTAAGTCAATTAAAATCTCGTGTTTGCGAACTGAAAGAATTGTTCCCTCAACAGTTTCGCCTTGGTTTAGTTGATTTACGCTCTCTGGAGCAGACGCCAACAATTCGTCCATTGTTATTTTTTTGGCTGTTGCCATTAGTCTTTAAGACTCCTTCCTTAATTGTATTTCTTTGAACATAGCTAAAATTAACCTGCCCAATAGATTGTTACCATTTTAACAGATTTTTAAAGATTTTTCAAGAGCTCAAAAATAGAAAAAACGGCCCTCATTCTCGAAGACCGCTTCACTATACTCAATACCTACTTCAGCACTTTCTCTGTCCAAGAGCATTCAACCGTGTCAAAATTGTTGGATGTTAACGTATCATGTTTCTTAACAAAAGCACCCACAACTCCATTATTTTTACTTTGACACTCATAGCGATATAACTGTCCTTTCTTCTCAACTTCGACAAGTTTTTTATTTTTATCTATTTTTTCAACCGTAAGAAAAATCTCAGTTATGCTTGGCTTCGATATGCCATATTCGCCCTCTGTCACTATTAGCTCATTACCGTAATTAATATTTTGACTTAAGACTTTATAATTAGAAATTGAAGCTTTTTCGATTTTTTCACCAGAAGTTGAGTTGAAACGAATATATACTGAAGCCTTTCCATAGTCATCCATACATTCACCATTTAGCCTGTATGTGCAGGTCGTATCTGCATTCCTGCCTAAATAGTCTTTAACAAAATAGGTGTTTCCTACGTTTGGTTTAGTGGGTTTTGGATGACCTGTAAAGATATTAGTTTCTTCTTTAGCATCTGTTATTACACCCCCTACTTTCGTAATAGATTTTGAGCGGTTTTTATCATAGAAATTATATCCTACGACTGCAATTATCGCCAACACAATTATCACTATCGCACTAATTGCAATGATCATAATATTCTTCTTTTTCATATTTCTCCTTGAAGTTTAATAATGGTTTTATTATACCCCCCCCCCCCCCCGAACAGTTTTGTCAAGTTTTTAGTTTTAGAATTTCTCAAAGGTTGAATTTTTATTTTTTTCATCGTAAAATAGAGTTATGATTATTGCAATTGATACGGGTGGAACAAAAACTTTATTGGCGGGATTTTCGAAAGAAGGTAAACTTTTAAAATCTTTCGAATTTCAAACGCCAAAATCTCAGCAAAAATATCTTGAAATTATTGAAAAAGTTATTAAAAAAGAATTTTCGGAACAGCTAAAATCGGGTGAAATCCAAGCAATTTCTTGTGCCGAACCTGGTATTATTGAAAACGGCATAATTTTGTGGGCAAAAAATTTACGCTGGCAGAATTTTAATATAAAAGCTGAACTTTCAAAAATATTTCCAAATGTTAAAATTCTAGTTGAGAACGATGCCAATCTTGCTGGGCTTTTCGAAATTAAAAAATTCAAAAATAAAGCTCAAAATGTTCTTTATATCACACTTTCAACAGGGATTGGTTCAGGGGTAATAACAGATGGCAAAATTAACCAAGGCTTAAAAAATAGTGAAATTGGACGAATCCCGATTGAATTTGATGGTCGAGTGCGAGAATGGGAAGAATTTGCAAGCGCACGGGCAATTTTTAATGTTTATGGTAAATATGCGAGCGAGATTTCAAAACCACGACAATGGCAAAATATTGCCGATAGAATTTCGCGTGGATTTTTAGTGATAATCCCAGTAATTCAGCCAGAGGTAATTATTATTGGTGGTAGCCTTGGTGAAAACTTTAAAAAATTCGATCTTTTTCTAGAACAAATTGTTCGCGAAAACCTGCCCGAAGGAATTTCCTGCCCAAAAATTATTCAAGCTCAAAAACCGCGCGAAGCAGTGATTTATGGCTGTTTTGAATCTGCAAAAGAGGCGTTGAATTTTTAATGAATTTGGAATTTGTTGAAAAATTGCGCAAAGACTTTCCTCAATTCAATTTCGAAGAAAGCGATGATTTCTATTGGTCAAAGAAAGAAAATACAATTTTTTTCGAACTAGAATCTTCAAATTTTCATCTGTTAATTTTGCATGAATTAGCTCACGCACTGCTTAGCCACGAAGATTTTTGGCTTGATATTGAACTACTTAAGATGGAGTCTGAAGCTTGGGAGCTCGTTCGAAATAACCTTGTAAGTCAATATGGGTTTTGTTTTAGTTCAAATTTAGCTGAAAGCAAGCTTGATACTTACCGAGATTGGCTACATAAAAGAAGCCTCTGTCCAAAATGCAAACTAAATGGTTTTCAACAAAAAGATTTAACGTATAAATGCCCTGCCTGCGGAACTATCTGGCAAAATAATGATTCCCGTTTTAAAAGTTTGCGGCGAAAAATAAAATAAAATCACGCAATATTCCGAAAGCGTGATTTTATTTATATATCTTTTTAAGCTACACGAACTTCAATTTTTGATTCTTCAGACTCTTCAGTCATTGGAATCTTTGTTGTAGCTGGGCCACGACGGCTAATTCGACCGCCCTTTTGCCCTGCAATTTTTGCAAGTTCACGGTTTGCAGCAAATCCACCAGTTGTTCCATTTTTACCGCCTTTTTGCCCAATTCGTGAATAAAAATCTTTTCCATATTTTGCTTTATTAGTTGCAGCTGCCTTTGCGCCGCCCGCCTTTGTTCCGGCCATTTAATCTCCTTTGTTTTATTAAAATCTAATCTATTTTTGATTATGTTTTAATTATAGCACAACTTATGCTTTTTGTCAATATTTACATAAGAGCTTTTTTATTTTATTATAATATTTTTGGATTTCTAATCTGTTTATGTTATAATTTTCTTATGTTTTTTCGAATAAATAATAAGTTCTACCATAAGTTACCTAAGCAAATTTGTATATTTTTCTTACCAAAATCAATAAAAACTAAAACACAAAATAAGGCTATTCTAGAGCTCCAAAAGCAACTTTCGAATGCTTTACCAAATTTTACTAAAAACGAGCTAGAAGAGTATAAAAATAGTATTATAAATGTAAAATTCTGGCACGGAACTGGAGGATTTGAGTATAGTCCCAACAGAAATATCACACCAATTTTTGACAATATTTTAAAAAATGGATTAAAAACCCAGCAAGATGACTACTTAATTATTTATTCTAAAAAATTAAGTATGAAATCAATATCTCTAGTAACTAAAAGAATTATTGCTAGATGTTATGCAGATAATCATAATTTTAAGAATCCTAAAACTTTTCGTTTTGGTGATAGTATTTTTTGGATTGTGCGACATTACACAAAAATGTATATTTTAGCATATACGATATTTGCTCCGCGTTCACTCATAAACATTCTTAACTGGAGAAAGAAAAATAAAATAAATTCAAAAAAATCTTGGAGCGGAAAAGTAAATAAATCTTGTAAAAATACATGGGAATCTTTCGAAAAATACTCTGATATTAGAGAGAACTTCCCAGTAATTCTTGGCATTAAAAATCTAAACAAAACTGCAAAATTACCAAAAATATTTAGTGAAACTGAAATTCGTTCTTTAGAGGATATTCCTTTTGAGGATATTATTCACATAGAAATTCCTCTTGAAAAATATAATGAATTAAATAATAAAATTCGAAAATATAACCAAAAAGTAAAAATATTTCCTATTGAATTAGGTGAAGTATTTGAATATAAAAGTATAAAATAAGTTGTAACACTATTTCTTACTAGTATTTTTTAAAGCCAAAAAATAAATAACGAAAAAACTCCACCGACTAGGAGGAGTTTTTTATAATTCGGCACCGTGCTATT